>JBFXAZ010000108.1:0-18845 GCA_050183765.1 Reyranellaceae bacterium | reverse complement strand
CGATCAGCGTGAGATCGACCGCCGCGCCGCGCGAATGCGGCGAGCCCTTGCGCGGATCGGCGAGGAATTCCGGATCGGGATTGGCGTTCCACAGCGCCCATTGCGCCTCGACCGGCCGCAGCGCGTCGAAGATGCGCAAGCGCAGGCCGAGCGGCGCGGCCAGCGCGATGGCGGCTGACAGTAGCCGCGCCGCCTCGCCGTTGAGGAAGCAGCGGGCGTTCCTGTAGACCGGTCGTCCGGTTATGTTGGCCGGCGTCGCGTAGGCGAGCGCGATGTCGACGTCGAAAGCGGGAGCGGCGATCTCAACAATGTCCATGGACGCCAAGATGCCGCGCGTCGCCGCCACGCGCCAGCCGCGTTCGGGCGCGGGCTGGCGCGTCCTGGCGATCGACACCTGCTTCGCGCGCTGCGCCGTGGCGCTGGCCCAACAGCGCGGCACGATCGACGTCGTCGCGTCCGATGCGCAGGCGACGACGCGCGGACACGCGGCGATGCTCGCGCCGATGATCGACAAAGCCCTGCGCGACGCGGACTGGCGATCCTCGGATCTCGATCTTCTCGCCGTGACCATCGGACCGGGCAGCTTCACCGGCGTGCGCATCGGCGTGGCCATGGCGCGCGGCCTGGCGATGACGCTGGGCATTCCCGTCGCCGGCATCACCACCACCGACGCGCTGCTGCTGGGCGCCGCCGAGGCCGATCGTCTGCGGGCCGACGGCACGATCGTGGTCGCCATCGAGTCGGGACGCGGCGACTACTTCATCGCCTTGCCCGGCGTCGCGCCATTCGCCGCGACGGCGCAGACACTCGCGGCACGATTGGACCAGCGGCTCGCGATCCTTGTCGGCGACGGCGCGCAGCGCCTGGCCGGGGAGCTGCGGGATCTCGGCGCGCGTGCCGAGATCGGCGTATCATCCCCGTCGGTCGACCCCGCCATCCTCGCCACACACGCGCTCGGCGCCGGCATCGAGCACTGGGCGCGCGGCGGTTCGCCGCGACCGCTCTATTTGCGCGGCGCCGACGTGACGCTCGCCGACGGCGCGCGAACGACCGTCGACATCGAGACCCGGGCTTGATCCGGCAGGACTGGCGAACCGCGACGTTGACGTCGGCAGGCAGCGACGACGCCGCGGCATTGTACCGCCTCTTCTTTCCGCAGCCCTGGGAAAGACCGTGGTCGAGCGGCGAGTTCGGCGCCCTGCTCGCGACGCCGGGCTGTTTCGGCCACCTGCTCATGGAAGCCGGGCGAGACCGCGCGGTCGGCCTGATCCTGCTGCGCGCCGCCGCCGACGAGGCGGAGATCATCACCATCGGCGTGGTGCCCGACCGCCGCCGCCGCGGCGGCGCTGCGCGCCTGCTGCGGCAGGCGATGGCGGAGTGTGCCGCGCGCGGCGTGTGCACCCTCTTTCTCGACGTCGCCGCCGACAACGAGCCGGCGCGCCGCTTCTATGAGCGCCATGGCTTCGCGACAGTCGGGACGCGCGCCTCGTACTACACGCGCGGCCCGGCGGCGCCTGTCGACGCTCTCGTCATGAAACGGACGATATCGCACAAGTAAAAGAGTTCACTGGCGCTCGATACGCAGACGATGGACGCGGCCGTTCGGCGACTCCGGCCCAAGCTCCTCGACACGATAGCCTTCGGCGCGCGCCGAGCGCGGTACGTTGCGCAGGGGCTCGCCGTCGTTGAGCCGCACGATCAGCGTCGCATCAGGCGCCATGCGCTCAAGCGCCAGCTTCACGCGTACGAAGGTCATGGGACACACGTCTGCCGTGATGTCGATCTCTGCAACGTTGCTGGACTGCATCGTCAAATTGCCATGAGTTCGTCATTAGTCGCATTGATCCGGGTGGAATACCAGACTATACGGGCTTGGCCTCCAGTTGGGGCAAATCATGGTGAAGGACAAGATGGCAGAAAACACCGGGGCCTCGGCCGATCTTCTTGCGCTGACTTCTCAGATCGTTTCAGCGCACCTGTCAAATAATACGGTGTCGATCGGCGACGTGCCCAAGTTGATCGAGCAGGTCTTCGTCACGCTCAACGGCGTGCAGGGTGGCGCGCCGGCGGCGGCGGAGAAGCGTGATCCCGCGGTGCCGGTCAAGAAGTCCATCACCAAGGACTATCTGGTCTGTCTCGAGGACGGCTCGAAGCACAAGATGCTGAAGCGCCACTTGATGAGCGCATATGGCATGACCCCTGACCAGTATCGCGCGAAGTGGAGCCTGCCGGCCGACTATCCGATGGTGGCGCCGAGCTATTCCAAGGTGCGCAGCGCGCTTGCCAAGAAGGTCGGCCTCGGCACCAAGCGCATGCGCGCGCGGACCGCTCGGTCGGGCAAAGCCTGACAGTGACTAGGGATATAAGACGCGAACGACTCTCAGCGCGATGACGCGGGTGGCGACGCACAGGATGATGGCTGTATAGAGGGACCGAGGACTGGACCCACCAGCCGCATCGGAGCGTCACCGTGTCGACCACAGCCAAATCGCGCCTCGAGCAGCGCTGCATCGACAAGGGCCTGAAGATGACCGAACAGCGCCGGGTGATCGCCCGGGTGCTGTCGGAGGCGGCCGACCATCCCGATGTCGAGGCCGTGCACAAGCGTGCCACCGCGATCGATCCGCGCATCTCGATCGCCACCGTGTATCGCACCGTCCGCCTGTTCGAGGAGGCGTCGATCCTCGAGCGTCACGACTTTCGCGACGGCCGCTCGCGGTACGAGGAGGCCACGCACTCCCATCACGACCATCTCATCGACCTGCATTCGGGCAAGGTGGTCGAGTTCAACAACGAAGAAATCGAGGAGCTGCAGCGCGCCATCGCGCGCAAGCTGGGCTACCGCCTGGTCGACCACCGCCTGGAGCTCTACGCCGTGCCGGTCGACGCCGAGGACGCCGGCGCGAAGAAGGGCCAGGATCGATAAAAACCGGTGGACGCTCGGCTGCGCCGACCGATAATGGCAGACATGAGCAGCGCCGCCATCGACCGGAGCCCCGCGCCCCGTCGGTTCGACAGCAGCCTACCCCCGATCGTCGCCGGCGATTTCGAGGTTCGCTTGGCGCGTGACGAAGCCGATGTGGATGCCTCGCAGGCCTTGCGCTACCGCGTCTTCTACGAGGAGATGGCGGCGCGGCCGACAGCGGAGATGCAGGCGCGACGCCGCGACTTCGACGAGTTCGACGAGCATTGCGACCACCTGCTGGTGATCGACCGGCGCCGCAGCGGCGCGGCCTCGATCGTCGGCACCTACCGCCTGATCCGGCGCAGCGCCGCGAGCGCCTATGGCCGCTTCTACTCCGCTGCGGAATACGACATCTCCCGCCTCGCCAACTGGCCCGGCGAGGTGCTGGAGGTCGGCCGCTCCTGCGTCGAGGCTTCGGCGCGCAACGGGACGACCATGAACCTGCTGTGGCGCGGCATCGCCACCTACATCTCGCATTTCGACATCGAGATGTTGTTCGGCTGCGCCAGCCTGCCCGGCACCGACCTGCAGCGCCTGGCCCTGCCGCTGTCCTATCTCTGCCAGAAGCACCTCGCGCCGCCGGAACTGCGTGCCCGCGCCCTGCCCGAGCGCTATGTCGACATGAACCTGCTGGCGCCCGGCAGCTACGATGCGAAGCTGGCCGAGCGCATGGTGCCGCCGCTGATCAAGGGCTACCTGCGGCTGGGCGGCTTCGTCGGCGACGGCGCCGTGATCGACGATCAGTTCAACACCGTCGACGTCTTCATCGTGGTCAAGACCGACCTGGTGACCGAGAAGTACTTCCGGCATTACGAGCGCGCCCAGCGCGACTCCGAATGAAATCGCCGATCTCGGCGGAGAACCGCGCCTTCCGCGAGGCGGCGCCCTCGCTCGGCTCCTCGGGCCGCGCCACCTTCCGCCTGATCGTCTACGCGCTGCTGACGCTGACCCTGATCCCGGTCCAGGCGCTGGCGGTTCTGCTGCGCATCGGCCCGATCACGCGCGGCCTTCCGTACTATTACCACCGGCTGGTCTGCATCATCATCGGGCTGAAGGTCGAGGTGCGCGGCACGCGCTCGACCGAGGCGCCGACGCTCTATGTCGGCAACCATGTCTCCTATCTCGACATCGAGACCCTGGGCTCGACGATCCCCGGATCCTTCGTCGCCAAGGCGGAAGTGGCGACTTGGCCCTTCTTCAACGTGCTCGCCAAGCTGCAGCGCACGGTCTTCGTCGAGCGCCGCACCCGCGCCACGCGCGAGAGTCGCGACAGCATCATCGGCCGGCTCGAAGCGGGCGACAGCCTGATCCTGTTTCCCGAAGGCACCAGCAGCGACGGCACGCGCGTGCTGCCCTTCCGCAGCGCGCTGTTCGCCGTGGCCCAGATCACGCCCGGCGGCAAGCCGCTGCGCGTGCAGCCCTTCACCGTCGCCTACACCCGGCTCGACGGCATTCCGCTGGGCCGCTACTGGCGGCCCTACTTCACCTGGTACGGCGACATGGAGCTGGCCGGTCATCTGTGGAACGTCTGCAAGCTCGGCGAATGCAGCGTGGTGGTCCAGTTCCACGAGCCGACCGACATCACCCGGCTCGGCGACCGCAAGAAGCTCTCCGACCATTGCTTCCGCGCGGTCTCCCAGGGCCTGCAGGCGATCAACCGCGGCGAGCCTGCCCAGGCTTTGCCGAAGGCCGCGGAGTAGCGCCCCCTTCGTTCTCCCCGCCTTCGCGGGGAGGAAGACAAACCGGACCCGACTCGACGCCTTTCACCCGTGGTGATAAGCAGGCGCCGACCGCGACCCGCACGGTGCTGGCGCGGCCCGACCCGAACGCATGACCGAGACCAGACAGCCGACCGAGGCCGCGCCGCGCCGTAAGCTCTTCATCCGCACCTACGGGTGCCAGATGAACGTGTACGATTCGCAGCGCATGGCCGACCTGCTGCAACCGCTCGGGTACGCGCTGACCGAGACGCAGGACGACGCCGATATGGTGGTGCTCAACACCTGCCATATCCGCGAGAAGGCATCGGAGAAGGTGTTCTCCGAGCTCGGACGCCTGCGCCTGCGGCGCGAGGAGAAGCGGGCGGCGGGCCTCGACCTGGTGGTCGCCGTCGCCGGCTGCGTCGCGCAGGCCGAGGGCGAGGAGATCCTGCGCCGCGCCCCCATGGTCGACATCGTCGTCGGCCCGCAGGCCTATCACCGGCTGCCCGAGATGGTGGCGCGCGCCGAGCGGGCCGCCGGCGCCCGTCGGGGCGGCCGCGGCGCCGGCGTGCTCGACACCGACTTCCCGGCCGAGCCGAAGTTCGACTTCCTGCCCGCGCCCAGCTCGGTCAGCGGCGGTGCCGCCTTCCTGTCGATCCAGGAGGGCTGCGACAAGTTCTGCACCTTCTGCGTCGTGCCCTACACGCGCGGGGCGGAGTATTCGCGGCCGGCCGCGGCGATCCTCGCCGAGGCGCGCGCGCTGGTGGCTTCGGGCGCGATCGAGCTCACCCTGCTGGGCCAGAACGTCAACGCCTGGCATGGCGAGGCGCCCGACGGCTCGACCTGGAACCTCGCACGGCTGATCCGCGCGCTGGCCGACATCGATGGCGTGCGCCGCCTGCGCTACACCACCTCGCATCCGCGCGACATGGACGACGACCTGATCGCCGCGCATCGCGACGTGCCGGCGCTGATGCCCTATCTGCACCTGCCGGTGCAGTCCGGCTCGGACCGCGTGCTCGAAGCCATGAACCGCCAGCACCGCCGCGACCTCTTTGTGCGCATCGTCGAGAAGCTGCGCGCGGCGCGGCCCGACATCGCGCTGTCGTCCGACTTCATCGTCGGCTTCCCCGGCGAAAGCGATGCCGATTTCGACGACACGATGCGGCTGATCGAGGACGTCGGCTTCGCCTCGGCCTTTTCCTTCAAGTACAGCATGCGGCCGGGCACGCCCGGCGCGGCGATGCCGCATCAGGTGCCCGAAGCGGTGAAGGAAGCGCGTCTGGCGGCGCTGCAGGCGCTGCTGCGCGCGCAGCAGACGGCGTTCAACGAGAGCTCTTCAGGCAAGACGCTGGAGGTGCTGTTCCAGGAGCGCGGGCGGCGCGAGGGCCAGCTGATCGGCAAGTCGCCCTGGCTTCAATCGGTGCACGCTGAGGCGCCGGAGCGGCTGATCGGCCGGCTGGTCGAGGTGCGCATCGCCAGCGGCCACGCCAACAGCCTGGCCGGCGACGTGGTCAGCGGCCTGGGAGTCGCGGCATGAGCGACGACACCCTGCAGCGCGGCAACGACGTGCGCCGCATGTCGTTCGACGACAACGCGCTGCTGCAGACCCTGGTCGGCCAGCACGACCGCAATCTCGTGCGCATCGAGCAGCTGCTGGGCGTGCGCATCGACAGTCGCGGCAACCAGCTCGCCATCGCCGGCGCCAGCGAGGCGGTCGCCCAGGCCGGCGCCGCCATCGGCGCGCTCTACGAACGCCTGCGGCGCGGCCAGACGGTGGAGGGTGGCGACGTCGACGCCGCCGTGCGCTTCGCGCAGATCGGCGGCGCGGCGCAGCCCGGCGATCCCGTGACGATCCGCACGCGCCGTCGCGTGATCCAGCCGCGCTCGCCGACGCAGCGCGACTATCTCGAGGCGATCCGCGACCGCGACCTCGTCTTCGGCTTGGGCCCGGCGGGCACCGGCAAGACCTATCTCGCCGTCGCCATGGCGGTGTCGATGCTGACCGCGGGCACGGTCGAGCGCATCATCCTGTCGCGGCCCGCCGTCGAGGCCGGCGAGCGGCTGGGCTTCCTGCCCGGCGACCTCAAGGACAAGGTCGATCCCTATCTGCGTCCGCTCTACGACGCGCTGCACGACATGCTGCCGGCCGAGCAGATCGGCAAGCGGCTGGAGTCGGCCGAGATCGAGGTGGCACCGCTGGCGTTCATGCGCGGCCGCACGCTGGCGCACGCCTTCGTCATCCTCGACGAGGCGCAGAACACCACCGCGATGCAGATGAAGATGTTCCTCACCCGCCTGGGCGAGGGCTCGCGCATGGTGATCACCGGCGATCTCAGCCAGGTCGACCTGCCGTCCGGCGTGCCCTCTGGCCTGCGCGACGCGATCGACACCCTGAACGGGGTCGAGGGCGTGCGCTTCGTGAACTTCAGCGACCGCGACGTGGTGCGCCACGATCTGGTCGCCCGCATCGTGCGCGCCTACGACTCACGCGATCGCCGCCGCGCCGCCGGATCGCCGACGACGTGAGCATCGACGTCGCGGTTCTCGATCCGCGCTGGCTTCACTCGCTGCGCACAGCCCGCGCGATCTGCCGCCGTGCGGCACAAGCCGCCATCGACGGCAGCGGCAAGCGCCTGCCCGATCATGTCTCCGTCGCCATCGCGCTCGACAGCGACGCCGCAGTGCGGCGCCTCAACCGCACCTATCGCGGCAAGGACAAGCCGACCAACGTGCTGTCCTTTTCGGGCGACAAGCCATTCCTCGGCGACATCGTGCTGGCGCGACAGACGGTGCTGCGCGAGGCCCGCGAGCAAGGCAAGCGACCGGCCGATCACCTGACGCATCTGGTGATGCACGGCACGCTGCACTTGCTCGGCTACGACCACGAACGGGGCGAGCGACAGGCGCGGCGAATGGAATGGCTGGAAACGCGGCTGCTGGCAGCGATGGGAATCGCCGATCCGTACGCCTGAGCTTTTCCCTTCTCCCCGCGCAGGCGGGGAGAAGGTGCCCGAAGGGCGGATGAGGGGCTTCGCGGAGTCTCGACAGCGACGGCCGAGGTTGTTGGACGAGGAAGCCCCTCATCCGCCTCACTGGCGCTCGGCACCTTCTCCCCGCCTGCGCGGGGAGAAGGAAGATCAGCCCATCGCCAGCGAGGTCTTGCGTTTCGGCGGGGGGAAGGCGCGGTCGAGCTCGGCCACATCGGCGTCGGTGAGCTTGACCTTCAGGGCGCCGAGATTCTCGCTGACGCGCGAGCGGTCGGCGGATTTGGGGATCGCCACCATGCCTTCCTGGCGCAGCAGCCAGGCCAGCGCGATCTGCGCCGGCGTGGCGCCATGCCGCTCGGCGATCGCCTTCAGCGCGGCGTGGCGCAGCAGCGGACCCTGGTCGAGCGGCGAGTAGGCCATGACGGGAATGCGGTGCTGGCGCTGCCAGGGCACGAGGTCGAACTCGATGCCGCGGCGCGCCAGGTTGTACATCACCTGGTTGGTGCCGCAGCGCCCGCCGTCGAGCGCCGCCCATT
This sequence comes from Reyranellaceae bacterium, assembly GCA_050183765.1. GTDB lineage: Bacteria > Pseudomonadota > Alphaproteobacteria > Reyranellales > Reyranellaceae > JAFAZJ01. The sequence continues at coordinate 10,654 of JBFXAZ010000108.1, read as the reverse complement.
CCTCCATGTCGTCGCGATCGAAATTGCTGACGCCGTAGTCCTTGATCTTGCCGTCGCGGCGCAGGCGCTCGAAGCCCTCGAGCGTCTCGGAGAACGCATGCTGGCCGCGCCAGTGCAGCAGGTAGAGATCGAGACGGTCGGTCTTGAGCCGCTTGAGGCTGCGCTCGCAGGCGGCGATCGTGCCCAGCTTCGAGGCGTTGTGCGGATAGACCTTGCTGACGATGTAGATCGCGTCGCGCTTGCGGCCCTGCAGGGCGTCGGCGATCGACTCCTCGGCATTGCCCTCGCCGTACATCTCGGCCGTGTCGATCATCGGATAGCCGATGTCGATGGCGTGGGCGATGGCATCGGTCTCCTGCTTGCGCCGGGAGCGATCGTTGCCCATGCGCCAGGTGCCCAGGCCGAAGACCGGCATCGTCGCGCCCGACGGCAAGGTGACGCTGGGGATGTCGCTCATATCTGGAACTCCAGCCGCTCGCCCGGCTCGCTCTGCACGCCGCGCTCGCGCGCGTCGCGGCAGAGGTCCTCGATGGTGATGGCGTCGAGCTTGCTCATCAGCTCCTCGCGCAGGCGATGCCAGGTCGGCCACACAACCTCGTGCGCCAGCGCCGAACCCGTATCCTCGTCCGGCTCCGTCTCCGCCTCCAGGGTGCGCACGACGCGGATGATCTCGCCCAGCGAGATCAGGCGACGCTCGCGACCCAGCTTGTAGCCGCCGCGCGGACCGCGCTTGCCGGCAAGGATGCCGGAGCGCACCAGGTGCTGCAGCACCTGCTCGAGATAGCGCTTGGGGATCTTCTGCCGGCGCGTGATGTCGCCGCTGCGCACCGGCTGCTCGCCGGCGTTGAAGGCGACGTCGAGCACCGCCTCGATCGCGAACATGGTCTTCTTGCTGAGGCGCGGCACCGCGACGCCTCCCTCAGCCCTTCAGGCCGGTCGAGCCGAAGCCGCCGACCCCGCGCGCGCTCGACGGCAATGCCTCGACCTCGTGCCAGGCGGCGCGGGCATGGCGCGCGATCACCATCTGGGCGATGCGCATGCCGCGGGTGATGGTGAAGGGCTCCGGGCTGAGATTGACCAGGATCACGCCGACCTCGCCTCGGTAGTCCGCATCGACGGTCCCCGGCGCATTGGCAACCGTGACCCCGTTCTTCGCCGCCAGTCCGGAGCGCGGCCGGACCTGCGCCTCCCAGCCCGGCGGCAGGGCGATGGCGAGGCCGGTGGGCACGATCGCCCGACCGAGCGAGGGCAGCACGAGATCGGCGGTGACGGCGGCCAGCAGGTCCATGCCCGCCGCCTGGTCGGTGGCATAGGCCGGCAGGGGCAGGTCGGCCGCATGGGGCAGACGTGTCACCGCGATGCGCACATCAACCTCCGCCGTCGCGCCAAGATCCCCGTTCGCCATACCCCAACTCCATTCCAGCCGTCAGGAAGCGGCCGCTGCGCCGCCCCTGTCGAAATGACGGACAACCCGACGGGCGAGTTCCTCCGCCACGGCGTGCTTCGCCAGGGTGGGCCAAGCTTCAACGCCTGAGATCGTCACAAGATGCACTGTATTTTTATCGCCGCCGAAAGTTCCCGTGGCGGGCGACACGTCGTTGGCCACGATCCAGTCGCAGCCCTTGCGCTCTCGCTTGGCGACGGCATTGGCGACCACGTTCTCGGTCTCGGCCGCGAAGCCCACCACCAGCGCCGGCCGCTGCGGACCCGGCTCCGACAGCGTCGCCAGGATGTCCGGGTTGGGCACCAGTTCCAGCGCGGGCGCGCTCGCCCCCGGCACCTTCTTCAGCTTGCCCTGGGCGGCGTTGCGCACCTTCCAGTCGGCGACGGCGGCGGCGCAGATCGCGATATCGGCCGGCAGGGCGGCGCGGCACGCGGCCAGCATGTCGTCGGCCGACTCCACCCGCACGACCTTCACCCCGGCCGGGTCCGGCACGCCGACCGGGCCGGTGACCAGCGTGACCTCGACGCCCAGCGCCGCCAGGGCGCCGGCGATGGCATGGCCCTGCTTGCCGGAGGAATGGTTGGAGATGTAGCGCACCGGGTCGATCGCCTCGCGTGTCGGTCCTGACGTGACGATGGCGCGGCGGCCCAGCAGCGGGCGATGCGAGATGGCACCGCCCATCGTCTCGGGCGGCACGCGGATCACCGAGGGGCCGGACAGCAGCGGCGGCGGCTCGGCCGCGGGCAGGCGCCCCATGAAATAGGCCTCGACGGCGGCAACGATCTCCAGCGGCTCCGACATGCGGCCCGGCCCGAACTCGTTGCAGGCCATCGCGCCATCGTTGGGCCCGACGAACGCGACGCCGCGCGCGCGCAACGTCTCGACATTGGCCTGGGTCGCGGGGTGCAGCCACATGCGCACGTTCATCGCCGGCGCCGCCAGCACGGCCTTGTCGGTGGCCAGCAGCACCGTGGTGGCCAGGTCGTCGGCCACGCCCTGCGCCATGCGTGCGAGAATGTTGGCGCTGGCCGGCGCCACCACCAGCAGATCGGCCTCGCGCGACAGATTGATGTGGCCCATCTCGCTTTCGTCGGTCAGCGAGAACAGGTCGCTGTAGACCTTGTCTTCGCTCAGCGCCTGCAGCGACAGCGCGGTGACGAACCGGGTCGCCGCCGGCGTCATGACGCAGCGCACCGAGGCACCACGCTCGCGCAGGCGGCGGATCAGGTCATGGCATTTGAACGCGGCGATACCGCCGCTGAGGATGAGCAAGATGCGCTTGCCGGTCAGCATGGTCGCCGAGGCCCTCCGCTCAGGTCGCCGCCCGACCAATTCCACCCTGATTAAGGAGGGATTTGCCGAACCGCAAGGGCCACCGAAGCGCGATCATCGCAGGGCATCGCGCAGGAAATCCGTGATCACTGGCTGCATCCGCCGATGCACGCCGGACCGGTCCACGCCGGGCGCATCGACACAGATCTGCGGCGCCTCAGCGAGCAGCGCCGGCGGACATGGATCGACGAAGACGAAATGGCCACCGACGACGGCGACGCTTTGCGGCGCGCGCGGCAGATCGCGCGCGAGCGCCAGGGCGTTTCCCTCGTTGCGCAGATCGCTCCGCGTCGCGTGATAGATCAGGGCCGGCATGTCGAGCGTGCGCAACCCGCCGCGCTGGAACGGCGCGCCGAACGGCTCGAGCAGCACGAGAGCCTTGATGCCCAGCGCATCGGCCGATTTGAGCGGCGGGATATCGGCGAGCGAGCCGTCGGTCGCGACTCCGTCGCAGGCGCGCCGGTCCTCGCCATGCTCGCGGCAATAGGCGGCCAGATGCGCGAGGTCGAGCGCGCCACCCGCCGCCAGGATCGCGACCGCGCCACCGAACGAGAAGCCCATCACCGCCAGCCGCGCGGCATCGGCACGCGGCGCAAGGCGCGCATCGGCAAGCACCGTCTCCAGCGCCCGGCGAAGCTGGCGCGGCCGCGCGACGAACGACCTCGGCGTTCGCGGATGGAACGGCGCGACGACGATGAAGCCCTCACGCGCCAGGTGCAGCAGCAGCAGGCGATGCGGCAGCGGCGTGCCTGCTCCGCGGCCGTTGCCGTGCGAGAAGAGCACGACAGGAAATCGTTCCCCCTCGGCCGGTCGGGCAACCGGCGCGTCACGCGCCGCGTGCAGGGTGAACGGCCCCAACTCGATAGGCGCTTCGTCGGCAAGGGCGGGATAGGCGACCAGCGCATCGAAAGGTGTCGCGTCGTCGACCGCGAGGCGCGCGACGCCGGCTCGATAGGGCGGGCTCTGCGCATCGGCGGCCTGCGGCGCGGCGAGCGCCAGCAGAAGCGTGAACAGAAGCCGGCGCATGAAGCCCGATTTGCCCTACGCCGCCATCGGCAGGACGTGCGGCACGCCGTCCCTGTCGGTCGCCGAGATGGTGGTGCGCACCATGTGGCGGATCTGGTCGCCCGGCCAGGGGCGGCCGCGATGCATGGTGGCGCGGTTGTCCCACATGACCACGTCGCCCGGCTGCCAGGTGTGCAGGTAAGTGTATTCGGCGCGCGTGGCGTCCTCGATCAGCTCGCCCAGCAGCGCCTTGGCCTCGTTGTCGCCCATGCCCTCGATCGCCCCGGCATGCGAGGCGATGTAGAGCGCGGTCCGGCCGTTGACCGGATTGCGCCAGGTCATGCGCCAGTCGACCGGCGGCAGCGCGTCCCGTTCGGCCTGCGACATCAGCCTGGGCGAGATCTGGTCGCGCGACGTGGCGTAGCTGTGCCAGACGACCAGGTCCTTGAGCTGCGCCTGCCTGGCCGGCGGCAGGCGCTCCCAAGCCAGGCGGGTCGAGGCGAACTGCGTCTCGCCGCCGCGATCGGGGATGGTGCGCGCCGACAGCACCGAGGCCAGTGCCGGCGCGCGCTTGAAGGAGCTGTCGGTGTGCCAGAGCTGGTTGGCGCGGGCGCGCAGGGCCTCCTTGTGGTCGTCGGGCACGATCCTGCCCTCGGCGTCGAAGTTGCGCAGCACGCCGTAGAACGAGCCGTGGCCCAGCGAGCCGACCTTGGACAGCTCCAGCGGCCCGAACGCCCGCGAGTAGGCGACCTGCACATCGTCGCTGATCCGCTGGTTGCGGAACAGCAGCACCGAGTGCTCCTCGAAGGCCGCGCGCACGGCGTCGTAGGCATCGCCGTTGGACGCCACGTCGATCAGGTCGACGCCCCGCACCTCGACGCCGAAGCCGGGGCCCATCGGTATCAGTTCCATCGGCGTTTCCTCCGCGCACCATACTAGCGCGCCCGGCACGGCGACGATCGCGGCAAATCAATCAGTGCTTGGAACGGCCGCCATACTCGCGCAGCAGGCCGACCAGACGGCGGGTATCGACCGGCTTGGGCAGCACGGCGAGCGCCCCGCGCTTGACCACGGCCTTGGCCTCGGCACCGTCGAGATGGCCGCTGACATAGATGATGCCGGGCCGGCCCTCGCCCATGTCGTCGTCGAGCAGTTCCAGGCCGCTGCCGTCGGGCATGCGCACGTCCGACACGATGGCGTGCGGCAGGGGCCGCTCGGCCAGCGCCTTGCGCGCGCCGGAGACGGATTCGGCGGTGTCGACGGCAAAGCCGCGACGGCGCAGCAGCACCGCCAGCTCGCGGACAATCTCGGGTTCGTCATCGACGACAAGAACGCGCATGCGTTCCATCATTCCCATCCAACCGGCGCCCTCAGGGCGACGAAACTTGCACGAAGACAGCAGCCCGTATAGCGCCATCCACAAAAAAAAGCCCGCCGGGAATGCCGGCGGGCGAAGTCCTTTGGGGGAGACACATCTAAACACAAGAGACAAAGCGAAGCGCGGGAGCCCCTGGGGAAGGGAAGAGGGCGGCCGGCTCGCGGCGGGGAAGCAATCAATCCTTCTGGCTGAGCAACGTCGATTTGATGCACGCAAGATACTTCGGGCGAGGCGCCGGCGAAACCGAAGTCCGGTCCAGATTGGATGGATCGCCCTAGCGCCACCACGCCAGCACCGCCGCCAGCAGCGCCAAGGCCGCCAGCACGCCGCTCCAGGTCGGGCGCCAGGCGCTCCAGCGCGGCGGCACGACACGCGCCAGCTCGGCGCGGCGGCGCTCGCGCTCGGCGATCTGCTCGAGCGACTGGACCAGCCGCGGCACGCGGCGCACGCCTTCCAGCGTTTCGCCCAACGCGCGCTCGAACCGCGCGCGCGGGCCGAAATGGCGGCGCATCCAGTCCTCGATCAGCGGCCGCGCCAGTTCCCAGATGTTGACCGAGGGGTTGAGCTTGGTGCCCATGCCCTCGGCCATCAGCATGGTCTTCTGCAGCAGCAGCAATTGCGGCTGCGCCGCCATCTCGAAGCGCTCGGTGACGCGCAGCAGCTGCGCCAGCAGGCGGCCGATCGAGATCTGGTTGGACGGCTTGCCGAAGATCGGCTCGCCGATCGAGCGGCAGGCCTGCGCGAACAGCTCGACCGACTGGTCGAGCGGCACGAAGCCGGCGCGGAACTGAACCTCGGCCACCGCCCGGTAGTCGCGGCGCAGGAAGGCGATCAGCAGCTCGGCGAGATAGCCGCGCGTGTCGGCGTCGACGCGGCCCATGATGCCGAAATCGACCGGCACGATCGTCCCCGACGGCTCGACGAAGGCGTTGCCGCCATGCATGTCGCCGTGGAAGAAGCCGTCGCGGAACACCTGGTAGAAGAAGGCCTCGGCGCTCTTGCGCAGCACCTCGTCGACATCGTGGCCGGCCGCCACGAGCCGCTCGCGCTCGCCGATCGGGATGCCGTCGATGCGCTCCATGGTCATCACGCGCCGCGCCGAGAGGTCCCAGTAGACGCGCGGCGTGCGATAGCCGGGATCGTCGGCGAAGTTCTCGCCCAGCTCCTGCGCCGCCGCCGCCTCCATGCGCAGGTCCATCTCGGTGCGCGTCACCTCGGCGAAGGCGCGCACGGTTTCCACCGGCTTGAGGCGACGGAACTGCGGACGTGCCACCTCGACCAGCTCGGCCAGCCAGTAGAAGAGATCGAGATCGCGCGCGAACGCCGCCTCGATGCCCGGCCGCAGCACCTTCACCGCGACCTTGTCGCCGGCGATCGTCTCGGCGTAGTGGACCTGCGCGATCGACGCGGCGGCGATCGGCAGGTCGTCGAAGCGGGCGAAAAGCGCGCTCACCGGCTTGCCCAGCTCCTGCTCGATCGTGCGCCGCGCCGCCTCGCCGGGAAATGGCGGCAGGTGATCGGCCAGCCGGCCGAGGTCGATCGCGACCTGCTCGCTCAGCAGATCGGCGCGCGTCGACAGCGCCTGGCCGAATTTGATGAAGCTCGGCCCCATCTCCGACAGCGCCGCCGCCAGGCGCTCGCCCGGCCGGCGCGTATCGCCGCGACGGCGGACCAGGCGCGCCAGCGTCACGACGCCGGGCACCACGCCCACGACCTCGAGCGGAAACAGCGCGTCGTGGCGCGCCAGGGTGAAGGCCAGGCGCGCCAGGCGCAGCGAATGGCGCAGCGGTCGGATCATTCAGCGCCCGCTCACACGCGCCAGCCGCCGTGCAGCGCCACGATGCCGCCCGACAGATCGCGCCAGCCGACCTGCGCCAGCCCGGCGCGCCGCATCATCGCCGCCAGCTCGGGCTGCGGCGGATGGCGCTGGATGCTTTCGTGCAGATAGCGGTACGATTCGCGGTCGCCGGCGATGAGGCCGCCGATGGCCGGCAGCATGGTCGCCGAATAGCGCTCGTAGATCGCCGCCAGCGCCGGCAGCCCGACCCGGCTGAACTCCAGGCACAGGAAACGCCCGCCCGGCCGCAGCACGCGCCGCGCCTCGCACAGGGCCTGCTCCATGCGCGTGACGTTGCGCAGGCCGAAGGCGATCGTATAGGCGTCGAAGCTGCGGTCGGGGAACGGCAGCGCCTCGGCGTCGCCGGTCACCCAGGCGAGCCCGTGCAGCAGGTTACGGTCGACGGCGCGGTCGCGCCCGACGCCCAGCATGGTGGCGTTGATGTCGCAGACGGTGATGTCGGCGGCGGCGCCCAGCCGCCGGGCGATGCGGAAGGCGATGTCGCCCGTGCCGCCGGCGACGTCGATGAAGCGCATGCCGGCGCGCGGCGCCAGGCGATCGACCATCGTGTCCTTCCACAGGCGGTGCACGCCCAGCGACATCAGGTCGTTCATCAGATCGTAGCGGCGCGCGACGCTGTCGAAGACCTGACGCACCATGCCGGCCTTCTGAGCGACGGGCACGTCGCGCAGGCCGAACGGCGCCGTGCCGGACGGGTCGGTCTCCCCACTCATGCCCTCGATATAGACCGCCGCCGGCCCTGCCGCCACGTCACCCATTGCGGCCGATTGGGCTGAGCTCGATCACCAGCGGGCGATGGTCGGAGCCGAAGAACGGCCCCAGGCGGCGCTCGCCGATGCGCCAGGTCGGCGACAGCAGCATATGGTCGATCGACAGGCCCACGCCCGGCCAGCGCGAGAACCAGGTCGGCCGGGGCCAGCGCGGGCGTTCGGCGGGCTGCGTGGCGCTGTCGACCAGCCCGCCGTCGTCGAGAATGCGGCGGAAGCTCGCCGAGAAGGGCGTGGTGTTGAAGTCGCCCATCAGCACGACCCCGTGCTTTTCGACGATGCGCCGCCGCGCCGCCGCCGTGGCGACCTCGATCATCGCGTCGCGGCGCGTCGGCGGGACGCCGATGAAGCCGCCGGGCAGCGCCGGGCGCACCGCGTGCAGCGCGACGATCGCGACGCACGCCTCGCCCCAGCCCTCGAGCGTGGCGCCCGGGCAGACCAGGGCATCGAAGATCGGAAACCGGTCGTCGAACGGCACGTCGATGCGCAGTTCGCGCAGCGGCCAGCGGCTGAGCATCAGCAGCTCGAACGCCGAGCCGCCCGGAAAGCGCGTCTGGTGGGGCCAGCGCGCCCGCGCGTGCTCGACGGCCCGCTTGTGCCGCGCCGACAGCTCGGTGAGGACGACGACATCGGCCTGCGCGTCCTGGAGCACCGCGTCCAATGCCTCGCTCGAGGTCGACCAGTTCTGCAGGTTGGCCCACAGCAGGCGAATGGCCTGCGGCCCCGGCCGGGGCGGCAGGGTGGGCGGCGGCAACAGATAGGCGGCGGTGCTCCAGCCCAGGGCAAGCGCCAGCAGCAGCGAAACCAGGCCGATCGCCCATTGGCGCGCGGCAAGGCCGCCCAGCGCGAGCAGCGCGCACGCGGCCAGCACGGGCAGCCGGAAATGGCTGTAGAGCTCGACGTCGATGACGAAGCCACCGGCGAGCGACAGCCCGGCCAGCAGCCACAACGCGCCGACAACGAGCAGCAGGATCGGCGTGAGCGTGCGGCGCATCGGGTGGGAGTGTGCTATGGCGGGCAGCCCTATAGCATCCCCTCCCCGGATCTGTCGTCTTTCGCGCCCGCCATGCCCGAACTGCCCGAAGTCGAAACCGTGCTGCGCGGGCTCGCCCCGCGCCTCGAGGGGCGGCGCATCGTCAGGCTGATCCAGCGGCGGCGCGATCTGCGCGTGCCGATGCCGGCGAAATTCGCCGAGCGCATCGAGGGCCGCCGCGTGCGTCGCCTGGAACGGCGCGCCAAGTACATGCTGTGGCGCCTCGACGGCGGCGAGACGCTGGTGCTGCATCTGGGCATGTCGGGACGCATGGTCCTGGTGCCGGCGCGCGAGGCCAATGCCAAGCCCTTCGACGCCCATGACCATGTCGTGTTCGAGACCGACGACGGCTGGCAGATCCGCTTCAACGACGCGCGCCGCTTCGGCCTGGTGCTGCTGATGGCCGACGACGAGCTCGAGGGCCACAAGCTGTTCGCCGGCCTGGGGCCCGAGCCGCTCGACGCGGCCTTCGACGGCCTGGCGCTGGCGGCGCGGCTGAAGGGCAAGCGCACGCCGATCAAGGCGGCCCTGCTCGACCAGCGCGTCCTGGTCGGCGTCGGCAATATATACGCCTGCGAGGCGCTGTATCACGCCGGCATCTCGCCCCGGCGCTCGGCGCACACCGTCAAGGAAGATCGCGCCATCCGGCTGATGGCGGCGATCAAGGACGTGCTCAACCGCTCGATCCGCGACGGCGGCTCGACCCTGCGCGACCACATGCAGCCCGACGGCGAGCTGGGCTATTTCCAGACGCGCTTCTCGGTCTACGACCGCGAAGGCGCGACCTGCGCGACGCCGGATTGCGGCCGGCCGGTGCGGCGCATCGTGCAATCCGGCCGCTCGACCTTCTATTGCGCGCGCTGCCAGCGCTAGTTGTATTCAATCCAATACCAATTCGACACGGAGGGACGCGTGGCCAGCTACGAAAACATCACGACCGAGACGCAGGGCCGCGTCGGCATCATTCGACTGAACAGGCCGCAGGCACTCAATGCGTTGTGCGCAGCGTTGGTGAAGGAGCTGGGCCAGGCGCTCGATGCCTTCGAGGCCGATGCCGAGATCGGCTGCATGGTGCTGACCGGCAGCGACAAGGCCTTCGCCGCCGGCGCCGACATCAAGGAGATGAAGGACCAGTCCTACCAGGACGTCTTCCTGAAGGACTTCATCACGGTGGGCTGGGAGAAGGTCAGCCAGGTGCGCAAGCCGATCGTGGCGGCGGTGGCGGGCTATGCGCTGGGCGGCGGCTGCGAGATGGCGATGATGTGCGATTTCATCATCGCCGCCGACAACGCGAAGTTCGGTCAGCCTGAGATCACGTTGGGCACGATCCCCGGTGCCGGCGGCACGCAGCGCCTGCCGCGCTTCGTCGGCAAGTCCAAGGCGATGGACATGGTGCTGACCGGCCGCATGATGGACGCGGCCGAGGCCGAGCGCTGCGGCCTGGTGAGTCGCGTCGTGCCGCTGGCCGAGCTGATGGGCGAGGCGCTCAAGACGGCGCAGAAGATCGCCTCGATGTCGTTGCCCGCGACCATGGTGGCGAAGGAGGCAGTGAACCGCGCCTTCGAGACCACGCTGGCGGAAGGCGTGCGCTTCGAGCGCAGGACCTTCCACGCCACCTTCGCCTTCGCCGATCGCGCCGAGGGCATGGCGGCCTTCGCCGAGAAGCGCAAAGCCGCCTGGAAGCACCGGTAGAGGCAATCAATACCTTCCCCCGGAGGGGGAAGGTGCCGAAGGCGGATGGGGGATGTCGAGGGCGGACTGCGCCGTTCGTCGTCGACATCCCCCATCCGTCAGCGCGTCGCGCCGCCACCTTCCCCCTCCGGGGGAAGGTTACATC
>JBFXAZ010000107.1:0-18888 GCA_050183765.1 Reyranellaceae bacterium | reverse complement strand
GCACCCCCCCGGCGTGGTAGTTACTCCCTTCCCCCGCCGGCGGGGGAAGGTGGCGCGAAGCGCCGGATGGGGGTGGATCGCGCGACAACGCCGAAGATCGAGTGTGACCGCGATGTCGGCCACCCCCATCCGCCCTTCGGGCACCTTCCCCCGCCAGCGGGGGAAGGTAGGGGTTGTTACGCTACTCGCTCCTCGAACACAAACGGCTCCAGCGAGGCCTGCGCGGCGATGCGCAGGTCGTGCCATTTCCGGGGGCCGCCGTAATAGGCGAGGCTGCCGGGCTCGGCCTTGCCGTCGCCGTTGTAGTAGCTGAGGCAGTCGCGCAGCGGCGCGGTCATGATGTCGGCCTCGCGGCAATGCTGCGCGTAGGCGTCCTCGGGCTCCTTCTTGACGTCGACGATCGAGGCACCGCGCTCCTTCATCGTCTTCAGCATCCACGCGACGTAGTCGGTGTGGCCTTCGAGGCCGCGCGTGAAGTTGAACTGCCCGCCGCCGCCCTGCGGGCCCGACATGATGAACATGTTGGGAAAGCCATGGCTGTGCATGCCCAGGAAGGTGCGCACACCCTCGCCGCGCCACTTGTCGCGCAGCGTCTGGCCGCCGCGGCCCACGATCATGTTGAACGTGCCGGTCGCCATCCATTCGAATCCAGTGGCGTAGATCAGCACGTCGAGCTCGTACTCGATGTCGTCGTGCACGACGCCCTTGGGCGTGATCTTGCCGACGCCCAGCGGCGCGGTGTCGACCAGGGTGACATGCGGCAGGTTGAACGACGGCAGGTACTCGTCGTGGAAGGTCGGCCGCTTGCAGCCATAGGGGTAGTAGGGCTTCAGCGCGGCCGCCGTCTTCGGATCCTTCACCACCGCGTCAACGCGCGCGCGGATCTGCTCCATGATTCGGAAGTTGGTGTTGAGCTGCGCCTGGATCAGCTCCTCGGGCGAGAGCTGGCGCTCGTAGACCCGGCGTTCCTTGACGCTGTCGACCTTGCCCGAGAGGAAATCGTCGTTGCCCTGCAGCGCGGTGCGGCCCGAGGAGATCGTCGCCAGGCGCTCGCGCCGGCGCAGCGACCAGCCCGGGTCCTTCGACCACGCCTCGATCTCCCCCTGCGTCGTGGCGCGCTGGTCGCGCACGTCGATGGTCGAGGGCGTGCGCTGGAAAACGTAGAGGTGCTTCACCACCTTGGCGATCTCGGGGATCACCTGCACGGCGGTCGCGCCGGTTCCGATGATGCCCACGCGCTTGCCCTCGAGATCGACGGTGTAGTCCCAGCGCGAGGTGTGGAAGGACTCGCCGGCGAAGCTCTCCATGCCCTCGATGCGCGCCAGCTTGGGCGTGGTGAGGATGCCGTTGGCCAGCACGACGAAACGCGCGCGCATCTTGTCGCCGCGGTCGGTCTCGACGATCCAGCGCGCCGACGCTTCGTCCCAGGTGGTGCGCGTGACCGTGGTGTGGAACAGGCAGCGGTCGTAGAAGCCGTAGCGCTGGGCCATCGCCTGGCAGTATTCGAGGATCTCGAATCCCGAGGCGAACTTCATGCTCGGGTAGTAGCCCATCTCCTCCAGCAGCGGCAGGTAGGAGTACGATTCGACGTCGCAGGCGATGCCGGGATAGCGGTTCCAGTACCAGGTGCCGCCGACATCGCCGCCCTTCTCGCAGATGCGCACGTCGGTGAAGCCGGCGGCCCTCAGCTTGTACCAGAGCAGCAACGCGCCGAAGCCGGCGCCGATCACCAGGACCTCGGTCTCGTCCTCCAGCGCCTCGCGGGGGATCGGCGGCTCGGAATAGACGTCGTCGAGATAGCGCGCGAACTCGCCTTCCATCGCCATGTAGTCGGCGGCGCCGCGGCGCGCCTCCTTGTTGGCGCGGTACTTCGCCTGCTCCTCGGCGTTGAATTTCGCGCCCTGCGGCGGCTCCGGCAGGGTCTTCAGGGTCACGTCGTCGATCGCCGAGTATCCCTTGCCGGCGATCTTCTCGGTGGCCTTGGCGGCGCGGGTGTTGAACAGCTTCAGCCCGGTAGCGGGATCGATGCGGATGGCTGGCGTCATGTCGCTGATATAAACGCCGGTTCAGCCCGCCGGCAACGCCGGTCAGCCGCATGGCGGGCGCGCGCGGCCGTCAGGTCGGGCGCTTGTCGAAGGCCGGGATACCCTCGGGCACGTGGTGAAACGGCTGCTTGTCGCAGGTGAAGATCGCGAGGGTCGGCCCACCATACGCCTTGGGATCGTCCAGTGTCCCGACCTTGACCACGGCGACGGCGCGCGGTGGGCGTGTCATCACATGCGTGCCGCATTCCGGGCAGAATTCGCGCGTGACCGGATTGGCGATGTCCTTGCGCGTGAACTGCCGGGCAGTGCCCTTGGTGTAGCGAAAGGCGTCGCCCGGCATGACCATGAACATGTTGGGCGCGCCGCCGGTGATGTGCTGGCACTCACGGCAATGGCATTGCGCCTTCAGCATCGGCTCGCCGTCGACGACATAGCGCACCGCGCCGCAATAGCATCCGCCTTCGAGCTTCATGGTCTTCTCCGCAACCAGCCTGTCGGGTCGAAGATAGACTCTCACCGGCGGCCGGCGAAGCAATCTCGCGGCGCGCTAACGGCGGATTGATCGCGATGTGATTGGCTCGCGCGGCATCGCTTGGGCAGGATCGTGCTCATGAGCACGACAGACAGATTGACCCGACGTGCCGCGCTGGGCACCGTCGCCAGCGCCCTGGTCATGGGAGCCGGCGTCGCCAGGGCGGCGGATTCGCCCCGCTATCCTCTGGTGGTCGAACTCTTCACCTCGCAGGGCTGCTCGTCCTGCCCGCCGGCCGACCGCCAGCTGGGCAGCCTCGCCAAGCGTGCCGACGTCGTCGCCCTGTCGTTCCACGTCACCTACTGGGACAAGCTGGGCTGGAAGGATCCCTACGCCAGCGAGAGCGGCACGGCGCGCCAGTACGGCTACGCGCGCGTGCAGGCGCGACCCGGTGTCTACACGCCGCAGATGATGGTCAACGGCGTGGTGCACGCCCCCGGCTTCTCGCAGTCCACCGTCGCGGACCTGCTCGGGGCCGGCGGCAAGGTCAATCCCCTGCGCTTGGACCCGGTGCTGAGCGCCGGGCCGAACGACGGCGTGGTGCTGACGCTGCCGGCGCTCGCCGGGCTGGGCGACGCCTGCGACGTCTGGCTGGTCACCTACGATCGCGAGCACGTCACGCAGGTGCCGCGCGGCGAGAATCGCGGGGCGCGGCTGGTCAACCGCAACGTCGTGCGCAGCATCGAGCGCGCGGCGACGTGGCAGGGCGGGGCACAATCGTGGACGCTCGGCGCCGGGCGCCTGTCGCCGGCACGCTCGGTCGCGGTGCTGGTGCAGCGGCGCGACTTCGGGCCGATCATCGGCGCCGCGCGGCTCGAGCGCGGCGAAACGAGCTGAGTTTCAGCTGAGATCGTCGACATCGTTGCGTAGCCTCTCGCCGGCCCGCCAGCGCGCGAGGTTGTCGAGGAAGATGCCGAAGATCGCCTCGTTCTGCCCCAGCGAGTGGCTGGCGGTGTGCGGCGAGACGATGACGTTGGGCAGGTCCCACAGCGGCGAGGCGGGATCGAGCGGCTCGCGCTCGAAGACGTCGAGATAGGCGCCGCTGAGCTTGCCGCTCTGTAGCGCGGCGATCACGTCGGCCTCGATCGCGACCTCGCCGCGCGCGACGTTGACGAAGCCGGCGCCGTCAGGCATCGCCGCGAAGGCCGCGGCGTTGGCGATGCCGCGCGTCAGCGGCGAGGCGGGGCAGCACAGGATCAGCCAGTCGGCACCCGGCAGCGCCGCGTGGAGGCTCTCATAGGCGATGGTGTCGTCGCAGGGCGGCACGGGTTCGGCGCTGCGGCGCGCGCCGATCGTGCGCATGCCCAGCATCTTGAGCAGCCCCGCGATGTGCCGGCCGATCGGACCCAGGCCGACGATCACCGCGCACTGGCCGGCGAGGTCGCGCGGTGAGCGTTCGCCCAGGCGCGGCTCCCAGGCGTGCCGGCGCTGCGCATCGGCGAGCAGCGGGAAGCGGCGGTTCAGCGCGATCACCGCGCCCAGGGTCGAATGCGCCACGGTGATCGCCGTCGCGCCCGAGGCCGTTGTCACCTTGACGCCGCGGGCGCGCAGCTCGCGGTAGATCGGGCGCTCGGCGCCGGCGGGGTGGATCTGCAGCCAGCGCAGCCGCGGCGATTTGCGCAACACGGTCTCGAAGCCGCGCAGTTCGGGCGTGGGATTGTCCTTGCTGGACCTGCCGGTGACCTCGCGGGTCATGAAGGCGATGTCGGCCTCGCACGGGACCTCGGCGGCCAGCGCGTCCTCGGCGGTGATGAAGGAGAGGTCGGGCAGGGCGGCGGCGATGCGCCCGCCCCAGACGTTCAGCGCATGGGCGGACAGCAGGAGCGTGGTCATGGCCCGGACGTTGCCGGCACGGCCCGTGCGTGTCTATAACCACCGCGCCCGAACGCCGATTGCCGAGTCCCCGATGGCCACCGACCACACTATCGCCCGCCGCAACATGATCGACGGCCAGCTGCGGCCCAATGGCGTGCTGTCGGAGGAGCTGCTGCAGGTCCTCGCCAACCTGCCGCGCGAGCGCTTCGTGCCGGCCGAGCGGCGCGCCGTGGCCTACAGCGACGAAGCCGTGCCCCTGGGCGGCGGCCGCTATCTGGTCGAGCCCATGCTGCTGGCGCGCATGCTGCAGCTGCTGCAGCCCACCGGCGACGACACCGCCCTGGTCGTCGGCGCCGGCACCGGCTATGCCGCCGTGGCGCTGGGGCGGCTGGTGCGCGCGGTGGTGGCGCTGGAATGCGAGCCGCGCCTGGCCGCCGAGGCGCGCGCCGCCGCATCCGCCCTGAGCGTCGCCAATGTCGAGGTGGTCGAAGGCCCGCTGGCCGCGGGCGTGCCGGCCAAGGGGCCATACAGTCTTATCCTGGTGGACGGTGCGGTGCCGGCAATCCCCGAGGCGCTGATCGGGCAGCTGGCCGACCAGGGGCGCCTCGCCGCGGTGGTCGCCGGCGAGGTGCCGGGCCGGATCGGTCAGATGCGGCTGGGCCGCAAGGCGCACGGGGTGTTCTCCAGCCGGGCGATCTTCGATGCCGGCTCGCCGCTTCTGCCGGGCTTCGAGAAGCCCCGGGCGTTCGTCTTCTGAGCGTGTGTCGGTCTGTGTCAAGACTATATGAACGTTGTTAATATATAGTGTTGCCGCTACAGTATGAGGCGGAATCGCCAACGAGATAAAGTCGCTACCTGACGATTGGACCCTAGTGCTAGTATTGCTTCATGGTGTGGGTCGATACGTGGGCGCGGCAGGTCCGGCCATGAGGGTATCGTGATGCGTATGCGCCTGGCTCTGGTTGCGATTGTCGGCGCACTCGCGGCGGTGGGGCCGGCCCAGGGGCAGACCCTGCGACAGGCGCTGGTCGGCGCCTACAATTCCAATCCCGATCTGCTGGCCCAGCGCGCCCGGCTGCGCGGCGTCGACGAGACGGTGGCACAGCAGGTCGCCAACTGGCGGCCGCAGATCCGCGCCACGGGCGCGGTTGGCGCCACCGAGCTCAACAGCACGACCCGCACGGTCGGCCAGCAGAGCCTGGCGCCGCGCCAGTTCGGCATCACCATCACCCAGCCGTTGTTTCGCGGCGGCAAGACCCTGGCGGGCACGCGGGGGGCGGAATCCGATGTGATGGCCGAGCGTGCCGTGCTGCTCGACCGCGAGCAGACGACCCTGCTCAACACCGTGACCGCCTTCAGCGACTACGTGCGCGACCTCGCCACCGTCGAGCTGCGGCGCAACAACGTCAACGTGCTGAACCAGCAGCTGATCGCGACGCAGGCACGCTTCCGCGTCGGCGAGCTGACCCGCACCGATGTCGCGCAGGCAGAGTCGCGGCTCGAGGGCACGCGCGCCGACCTGATCGCGGCCCAGGCTCAGGCCGCCAACTCGCGCGCCGCCTATATCCGCGTCATCGGCGTGGCGCCGGGCGAGCTGCAGCGGCCGCCGCTTCTGGGCAGCGTGCCGCAGACCGAGGACGCGGCGATCAGCGCCGGCCAGGAGCGCGCCCCGGGCGCGATCGCGGCCTGGCACCGCGTGCGCAGCGCGCAATACGCCGTCGACAACGCCTTCGGCGACCTGCTGCCGACGATCAACATCGTCGGCTCGTGGTCGCGCACCTACGATTCGCAGCTCCGGGGCGACCGCCTCGACACCAAGTCGATCCAGCTGCAGGCCAGCGTGCCGATCTACCAGAACGGCGCCGAGTACAGCCGCGTGCGCGCCGCCAAGCAGACGGTGGGCCAGCGCCTCGCCGAGCTGGACGGCGCGCGGCGCCAGGCGGCGGAGACGGCGGTGCGCGCCTTCCGGCAGTACGAGGCGGCGCGCGCCCGCGTCGAATCGATCAGCGCGCAGATCCGGGCCGCCGGGGTGGCGCTGGAGGGCGTGCGCCAGGAAGCGCAGGTCGGATCGCGTACCACGCTCGACGTGCTGAACGCCGAGCAGGAGCTGCTCAACGCCCAGGTGCAGTTGGTCTCGGCGCAGCGCGACGTCGTGGTCGGCCACTACACGCTGCTGTCGGCCATCGGCCAGCTGACGGCGCGCGCCCTGGCGCTGCCGGTCGAGTACTACGACGAGGAGCGCAACTACAAGAACGTGCGCGACGTTTGGATCGGCACGGACATCAAGTAGCCTGTCGAGCGGCCGCGGCGTGGAATGAGGGGAAGGTGCCCATGAGCGACAGCAAGCCCCAGAACGATCCCTCGATGGATGACATCCTCGCGTCCATCCGCAAGATCATCTCCGACGACGAGGCCCGTGCCGCCGCGGCTCCGGGCGCGACCGACTCGCCGCTGCGTTCGATGTCCGCGCCGGCCCATGCGAAGGCAGAGCCCGACAGCGACGACGTGTTGCTGCTCACCGAGCTGGTGGAGGAGCCGCCGCAGTCGACGGGGCCGGGCGAGCGGCCGAAGCCGATGCCGCCTGCCGGCATCATGCCGATCCCGTCGCCGCCGAAATCCTCGGTGATGGGCACCAACGAGCCGCAGCCGGCCGGCGCCCGCCCCCTGCCGCCACAGCCGCCCGCCGCGCCCGTACCGCCGGTGATGCCCGCGCTGGCGACCGCGGCGACGGGCACCGTCGGCGCCAAGGCCTCGACCTCATTCGACAAGCTCGGTCGCGCCGTGATCGATTCCGAGCCCGAGCCCGCGATTCCCCCCGCGCCGGCCGGCGGCGGCAAGACCGTCGAGGATCTGGTGCGCGAGATGCTGCGGCCGGTGCTGGTCGAGTGGATGGACAGGAACCTGCCGGACATGGTCGAGAAGCTGGTCGCGCGGGAGATCCAGCGCATGGCCCGCCGCTGACGGGTGTCGCCGGGGCTGCCCCACGCAGAACGGCCGCCGGGTGACCGGCGGCCGTTCGCGTTCGAGGGGGCGTTGCAGGCTTACTTGGTCGGCGCCGGGGGCGGCGCAGGCATGTCGCCGGGGTGCTGGCCGCGCATCATCATCGGCCGCATGCGATCGCCGCCGTGGCGGTGCATGCCGCCGCGACCGCCCATGCGCATCACGCTGGCCAGCTGGGTCTTCTGGTCCGCGGTCAGCACCGGCGTCAGCTTCTCGACCGCCGCGCGCATCGCCTTGGTGGTCTCGAGCATGGCCGTCAGGGAGCGCTCGCGCTGCGCCAGCTGGGCGGCGGCGTCGCCGCGGGTGTTGGCCGGCGGCGTGTCGCACAGCTTCACCATCGGCTGGGCGGCGGCGCGGGCCTCGGTGGTGAAGGTCTGCCAGGCGCTCTTCTGCGCGTCGGTGATGCCGAGCTTGACCTCGGCGTAGGCGATGCGGCCGGCAAGGCGGGCAGGGGCCTCCTTGCAGACGCGCTCGTGCATGGTGCGGCGCATGGCGTCGCGGTCCGGCGGCGTCGGGCCGCCATGCGGCGGCGTCTGGGCGATGGCGACGGCCGAGCCGAGCATGGCGAGGCCGGCGACGGTGGCGGCCATCATGGTCTTACGGTTGAGCATGGACGGGGGTCCTTTCCGAGGGGGCGGCACGAGGCCGATGCAGCTCATATAGAGAGGATACGCCCGGCAATGGTGACCGCCGCTTGACGTAGTGTAACGGGCGATTGCCGTCCCCAACGCGGACCTGCCGCCATGACCTCGTGATGCCTTATTATCCCGGCAAGGGAATCACCGGCCTTCGCCGGACAGGAGCCCCCTGACGTGGCACGCACCCCGCACCTTCTGATCGTCGACGACGACCGCGAGATCCGCTCGCTGCTGTCGGGCTTCATGACGCGCAACGGCTTTCGCGTCTCGGCTGTGCCCGATGCGCGCCAGGCCATGCAGGCGCTGGCCAATGGGCGCGTCGACCTGGCGCTGGTCGATATCATGCTGCCGGGCGAGGACGGCCTGGCGCTCAGCCGCAAGATCCGCGAGCACGGCCCGACGCCGATCATCCTGGTGACGGCGATGTCGGAGGACACCGACCGCATCATCGGCCTGGAGCTGGGTGCCGACGATTACGTGGTCAAGCCGTTCAACCCGCGCGAGCTGCTGGCGCGCATCCGCGCCGTGCTGCGCCGGGTCAGCGTCTCGGCCGACGACGGCGAGGCGGCGCCGCCGGTCTACAGCTTCGAGGGCTGGTCGCTCGACAGCGCCAGGCGCACGCTGAATGCGCCCGACGGCGCGCTGGTGCCGCTGGGCAGCAGCGAGTTCGACCTGCTGCTCGCCTTCCTCGAGCGGCCCCAGCGTGTCCTGAACAGGGATCAACTCCTCGACATCGCCCATGGCCGAGTCGCCAACGTGCTCGACCGCAGCATCGACGTGCAGATCAGCCGCCTGCGCCGGCGCATCGAGCCCAACCCGGCCGAGCCCACCTTCATCAAGACGGTGCGCGGCGACGGCTACATCTTCACGCCGGCGGTGACGCGCGACGGCGGCGAGGTGACTTCGTGAGCTTCATCGCGCGCCTGCTGCGCGGCCCCGACCGGCTGGCGCCCTACATCGCGCTGGTGGTCGTGCTGTCGATCGTGGCGGTGCAGGCGGTCACGCTGCTGGCGGCGCATCTCATCCGCCCCACCGAGGTGCACGCCTATTCGCCGCGCTGGGTGGTGCAGGAGGTGATCAACGCGGTCACGCGCATCGATAGCGGCATCCGGCCGTCGCCGCTGGACTCGGCGCGCGACAGCGACGTCGCCGGCCTGCTGCGCTTCGACTGGCGCGAGAGCCGGCCCGATACCGGCGCCGCCACGCCCAACGACCGGCTGGAGCGCTACGTCGCGGTGCGGCTGTCGCAGCTGCTCAAGGGCCGCGAGGTGCTGGTCGAGGTGCGCCGCCGCGAGGGCCCGGTGCCGCGCTTCGCGCGCCCGCGCATCATCGCCGTGCCGCCCGAGGACCTGCAATCGCCGGCCCCGCCGCATCCCGGTCCGCAGACCGGCGGCCCGCCGCGGCCGCGCTGGCGCGGATGGGTGCTGACCGGCGATTTCGAGATCGCCGTGCGCGTTCAGCAGAATGGCTGGCTGATCGTGCGCGGCGTCGATGCCGCGCCCTTCATCGACGGGCCGATCGCGCTGGTCTTCTGGCTGGCGCTGGCCCTGATCGTCATCGGCGGCATTTCCTGGATCGCCGCGCGCCGGCTGGTGCGGCCGCTGCGCCAGCTCGCGGCCTCGGCCGAGCATCTGGGCCTGCATCGCGACGCCACGCCGGTGGCCGAGACCGGCCCGCTCGAGGTGCGCACCATCGCCCAGTCGCTCAACCGCATGAGCGGGCGCGTCGCGCGCTTCGTCGAGGATCGCACGCGCATGGTCTCGGCGATCTCGCACGATCTGCGCACGCCGCTGACCCGCCTGCGCCTGCGCGCCGAGCTGGTTGACGACGACCAGACGCGTCAGAAGATCCTCGCCGACATCCGCCAGATGGAGCAGATCGTTGGCGAGACGCTGTCCTGGTCGCGCGAGGACGCCGCGCGCGGCCCGCGCGGCCCGGTCGACATCGCCGCCCTGCTGCAGGGCCTGAGCGAGGACGCCGCCGACGAAGGCAAGAACGTGCGCTACGAGGGCCCCAACCACCTCGTGCTGACCTGCCACGCCTCCGCCGTACGCCGCGCGCTCGACAACCTGGTCGACAACGCCGTGTCCTATGGCGGCGAGGCCGAGGTCACCCTGCGCGAGCTGCCCAACGCGATCGAGATCGAGGTCGCCGATCGCGGCCCCGGCATCGCGCAGGAAGAGCTCGACCGCGTCTTCGCGCCCTTCGTGCGGCTCGAGGCGTCGCGCAACCGCGACACCGGCGGCGCCGGCCTGGGCCTCGCTATCGCCCGCGACGCCATCCGCGCCCATGGCGGCGATATCCGGCTGGAGAACCGCAAGGACGGCGCCGGCCTGCGCGCCACCGTCACCCTGCCGAAGACGCAGGCGCAATCGGCGCTGGCGATCGCCGCGCAGTAGCGCGTTGGGGCCGCGCCGCTCCAGCGGCGCTCATGATGCGTCGCTGGAGCGACGCGGTCCAAGTTCTATCCGGCGAATGTCGGCATCACGTCGGACGCCAGCAGCTCCAGCGTCTCGTGGTCGTTCCTGTAGGCGCTGCTGATCAGCAGCTGCACGCCGGCGTCGCGGTAGCGGCCGACCAGGTCGGTGACCTGCGACACGGTGCCGGCGAAGCCGTAGAACTGCGCGGGAACGGCGAGCTTCTGGCGCTTGGCGGCGAGCGCCGCCTCGTCGCGCGCCAGCACGAAGCTGATGATGTTGGTGCGCTCGATCGCGGCGTAGTCGCGCTGCTCGGCCTCGCAGTGGCGGCGCAGCACCTCGTATTTGTGCCGCACCATCTCGGGCGTGCCGCCGACATTGCAGGCATCGGCCAGCCGGGCCACGGCGCGCAAGGTCATCTGCTCGCCGCCGCCGCCGATCATCACGGGCGGGTGCGGCTTCTGGATCGGCTTGGGCTCGAGGATGGCGTCCTCGGCGTGGAAATACTTGCCGTGAAAGGTCGTGCGCGGCTGGGCCCACATCGCGAGGATCAGCCGCACGGCTTCCTCCATCTGGCGGATGCGCAGCGCCGGCCGCGGCGGGAACTCCCAGCCGTATTGCCGGTACTCGGTCTCGAACCAGCCGGCGCCGATGCCGAAGGTCAGGCGGCCGCGGCTGATCTGGTCGACGCCGGCGGCGATCTTCGCGAGATGCGCGGGATTGCGGTAGTGCACCGAGGAGACCAGCGTCGCCAGCCGGATGCGGCGCGTCACCGCGGCGAGCGCCGACAGCACCGTCCAGCCCTCCATGAACGGCTCGTCCGGCGCGCCGACATTGCCGATCTGGATCAGGTGGTCCATCACCGAGAACCAGGTGAAGCCGTGATCCTCGGCCCACAGGGCCTTGGCCTTGACCGCCTCGAAGATGCCGTCGGGATCGGAACCGAAGAGCCACGACGGATTGTGCAGGCCGAACTTCATGCGGATCTCCGTGCGCCGGAAGCCTCAGCCTAGCGCGCATCCACCGTTCGAGCCATGCGCGGAGCCTCTCTTCCCCCGGAGGGGGAAGGTGCCCAAAGGGCGGAAGGGGGATGTCGAAGACGGATACCGATGTCGTTGAGACATCCCCCATCCGTCGCGCTACGCGCGCCACCTTCCCCCTCCGGGGGAAGGGAGGACATCGCCGGGAGAGGGAGACGGATGGACATTCCGCACCCGCTCTCCTATCAAGCGCCTCCAACGGCGGGGGATCGGGCGTGCGGGAAATCACGGTATTCTCGGGCAGCGCGCATCCCGCCCTGGCGCGCGAGATCTGCGAGAGCCTCGGCGTGCCGCTCTCGCCCGCGCGCTGCCAGCGCTTCGCCAACGACTGCCTGGAAGTGCAGCTGCAGGCCAATTGCCGCGAGCGCGACGTCTTCATCGTGCAGACGCTCTGCCCGCCGGTGCAGGAGAACCTGGTCGAGCTCCTGCTGATGATCGACGCGGCGCGCGGCGCCTCGGCCTCGCGCATCACCGTCGTGCTGCCGCACTACGCCTATGCGCGCTCCGACAAGAAGGACATGCCGCGCGTCTCGATCGGCGGGCGGCTGGTGGCCGACCTGATGGTGACCGCGGGCGCCAGCCGCGTGCTGGCGCTGGCGCTGCACTCGCCGCAGGTGCACGGCTTCTTCAGCGTGCCGGTCGACCACCTGCACGCGCTGGGCGAGATGGCCGCGCATTTCCGCCGCTACGACCTCGCCAACTCAGTCGTGGTGGCACCCGACCTCGGCTACGCCAAGGAGGCCAACGCCTTCGCCCGCCGCCTCGACACCGGCGTCGCCATGGCGGTCAAGAAGCGCTTCGAGAACGACAAGGTGGTGATCAGCGACATCATCGGCGAGGTGAAGGGCAGGGACGTCATCGTCATCGACGACGAGATCGCCAAGGGCAGCACGCTCATCGAGCTGATGAGCCACCTGCGCCGCGAGGGCGCGCGCACGGTGCGCGTCGCCTGCACCCACGGCCTGTTCACAGAGGGCGCGCTCGATAGGCTGTCGGCGCAGGGCGACATCCTGGAGATCGTCAGCACCAACACCATCCCGGTGGCCGAGCCGGCGCGGTATCCGAAGCTCACGGTGCTGTCGATCGCGCCGGCACTGGCCGAGGCGATGCGGCGGATTCATGCCGGTGAGTCGGTGAGCGAGCTGTTTCACGGTTGATCCGACGATGTGCAGCATGCCGACGCTTCCTCACTCACGAACAATGTTGCGCAAGATCGTGCTGGCAGCCTTCATTGCGGCGTGGTCCGCAACAGCAATGGCGAAGGAAGTAGGCCGCTTGGGTGTGCCAGGTGCGCCGAGCCGAATGCTGTGGATCGACAACAAATACCTAACGTTTCAGGTTGGGCGACCGGTCAGCCAGGCTTTTTGGGAAGTTGGTACGGGTAGGACCATCGAACAGCGGCAAGTAACAGTCCGATGTGTAGATGTCGTCTCTGGTCGTGTGGCGGTTGTTCCGTCGAATGGCGTCGATACTCGATCTTCCCAAATCGCAGACGCAGTTGGTGCTTTGGAGAAGTTTCTTGGGCGAAGCATCGATGTAAGGTCTTTTGGCAACAGGTTGGAGGTCTTTGGCTGCAACGACTACCGTCCCTTCGCTGCTCACCAATACGAGCGTGGCAATCTCCAGCGCCTGCGGCCTGGCCATGGCATAGCGATAGATCTCAAGAGCAGGGCTGGGCTTGCGGTTGAAGTTGAGCGCGAGATCGGACAACCCAAAGCGTACCTGGAGACGAACTATTTCGTCCCCAGCTTAGTGGGGGTCCAGTATTTGCCATGGTCGGATTCTTATTTCTTTCCCCCGGAGTTTGCGAGCAACAACGCCTATTTCATTGATAAGGCGGAGCCGTCGCTGGAGCGACTTGAACAGGGATGGCGACGAACAGATTGCCTTGCGGGACAAATCTGGAATGCCCCTGGGGAAAGAGGTGCTGTCTCGCCGCTGCGAGCGACGTGCCTGCGATTCGTCCCCTTTACGCGCAGGGTATTGCAAGTCCGGTGCGGCTACCTGCATCTGACGGCATTCACCGATTCGGCGAGGCAGCACCATGCTGGAGCTGTCCTCGTTGCAGCCGGCGCCGCACCTCAGGAGATTCTGGCAATTTCGGGTGGTCCACCTGGCACAGCTCCCGCTGATATTTCGCCCGATGGACGGATCGTCGCTATTGCCAGTCAGACGAAAGACACCGGCGGCGCTGCCCAGTTTGCAGTTGTCGCGGCCCAAGTATGCGATTGAGGCGCCGCCATCCTTCTTGAAGGCTGCTATCATACAGCCTAGAGTGATAGCATCGCAATCAGTATTGGGAGTACGCTATCATGGCCGCCGTCACCATCCGCAACCTCTCCGAGGAGACGCATCGCGCTCTGAAGATCCGAGCGGCGCAGCACAATCGCAGCGCGGAAGCGGAAATGCGCGCCATTCTGGAGGCCGCCGCACGTCCCGAAGGACGGCTGCGTCTCGGCACGGCCCTCTCGGAGATGAGCCGAAAGATCGGCCTCACCAACGCCGATGTCGAGGCGATGGAGCACGCCCGCGACACTCGTCCCGCCAAGCCGATGCGCTTCGGATGATTCTGCTCGACACCAGTGTCGTCTCCGAGGCGATGAAGCCCGAGCCGCACCATGGCGTGCGTGACTGGCTCGACGCCCAGGCGGCCGAGACGCTCTTCCTCTCCAGCGTGACCATCGCCGAGCTCCTGTTCGGCATCGGCGCGCTCCCCAGGGGCAGGCGCAAGGACAATCTGTCGGCGGCGCTCGACGGCGTGCTGGAGCTCTTTGCACCGCGCATACTGCCTTTTGATGTCGAGGCAGCGCGGCGCTACGCGGACCTCGCTGTCAAGGCCCGCGCGGTCGGAAGGGGCTTCCCCACAGCCGACGGCTACATCGCCGCGATCGCCGCCGCGCAGGGGTTCGCCATCGCGTCGCGCGACGCGAGCGATTTCGCCACCGCCGGCCTGAGGGTGATCGATCCCTGGACCGCGGCGGGGTGACAGGCAAAGGATGCGGGTTGCGGGGATAAAGGCTGCCGACGCGTCGTATAGTCATTGCAAGTGCCAGGGGGACGGAGATGACGACAGTTATTGCCGCTCGCGTATTGATCGCGACGTTCGCTTCACTCGCCTTTGTCGCAATGCCATCCTTGGGGGCCGCCGAGGAAAAGCGGCGGCCGCAGGCCCAGGAAAAGGTCCAGAAGGGACCCTCCGCCGCACCGACGACGCGTGACGGGAAAGGACGGACGGAATCCGTCGAAAAGAACGAGACAATCACGATCCACCGGAAGAAGTAGATCCGACCGCCAGGGTTCCAACCGGTCCGAAAATGCCGTAAACCCCAGCGCCTCAGAGGCTTGAGGCAGATGCTGGACAAGACGTACGACCCCAAGGATATCGAGGCCCGCCGCTACGCCGAGTGGGAAGGCTCGGGCGTTTTCGCCGCCCGGCCGGATTCGGGCAAGAAGCCGTACTCCATCGTCATCCCGCCGCCCAACGTCACCGGCTCCCTGCACATGGGCCATGCGCTCAACAACACGCTGCAGGACATCCTGATCCGCTGGCGCCACATGAAGGGCGACGACACGTTGTGGCAGCCCGGCACCGACCATGCCGGCATCGCCACCCAGATGGTCGTCACCCGCCAGCTCGAGGAGAAGGGCGTCGGCCTGGCGCTGGGCCAGACGCCCAAGAGCCCCAACCAGACCCTGCTGAACCGCGACGAGTTCCTCGCCCGCGTCTGGGAGTGGAAGGCCGAGTCCGGCGGCACCATCACCAACCAGCTGCGCCGGCTGGGCGCCTCGTGCGACTGGGGCCGCGAGCGCTTCACCATGGACGAGGGCCTGTCGGCCGCCGTGCTGAAGGTCTTCGTCGCGCTCTACAAACAGGGGCTGATCTACAAGGACAAGCGCCTGGTGAACTGGGATCCCAAGATGCTCACGGCGATCTCGGATCTCGAGGTCGAGCCGCGCGAGGTCAAGGGCAGCCTGTGGTACTTGCGCTACCCGATCGAGGGCGGTGCGCCGGACGAGTACATCGTCGTCGCCACCACGCGGCCCGAGACCATGCTGGGCGATACCGGCATCGCCGTGCATCCCGACGATCCCAAGTGGCGCCTGCTGATCGGGCGGCGCGCCATCCTGCCGGTGGCGGGACGCTCGATCCCGATCGTCGCCGACGCGTATTCCGACCCGGAGAAGGGTTCGGGCGCGGTGAAGATCACGCCGGCGCACGACTTCAACGATTTCGAGGTCGGCCGGCGGCATACGCTGGCGCAGATCAACGTGCTCGACCGCTTCGCGCGGCTGACGCTCAAGGACAACGCCGATTTCCTCGCCGGCCTGCCCGCCGATGCGGCATCGGGCGTGGTCGAGAAATATCACGGGCTCGACCGCTTCGAGGCACGCAAGAAGATCGTCGCCGAGCTCGAGGCACTGGGCCTGGTCGAGAAGATCGAGCCGCATACGCACACCGTTCCCTACGGCGATCGCGGCGGCGTACCGATCGAACCGTTCCTGACCGAGCAGTGGTACGTCAACGCCGCCGAGCTGGCCAAGGCGCCGATCCGCGCCGCGCGCGATGGCTCGGTGAAGTTCGTGCCCGAGCGCGGGCGCGACGAGTTCTTCCGCTGGATGGAGAACATCCAGCCCTGGTGCGTCTCGCGCCAGCTCTGGTGGGGCCACCAGATCCCGGCCTGGTACGACCCGCAGGGCAACGTCTTCGTCGAGATGTCGGAGGAGGAGGCGAAGGAAGCGGCGCGGGCGAAGCACGGTCACGACGTCGCGCTGACGCGCGACCCCGACGTGCTCGACACCTGGTTCAGCTCGGCGCTGTGGCCGTTCTCGACCCTGGGCTGGCCGCAGGAGACGCCGGAGCTGAAGAAGTACTACCCGACCAGCGTGCTGGTGACCGGCTGGGACATCCTGTTCTTCTGGGTCGCGCGCATGATGATGATGGGCCAGCACTTCATGCAGGAAGTGCCGTTCCACACCGTCTACCTGCACGCGCTGGTGACCGACGAGCGCGGCCAGAAGATGTCGAAGTCCAAGGGCAACGTCATCGACCCGCTCGACCTGATCGACAAGTACGGCGCCGACGCGCTGCGCTTCACCCTGACGGCGCTGGCGGCGATGGGAAGGCCGATCAAGCTCGCGACCTCGCGCGTCGAGGGCTATCGCAACTTCGCCACCAAGCTGTGGAACGCCACGCGCTTCAGCCAGATGAACGGCGTGACGGTGGTCGAGGGCTTCGATCCTGCTACGGCCCAGCAGACGCTCAGCAAGTGGATCATCGGCGAGCTGGCGCGCTGCGGCAACGTGGTCGACAAGGCGCTGGTCGAGTTCCGCTTCAACGAGGCTGCCGGCGCGCTCTACGAGTTCGTCTGGGGCACGTTCTGCGACTGGTATGTCGAGCTGGCCAAGCCGGTGCTCAGCGGCGACGACGAGGCGGCCAAGACCGAGACCCGTGCCGTCACCGGCTTCGTGCTGGCCGAGATCGTCAAGCTGCTGCATCCGATCATGCCGTTCATCACCGAGGAGCTGTGGGACAAGCTCGACCAGCGGGCGAGGACGGGCGAGCTGGTGACGCAGGCGTGGTCGGTGCTGCCGGTGGAGATCGCCGACGCCGCGGCCGATGCCGAGATGGGCTGGCTGGTGAAGCTGATCTCCGACATCCGCAGCGCGCGCAACGAGGTCAACGTGCCGGCCGGCGCGAAGCTGACCCTGCTGGTGCGCGACGCCGGCGCCGAGACGCGTGGGCGGCTCGACCGCCACCGCGCAGCGATCGAACGCCTGGCGCGCGTCGAGGCTATCCAGCTCGACTCGACCGTGCCCAAGGGCGCGCTGCAACTGGTCCTCGGCGAGGCGACCTACGCGCTGCCGGTGGCCGACGTGATCGACCTGAAGGCCGAGCGCGCGCGGCTGGAGAAGGAGATCCGCAAGCTCGACGGCGAGGTCTCCAAGATCGACGCCAAGCTCGGCAACGCCCAGTTCATGTCCAAGGCGCCCGAGGACGTTGTCGCCGAACAACGCGACCGCCGCGAGGACGCCGTGGCGACGACAGCCCGTTTGAAGCAGGCGATGGAACGGCTTGCCGGGTGAGGACGTTCACCAGGGCGCAGCCCACCTGTCATCCCGAGCGTAGCGAGGGATCTAGGCTTCCGCCCTGGATTCCTCGCTGCGCTCGGAATGACAGTGAGAGGGTTGCCGCTCCTCAGGGTGAGGTCGTGGTCGACTGATGCCCGCCCACCGTTTCGACTGGTCCTGGGCCGCGCGCACCTTCCTGCTCCGCAAGCGTGACGTCGCCGGCGTCTTCGTCTCGACCCTGGTGATCTACGCCATGGCCGCATCGGTGCCGATCCTGATGCAGCAGGCGATCGACAGCATCATCGGCAAGACCGCGAGCGTCGGGCTGGTGTGGCTGGGCGCCGCTGCCCTGCTGGCGGTGGTCGGCGAGGCCGGCTTCTCGGCGCTGCGCCAGCGCTTCCTGATTCGCCTGGCCGAGGTCTTCGACCGCCGCGTCTACCGCCTGATGTCGCTGCACCTCCTGCGCGCGCGGCTCGACGCCGACCGACTCTCGCCCGGCGAGACGCTCAACCGCCTGGGGCAGATCCAGCGCATCCGCGGCTTCATGCTGGCGACCGTGCCGCCGCTCAGCCTCGACGCCGGCAGCTCGATCGTCGCGCTTTGCATCATGGCCTACTACGACTGGACGATCTCGCTGGTCGCCGCGTCGATCGCCTCGGCGCTGGGCGTCCTGCTGGCGCGCCAGCGCAAGCAGGCGCGCCGCGCGGCGCGGGCGCTGCAGACGGTCGAGGGCGAGCGCCAGGCCGTCGTCGCCGAGACCATCACCGAGATGGCGACGATCAAGGCGCAGGCGATGGAGGGCGCGCGCTTCGTGCGCTGGGCGGCGCTGACCGAGCGGGCGATCGCCGCGTTCCGCGTGGTCAACCGGCTGTCGCGGAGATTCATGGTCGGCACCCAGGCGGCCTCGCGCGCGCTGGCGGTGATCGTGCTGAGCATCGGTTGCTGGCGCGTGTTCCACGGCCAGCTCACGGTCGGCGAGCTTCTGGCGATGCAGCTGCTGGCGGCGCGCGTCATGGCGCCGGTGCTGTCAGCCTCGCAGGCCTATGCGCAATATCAGGAGGCCGATGTCGGCATCGCCCATCTCGCTGACATCCTCACCGCGCCGGTCGAGCGCTCATCGGGCGTGCCGCCGCTGCAGCGTCTCGGGAATGCCGGGCTCGAGGCGCAGGGGCTGACCCTGTTCTATCCCGGCAATCCTGTGCCGGCGCTGAACGACGTGACCTTCGCCTTTCCCGCGCAAGGGCTGTTCGCCGTCGTCGGCCGCAACGGCTCGGGCAAATCCTCTCTGGTGCGCAACTTCCTCGGCCTGCAGCGCGACTTCCGGGGCGTCGC
>JBFXAZ010000106.1:0-19113 GCA_050183765.1 Reyranellaceae bacterium | reverse complement strand
GTTCCCGCGGCGATGTCGGGCGAGGCCTATCTGCTGCCGCCGGAGCGCGGGCGCATCAAGCTGGGCAACCTGCCACGCGCCACACTGCGCGCCGGCATCTACTGGGCGGCGATGCCGGGCCAGGCGCTCGATCGCCAGCGTTCGGTGCCGTTCGCGCATTTCATGGCGCTGGCCGGCGATCCGGCGATCCTGTTCTTCAGCCTGCAGGGCGGCGCCCACCAGAAGGACATCCAGTCGCACGGCGCCAGCGGCCTGGTGCACGACGTCGGTCGCGGCATCTTCGACTTCGCCGAGGCGGCCAGCGCGCTGGAGCAGCTCGACCTGCTGATCACCATCGACGCGCCGATCGCCCATCTCGCCGCCGGCATGGGCATGCCGACTTGGCTGCTGCTGCCCACGGTGCCGGACTGGCGCTGGCAGCAGGGCCGCGAGGACTGCCCCTGGTATCCCAGCCTGCGCATCTTCCGCCAGACCACGCCGGGCGACTGGGCCCCGGTCTTCGACCGCATCGCGGCGGAGCTGGAGACGCTGAAGGCAGCCAACCCGTCGGCCTGAGCGGAGCGAAGGACGTCGCGGTCGAACGGCCAAAGTGGCGCGGCGCCGAATCGCATCCGGCGCCGCTTGCGTTTGATTGGAACACCGCTGGGTCCTTCGCTGCGCTCAGGACGACAGGGCGGACTACACCGCCGTGAAATCCGGCGGCGGGTAGTAGGGCTTGTCGCCCAGCGCCTGCACGCGCTGCCAGAAGGCCGGGCCGCTGGCCTTGCCGACCTCCTCGAGATCCGCCGCCTGGCGCCACATGTTCCATGAATCCGGATGTAGCCGGCTGGCCTCGGCGAGGTGGCGGTCGGCCTCCGCTGTGCGGCCATGCGCGCGCAGCCAGACCCCCAGCCGGAAATGCGCATGCGCCAGGGCGATCTCGGGCGTGTTGGCCGGCAGCCGCCGGCGCGCCGTGTCGGCCGGCAGCGCGTGCTCGCCGGTTGTCGCCCAGGCCTTCACGGCGTCGAGATAGGCCAGCCGCGCCGCGTTGCGCGCGGCCTGGTCCTGCGGCGCCATGGTGCGCGTGTTCAGGTCCATGCGGCGGAAGTGATCGGTCGAGCCCGTGGTCTCCGGCGGCCGCACGATGCGGCCCTGCTCATCGATCCACACCGATTGCGGCACGTTGATCATGCCGTAAAGATCGGCGACGCGATGGTCGGTGTCGATCAGGCACCAGTATTCGGCCTTGGCCGCCTCGATCCACTGGCGCGCATGCTCGGCGCCGCGGCTCTCCTCGGCGATGGCGACGATCATCGTGCCGGTGCCCTTGATCTCGCTGTAGAGGTGCTGCCACACGGGCAAGTCGAAGCGGCAGCCTCACCAACTGGCCCAGGTGGCGAGGAACACCTTGCGCCCGCGCAGCGAGGAGAGCGTATGCGGGCGGCCCGCGAGATCGGGCAGGGTGAAATCAGGCGCCTCCAGCCCCTCGAGCGCGGCGCGGCGTGCTTCCACGCCGGTGCCCAGCATCCACACGTCGCCGGCCTCGCTCGCCAGCACCGGATTGCCGAGATGGCGCCAGAAGGCGGCGAGATCGACGCGGCCGTCGCCGGCCATGCCCGACGGCAACGGCACGCAGATTTCGGCGCGGCACATGCCCTCGGGTTTCAGCGCCCAGCCGGTCGCGCGCTCGGCATCGGCGGCGCTGATCATGAGGCCGTCGCGCGCCTCGACCTGCGTGTCGCCGCGGTCGGTGAGGATTGTCGTCATGCTGGTCGCCTCCTGTTGACGTGTGCCGCCTCTCGACGATGGTCCCCGCCGGATGGGAGCCTGCCTTTAGTTCAGCCCCAGCGTGTCGCCGAACCAGCGCCAGTTCACCGGCAGGATCGACAGGGTCGCGGCGAGGCCGAAGCCGGCGAGCGCGATGCCCGAGACGCGGTTGAGCCAGACCAGGCCGCCGCCGGTGAACCACACGCGCGCCACCCAGGCGATGCCGCAGAGCGACGTCCACCAGGCGAAGGCGCCGACGAAGACGGCGGCGATCAGCACCAGCGCCTGGGTCATGTTGTTGCCGACGTTGCTCAGGCCGCGGCTGGCGAAGACCGCGCCGAAGGCCATCACCGTCAGCGGATTGAACACGGTGATGAAGAAGCTCGAGCTCAGGAAGCGCAGGGTGGTGAGGTAGGGATGCTCGCGGTCGGTGGCGACCGGATCGCCGACGCTGGGCGGGCGGTGCGTGATGTAGGACCAGCCCATCACGCACAGCACCACGCCGCCGATGCCGCGGATCCACGCCTCGTTGCGCACGATGAAGTCGTTGACGAAGGTGAGCCCGAAGGCCGCCGCGGCGCCGAACAGGGTGTCGCCCAGCGACGCGCCGATGCCGGTGACGATGCCGGCGATGATGCTGGTCGAGATGGTGCGCCGCACGCAGAGGATGGCGGCGGGGCCGACCGGCACGGCGATCAGGAAACCGATGACGGCGCCCTCGATGAAGAGCAGCAGGGGTTCGAGGCCGTGACCCGACACGCGCGCCTCAGGCGTCCAGCTTGACGGCGTTGAAGCGCCGCGGCGGTGCGATCAGCACGTCCTGCGCCGTCACCAGCCGCAGCTCGCGCTCGCCCGACTGCAGCGTCGCCTCGAGCACGGCGAAGATCGAGGCCGCGACCTCCTCCAGGGCGCGGCCGACATCGCCATGCGCATGCCATTGCGCGAGGAACAGGGCGGCCACCGCGTCGCCGGTGCCGTTGGGCGCGACGGGGAAGGCGAGCTCCGGCGTCGACACCAGCCACGCCGCCTCGCGGGTGAGCGCCAGCATCTCGATGGTGCCTTCAGGCGCGTCGCTGCGGCGCAGGCTGGTGACCAGCACGATCGAGGGATGCGGACCCGCGCCCATCAGCGCGCGCGCCGCCGACAGGGTGTCCCTGAGCGTCGAGACCTTGCGGCCGCTCAGCCATTCGAGCTCGAAATGGTTCGGCGTCAGGATGTCGCTCAGGCCCAGGATGCGGTCGCGGAAGAACTCGGGGATGCCCGGGCGCACATAGACCTGGCGGTCGGTGTCGCCGATCACCGGATCGCAGCACCACACCGCGCGCGGATTGGCGGCGCGCACCATCGCCACCGCCTCGAGCACGACCTCGCCCAGGGCGGCGTCGCCGAGATAGCCGGTCAGCACCGCATCGCAGGTCGAAAGCGCGCCGCGCTCGGCGATGCCGGCGATTTCGTCGCGCACCTGATCGGGCGAGGCCACACGGCCCTTCCAGGCGCCGTAGCCGGTGTGGTTGGAGAACTCGACAGTATTCACGGCCCAGACCTCGTGGCCCAAGCGTTGCAAGGGAAAGGTCGCGGCGCGATTGCCGACATAGCCATAGGCGACGTGGGACTGGATCGATAGGACGCGCATCACCTTCGAGCCGGCGATGGCATTGCCCGGCCCCCGTCGATATATAGTCCGCCACTTCCGAGCCGGGGAGAAGATTTCATTTCAATGACCGCGACCGTCCGTCCACGCCGCAGCGTGCTCTACATGCCCGGTGCCAATACGCGGGCGCTCGACAAGGCCCGCGGCCTGCCGGCCGATGCGCTGATCTTCGATCTCGAGGACGCGGTGGCGCCCGACGCCAAGGAGGCGGCGCGCGCCAACGTGGTGGCGGCGGCGCAGGGCAGGGCCTACGGCAAGCGCGAGATCGTCATCCGCTGCAACGGGCTCAACACCGAATGGGGCCGCGCCGATGTCGCGGCGGTCGCCAAGTCGGGCGCCGACGCCATTCTGGTGCCGAAGCTGGAAAGCGCCGCCGACGTCACCAACGTCGTCGCCCTGCTCGACGCCGCCGGCGCGCCGCCGGCGATGGCGGTGTGGGGCATGATGGAGACGCCGCGCGGCATCCTGCGCGCCGAGGAGATCGCCGGGGCCTCGTCGCGCCTGGCCTGCCTGATCATGGGCACCAACGACCTGGTGAAGGATCTGCGCGCGCAGCATACGCCGCTGCGCCTGCCGATGGTGGTGCCGCTGGGCTTCACCCTGCTGGCGGCGCGCGCCCATGGGCTCGCCATCCTCGACGGCGTCTACAACGACATCCAGGACATCGAGGGCTTCAAGGCCTCGTGCCGCCAGGGGCTCGAGTTCGGCTTCGACGGCAAGACCCTGATCCATCCGACCCAGGTCGAGCCCTGCAACGAGATCTTCGCGCCCTCGGCGGCCGAGCTGGCGATGGCCGAGAAGATCGTCGCCGGCTTCGAGACGGCGCGCGCCGAGGGCAAGGGCGTGGTCGTGGTCGACGGCCGCATGATCGAGAACCTGCACGTCGAGCAGGCGCAGCGCCAGCTCGCGCTCGCCGCGGCGATCCGGGAGTTGGCGGCCTGAAGAGCTTTTTCGGGCCGCGCCGCTCCAGCGGCGCTC
This sequence comes from Reyranellaceae bacterium, assembly GCA_050183765.1. GTDB lineage: Bacteria > Pseudomonadota > Alphaproteobacteria > Reyranellales > Reyranellaceae > JAFAZJ01. Next base: position 14,738 of record JBFXAZ010000106.1, on the reverse strand, counting down.
ATGAAAGCGCCGCTGGAGCGGCGCGGCCCAAACGGCTATAGGCTGACCTCAACGCCGCGTTCGACGGCGGGACAGGGAGAATCGCCCGAGCACAACCCGTGCCGCCTCGTCGAGGCGGCGCCGACTCGTGCAGGCGATCATGTCGCGCAACGCCCCGGCCAAGACCAACCCCGGCAACTACTTCGAGGATTTCACCCTCGGCCAGGAGCTGGCGCACGCCACGCCGCGCACCGTCACCGAGGGCGACGTCTCGCTCTACACGGCGCTCTACGGCACGCGCTTCGCGCTGCAGTCGGCCGATGCCTTCGCGCAATCCGTGGGCCTGCCCGGCGCGCCGGTCGACGACCTGCTGGTCTTCCACGTCGTCTTCGGCAAGACCGTGCCCGATGTCTCGCTCAACGCCGTGGCCAATCTCGGCTACGCCGAATGCCGCTTCGGCGTGCCGGTCTATCCCGGCGATACGCTGTCGGCGCGCTCCACGGTGATCGGCCTGCGCGAGAACTCCAACCGCGAGAGCGGCGTGGTCTATGTCCGCTCGGAAGGCGTCAACCAGGCCGGCGAGACCGTGCTCGACTACGTGCGCTGGGTGATGGTGCGCAAGCGCGACAAGGAGGCAGCCGTGGCGCCGGCCACCGTGCCCAAGCTCGCCGCGTCGCTCGCCGCCGGCGATCTCGCGGTGCCCGACGATCTCTCGCTCGAAGACTACGACCTTTCGCTGGCCGGCTCGCCGCATCGCTGGTGCGACTACGCCATCGGCGAGCGCATCGACCATGTCGACGGCATGACCATCGAGGAGGCCGAGCACATGATCGCGACCCGCCTCTACCAGAACACCGCCAAGGTCCACTTCGACCAGCGCCTGGCGGCGGGCACGCGCTTCGGCCGCCGGCTGATCTACGGCGGGCACGTGATCTCGATGGCGCGCGCGCTGTCGTTCAACGGCCTGGCCAACGCCTTCAAAATCGCCGCCATCAATGCCGGCAGCCATACCAACCCGACCCTGGCGGGCGACACGATCTATGCCTGGTCGGAAGTGGTCGACAAGGCCGAGCTCGTCGGCCGCGACGACTTGGGCGCGCTGCGCCTGCGCACGCGCGCGGTGAAGAACGCCGACGCCGCGGCCTTTCCGGACAAGGGCGCCGACGGCAAGACCGATCCCTCGGTGGTGCTCGATCTCGACTACTGGGCGCTGATGCCGCGCTAGGTCCCGGCGGCCGGCGGCCTCCCGTCGCGCACGATGATCTCGCGATGGGGGTAGGGGATGCCGACGCCATGCTCCTTCAGGGCGTCCCACACGGCCAGCATCGCCTGGCCCTTGACGTTCATCAGCCCCTCCTCGGGATCCTCGATCCAGAAGCGCAGCACGAAGTTCAGCGACGAATCGCCGAACTCCACGAGGTGGCAGACCGGGGCGGGCGTCGACAGGACGCGATTGACCTTGGCCACCGCCGCCGACGTGAAGCGGCGCACCTCGTGCGGATCGCAGTCGTAGGTGACGCCGAACCGGACCTCCTGGCGGATGCGCCGGTCCGAGTACGACCAGTTGATCACCTGCTCGGTGACGAAGGTCTCGTTGGGGATCAGATACTCGGCGCCGTCGCGCGTGATGACCGACACGTAGCGCGCGCGCAGCGAGCTGATCCAGCCGAAGGTGCTGCCCAGCTGGATGACGTCGCCCGGCTTGATCGAGCGGTCCATCAGGATGATCACGCCGCTCATCAGGTTCGACGCGACCTTCTGCAGGCTGAGGGCGAGTCCCAGGCCGAAGGCGCCGGAGAACACGGTGAGCGCGGTGAGGTCGAAGCCCACGGCCGAAAGCGCCATGGCGATCGCGGCGAAGATCATCGCCGCCTTGGCGAACTTCGCCGCGAGCACCTGCGCGCTGGGCGTCAGCAGCTCGCTGGTCCGCAGCCGCTGCTCCAGCACGGTGCCGGCAACCGCGGCGAACCACAGCGCCACGGCCAGGACGGCGAGGCCGTACAGCAGCGTCAGCAGCGACAGCCTGCGCTCGCCGATGGAAAACCCCGCCGAGTCGAGCAGGTGCTTCGCCGGTTCCAGCCAGCCGACGATGAACAGCGCCGCGACGATCCAGCCGACGATCGCCACGAAGCGCGCCCTGGGCCGGCTCTGGATCACGCGCGACAGGATGCTGATCACCACCCATGCCGTCGCCAGGCGCGCGGCCAGCCGCAGCAGGTGGCCATTGGCCTGCTCGGTCAGATCGTGCAGCACGCCGACGGCGATCCAGAGGCCGACAGCCAGCAGGATCCACTGCATGCGCCGCGTGACGACGACCAGGGCCCTCAGGAGCCGGGGCTGGCCGGAGATCCGTCTCAGCCGAGCCTCGATCCTGGGCTCGATCAGCCGCGTGAGCCCGAACGCCAGCGCGGCGCAGGCAACCGCGATCGCCGCCTGATAGGCCGTCCAGGCGGTCGCCAGGGCGCGCAGGCTTGCCGCGATCGTGTCGATCCAGACGTCGACGTCCACGAGCGATCATCCCGGGAGGGTGAGGAAACGCGACAACCAGACTAAGCGAGGCCGAACCAGGTGTTGGCCTGCCCCGCGGCGGCGACCGTCGCGTCACATTGTGACCATCGCAGGGCGCGCATCCACGCGCCCCTCACAGAGGCCAGACGATCAGCAGCAGCGGCACGCCCACCGCCAGCACGACGAGCTCGAGCGGCAGGCCCATCCGCCAGTAGTCGGCGAAGCGATAGCCGCCCGGACCCATGATCAGCGTGTTGTTCTTGTGCCCGATCGGCGTGAGGAAGGCGCAGGATGTCGCGATCGCCGCGCCCATCAGGAAGGTGTCGGGATTGACCGAAAGCCTGGCCGCGAGATCCAGCGCCAGCGGCCCGGCGATCACCATCGTGGCCACGTTATTGAGCACGTCGGACAGCGTCATCGTGACGAGCATCAGCACGATGAGCGCGACTGTCGCCGGCTGACCGCGGGTGAGATCGACGATGACGCCGGCCATCAACGTCGTGCCGCCGAGGCGCTCGAAGGCGGCGCCGATCGGCAGCAGGCAGGCCAGCATCACGACCACCGGCCATTCGATCTGGCTGTAGAACTCGCGCGCCGGCACGAGACCGGTCGCGGCATAGCCGGCGACGGCGATGGCGATCGCCACGGTGAACGGCAGGAGCCCGATGGCCGCCGCCGCGATGGCCGCGGCGAACAGGCCTACTGCGATCGCCACGCGCAGCGGCCGCGCCGGCGCGACATTGACCTCGCCCATCGCGATCAGCCCGAGTTGTTCGAGATTGGCGGATCGCGTCGCGCCGATGCCGGTCAGCAGCAGAAGGTCGCCGGCCGCGATCGACCGGCGCCGCACCGCGCTCTCCATGAAGTCGCCCGCGCGCGCGATGCCGAGCAACGTGACGCCCATGCGGCTGCGCAGCTCGAGATCGACGGCGGACCGGCCGACGATGCGCGAATCGGTGCGCACCACGGCCTGGACGATGGTCGGCTCCCATGGCCGCTCGCCTTCGCCGTCCTTGCCCTTGTCCTTGTCCTTTTCCGCGTTGCCGGCTGCGTCCTTCTGTTCGGCCGGCGCGGCGTCCTTTTCGTCGGCTTTCTCCTCCGGCTTGTCCTGCAGGCCGACCGTCTTGATGAACTCGCCGATGGCGTCGGTCGTGCCCTCGACCAGCAGCACGTCGCCTTCGATCAGCACCATGCGCGCGGCCTTGCCGCGGTGGATGATCCCCTCGCGCAGCAGCCCCAGGATGAGGACGTCGGCGCGCTCCGCGGCGTCGGCCAGCTCGGCGACCGCCCGGCCGATCGCCGGCGATTGCGCGGGAACCACAAGCTCCGCCTTGAAGGACAGCGCGCCGCCGGCGGGCACGGGATCGGCGCGTCGGGGAATCAGGCGCCAGCCGGCCAGGGCGACGAAGGCGATGCCGGCCAGGGCGATACCGAGGCCGACCGGCGCGAAGTCGAACATCTGGTAGGGCTGGCCCAGCCGCTCGGCGCGCACGCTCGAGGCGATGATGTTGGGCGGCGTGCCGATCAGCGTGACCATGCCGCCCAGGATCGTGGCGAAGGCGAGCGGCATCAGCGTCTGCGCCGGCACCCGTCCGGCGGCGCGCGCGGCCTTGATGTCCAGCGGCATCAGCAGCGCCAGCGCCGCCACGTTGTTGATCACCATCGACAGGCCGGCGGCGATGCCGCCCATGATGGTGATATGCGCCGCGACCCCGCGCTTGTCGTCGATCAGGCCGCGCGTCACCAGGCCCAGCGCGCCGGAGTTCTCGAAGGCGCGGGAGGCGACGAGGACCAACGCCACGACGATGACGGCGGGATTGGAGAAGCCTGAGAATGCCTGGTCCGGCGGAACCAGGCCGAGCGCCACGGCCGCCAGGAGCCCGCACGCGGCGACGAGATCGTAGCGAAAGCGACCCCACAGCAGGAACGCGAGCACGACGCCGAACAGCGCAAAGAGTTCGATCTGTTGGGTCGTCAACGTGTTCCCCCGACCGTCTGCGCGGTCATGCCGTGCCGTGGAAGCCCGGTCCGATGCCGGCCGATCATGCCGGACCGCCGACGCGACTCAATCGTCCTGCGCGGTTTCCGGTTGCGCCATCTCCGGCCCGGAACCGGGTCGCTGCGGCTTGCCCGGCGGTGTCGTCGGGCGCTGAGCGGTGCCATCGCCGCGCGCCCGCTGCTCGGCCGGCCGTTCCAGCCGCGTGAGATTGAAGGCGGTATTGATCAGGGCCACGTGCGAGAAGGCCTGCGGGAAGTTGCCGACGAGGCGACCGGCCACGGGATCGTATTCCTCGGCCAGCAGGCCCAGATCGTTGCGCATCGCGAGCAGGCGCTCGAACAGCGCGCGCGCCTCGTCGTGGCGCCCGGTGGAGGCGTAGGCATCGACCAGCCAGAAGCTGCAGGCGAGAAAGACGCCCTCGTCCTGCTCCAGGCCGTCCTTCGTGCGGATCGGATCGTATCGCCGGACGAAGCCGTCGATCAGAAGCTCGCGTTCGATGGCGGCGATCGTGCCGAGGAACCGCGGATCGTCGGCGTCGATGAAGCCGACCTGGGCGAGCAGCAGCAGGCTGGCGTCGAGCGTGGTCTCGCCGTAGGCGGCGCGGAACGTGTTGCGCGTGGCGTCGAAGCCATGCGCGAGGATGTCGGCGCGAATCCGTTCGCGCAGGGCGCGCCATTCCTCGACCTTGCCCGGCAGGCCATGCTGCTCGACCGCCTTGATCGCACGGTCGAACACCACCCAGGCCATGACCTTCGAATAGGTGAAATGGCGTGCCGGGCCGCGCGATTCCCAGATCCCGAAATCCGGCTTGGTCCACACGCCGGCGACATGGGCGATCAGCTCGCGCTGCAGCGACCAGCCGGTCTCCGTCGCCGCCAGCCCGCCGCTGCGCGCCTGCTGGAAGGCGTCCATCAGCTCGCCATAGACGTCGAGCTGGAACTGCTGGTGCGCCGCGTTGCCGATGCGCACCGGGCGGGAATCGAGATAGCCCGGCAGCCAGTCGACCTCCCATTCGGTGAGGCGCCTCTCGCCCATCAGCCCGTACATGATCTGCATGTCGGCGGGCGAGCCCGCCACGGCGCGCTGCAGCCAGTCGCGCCAGGCGCCCGCCTCGTCGTAGACGCCGGCATCCATCAGCGCCAGCAGCGTGAGCGTGGCGTCGCGGATCCAGCAGAAGCGATAGTCCCAGTTGCGCTCGCCCCCGACCAGCTCGGGAAGCGACGTCGTCGGCGCGGCGACGATGCCGCCGGTCGGCGCATAGGTCAGCGCCTTGAGCGTGATCAGCGACCGTCCGATCGCCTCCGCATAGCGGCCTTCGACGTTGGTGCCGGCCATCCACTTGCACCAGAAGCTCTCGCATTCGCGCAGCGCCTCGTGCGGGTCGACGGGCTCCGGCGCGGGCAGATGGGATGGGCCGTAGCTCAGCACGAAGGGCACGATCTCGCCGCGGCCGATCCGGAAGCTCGCCCGGGTCCGGAAATTCTCGCCCTTGGCGCGCATGGGAGAGCGCAAGAGCACCATGTCGGGGCCGGCGACGGCGCGCAACGTGCCGTCATCGAGATGGCTGACCCAGGGGATGCGCGTGCCATAGCCGAAGCGCAGCACCAGCTCCATGCACATCTCGACCGTGCCACTGTCGCCGCGCACCAGGCGCACGAGATCGGAGGTGCGGCCGCGCGGCAGCATGAAGTCGGTGAGGGTCACGCTGCCCGTCTCGGTCTCGAACCTGGTTTCCAGGATCAGGGTGTCGGCGCGGTAGCCGCGCGACACGCGCACGGGCTTCTCGGCCGGCGCGATGAGCCAGCGGCCGTGCTCGGGCGTGCCCAGCAATGCCGCGAAGCACGCCTCCGAGTCGAAGCGAGGCCAGCACAGCCAGTCGACCGACCCGTCGCGGCCGACCAGCGCCGCCGTCTGGCAATCACCGACCAGGCCGTAGGATTCGAGCGGCGCGCTCGCGGTTGGCTTCGATGGGGACGGCATCAGTTGCGCGTACGACCGATGAACTGCAGCGCCTTCGCCAGCCGTTCCGAGCATGCCTCCTCCCGGCCCGCGAGGGCGTGATCGCGTGCCGCGATGAGGGTCGCCTGGAGCGCGGCCCGATCCGCGGGGCTCAGCGGGGTGCTGGCGTCGTGCCGGGGCTTGCCGGGTGTGACATCCGGCAGGGTCGGCATGGCCGATCCCTGGCTCTCGCCCGGCTGCACGACGGCGGGATCGTGGGTCTTCGGCGGCTCGACGATAGCGCCGGGCCTGCCGGTATCGACCGGGCCGGGCGGATCGATGGACAGCGCATAGCGGGAGGCCAGGGCGCGCGTCCGCTCGAGGCAACCCTCGGCGGCCGACGCCGCGAACGGCGCCAGCGCCAGCAGGATGGCGAGAATGCGTATCATCGGCCCTCCCTTGGACGCCGCGTGCGCTCGGCACGACCATCATCGAAATCAACGCCCGATCGCCGTCGAGGTTCATGCCGGCTCGGCCAAATTTCTGCCTGTGGCAATATTGACTATGGTACGCCTGCACCGAACTCAAAAGGGTCCTGCATGAAGGCTGAAAGGGCGGGCGCAGCGGCGAACGGCGGGCTGGCCCACGGGCGGCGCGTCCTGCGCCAGCTCTATGAGGGGCATACACCGCGCGCGCAGCGGTTCCGCTACGGCATCCTGGCCTTCGACCTGTGCGTCTTCGTCTTCATCGTCGCCACGTCGTTCGTTCCGCATACCGTGCTGATCGAGACGATCGATTTCGTGCTGGGGCTGATCATTCTCGTCGAGCTGTGCGCCCGCGTGGCGGCGAGCCGGCGTCCCCGGCGCGAATTGCTGCGGCCCACGACCTGGACCGACTGCATCGCGATCACGTCGTTTCTGCTGCCGCTGCTCGGGGAAGCGGTGGGCTTCCTGCGCGTCCTGAGGACGTTGCGGCTGCTGCGCGCCTACGAAACGCTGGCGCGCCTGCGACTCGACAGCCGGTTCTTCCAGCGCAACGAGGAGACGATCCTGGCGCTCGCCAATCTGGTCGTCTTTATCTTCATCCTCACCGCGGCGGTGTACGAGACGCAGCGCCGGATCAACCAGGACATCGCCAACTTCGTCGATGCGCTCTACTTCACCGTCGCCACGCTCACCACGACCGGCTTCGGCGACATCGTCCTGCGCGGCACCTGGGGGCGGCTGCTTTCGGTCGCGATCATGCTGTGCGGCGTGACCTTGTTCTTCAATCTGGCGCGCGCGCTCATCAGCCCGCCGCGCGTGCGCTTTCCCTGCCCGACCTGCGGGCTGCAGCGCCACGATTTCGACGCCGTCCACTGCAAGGCCTGCGGCACGCCCCTGAAGATCCCCGACGAGGGCTTTCGCTAGGCCGACGCCGCGGCCTGCGCCTTCAGCCAGTCGACGAGGTCGCGCACCGCGGGCCGGCGCATGTGGCCCTGCGGCGCGACGGCCCAGTAGCTCCACTCGGCCGGCCATTCGCGCTCCAGCACCCGCACCAGCCGGCCGCGCGCGAGGTGCTCGTGCACCATCGGCCCCCTGCCCAGCGCGACGCCCTGGCCATCGATCGCCGCCGACAGGATCACCATCGAGTCGTTGAAGAACAGGCCGGAGGATGCGGCCGAGGGCGCCAGTCCCTCGCGCGCGAACCACGCCTGCCAGCTCAGCCAGGGCTGGCGCGGCGCATCGATGTCGTGCAGCAGGGCGTGCCGGCGCAGATCGGCGAAGCCGCGCAGCGGCCGCGGCCCGTAGGCCAGGGCCGGGCTGCAGACCGGAAAGACGGACTCGCCCATCAGGCGCTGCGCGACGAGGTCGCGGAACGGACCGGCGCCGAAGCGGATCGCGACATCGACGTCCTCGCGCGCGAAGTCGACGATCTGGCGTTCGGCGCGCACATGCAGCTCGATGCCCGGCAGATCGACGCGCAACTGCGGCAGGCGCGGCACCAGCCACGCCGCCGCCAGCGACGGCAGCAGGCTCAGCGCCACGCGGGTGCGCTGACGGCGTTCGCCCAGCGAGTCGCTGACCGCCGCCAGCCGGTCGAAGGCATCGGTCAGGCCGGGCAGCAGGGCAGCGCCCTCGCTGGTCAGGGTCACGCCCTGGGCGCGGCGATGGAACAGCTTCACGCCCAGCCGCGCCTCCAGCAGGCGCACCTGCTCGCTCACCGCCGAGGGCGTCACCGCCAGCTCCTCGGCCGCCTTCGCGATGGCGCCGTGGCGCGCGGCGGCCTCGAAGGCGCGCATTGCGTTGAGGGGCGGCAGGCGGCGCGGCATGACGCCGAGCATAGGAAATTCCGGTCCTCGGCGACAGGGCTTCCCGTTTGCGCCGCTTTCCTGATCGGACGAAATTGGCCGGGTGACAGGAGATTCCGATGCTGACGCTCTACGACTATCGCGATTCCGGCAACGGCTACAAGGTGCGCCTGGTGCTGGCCGCGCTCGGCACGCCGTACCGGCTGGTCGAGCTCGACATCATGCGGGGCGAGACGCGCACGCCGCAGTTCCTGGCCAGGAACCCCAACGGGCGCATTCCGACCCTGGAGCTCGAGGACGGCACCTGCCTCGCCGAGTCCAACGCCATCATCTGGTACCTCGCCGAGGGCACGCCCTTGGTGCCCGCCGACCGGCTGAGCCGCGCCCGGGCGCTGCAGTGGATGTTCTTCGAGCAGTACAGCCACGAGCCCTATGTCGCGACGCCGCGCTTCATCCTGCGTCATTTGCCTGAGGACCATCCGCGCCGGGCCGAGCTGCCGGCGCGCCAGGCGCAGGGCAGGGCGGCGCTGGGGGTGATGGACGGTCACCTGGCGACGCACGACTTCTTCGCCGGCGGCTACTCGACCGCCGACATCGCGCTCTATGCCTATACCCACCGCGCCGACGAGGCCGGCATCGACCTCGCGCCGTTCCCCGCCGTGCGGGCCTGGCTGGCGCGGGTCGCGGGCCAGCCCGGCCATGTGCCCATGCTGCCTTAAGCGCCCGGGGTGAACGATTGTGAAGGTGACTCCCATATAGACCGTCCGCGCGCGTGACGGCGATAACCCGGCACAGCTTCACAATCCTTCACACGACTGGGCCGCCGCCCCGGGAGCGCCCTTGCTCGACCGCACAGCGACCCGGGTTCGTCTGCGCAACGGACCCTTGCGTTGACTTGCGAAGGCCAAGGCGTACATTGCGCCGCGTCGGCCGGATCCCACGCTGAATCGAACGATCCGCGCGGTCCGGCACCTACGTTCTCGGGGATGGCATGAGTTCAGCCAACCGGTCGGCGCGACCGCTCTCGCCGCACCTGCAGGTCTATCGGCCGCAGCTCACGTCCATCCTGTCGATCACCCATCGTGCGACCGGTATCGCGCTCTCGGCGGGCGTCGTCTACCTGGTCGCCTGGCTGTGCGCGGCGTCCTCGTCGAGCGAGACCTATGCGATCTTCGCCTGGTTCAACGCCTCGGTGGTCGGCCGCATCTGCCTGTTCGGCTGGACCTGGTGCCTGTTCTACCACCTGTTCAACGGCATCCGGCACCTGTTCTGGGACGCCGGTTACGGCTTCGATCTGAAGACCGCCTACAACTCCGGCTGGGCCGTGGTCGGCGGGTCGGCGGTCGCGACCGTCGGCGCCTGGCTGCTGTCCTACGCGGTGAGGTGATCCGATGGCCGATCTCCGCTCCCCCGTCGCGCGCGTGCGCGGCCTCGGTTCCGCCAAGTCGGGCACCCAGCATTGGTGGCACCAGCGCGTCTCCGCCGTCGCGCTGATCCTGCTGACCGTCTGGTTCGCGGTCTCGCTGATCGTCAACGCGCCCGCCGATCAGGCGCATGTGCGCGCCTGGGTGGCCTCGCCGGTGACCATGGTCATGCTGATCATGACCATCCTGTTCGGCATGTGGCACGCGGCGCTCGGCCTGCAGGTGGTGATCGAGGACTATGTCCACGGCGAAGGCGCCAAGATCGGCATGATCCTGCTGGTCAAGTGCCTGGCGGTGCTGCTCGCTGTGTCCGCGGTGGTGGCGATGTTCCGCATGGCGTTCGGAGGTTAGTGCGATGCCCCTCGACGAAGCCAACAAGCCCGCCGGCACACCGGGCACCGTCACCATCGGCGACCGCGCCTACAAGGTCGTCGATCACGTCTACGACGTGGTCGTGGTCGGCGCCGGCGGCGCGGGCCTGCGCGCCACGTTCGGGATCGCCGCTAAGGGCCTGAAGACCGCCTGCATCTCCAAGGTGTTCCCCACCCGCAGCCACACCGTGGCGGCGCAGGGCGGCATCTCGGCGGCGCTCGGCAACATGGGCCAGGACGACTGGCGCTGGCACATGTACGACACCGTGAAGGGGTCGGACTGGCTGGGCGACCAGGACGCCATCGAATACATGTGCCGCGAGGCGATCCCGGCGATCATCGAGCTCGAGCATTACGGCGTGCCGTTCAGCCGCACGCCCGAGGGCAAGATCTACCAGCGCCCGTTCGGCGGCATGACCACCGAGTTCGGCAAGGGCATCGCCCAGCGCACCTGCGCCGCCGCCGACCGCACCGGCCACGCCATCCTGCACACGCTCTACCAGCAGTCGCTGCGCAACCACGCGGAGTTCTTCATCGAGTACTTCGCGCTCGACCTGATCATGGACGAGGGCGTCTGCCGCGGCGTCATGGCCTGGAACCTCGACGACGGCACGATCCACCGCTTCCGCGCCCACATGGTGGTGCTGGCGACCGGCGGCTACGGGCGCGCCTACCAGACCGCGACCTCGGCCCATACCTGCACCGGCGACGGCGGCGGCATGGCGCTGCGCGCCGGCCTGCCGATGGAGGACATGGAGTTCATCCAGTTCCATCCCACCGGCGTCTACGGCGCGGGCTGCCTGATCACCGAGGGCGTGCGCGGCGAGGGCGGCTACGTCACCAACGCCAACGGCGAGCGCTTCATGGAGCGCTACGCGCCGTCGGCCAAGGACCTCGCCTCGCGCGACGTCGTCTCGCGCTCGATGACCATCGAGATCCGCGAGGGCCGCGGCTGCGGGCCGAAGGGCGAGTACATCGACCTGCACATCGAGCATCTCGATCCCAAGGTGATCCACGAGCGCCTGCCGGGCATCGCCGAGACCGCGCGCATCTTCGCCGGCGTCGACGTCACCAAGCAGCCGATCCCGATCCTGCCGACCTGCCACTACAACATGGGCGGCATCCCGACGAACTACCGCTGCGAGGTCGTCACCATCAAGGACGGCGATCCCAACCACGTCGTGCCCGGCCTGATGGCGATCGGCGAGGCGGCCTGCGTCTCGGTGCACGGCGCCAACCGCCTCGGCTCGAACTCGCTGCTCGACCTCGTGGTCTTCGGCCGCTCCGCCAGCATCCGCGCCGGCGAGGTGGTGCAGGCCGGCGCCGCGCACAAGCCGCTGCCCAACGCCGGCGAGCAGGCCATCGCGCGGCTCGACCGCCTGCGCCACGCCAAGGGCGGCGCGCCCACGGCGATGCTGCGCGACCAGATGCAGAAGACCATGCAGAACGATTGCGCGGTGTTCCGCACCCAGCAGTCGCTCGACGAGGGCTGCGCCAAGATGGACAAGGTCTTCGCCGGCAAGCCCGACATCTCGGTCAAGGACCGCTCGCTGATCTGGAACTCCGACCTGGTCGAGACGCTGGAGTTCGAGAACCTGATCCTGCAGGCGCAGGCGACGATCCGCTCGGCCGCCAACCGCCACGAGAGCCGCGGCGCGCACGCGCGCGAGGACTATCCCGAGCGCGACGACGAGAACTGGATGAAGCACACCGTCGTGTGGGTCGAGGACGACGGCAAGACCCGCATCGACTACCGGCCGGTGAAGCTGCAGCCGATGTCCAACGACGTGCAGTCGTTCCCGCCCAAGGCGCGCGTGTACTGATCGGCGCGAGCTCAGAGAGGAAGAGATGGTCGAGTTCGCCCTGCCCGCCAATTCGAAGATCCGCAGCCAAGGCGACGTCTACAAGGCGCCCGAGGGTGCCCGGAACGTCAAGGCGTTCCGGGTCTATCGCTGGAGCCCGGACGACGGCAAGAACCCGCGCTGGGACACCTACGAGGTCGACCTCGCCCAGTGCGGACCGATGGTCCTGGACGCGCTGATCAAGATCAAGAACGAGATCGATCCGTCGCTGACCTTCCGGCGCTCCTGCCGCGAGGGCGTGTGCGGATCGTGCGCGATGAACATCGACGGCACCAATACGCTGGCCTGCACCAAGTTCATCGACGAGGTGAAGGGCGACATCAAGATCTCGCCGCTGCCTCACATGCCGGTGGTCAAGGACCTGGTCCCCGACCTCAACGTCGCCTACGCCCAGCTCGCCTCGGTCGAGCCGTGGCTGAAGAACGACACGCCGGCGCCGGAGCGCGAGCGCCTGCAGAGCCCGGAGGAGCGCGCCAGGCTCGATGGGCTGTGGGAGTGCATCCTGTGCTTCTCCTGCACCACGAGCTGCCCGAGCTACTGGTGGAACGGCGAACGCTACCTGGGGCCGGCGGTGCTGCTGCAGGCCTATCGCTGGATCGTGGATTCGCGCGACGAGGCCACGGGCGAGCGGCTCGATGCGCTGGAGGATCCGTTCCGCCTCTACCGCTGCCACACCATCATGAACTGCACCAAGACCTGCCCGAAGAGCCTGAACCCGGCGAAGGCGATCGCCGAGATCAAGAAGATGCTGGTCGAGCGCGCCGTGTGAGCGGCGACCTCTGAGCCCCGCAAGCACGAAGCCCTCCCGACCAGGAGGGCTTCTTCTTTTTGGGTTACCTTCCCCCGGAGGGGGAAGGTGGCGCGGAGCGACGGAAGGGGGATGCTTCAACGCATTGGGTGTTCGTCTTCGACATCCCCCATCCGCCCTGCGGGCACCTTCCCCCTCCGCGGGAAGGTAGTGAATGTCAGCGCACCGGGGTGGTCCTGCCGACGTCCTTGGCCTTCTCGTAGCTTTCGATCACGGCGCCGTAGTTTGGCGCGGCCAGGGCGTACAGCCTCGCGAGGTCCGCGGCCTCCGGCCGGTTCCAGGTGCGGTGCGCTTCCGACAGGACGGCGTTGGTCGATGTCGGGATCACGCCGGCCTGGGCGAATCGGGCCAGCGTGACGCGCGAGGCCATCTCGCTGGGATCGCCCGAGGCGTCCATCACGGCGTAGACGCTGAAGCCCGCGGCCCTGGCGTCGAGCGCCGGGAACATCACGCAGACGCTGGTCCATACGCCGGCCATGATCAGCGTCCGCTTGCCCGTGGCGCGCACCGCCTTGACGAAGTCCTCGTTGTCCCAGGCGTTCACCTCGCCCTTGCGCGGCACGTAGATCGCGTGCGGCGCGAACCGGTGGATCTCCGGCATCAGCGGACCGTTCGGCCCGCCGGGCTCCGACGCGGTCGTGATCACCGGGATCTTCAGCAGCGTCGCCAGCTTCGCCAGCATGACCGTGTTGTTGCGCAGCTCGGTGATGCTGACGTCCTTCACCGTCTGGAAGAGCCCGGCCTGGTGGTCGAGCAGCAGGATCGCCACGTCGGACGTGTCGAAGAGCGCAGCGCCGCCGCCCGAGGGCAGCACGTGCCGCTTCGTCGTCGGCGTTCCCTGCGCGTGCGCCGGCGCGTCGACGCCGGCGAAGCCGAAGGCGATCAGCGCGGCCGCGGCCGCATGGCGCAGGCGATGGGCGATTGTCGTCATGGTCGTTCTCCTCATGTCGATCGGGTGGATGGAACTACGCGGCCGCGCGCATCGGTCGTTGCTCGACGAACGCCAGCAGGTCGGCGTTGAACGCGTCCTGGTGCGTGACCGACAGGCCGTGATCGGCGCCGGGATAGACCTTCAGGGTCGCGTGCTTCAGCAGCTTCGACGACATCAGCGCCGATGCCCCGATCGGCACGATCTGGTCGTCGTCGCCGTGCGCGACCAGCACCGGTACGTCGATCTTCCGGAGGTCCTCGGTGAAGTCGGTCTCGGAGAACGCCCGGATGCAGTCGAGCTGCCCCTTCAGTCCGCCCATCATGCCCTGCAGCCAGAACGAGCGGCGCACGCCGTCGGAGACCTTCGCGCCCGGCCGGTTGTAGCCGTAGAAGGGCAGGGTGAGGTCCATGAAGAACCGCGAGCGGTCGTCGTAGGTCCCCTTGCGGATGGCGTCGAAGGCCTCGATCGGAAGGCCGCCGGGATTGACCGCGGTCTTCAGCATCAGGGGCGGCACCGCGCCCAGCAGGACGGCCCTGGCGACGCGGCTCGTGCCGAGGCGTCCCATGTATCGCGCGACCTCGCCGCCGCCCGTGGAGTGGCCGACGATGATCATGTCCCTGAGGTCGAG
>JBFXAZ010000105.1:0-19611 GCA_050183765.1 Reyranellaceae bacterium | reverse complement strand
GCCGGTGGACTGGCGTCCGGCGGCGCGCCGTCCTAAAGGTACGCCATCGCGATGCCGAACAAGGGCAGCGGGAGGGAAGAGGGACATGTCTTCGTACGATTTCATTGTCGTGGGTGCGGGTTCCGCGGGCTGCGTGCTGGCCAACCGGCTGAGCGCGGATCCGAGCAAGAAGGTGCTGCTGCTGGAGGCCGGGCGGAAGGACGACGGCTTCTGGATCCCAATCCCGGTGGGCTTCTCCAAGCTGCTGAACCACAAGGTCTACAACTGGAACTTCGCCACCGAGCCGGAGGACAACACCAAGGGCCGCGTCATCCCGATTCCGCGCGGCAAGACGCTGGGCGGTTCCAGCTCGATCAACGGCATGCTCTACGTGCGGGGACAGCCGCTGGATTACGATACCTGGTCGCAGCTGGGCAATCGCGGCTGGTCCTACGAATCGGTGCTGCCCTACTTCAAGCGCAGCGAGCATTTCGAGCGCGGCGGCGACGACAGTCGCGGCAAGGCCGGCGAGCTCAATGTCGCCGACATGTACGAGAAGCACGAGATCCTCGACGCTTTCATCGACGCCGGCGTCGCCGAGGGCTATCCGCGCACCGTCGACTACAACGACGGCAACCAGGAGGGCTTCGGCTACTACCAGGTAACGCAAAAGAACGGTCGGCGCTGGTCGACGGCGCGCGCCTTCCTCGATCCGGCGCGCGGCCGGCCCAACCTGCAGATCGAGACCGACGCGCAGTGCAGCGGCCTGATCCTCGAGGGCAAGCGCTGCGTCGGCGTGCGCTACCGCCAGCACGGCCTGCCCAAGGAGGCGCGCGCCTCGGGCGAGGTCGTGCTCTGCGCCGGCGCGGTGCAGTCGCCGCAGATCCTCGAAGTCTCGGGCATCGGCCAGCCCGAACTGCTGAAGAAGCTGGGTATCGCCGTGGCCCACGAGCTGCCGGGCGTCGGCGAGAACTATCGCGACCACTACGCCACGCGCATGGCCTGGCGCGTCAAGCTGCCGATCACGCTGAACGAGCAGACGCGCGGCGTGCGCTTCCTCACCGAGCTGGTGAAGTACTTCGTTCAGGGCCGCGGCATCCTCACGCTGACCGCCGGCATCGTGCACGGCTTCGTCAAGACACGGCCCGAGCTCGCCGGTCCCGACATCCAGTACCACTTCGCCCACGCCAGCTACCCGAACGTCGCCGATCGCCGGCTGGAGAAGGAGCCGGGCATGACGGTGGCGGTGTGCCAGCTGCGGCCGGAGTCGAAGGGCTCGATCCACGCCAAGTCGAACGATCCCTTCGCAGCGCCGGCGATCCGCCCGAACTTCCTTGCCGAGGAGGTCGACCGCCAGTGCCTGATCGACGGCATGAAGATCGCGCGCCGCGTGATCGAGAACCACAAGATGGACAAGTACCGCGCCTTCGAGTTCCGCCCCGGTCCCGAGGTGCAGAGCGACGCGCAGTGGCTCGACTTCGCGCGCATCAACGGCCAGACCGTGTTCCACCCCATCGGCACCTGCAAGATGGGCAACGATCCGATGGCCGTCGTCGACGACCGGCTGAAGGTGCACGGCATCGCCGGCCTGCGGGTGGCCGATGCCTCGATCATGCCGACCCTGGTCAGCGGCAACACCAACGCCGCCTGCATCATGATCGGCGAGAAGGCTGCCGACATGATGCTGGAGTCGGCGAAGGTCGCGTGAGCCGCGCCCGCGCCGTCGGGCTGGCCTGCGGACGGCTGCCGCCGGGCCGCCTCAACCTCATCAGCGATGTGCCGGGCGTCTCCGTCGGGCACATGACGCTGATGGACGGCGAGATCCGTACCGGCGTCACCGCCATCCGCCCGCATCAGGGCGACGTCTTCCGCGACCGTCCGGTGGCGGCGGCGCATGTGCTGAACGGCTTCGGCAAGAGCATCGGCCTGATGCAGGTCGAGGAGCTCGGCCAGCTCGAGACGCCGATCCTGCTGACCAACACGCTGTCGGTGGGCACTTGCGGCACCGCCCTGATCCGCCGCGCCATTGCCGAGAACCCGCGCATCGGCCGGCAGACCAGCACGGTCAATCCGGTGGTGTGCGAGTGCAACGACGGCCATCTCAACGACATCCAGGCGCTGGTGGTGTCCGAGGCGCACGCGCTGGCTGCGCTGGATGCGACGACCGCCGCGTTCGACGTCGGCTCGGTGGGCGCCGGCACCGGCATGAGCTGCTTCGGCTTCAAGGGCGGCATCGGCAGCGCGTCACGCCAGTTCACCTTCGACGGCGCAACCTTTCATCTTGGCACCTTGGTGCTGGCGAATTTCGGCCGCGCCGGCGATCTCACCCTGCCCGACGGCCGGCGCGTCGCCCCGCCCGAGCCCGCTCCGTCGTCTGAACGCGGCTCGGTCATCGTCGTCATCGCGACCGACGTGCCGCTGGAGCATCGCCAACTCCAGCGCGTCATCCGCCGCTCCGGCGCCGGCCTCGCACGACTCGGCTCGTTCTACGGGCACGGCAGCGGCGACATCTTTCTCGGCTTCACCTCAGCCAATCGCACGCCGCACGACGCGCCATCGGATCTGCTGCCCATGCGGAGCATCGCCGAGAGCCGCCTCGACCTGCTGTTCGAGGCGGTGGCGGAGGCGACGCAGGAATCGGTGCTCGACGCCCTGATCGCGGCACCCGGCATGGTCGGCCGCGCCGGCCACTGGCGCCCCGGCCTCGCGGATGCGCTCAGCCGAAGCTGAGGTTATCCGGCCGCAGGTCCATGAAGTAGAACGTGTAGGGCCGCCACTTCACGGTCTTGCGCACGGCGTAGAACTCGGCGGGCTGATACAGCACGGTGCCCGGCGACTCATCTTCCCAGGCGTCGAGCATGGTCTTGAACAGTGCCTTGCGTCTGGCCGGATCGGTCTCGCCTTCGAGCGCGCGGCCGGCCTCGTTGAAAGCGGCGGTAGACGTCCAGGTTTTGCCGGTCTGGAAGTAGCTGCGCGGTCCCCAGGAGATCCAGATCGCGCCCAGCGGATCGGGCAGCCGCGTGGAGTTGGAGTTGTTGCCGACCTGGGCGCCGGCCGCGCGCATCTGGCTGAAGTTCTCGACCACCTGGAGCTCGGCGTTGATGCCGACCGCCTTCCACATCTCGATGATCACCTGCGCCGCCTTCAGCGCATTGGTGTAATAGTGCGGCATGGTGCGGTAGACGATCTTCTCGCCCTTGTAGCCGGCCTCCTTCAGCAGCTTCCGCGCCGCGTCGGGGTCGTAGCGCAGCGCCCTGCCCTGCAGGAACATGTCGCCGTATTCGGGGTAGTTGTGTCCCGTCGGCACCACGGCGGCACCGTCCCACAAGGTGTCGACCAGCAGCTTGCGGTCGATCGACAGGCCGAGCGCCTGGCGCACGCGCTTGTCGCCCATCGCCACGCCGCGCTCGCCGAAGGTCAGCACGTGGACGTTGGCCAGCACCACCGAACGCACATCGATGCCCTCGCGCTTGCGCAACTGGCCCACCTGGTCGGGCGGCACGTTGGTGATCAGGTCGACGTCGCCGGCCTGCAGCGCGGCGACGCGCGCGGCGAGTTCCGGGATCTCGCGGAAGACCACGCCGCGCGCCGTGGGCTTGCCCATCCAGTAGTCGTCGAACGCGTCGAGCACGATGCGCGTGTCGACCTGGATCTCGCGCACCTTGTACGGGCCGGTGCCGACCGGCGCGCGGCCGAAGCCGTCGATGCCCAGTGCCTCGTAGGCGCGCTTGTTGACGATCCAGGCACACCACGAGGCCAGGCGATGCTCCAGCAGCACGTCGGGCACGCGGGTGCGGAAGCGCACCGTGTGCGGATCGATCGCCTCGACGCTCTCGAGCGTGGCGAAATACGACTTGGCCTCGGGCAGCAGCGGCTTGGCGCCGAACATGCGCGGCGAGGTGAAGGTGAAGACCACGTCGTCGGCGGTGAAGGCATCGCCGTTGTGGAACTTCACGCCCTGGCGCAGCTTCAGCACCAGCTCCTTGGGCCCGTTGCGCGTCCATTCGGTGGCCAGCGACGGCACCAGCTTGCTGCCGCCGCCGTCGGGCGAGGACAGGAAATCGCGGCGGATCAGCGTGTCGAAGATCGAGTAGGTCACGCGCGTGCCGACATTGCTGAGCTCGCGCGCGGGCTCGAGCGTCGGCGGCACCTGCGCCACGCCCACGGTCAGCAGCGGTCGGCTGTCGGCCTGGGCAAACGAACGCGGAACGGCGGCAAGCGCCAGCGCCCCGCCGAGCGCGGTGCGACGTCGGATGGTCATGATGAAGCTCCAGGGTTCGTGAACTCTACCTTCCCCCGCTGGCGGGGGAAGGTGGCGCGTAGCGCCGGATGGGGGTGGCTGCCGAACGCGAACGGGATGTGTCCGTCGCAGACCACGTCTGACCGTACGAGCCACCCCCATCCGTCAGCGCTCCGCGCTGCCACCTTCCCCCGCCAGCGGGGGAAGGTAGAACTCGTGATCAGGTCAGCAATTCGGCAATGACGACGGCCACGGCGCCCAGCAGCAGCAGGATGAAGCCCCATGTGGTCAGGCGGCGACGCCAGCGTGCGCGATGGCGCAGATCGCGTTCCAGTCGGAGTTGGCTCGGCATGGCTCATCGCAATGTAGGGTCGAGCCGGTCGCGCAGCCAGTCGCCGACGAGGCTGATCGACAGGGTCGTCAGCACGATCACCACGGCGGGCGAGATCAGGATCCACGGCGCGCGCTCTATATACTCGCGCGCATAGCCCACCATGTTGCCGAGGTTGGTCAGTGGCGGCTGAACACCCAAGCCGAGGAACGACAGCCCGGATTCGAGCAGGATGACCTCGGGGAAGCTCAGCGTGACGTTGACGATCAAAGTCGAGGCGATGTTGGGCAGGATGTGCTTGAGATAGACGCGCCACGGCGTCGCGCCGAGCTGTCGCACCGCGCCGGCGTAGCCCTGCTCGCTGGCGGCGATCGCCAGCCCGCGCGAGATACGCGCGTAGCGCTCCCAGCCGTGCAGGCCCATCAGGCAGATGAACAGCAGCAGCGAATTGCCGAAAAAGGCCAGCACCGCGAGCGCGATGATCATGAATGGCATCGACGCCTGGAAGTCGATCAGCATCAGCACGATCTCTTCGACGACGCCGCGGAAATGCGAGGCGAGGAAGCCCAGCATCGTGCCGACCACCGCGCCGATGGTCGTGGCGGCGAAGGCGATCAGCAGGCTCATGCGGATCGAGTAGACCAAGCGGCTGAACACATCGCGGCCCAGCTCGTCGCTGCCCAGCGGATGGCCGATCGCGCCGCCGAACAGCACCGGTGGCGACAGGCGCGCGCGCAGATCCATCTTCGCGTAGTCGAACGGCGCGATCAGGTCGGCGCTCAGCGCGACGAGCAGCATCAGCGCGATCCACGCCAGCGCGATCAGCACCAGCGGCGGCCAGGCCTCGATGAACCGGGACAGGCGGCCGCGCGGTGCCGGCGCGGATATCGCCGCCGGGGCCGGCGCCTCGCTGACGGGATCGATCGCGGCCACGGTCTCAGCCTCCCGGCTTCAGCGTGGCGCGCGCCCGCAGGCGCGGGTCGAGCCAGCCGTAGAGCAGATCGACGGTGAAGTTCGAGGTCACCATGCAGGCCGCGACCAGCAGCAGGATGCACTGCACCACCGACAGGTCGCGGTTGGCGACGCCGACCACCAGCATGCGTCCCACGCCGGGCCACGAGAACACGCTCTCGACCACCACGGCGCCTGCGATCAAGGTGCCGACCATGAAGCCGATGATGGTCACGGTGGGGATCGCCGCGTTGGGCAGCGCATGGCGCCACACCACGCCGCGCCACGGCACGCCCTTGGCCAGCGTGGCGCGCACATAGGGCTGGCCCAGCACCTCGAGCATCGCCGAGCGCGTGAAGCGCGCGATGATCGCCGCGCCCGCGGTGCCCAAGGTGATCACCGGCAGGATGGCGTGCGTCCAGGTGTCGGCGCCGCCGCTGGGCAGCCAGTTCAGCCGCACGGCGAAGAGCAGCACCAGCAGCAGGCCGAGCACGAAGCTGGGCACCGAGTGACCGGCGACCGAGCAGACGATCACCAGCCGATCGATGATCGAGTTGCGGTACAGCGCGGCGACGATGCCCGCCGGCACGCCGATGACCAGCTTCAGCGCGAACGCCGGCAGGGTGATCGCGAGCGTCTGCGGCACGCGATCCATCACCAGGTCGATCGCCGGCCGCCCGTCGCGCATCGAGCGGCCGAGATTGCCGTCGAGGATCGCCACGAAGTAGCGCAGGTATTGCTCCCAAAGCGGCTTGTCGAGGCCCCACGACCGGCGAAACGCCTCGACCGCCTCCGGCGGCGCTTCGGGCGACAGGATCAGCAGCGCCGGATCGCCCGAGAGCCTGAGGATGATGAAGGCAAAGCTGACGACGAAGATCACCGTCAGCAACGCACGCAGGCCGCGGATGGCGAGGTAGCGGCCCATCAGGCTTCTCCTACCTTCCCCCGGAGGGGGAAGGTGGCGCGCGTAGCGCGACGGATGGGGGATGTCGAAGACGGACTCCTGCGTTCGTCTTCGACATCCCCCATCCGCCCTTCGGGCACCTTCCCCCTCCGGGGGAAGGTATTGCAAAGCGATGCCGTCATCTCACGCGCTCCCGACGAGGTGGCAGGCGACGCGGTGGCCGTCGGCGAGCGTGGTCAGTGCCGGCGTTTCGGACCGGCAGCGCGCCATCGCCATCGGGCAGCGCGGATGGAAGGCGCAGCCCGGCGGCACGTCGACCGGGCTCGGCGGATCGCCGGGCAGGATCATGCGCTGGCGCGTGCGGTGCGTGCTGGGGATCGCCGAGACCAGCGCCTGCGCATAGGGGTGCGCGGGCTGGCGGAAGACGCGTTCGGGGCCGCCTTGCTCGACGATGCGGCCGAGATACATCACCGCGACCTCGTCGCTGACCTGGCGCACCACCTTCAGGTCGTGGCTGATGAACAGGTAGGCGACGCCGAAGCGCTCGCGCAGCTCCAGCATCAGGTTGATCACCTGGGCCTGGATCGACACGTCGAGCGCCGAGATCGGCTCGTCGCAGGCGATCAGGTCGGGCCCGGCGATCAGCGCGCGCGCCAGCACGACGCGCTGGCGCTGGCCGCCCGACAGCTCGTGCGGATAGCGCTCGAACAGATGCGGCAACAGGCCGACGGCGGCGAACAGCTCGCGCGCCCGCTCCATGCGCTCGGCCGCGTCGCCGATGCCGTGGATCTCGAGCGGCTCCATGATCTGCCGGCCCACGGGCAGCCGCCGGTCGAGCGCGCCCAGCGTGTCCTGGAACACCAGCTGCAGGCGCCGCCGTGTCGTGCGCCAGCCGGCGTCCTGCCTGCTCGACAGCCGCACGCCCTCGAACAGCGCGTCGCCCGAGGTCGCCGGCAGCAGGCCCAGCGCCAGCCGCGCCGCCGTCGACTTGCCGCAGCCGGACTCGCCGACGAGGCCCAGCGTCTTGCCGCGTTCGATGCGGAAAGAGATCCCGTCGACGGCCTTCAGGGTCGCCGGCCGCCGCCACCAGCCATCGCCGCGCCGCACGCGGTAGTGCCGGGCGATGTCGCGTACCTCCAGGAGCGCGCTCATGAAGCGGCGAACCCGGCGCGCACGCAGGCCACGCTGTGCTGGGGCGCCATCCGCCACGAGACCGGCGGCGCGCCGACGCAGACGTCGCGCATCTCCGCGCAGCGCGGCGCGAAGGCACAGCCGCGCGGCAGGTTCCATGGCTCTGGCACGGTGCCGGGGATCGCCTCCAGCTTGCGCACCGGCCCCTCGAGATCGGGCAGCGCCGCCAGCAGGCCGCGCGTGTAGGGATGCGCGGGCTGCGCGAAGAGCCGCCACACCGGCGCCTCCTCGACGATGCGCCCGCAATACATCACGGCGACCCGGTCGCAGTTCTCGGCGACGACGCCGAGATCGTGGCTGATCAGCACCATCGCCATGCCGCTCTCGCGGCGGATCTCGCGCAGCAGGTCGAGGATCTGCGCCTGGATGGTGGCGTCGAGCGCCGTGGTCGGCTCGTCGGCGACCAGCAGGTCGGGCTGGCCGGCGAGCGCCATGGCGATCATCACGCGCTGGTTCATGCCGCCCGAGAGCTGGTGCGGATACTCGTCGAGCCGCTGCTTCGCCGCGGCGATGCCGACGCGGTCGAGCAGGTGCCTGGCCTCCGCCGTCGCCGCGGCGCCATTCATGCCACGATGCAGCGCGAGCGCCTCGACGAGCTGGCGGCCGATGCGCTTGACCGGATTGAGGCAGGCGGTGGGGTCCTGGAAGATCATCGCGATCCGCCCGCCCCTGATGCGCGAGAGGTGGGCCTCGTCGCGGCCGAGCAGCGGATCGCCGGCCAGGGCGGCCTGCCCGCCGACATGCGCACGCTGTCCCAGAAGGCCCAGCACGGCGAGCCAGGTCACGCTCTTGCCGCAGCCGCTTTCGCCGACCAGCCCCACCACCTCGCCGCGCCCGATCGTCAGATCGATGCCGTGCAGCGCCCGCACCATGCGCGCGCCCGCGTCGAAATCCACGGTCAGGCCGCGGATCTCGACCAGGCTCGGCGTGTCCGCCATCTCAGGCCGTGAAGCGCAGGTTGCGCGCGCGGAAGTCCATGTACTGCAGGCCCGAGGGTTTCCAGTCGATGTCCTTGCGCTTGCCGTAGAAGATCACGTTCTGGTGCAGCACGGTGAAGGCCGGGTCCTCGACCTCGGCGATCGTCAGCATGCGGCGGAAGATGGCGCGGCGGCGCTCGTAGTCGACGCTGGTCTCCAGCTCGTTGCTGAGCGTGTTGAACTCGGCGTTGGTCCATTCGCCGACCTGCTGCTGCTGGCCGCTGGGACCGTGCTGGTTGACGATCGAGCTCACCGGGTCGTTGAACGGCGCGGAGTTCGACCAGTCGCGCACCGCGCGCGGGGAGTTGCGCTCGAAGATCTGCTGCCAGTTCTCCTTCATCTCGAGCTTCACGTTGAGCCCGATGTCGCGCCACATCTCGACCAGCGCCTGCGCGTTGGCGACCTGGTTGGTGTAGTAGTTGTTGAGCACGCGGAACGGGATCGGATCGCCCTTGTAGCCCGACGCCTTCACCAGCGCCTTGGCCTGCGCCGGATCGAAGGCCGGCTGGGGCCAGTCGGCCAGGAACATCTTGCCGTAGTATTCCCACTGCAGTCCGTGCGGGATCTGCGTGCGGCCGCTCCACAGCGTGTCGACGATCAGCTTGCGGTCGATGCCCAGCGTCATGGCGCGTCGGATGCGCGCATCGGCGAGCTGCGGATGGTTCTTGTCGAAGCAGATCAGCCGGTGATTGGTGATCGTGCCGCCGACGACGTGGTAGCGCGGGTTGCGCTCGATGCCGGCGATCTGGTCCGGCGGGATGTCGCAGGCGAAGTCGTACTGGCCCGACAGCAGACCGTTCACGCGGCTCGCCACCTCGGGCACGACGACGAAGCGGATCTGCTTGAGCGGCGGACGGCCGCCCCAGTACTCGTCGAACGATTCGAGGATCAGGTGCGTGTCGGGCTTGAACTCGGCGATCCGGTACGGCCCGGTGCCGACCGGCTTGCGGGCCCAGGTCAGCCAGTCGGCGGCCTCGCTGAAGCCGCGACGGCTGATGATCTCCGAGCCGTACCGGCCGATGCGCCCCTCGAGCGTGACGTCGGGCGCGCCGTTGACGAAGCGCACGGTGTCGGCGGCGACGACCTCGACCTTCTGCAGCTTGGGCCACAGGCGCTTGGCGACGGCGACCACCTCCGGCGGCGCCTGGCGGCCGGCGGCGCCCGGGGCCGTGGTGAACAGCGTAGGCGCCTTGCCGTCGGCCTTGGGCGTGCCGAACATGCGCTCGGTGCCGAAGGTGAAGGCGACGTCCTCCGCGGTCATGGTGTCGCCGTTGTGGAACTTCACGCCGGACCGCAGCTTCAACTCGACGGTGCGATCGTCGATGCGCTTCCACTCCGTGGCCAGACCGGGCTGCGGACTGAGGTCGGCCTGATGCTTGGCGTCGATCAGCGGCTCGAGGAAGCTGTAGATCATCCGCGCGCCGACGTTGGACTGCTCGCGCAGCGGCTCGAGCGTGTTGGTGTTGGTGTTCTGCTGCACCGCGACGGTGATCGATCGGCGCGTGTCGGCCTGGCCGATGGCGAAGCGCGGCAGGGCCGTCGCCGCCGCTGTCGTGCCGATGCCCGCAAGAACCGTGCGGCGGCGCGTCATCCTGCTCATCGCGGCAACTCCCCTACGAAACTCGG
Organism: Reyranellaceae bacterium; assembly: GCA_050183765.1. Classification (GTDB taxonomy): domain Bacteria; phylum Pseudomonadota; class Alphaproteobacteria; order Reyranellales; family Reyranellaceae; genus JAFAZJ01. Next base: position 9,412 of record JBFXAZ010000105.1, on the reverse strand, counting down.
GGGTGTCGATAGAACCGGGCGATAAATTCGAGGTTACGGCTGCGCGACGATTTGATGACGGCCTGCGAACAACTCGCGCGCGTCGGCAAGGAAGGCCCGAACGGTGTCGCGCGTCTCCTGGCCGCGGCCCACCAGCAGGTGCCCGCCGCTGTCGAAGACGCGCAGCGTCGCGCCGGGAATCGCGCCCGCGGCAAACTGCGCCGCCGGCAACGTGTTGAAGAGATCGTCGCGCGCGGAGATCACCAGCGTGGGTGCACTGATGCGCTCCAGCGCCGGGCGGCGCGGATCGGGTGAGCTGTCGATGTTGATCCCGGCGAAGCGCAGCGACAGCGGCTCGATCGCCCTGACGATGCCCATCACCCGCTCCCGTTCGGCCTTGGTCGCGGCGGCGACCAGCTCGGGCCGCACGCCCACGAACCGGATCAGCACCGACGGGACGAGCGTCTCGGCAAGCCACCAGATGAAGTCGGCACCGACGTTGACCAGCCAGAACGCGAGCCGGCTGCCGCGACTGCCTTCGATGTTGACGGGAGAGGTCGGCGCATAGGTGCCGGGGACGATCAGGACGAGCGCGGCGACACGCTGCGGATGGCGGATCGCCAGCTCGATCGCCGAGCGCGCGCCGGCCGAGACGCCGACGACGACAGCCTCGCTGACATCGAGCGCCGCCAGCAGCGCCGCATGGGCCTCGGCCTGGGCGCCGGCGGAGGAATCTTCGGGAATGGGCGTGCGCAGATAGCCGAAGCGCGACGGCGCGATGACCCGGAACCCGTCGTCGACGAAGGTGGCGGCATTGGACAGCCCCTGGTCGAAGCCGCCGCCCGCGCCGTGGATCGACAACAGCGGCACCCCGGCGCCACGCACAGCATATTCGATGGGTCCGCTGGCGGTGGCGGCGATCACGCTGCCTCGTGCCGCCGCGCTTCGGGCCGCGGAAAGGTCGCGCCTGTAGCGCGGGATCACGACGATCACGGCTGCTGCCAGAGCGACGATGCTCGCGACGAGCACGGCTCCGGCACCCTGCATCAGGCGGCCTCGTCTCTTCGCAGCGCCGACACGAAAGCCGAAATCACCGGCTGGAACCTGCGCGCCTTCACATCGCTCTCGCGGATGGCGATGACGGCCTGTGGCGTGGCGTCGGCCAGCGTCTCCATCTCGCCGAAGGCCCGGTCCGGCGGCGAGCCGCCATGGGTGAGGAAGAACGCGACGCTGCGGAACTGGCCCGTCAGCTGCCGCAGGTAGGCCCGGACCGGCGTGGCCGCGTGCCATGCCCATATCGGACCGCCGACCACTACGAGATCGTAGTCCGACGGGCTGCGTTGCGGCGCGCCGATCGTCGGCAGCTTGCCCGACCAGCCGTCATAGGCAGCCTTCAGCGCGTCGAGGATGCGCAGCCGGTAGCGATCGCACCGGATCTCCTCGACATCGGCCGAAAGCGCCGATGCGATCGCTTCGCCGACCGCGCGCGAATTGCCCGACAGCGAATAGAAGACCACGAGCGTTCGCATGGCCGCCTCTTCCCAAGGCCGGTCGTGTCGCTCAGCCGAAGGCGGTGCCGCTCTTCAGCCCGAGCTTGCGAAAGATCATGGCCGCCGGGCAGAAGCCGGTGAACGAGGCCTGCAGCATGTTGACGCCGACGAAGGCCGCCAGCAGCAACCAGTACGGGCTCAGGAACCACGTCAGCACCAGGCTCACGAGGATCATCACGCCAGCCATCGCCATCACGGCGCGATCGATATTCATGTCAGGCTCCTTCCGAATTGAACGACATCGTCCAGGCCGGCCTCACGCCGACTCCTTGATCTTCCGCAAGCCGAGCTTGTCGAGCACGAACCGCTCGTAGAACGGCTCGGATTCGCCGCGCCGGATCTTGCGCAGGAAATACCGCTCGAAGCCGATCTTGGCGTAGTGGACCCACTGGCCCTTCGACGCCCAGTTGACGTTGCGCGGCGGGATCTGCGGCTCGGCCACGAAGGCGACTCCGCCGTCGCCGAAGTCGGCCAGGCAGACGGCGTTCCACGTCGCCTCGGCCGTCGCCGGCCGCTCGCGCAGCAGCGATCCGATGTTGAGCGCCGTCGCCGTGACCATGGACTCGATCATGAAGCCGGTCTTCGGCACGCCCGTCGGCACGGGTGTCGCGCCGACCGGGGCGATCGCCACGCACACGCCGATGCCGAAGATGTTGGGGAAGGTCGGGTTGCGGTGATGCTTGTCGATGATGATGAAGCCGCGCGGGTTCACCAGCCCGTCGAGGTCGCGCACGGCGGCGACGCCGCGGAAGGCCGGCAGGATCATCGAATAGGCGAACGGCACCTCGTGAACCTTGCCGGCGGCGCCGTCCGTCGCGACCTCCTCGACCTGCATCTGCCCGGCTTGCACCGCCTTGATGCGCGCATTGACGATCCACTTGATGTGCCGCTGGCGCATCTCGCTTTCGAGCAGGCCCTTGGTGTCGCCGACGCCGTCGAGGCCGAGGTGGCCGACATAGGGCTCGGACGTGACGAAGGTCATCGGCACGCGGTCTCGGATGCGCCTGCGGCGCAGTTCGGTATCGACGATGAAGGCGAACTCGTAGGCCGGGCCGAAGCAGGAGGCGCCCTGCGCGGCGCCGATCACGACCGGGCCGGGCGACTGGACCAGGCGCTCGAACGCCTCCTTGGCCTGCTCGGCGTGATCGGCGCGGCAGATCGACTGCGTATGCTCTGCCGGGCCGAAACCGGGCACCTCGTCGAAAGCGAGATCCGGCCCGGTCGCGATCACGAGATAGTCGTAGGGCTGGAACGATCCGTCCTCGAGCTCGATCCGGTTCTCCCCGGGGTGAACCCGCCGCGCGCCCTGGCCCAGGTAACGGATGCCCTTGCGGCGCATGACCTCTTCGATATCGACTTCAATGTCCTTGCGATCGCGCCAGCCGACCGCGAGCCACGGGTTGGACGGAACAAACTGATAGTGCGTGCCCTGGCCGATCACGGTCAGGCGGTCATCGCGCCGCAGTTGCGGAACCAGCTCATAGGCCATCAGCGTCCCGCTGAGGCCATTTCCGAGCACGACAATCTCGGCCATGCCATCCCTCCTCGTTGTTCAGAGCACCTCTTCAGCGGCCTTGCCGGCTCCACAGTGGTGATAGGCAATTTTCTAGACGCTCCGCGCGCGGGTGGGTTTGACCTGGGTCAAGGAACGCCGCGCAACATTCGGCAATTCTGCATGGCGTCGATGCTCGCCAATGCGGGCGCATGGCCGTTTGTGGAGAGAAGAATGCGCGCGCGCATGGCCGCTGCGATCCTGGCCGTCTTCCTGGTGCAGCCGGTCAAGGCACAGCAGTCGTTTGCCGTGGCGCTGACGCCGGTGGCCGATCAGAAGGCGGTGTTCGCCACCGTCGAAAGCCGGCGCATCGTGCCGGCGAGAGCGCGCATCGGCGGCACCGTGGCGGAACTCGCCGTCAAGGAAGGCGATCAGGTAAAGCTGGGCCAGGTGCTCGCGGCGGTCGGCGACGAGAAGCTTGCGCTGCAGCTCAGGTCGCTCGATGCGCAGATCGCCGGACTCGAAGCGCAGCTGGCGCAGGCGAAGATGGACCTCGCGCGCGCGGAGGAACTCTTCGGTCGCGGCGCTGTGCCGCGCACACGCCTCGACGAGGCCAGGACGACGTTCACCGTCGCCGGCAATGCGCTGCAGGCGCGCGTCGCCGAACGCTCGGTCGTCCAGCAGCAGCTTGCCGAGGGCGCCGTGCTGGCGCCCGTCGCGGGCCGAATCCTCAAGGTGCGGCTGACCGCGGGCGCCGTGATCCTGCCGGGCGAGCCGGTCGCCGATATCGCCGAACAGAACTTCGTGCTGCGGCTGCGGGTGCCCGAGCGGCACGCCCGCTTCCTCAAGGCCGGCGACACGATCCGTGTCGATGCCGGCGATTCGGGCGAATCGCGGCCGCGCTTCGGAACACTCCAGCTCGTCTACCCGCAGATCGAGGAGGGCCGCGTGGTGGCCGACGCGAGCCTGCAGGGCCTTGGCGACTATTTCGTCGGCCAGCGCATCCGCGTCTGGGTCTCGGCCGGGCAACGCGACGCCGTCGTCATCCCCGAGAGCCTGATCTCGACGCGTTTCGGGGTCGACTACGTCAAGCTGCGCCGCGGCACCGGCACGATCGATGTGCCCGTCCAGCGCGGACGGCCGCAGCCGCGTCCGGATCTCGCCGACGGAATCGAGATCCTGTCGGGCCTCAATGCCGGTGATGTCCTGGTGAAGCCGTGAACCTCGGCATCTCCGGTCGCCTGACGCAGGCGACGATCCGCTCCCCGCTCACGCCGCTGTTCCTGCTGGCGGCGCTCGCCGTCGGCTTCATCGCGATGATCACGATCCCGCGCGAGGAGGAGCCGCAGATCAGCGTGCCGATGGTCGACATCAGCGTGCGCGCCGACGGCCTGAAGGCGCCGGACGCCGTCGAGCTGGTCACCAAGCCGCTCGAGGCGATCGTCAAGGGCATCGACGGCGTCGAGCACGTCTACAGCCAGACCAGCGACGACCGCCTGACCGTCACCGCCCGCTTCGTCGTCGGCACCCGGGCGGAGGATGCGATCCTGCGCGTCCACGAGAAGATCCGCGCGAACTACGACCGCATTCCCGTCGGCATCCCCGAACCGCTGATCGTCGGCCGCGGCATCAACGACGTGGCCGTGGTCGTGGCCACCCTGTCGCCCAAGCCGCTCGCGGCGGCGCGCTGGAGCGAGAAGGATCTCTTCGAGCTCGCCGACAAGCTGCGCGCCGAGCTGATGAAGGTCGAGGATGTCGGCCTGACCTACATATCCGGCGGGGACCAGCAGCAGATCCGGGTCGAACCGGACCCGGAGAAGCTGGCGCTCTACGGCGTCACCCTGCAGCAGCTCGTCGCCAAGGTGCGCGACGCCAACCGCTCGTTCCCCGCCGGCCAGATTCGCGATGCCGGCACCATGCGCACCGTCACCGCGGGCCAGACGCTTTCGGGCGTGCCCGACATCGGCCTGCTGCTGGTGACGACGCGCGACAATCGTCCGGTCTATGTCCGCGACGTCGCCACCGTCGTGATCGGCACGAGCCTCGGCGAGCATCGCGTCTGGAACATCGGCCGCCAGAGTGACGGCACCTGGAGCACGACGCCCGCCGTCAGCGTCGCCATCGCCAAGCGCGCCGGCGCCAACGCCGTGGTGGTCTCGGAGGCGCTGCGCGCGCGGATCGCGACGCTGCAGGGGCGGCTTCTGCCCGGCGACATCGATGTCGCGATCACCCGCGACTACGGCGAGTCGGCCAACGAGAAGGCCAACGAGCTGCTGTTCCACCTCGGGCTGGCCACGCTGTCGATCGTCGTGCTGATCGCGCTGGCCGTCGGCTGGCGCGAGGCGCTGGTCACGCTGGTGGTCATTCCGACCACGATCGTGCTGACCCTCTTCGCCGCCAACCTCATGGGCTACACGATCAACCGCGTCAGCCTGTTCGCCCTGATCTTCTCGATCGGCATCCTGGTCGACGACGCCATCGTCGTGGTCGAGAACATCGCCCGCCATTGGGCGATGAACGACGGACGCCCGCGCCTGGCCGCGGCGATCGAGGCGGTGGCCGAAGTGGGCAACCCCACCGTCGTCGCGACCCTGACCGTGATCGCGGCGCTGCTGCCGATGCTCTTCGTGTCGGGCCTGATGGGGCCCTATATGGCGCCGATCCCGGCCAATGCTTCGGCCGCCATGCTCTTCTCGTTCTTCGTCGCGATGGTCATCGCCCCCTGGCTGATGACGCGGCTGTATCGCGACAACGGCAAGGCGCCCGGGCATGGCGCCCAGCATGGCGCCGCGCATGGCGAGGGCATCCTCGGCCGGCTCTATCGCCGCGTGGCGACCCCGGTGATCCGGACACGCCGGGCGGCATGGATCTTCCTCGCCGCCGTCGGCGCGGCGACGATGCTGGTCACCCTGCTCTTCGTCACCAAGGCGGTGACCGTCAAGCTGCTGCCCTTCGACAACAAGTCGGAAATCGCAATCGTCGTCGATCTGCCCGAGGGAGCCACGCTGGAGGACACCGAGCGCGTGCTGACCGCCGCCGCCGACGTGGCGCGCCAGCTCGCGGAGGTGCGCTCGATCCAGGCCTATGCCGGCACGCCGGCACCGTTCAATTTCAACGGGCTCGTGCGGCACTACTACGCGCGCCAGGCGCCCGAGCTGGGCGATCTGCAGGTCAATCTCGCGCCGCGCGGCGAGCGTTCGCGCTCCAGCCATGCCATCGCGCTCGACCTGCGCGAACGTCTCAAGCGCTTGGCCGTGCCGAGCGGTACCGTCGTCAAGGTGGTCGAGGTCCCGCCCGGGCCGCCCGTGCTCGCCACCCTGCTGGCCGAGATCTACGGGCCGGATTCCGCGACCCGGCGGGCCGTGCTGGCCGAGATGAAGAAGGTCTTCGCGTCCGTGCCCTACATTGTCGACATGGACGATTCCGTCGGCGCGCCGCGGCCGCGGCTGCGCCTGTCGATCGACCAGGACCGGCTCGAGTTCTTCGGCGTCGAGCAGCGCGACGTCTACGACACCATCCAGCTGCTGATGGGCGGCATCCCGGTCGGCTACTCGCATCGCGGCGAGGATCGCAACCCGATCGAGATCTCGGTCCGCCTGCCCAAGAGCGACCTCGCCTGGAACGAGGCGCTGGCGGCGACGCCGGCGCCGGCGAACGCGCTGCCCGGCAACAGGGGCGTGGTCGAGCTCGGCGAGCTGGTACGCGCGACGACCGAGGCGGGCTCGCCCCTCGTCTTCCGCCGCGACGGGCGCTTCGCCGACATGCTGATGGCCGAGCTCGCCGGCGCCTACGAGGCGCCGATCTACGCCATGCTCGACGTCGCAAAGCGCGTCGATGCCCACAATTGGGGGGCGCTGCCGAAGCCCGTGATCAGCCTGCACGGCCAGCCCACGGACGAGTCGCGGCCGACCCTGCTGTGGGACGGCGAATGGGAGATCACCTACGTCACCTTCCGCGACATGGGCGCCGCCTTCGCCGTCGCGATTCTCGGAATCTACGTCCTCGTCGTCGCCCAGTTCGGCAGCTTCCGCCTGCCGCTGGTGATCCTCACGCCCATTCCCCTGACCCTGATCGGCATCCTGCTCGGCCACTGGATGTTCGGCGCGCCGTTCACGGCGACCTCGATGATCGGCTTCATCGCGCTCGCCGGCATCATCGTGCGCAACTCGATCCTGCTGGTCGACTTCATCCGCCACGGCGCGGCGAGCGGCGAGGATCGCAGCCTGCGCGAGATCCTGCTGGAGGCCGGCGCGGTGCGCTTCAAGCCGATCCTGCTGACCGCGCTGGCGGCCATGATCGGCGCGGCCACCATCCTGCTCGACCCGATCTTCCAGGGGCTCGCCATCTCGCTCCTGTTCGGGCTGGCCTCCTCGACCCTGCTCACCGTGCTGGTGATCCCGGCGATCTACGTCGCCCTGCGCGACGACGGCCGCGCGCTGCCGCAACCCGAAGCTCCGCCATCCGAGCCGCCACCGGAAGCCGCAGCCTGAGCGCCGAGCGAATGCTCGCCAGCGGTGCACCAGCCCGCTGCAGGATCGCGGATCAGGGCTTCCTTGCCAGCACGAAGGCCGTCAATCCCGCCAGGCGGTTGGCCCGAAACAATGGCAGTTCGGCCGCGCAAATGGCGGTCAGGACGGAATTCACAATGGCGCTGTGCCGGGAAAGGCCGCTACGTGGTCGGGCCGTATCACGCGAGGCTAGGCGCACGATAGCGGCCAGCGGAAAGATAAAGCCAAAATAATAGGCTCCGGCCGCGACCTGAAGACCCGCCTCACGCATCGTGTTCTCAATGTCCGGCAACCGATAGCGTCGCTTGTGCTCGAGAAATACATCGTGCCCGCTCCAGAGGAACTGGAAGGCAGGCACTGTCGCCAGGAAGTACGCACCAGATGGCACCTTGCCCGCGTAGTGGCGTACCAGACCGACGTCATCGTCGACATGCTCCAGCACATCCATCATCAGCACAAGATCGCAATGGGTCATGCCGATATCGCGGCGGAAGAATATGAGCTTGCCTGCCTCATTGTCGTCGCGGTCGCCGGCGTAGCCGATGTCGACGCAAAAAGCAGTGCTGGCGCTGGTCCTTGCCAGAAGGTAGCGCGAGAAGAACCCCGATCCCGCCCCGACATCGAGAATGGTCCGGACAACGAGGCGACGGCTCAGACATTCGAGCGCGGCGGCCTTCGAGCGATAATACCAGTGCCGACCGATATCGCCGCCCAGGATTTCTTCTTCCTTGAGGTCCATGATGCGAGCGCTACGACACCTCGGCCGATTCCCTGCTTTCGTATACACCTTCCACTACATAGATTGGCCGACCTTTGGCCTCCAGAAAAAGGCGGCCGAGATACTCGCCGATGATGCCAAGAGACAGGAGTTGAATGGCCCCCATCAACAGGACCGCGATCAGCAACGATGCATAACCCGGGGTATCGACGCCGAAAATCAGGACTCGAGTGACGATGAATAAGGCATACAGGCAGGCAGCCACCGCGATCAACATGCCGACATAGAACGAAACCCTCAACGGCACGGTCGAGAAGCTCACCACACCATCAAGCGCGAAATTCCACAGGCGCCAGAGATTGAACTTGCTGGAGCCGGCGGCGCGCCGGGGCCGTTCGTAGGGTACACCGATCGCATTGAAGCCGACCCAGGCGAACAGACCTTTCATGAACCGGTTCCGCTCGGGCAACTGGCGCAATACCTCGACGGCGCGCCGGTCGACCAACCGGAAATCGCCGACATCAGCTGGTATGGACAACGGCGACATCCAGTTGAAGATCTTGTAGAACCAACCTGCCGAGACTCGCTTGCCAATGGTATCCCAGGCCCGCCGGGAGCGCACGCCGCAGACAATATCGTAGCCTTCGCGCCACCGGGCCATGAAGCGCCCGATCAGCTCCGGCGGATCCTGCAAATCGATGTCCATCGGCACGATGACGTCGCCGCGCGCATGGTCGATGCCGGCGGTCAGGGCCGCCTCCTTGCCGAAATTGCGCGACAGGTTGACGATTCGAATCCGCGCGTCAAGAGCGCCTCGGTCAAGCAGGCAGGCCAGCGTGTTGTCGCGCGAGCCGTCGTTTATGAAGACGACCTCGTAGCGAAGCCCGTCACGCTCCAGGACGGCGGAAACCGAATCAAGGAAAAGGGCGATCGACTCTTCCTCGTTGAAGACAGGTACCAGCAGCGACAGCAAAGGAGCCGCGGGTCGCCTGTCGCGCTGGAGGGCAAGCTGCCGTCGCAGGGTACGGTCGCGCGATAACGCATCGCGATCATCCAAAGCGGTCACGTGAGGGTCATCCCGGTTTCTTTACCGCATGGACAAGCAAGCAACTGGAGTGTTGGCACGCCGCAGGTTGCCGATCAAATCGATACTAATATTTCTGTG
>JBFXAZ010000104.1:0-19696 GCA_050183765.1 Reyranellaceae bacterium | reverse complement strand
GCGGCGCGGCCCGCAGATGTAGGCGGTAGTGGGTCATGATAGGTTGGCGCTCTAGTTCCACCCGCCGGCGCGGAAGTCAATCGATGCACGGATCCGATCCGGCGTTGCGACCCTGATGCGCAGCGCGCTGATCAACACCCTGGTGAGCCTGGTCAGCATCCTCGTCGGCTTTGTCGGCGCCGAGATCGGCGTGCGCCTGCTGGGCAATGGCGGCACGCTGTGGGAGTTCCGCAACTACGTCTCCGACCAGGAGCAATGGACCGGCCGCTGGCATGTCATGCGCCCCGATCCGACGCTCGGCTACGTGCCGAACCCGGGCTACAGCGGCGAGGACCAGCAGTTCCAGCAGAGCTTCGGCGCCGACGGCATGCGCCTGCACAACAAGGGACAGAAGCCGCCGTCGGACGCCTTGCCGCCGGTCCTGGTGGTCGGCGATTCCTACGCCTTCGGCGCGCAGGTCGGCGACGATGCGGCCTGGCCGGCCTTCCTCGAGACGGCGCTGGGGCGGCGCGTGCTGAACGCCGCCGTGGCGGGCTACGGCATCGACCAGGTGGTGCTGCGCGCCGAGCTTCTGGTGCCGAAATTCGAGTCCGCGACCCTGCTCGTGGGCATGATCGCCGACGACGTCGATCGCGCGCGCATGCGCATCCTGTGGGGCCTGGAGAAGCCCTATTTCGAGATCGACAACGGCAGGCTGGTGCTGCGCAACGTGCCCCTGCCCGCGCCTCAGCTCGATCCGCGACCCGACCTGCTGCGCCGCGTGCTGGGCTATTCCTACCTGATGGACGTCGCCATGCGCCGGCTGGGCTACATGCCGTGGTGGCGCCGCGGCCAGCCGAGCCAGATCGTGCCGGCGCACGATTATGGCGACAAGGTCGCCTGCCTGCTGATGGACCGCCTGGCCGCGCTGCGCGATCGCGACCATGTCCGGGTCGTGCTGGTGGCGCAGTACTCGCGGCAGACCTGGGAGGCCGAGCATTTCCGGCGCAACGAGGTCGCGGTGGTCCAGGCCGTCGCCGCCTGCGCCAAAGCACGCGGCATCGAGACCATCGACACCTTCGCCGCCGTCGCCGAGGCGGTGCGCGCGCACGGCATCGCCGGCAATTACGGTGGCACCCACATGAACGCCGCCGGCAACAGGCTCACCGCCGATGTGATCGCGCGCTGGCTCGAGGCGCATCCCTAGAGCGCCGGGCCCCAAGAAACACACGTTACAATTCGACCGGCCGCGCGAGACACCGCGGTGACCCGGCGCTGGCATGTTCGCCTCAATGAACAACGCCAGCGGGGAGCCACCGTGTCCGTCGAATCGATCATCGCCTCATTCGCCGCCGGCAGCGGCAACGGCGCCTTTCCCCATCTCAGCCGCGACCAAGTGCTGCTGGGCATCCGCAACCGGCTCGCCAACCCCGACATGATCGACCAGGGCGATGCCAGCCTGTGCGGGCCCGCCAGCTTCCTCTACTGCCTGATCAAGGACCATCCCGAGACCTGGGTGACCTACGTCACCCAGATGTACCTGAAGGGCAGCGCGCGCATCCACGGCCTGGAGGTCAAGCCGTCGAAGGACTGCCTCAACGCCAATCCCACGGGCATCAAGCCTGTCGACTGGGTGGCGCTGGCCAGCCTGCGCGATTCGGAGAACACGTTGTTCGACTACCAGGACTCGTCCGACAAGGCCGCCGGCATCACCATGCCCGGCAAGCTGGCCAGCTGGTTCGAGAAGGCCCGCTACAACCAGGTCAACAACGAGACCAACGTCTTCTTCACCAAGGGCGCCGACACGCTGAAGACGGCGCTGGGCCTCGTCGGGCAGCGCCGCCGCGTCTGCCTGTTCGTCAACGCCGACATGGTCAACCACCCGGGGCGGTCGGGCGGCGTCATGACGATCGCCAATCACTGGGTCGTGCTGACCGGCGGCGACGGCATCCACGGCAGCAAGGTCGGCCTCAAGATCTGGACCTGGGGCAAGACCAAAAACATGATCGGCTTCGATACAAGCAAGATCGTCAGCAACTTCTTCGGCTACGTGTCGGCCGTGCCCAACCACAGCGCCTGAGCGTCGATCAACCCCTTCGCCAACGGAGCGTTCCATGGCCGACGATCAAATTCCCTATGGCTTCTGGTTCCGCCGCTACGCGCCCTTCACCCGCTTCGGCGACATCGGCATCGGCGAGTTCGAGGGCGATACCCGCACCCAGGCGTCGGGCGCGATCGGCGATCCGTGCCGCACCTACGGCTGCGTCCTGTTCAACCAGGCCGAGGCGGTGCGTGCCAACGCCGGCAGCAGCGGCACCACCCTCTACGGCGTGCTCGGCGGATCGGTCCACGGCACGTCGAAGGTGAAGATGACCTTCACCAAGAAGCAGACGACCAGCGGCATCGAGTTCAGCGCCTGCACCGAGGGCGGCAACCCCCTCGTGCCCGGCGCGCCGGACGTCGACACCTACGTCAACGTCAAGGCCAACTTCTCGACGCCGGGGCAACTCAACATCAGCGGCGACGTGCTCGGCGACAACTTCCCGAATCTCGAGGTCTTCGTCTATTGCTACCGCTCCAAGCTGAGCGCCATCCTCATCGACGGCCGCACCACGGGCGGCCGCGACAGCGGCCCCGCGGCACGCCTGTTCGGCACCCATTCCACCCATCGAATCGCCAAGTTCGACGTGTCGCTGCCGATCGACGGCACCGGCCGCCTCACCGGCGGCCGCAAGGCCGCGGCCAGCACGCTGACCGAATACCCGGCGATCAAGCCGTTGCCGCGCGAGAACGGCCTCAAGCTCTGACGCATCCACCGCTCAAGCGCGGATGCCCGCGAGGAACGCGGCGTGGCGCGCCCGCGCCGCCTCGATGCGCGGCGCGCGGGCGGCGCCGTCGCCGCCGCTGGTCGCCATGGCACCCCAGCCGTACCAGGCGTCGATGGCCCGTTCGTAGAGCCACGCCGCCCGGGCGTGATCGACCGCCGCGAGCTCGCGGGCGACGCCCTCGAGACGCTCGGCGAAGAGCTGAAGCCTTTCGCCCTCGTAGTCCCTGGCGAGCGCGCGCAGCCTCGATTCCGCCGCAACGAGGTCGTCCGACCGCAATGCTTCCGCGAGCGCCGACAGGTCTCGGGGACGCGGCAACTCGGGTCGCGAGTCTACAGGCGGATCGATCACCTCGAACCAGTCGCGCATGCGCCCGAGCCGCGGACCATCCGGCGCCCGCAGGTCGAGGCACAGGACGGCCGCCTCGCCGTCGCATGACCGCAGCCGCAGGGTAACCTTCATCGTCGCGATATCGGCGTCGATCGCCTCGATGTGCCAGACGCTACCCTCGGCAAAGGCGCGGCGCGCGGCGTCCACCACGGGGCGCAACAGACGCATCCAGCTTCCGGCGACGAGATGATCGAGCTGGACGGCCATCGCCCGCGATCGCTCAGCGCGAGGACGGCGCCCGCTGCGGATCGCGCCGGAACGATCCGGCGATCCGGCGCACCAGCTCGACCGACTCGTCAGGCCGCGAGTCCTCGACCCATATGCGGTGCGCGATCACGATCGCCTCGGCCTCGACGACCAGCAGCGTCAGCCGCGAGGGCCGCTCGCGCGTGTTGACGACATAGGTCCCCTCGCCGCGCTCGACGTTGCCTTCGACGCGCCAGCGCAATCCTTCGACCCGCTCGGTCACGAGGTCGCGCGCCTCGCCGATGGCGCCGACGCGGTCGCCCGCGGCGCGATCCCAGGCGACGATCACAAGCCGCTCGCGCACCGGCGTGATGCTGCCCATGAAGGCGAAGCCGCCGGCGATCAGGTCGAAACGGAAGACCGCGATTCGCGCCGAGACGTCGGGTTGGCGCCCCTCGAGACGCCGGGGCACGTCGACCTGGCCGAAACCCGGCAGATCCCGCCGCGCCATCGCATCGTCACGGCTGCCGAGCAGCCACCACGCACCGGCCACCGCCACGATCGCCGCCGCGCCGATCAACAGCCACAGCTGCATGCCGCGCACGATCTCCTCGTCTCCGACGATCCTCGCGGCCGTTCGCGCCCTACATGTTCTGCCGGTAGTTCGGCGCCTCGCGCATGATGTCGACATCGTGCACGTGGCTCTCGCGCAGGCCCGAGCCGGTGATCTTCAGGAACCGGCAATTGGTCTGCATCTCGGCGATCGAGCCATTGCCGGTGTAGCCCATCGCCGCCTTCAGGCCGCCGACCAGCTGGTGGATCACGGTGCCCACCGGGCCCTTGTAGGCGACGCGGCCCTCGATGCCCTCGGGCACCAGCTTCAGCGTGTTGGCGACTTCCTGCTGGAAGTAGCGGTCGGCCGATCCGCGCGCCATGGCACCGATCGAGCCCATGCCGCGATAGGATTTGTACGAACGCCCCTGGTAGAGGAAGACCTCGCCCGGGCTCTCGTCGGTGCCGGCGAGCAGCGAGCCGATCATGGCGACGTCGGCGCCGGCGGCGATCGCCTTGGCGAGGTCGCCGGAATACTTGATGCCGCCATCGGCGATCGCCGGCACGCCGGCGGCATGGCACACCTCGGCCGATTCCATGATCGCGGTGAGCTGCGGCACGCCCACGCCGGCGACGATGCGCGTGGTGCAGATCGAGCCCGGACCGATGCCGATCTTCACCGCATCGGCACCGGCGTCGATCAGCGCGCGCGTGCCCTCGGCGGTGGCGACGTTGCCGGCGATCACCTGGGCGTAGTTGCTGAGCTTCTTGATGCGGCTCACCGATTCGAGCACGCCGCGCGAATGGCCGTGCGCGGTATCGACGACGATGATGTCGACATCGGCGTCGAGCAGCGCCTCGGCGCGGCGATAGCCGTCGTCGCCCACGCCGGTGGCGGCGGCCACGCGCAGGCGGCCCTTCTCGTCCTTGCAGGCGAAGGGATGCTTGTTCGCCTTCTCAATATCCTTGACCGTGATCAGGCCGACGCAGCGATACTCGTTGTCGACCACCAGCAGCTTCTCGATGCGCCGCTGGTGCAGCAGCCGCTTGGCCTCGTCGCGGCTGACGCCCTCCTGCACCGTGACCAGCTTGTCCTTGGTCATCAGCGCACTCACCAGCGTGCTCTCGTCGGTGGCGAAGCGTACGTCGCGGTTGGTGAGGATACCGACCAGCTTGCCGCTCTTCTCGACCACCGGCACGCCGGAGATGTTGTAGGCCGCCATCAGCTTCAGCGCGTCGGCAAGCGTCGCGTCGGGCTCGATGGTCAGCGGGTTCACCACCATGCCGCTTTCGAACTTCTTGACCTTGCGCACCTCGTTGGCCTGGGTCTCGATGTCGAAGTTCTTGTGCACCACGCCCAGGCCGCCGGCCTGCGCCATGGCGATCGCCATGTTGGCCTCGGTGACGGTGTCCATCGCCGCCGAGATCAGCGGAATGCCGAGCTCGACCGTGCGCGTGAGCTTCGTCTTCGTCTGTGTCTGGTGGGGAAGCACCGCCGAGGCGGCTGGCTTCAGGAGGACGTCGTCGAACGTCAATGCTTCCTGAATGTCCATGGCCGCCACCTCGTCCAGCAATGGATGGCGCCATCGCCACCCGCGTATCCCTTGGGATGGCGCGCCATCATACACATCGCGGCCCCGATGCCAAGGAGCTAGCTAGATATTGTGTCTCGCTTGTTTTGCAAGGCTCCGGCTTTTCGTTGCGCGCAGTCAGGTTCCGGCGCAATGAACCGCATTGGCAAAGGACCTTGCAGCACCCGCGTTGCCTGAAACGGCGTTCAGCGCCGGGCGGCAATGGTCAGGAGGCGCGCTCGGTTGTGGGATCGATCATCTTGCGGACCTCGGTGATCTTGGTCGCCGGGAAGCCGCTGATCTCGGCGTGCTTGCGGATGACGTCCTCGTCCTTGGCGAGGTAGACGCAGAAGGTCTTGTCGGCCGCGACGAAGCTCTCGAGCCACTGGATGTCGGGGCCGAGGCCGCGCAGCACTTCGTTCGATTTCGCCGCCGCGCCGCGCAACTGCTCGCGCTCGAAAGAGCCGACCGCGGGAATATCCCGTTCGATGATGAACTTGCGCAAGGACATGTCAGCCTCCCTCCCGGCGGCTCAGATTTCGCGTCCGCCGTTGTCGGAGCCTGAGCCTTTTCACCGCCATCGGCAACAGCGGTTCCGCCCGCGCCGGCTACTGCAGCCCGCCGATGAAGTCGCGCTTGCCGATCTCGACGCCGATGCTGCGCAGGATCGCGTAGGCGGTGGTGACGTGGAAGTAGAAGTTCGGCATGGCGAAGTGCTCGAGATAGACCTCGCCCTTGAAGGTCATCGGGTTGCCGGCGATGGTGCGGGTGATGTCCTTGCCGTCGCTGCCGTCGATCTGCTCGCGGCGGAAATCGCCGATATAGGCCAGCGTCTTGTCGATTCGCGCCTTGCACTCCGCCAGGGTCGCCTCGTTGTCCTCGAACTTCGGCGGCTCGACGCCGGCCAGCAGCGCCGGGGTGTTCTTGGCGAAGTCCGATGCGATACGGATCTGGCTCACGAAGGGCAGCATGTCGGGATAGAGCCTGAGCTGCAGGATGACATCGTCCTTCATCTTCTTCGAGGCGGCAAAGGCCGTGCCCTTGTCGAGGACATTGCCCAGAGCGCGCAACTGGCGCTGGAAGACCGGCACCGAGGCCGAATACATGCCGATGGTCATGGTGGATTCTCTCCTCTCACTCCTTCTCCCCGCGAAGGCGGGGAGAAGGTGCCCGAAGGCCGGATGAGGGGCTTCGCTGAGTGCCAACGACGACGATCGTTGTTGTTGTGCGAGGAAGCCCCTCATCCGCCTCGCTAACGCTCGGCACCTTCTCCCCGCCTTCGCGGGGAGAAGGAAGCGCTATTTCTCTCCGCCACCGCGGAAGCCCGTCGCGACGACGTACATTTCCGCCGAGTCGGCGCGGCTGGCCGGCGGCTTGATGTGCCTGACCTTCTCGAAATCGCGCTTGAGCTGCTCCAGCAGCGAACGCTCGGTGCCGCCGCGCAGCACCTTGGCGACATAGACGCCGCCCGGCCGCAGCACCTCGCGCGCGAACGCATGCGCCGCCTCGGCCAGCGCCATGATGCGCGCGTGGTCGGTCTGCGGATGGCCGGTCGCGGCGGCGGCCATGTCGCTCAGGACCACATCGGTCGGTCCGCCGAGCCTGGTGCGCAGCAATTCGGGCGCGTCGTCGGCCATGAAATCGTGATGCAGGATCTCGGCGCCGGGGATCGGGTCGATGGCGGTGATGTCGATGCCGACCACCTGCCCGCCCTTCTCCGGCTTCACCCGCTCGACCGCGACCTGGGTCCAGCCGCCGGGCGCGCAGCCGAGATCGACCACGCGCGCGCCTTGCTTCAGGAAGCGCAGCTCATCGTCGATCTCGCGCAGCTTGAATGCCGCGCGGGAGCGATAGCCCTGCCGCTTGGCTTCCTGCACGTAGGGATCGTTGAGCTGGCGCTCGAGCCACAGGGTCGAGCCGATCTTGCGGCCGCGCGCGGTCTTCACGCGCACGGTCTGGCCGCGGCCGGTGAAGCGGGTGCCTCCCTTGCCGCCCTGTTTCTTCGCCACCACGGTCAGCAGTCGTCGCGCGCGCAGAGCGGATCGGACTCGCGATCGGCCTCGCGCATCAGGTCGACCAGCACGCCCTCGCGCAGGCCGCGGTCGGCCACGCGCACGCTGCCCACCGGCCACATCCGGCAGACCGCCTCGAAAATCGCGCCGCCGGCCAAGGCCAGGTCGGCACGGTCGGTGCCGATGCACGGCACCTGGGTGAGCTCGCGCACCGACATGCGCGAGAGCTCGGCGCCGATGCGCAGCACCGTGTCGCGCGCCAGCGACGCGCCGTCGACCGCGGCGCGGCTGTAGCGGCGCAGGCCGAGGTGATGGGCGGCCATGGTGGTGACGGTGCCCGAGGCGCCGATCATCTGCACCTCGCCCGACCGGGCGCGCTTGAGCACGCTGTTGGCGGCGCAGAAGGGCCTGAGCGCGTTCTGGATCAGGCTGACCATGCCCTCGTAGACGCCATCGTCGAGCGGCCGCTCGCGCGGCTGGCCGCAGAGCAGCGCCTCGGTCAAGGTCACCACGCCCCAGGGGATCGACACCATGTCGACGATGCCCAGCTCCAGCCCGCAGGGCAGGTCGGGCCGCTCCCGCACCATCACCCAGACGACCTCGGTCGAGCCGCCGCCGATATCGACCAGCAGGCCGTAGGGCCGCGCCGGATCGATCAGCGACTGGCAGCTGGCCAGCGCCAGGCGGGCCTCCTCGGCCGGACTGATGATCTCGAGCTCCAGGCCGATGCGATCGCGCACCGCCGACAGGAAATCCGCGCCGTTGGCGGCGCGGCGGCAGGCTTCGGTGGCGATGTGGCGCGAGCGAGTGACGCCGGCGCGCTGGATCTTCGTGGCGCAGACCGCGAGCGCGTCCAGGGTGCGCCCGATCGCCGCCTCGCAGAGCTGCTCGCGGTCGCCGATGCCCTCGCCCAGCCGCACCGGGCGCGAGAACGCGTCGACGACATCGAAGCCGGTGGCCGAGGCGCGGGCGATCAGCAGGCGGCAATTGTTGGTGCCGAGATCGATGGCCGCATAGGTATGGGCGAACCGGCCACGCCGCCACCCGCCTATGTGCTCCGATACCGTCACGCCCGCTCCGTCCCTTGCGCCCCCATGGCAGTCGATCATGGTAGCGACAAGGCGTTCAGGCGGCGAGGAGAATCCTGAGTGGCCGGGGGCGCCGGCTCGGCGGGCGGCCGCAAAACCGCCGCAGTCAGACGCTTGCAAAGCCGCGCTTCGGCCGCTACATCGTGCCCGGCCGACGGCCCCTGCTGGGGGATAGTTTAACGGTAGAACAACCGGCTCTGACCCGGTTAGTCTAGGTTCGAATCCTGGTCCCCCAGCCACCTGACCGTACGAACCCGCCTCGGTTCGGACGCCAATTCGGGCAAAGCCGCAAATTCGGCGAGTTGGCCGCCCAAGTCCCACGAGCGGGTCTTGAGCCTCCTTCGGTCCCATCCTGGCATCCGCAGCACTCGTGCGTCGCCGTCATCGGTGACTTCCTCCCCTTGGCTTGCCGGCACTTTGCTTGCAAAAGGCCGCCCTTGTGGGGCGGCCTCCTGCAGGGTGCTGTGCGCTTAGCGGCAGCAGCGGTTATAGGCCGACGTCTGGTGGGTGTAGGACATCGCGGTTTCCTGCGCGGCGACCTCCATCTCCTCGTCGGAGACTTCGTAGCGCAGCGCGTTCTCTTCCGTGATGCTGAGCGTTTCGATGGACATTGCTTTATTTCCTATTCGATGTTGAGGCAGGAACCATTCCCCCTCTGCTGGATTGACGAGCGGCGCTCGCAGGATTGACAGGCCGGGAAAACTTTTTGGGATAGGTGAAAGGTATTCGAGACTTCGGCAACCAGCGACCGGTCGCACGCTTCTGCTGGCACGGGCCGCGACTCTACGGATATCGCCGGCCGGCTGAATGCGCATGTCCAGCCCACTTTTTTTGCCCTCCGTCCTGTCAATCCCGCGGCCGTCGCCCGTCAGTCCATTAGCTACTGATGGAGAACGCCGTGAGGACACTGAACCGTCGATCCCTGCTAGGTGCCGGCCTCGGCGCCATCGCCCTGCCTGCCGCCGCCGCCGGGCAAGCCTGGGCACAGCTCGCCGCAACCGATGGCTGCTCGCACTGTCAGCGGGCCACGTTCGGCAGCGACGCCGCCAACTTCCCGCGGAGAATTGCAACGAGTTCGGGAGATGCTGAAACGGATCGCTTTTTGGGCATCGCCTTGGCTCGTCTGGCAAGCACCTTCCGGGTCAGCCCGGGATTTGCCTTTTTCGACGACGGAAACTCACCGAACGCCTTTGCCATGTCCGACACCCTGGTCGGAAACGGACCCGGCACCGTCATGATGGGGATACGTCTTTTCGGCCAAACCATGGCGAGAGGCGACGGCGGCATGACGGTCATTGGCATTTGCGCCCACGAATTCGGGCACATCCACCAGATGTTCAACGGCTACAGGGACAAGCTTCTTGCCCGGAGCACGACGGTCAAGCCGGTCGAACTGCATGCCGACTTCCTGTGCGGCTACTACATGGCTCAGCGCAAAGCTGAGCATCCCAATCTTGATCTGAGCGTCCTCGCTCGTGAGCTGCACAATAGGGGGGACATGGCGACCACGAGTCGGCAGCACCACGGCACACCCCGAGAGCGCCTCGGCGCCCTCTCTGCCGGTTTCAGGTTTGGCGCAGAAGGCACGCGCGACATTGCCAGGGCTGCGGAAGCCGGCCTTCACTTCGTCACGCGCGGCGGCTCATAGGGTTTCCGGATGAGGTACCTGGGCCTAAGCGCTGGTGGGAGCTGCAGTCCCCCGGATGGACTGCAGGATGCGATGGCAGCCGCCCTGGTGGTGCAATCTTTCCGCCAGCTCATGGCCCGCCGCCGACAGACTCGCGAGGATCCGGCAAATCTTGACGCGAGCCCACACGCGCATTCGGTAGCCGTTCTGGCCGAACTTCTGGTGCATCTCGTCTGGCGTCCATTCGGCGAGCAGGAGGACGACGACGTGTCGATACTTCGGATCGAGTTGGAGCAATATCTCCTTCATCAGGGTTTTGCTGTCGATCGCCTCGACCATGTCGTCCTCGAGCGCCGGTGGGCCCGCCCGTTTGATATTTCTGCCGCCGGCTCCGATTGTTGCGTCGTCTTCCTCTGTCTGGAGGAGCGGCTCGGGCTGGTCGTGCCCCGATATCTCCGCCTCGGGACCGGCAGTGGCCCTGACCGGCGCGGTCTGTCCCGCGCTGCCTGGCGCTGCGAAGAAGTCGGCATCCAGCTCGACGAACCGAATGACGCCCGAGTGTCGGATGTCATCGATCAGCGTGTTGCGGATGACGGTGTGGAGAAAGCGCTCTGCCTGCTCGAGCGTCTGAGGCGCCGAGGCCTTGCCGGCATGGAACTTGAGCACCTTGTAGAAGGACTGCTGAACGGCGTCGGCCACAACTTCGCGAGGCAGCCGGTACCGTCGGGCATACTGCGACTGCAGCCTTTCCAGCGACGACTTTTCGGCGAGCTTTGCGAGCAGCCCGTCCAAGCCCCGGTCCGCCCGACCCATCTTTCCACCCCCCGTTGGCCCGAGCACTCGTTTCACAACGGGACCATGACCGTCCTCCCGCTGTCAAATCGGTCGGGCTGGCACGTCGAACAGGTTTGGCGCCCGGCACCGCTCCGCCCAAATCAGGCGCCGTCCGCGCCAGAATAGTGTTAGAATTCATAGAGAGGTCGACATGACCGGCGAACAAAAGCGCTTCGGCGAGCTCCTCCTGGAGGCGCTGGAGGAAATGGATGCGAAGGACGGGTTTTCTTCCGTCGAGATCGAGGCTGGTGCACGGGAGATAAGCCGACTGCTTGCCCAGGCGCGTCGCGAGATCGATGAGGAGAACGGCTCTGCCGAACAGAAGCAGGCGCTCGTAACCGAGGGCGATATTGTCGCTTTTCTCGAGGAGGGCAAAGCCCTGACGCACGAGCAACAGCGGCTGTTGTTCGCCGATCGAGAATTGCGCGACCTGTTCCGTGACCTGAAGCGCCGGCGCAGTATCGCACTGCCGTCTCGCGGCGGCGAACGCGCCGCCGCCGGCTCCGCCGTCGTCGAGATGCCGGCCCTGATCGCCGCGGCGACCGACGACGGCACGGATTTCGAGCGGCGCTTCGCTGGCGGCACTCTCAAGATCAACTCGGTCGGCATCGACGCCCAGGTCTATGTCGTGTTCAGTTTTGACGACGCGGCGTTCATTTCGCGCGCCCTCATCGTCGAACGTCCTCGCGACGAGCGAATCGAACGACTCGATCTTCCCCCTCCCGACGACGGCGAGATCGTACTGATCAAGGACCTGGCGATTGCCGCCGACGCCGAGCTCGTGGCCCTTCTGCGCGACCCGACCGCCACCGGTGCGTTTCTGAGGTAGCCGGAATGACAAAGGAGGTTCGTGTGTCGATCGCCACCACGGCAGGGGCGATCGACGTGGAGCGGATCGCCCCGGTGGCCCTACGGAAGTCGAAAGTATTCACTTGGCGCGGCCTCGCACCCGTGCCGGCGATTTCGGCGAGCTACGACGACTTCGTGCGCAAGCGCGTGGCCCGCATCCTGCCCGTCGAGGCCAAGGGTACGTTCCGCATCGACCTGTCGGAGGAGATCGACACCGGCGACAGTTGGCAGCTTGCGGTCCTGGCGGCGCACGCGTTGCATCAAACACAACGGCTGGCCGGCCGCGGCGAACACGGCGCGCCCATAGGCCTGTACGCCACGGGCACTGTCGACTTCGAGATGGCGGCCGGTGAAGTCGGATATGTCGAGGACAAGCTCCGCCTCCTGACCCGCGACAAGCGCCTGCGGGCGGCCGCGGCGGATGGACGACGCGTCGTCGTCGCCATCCCGGAGGCGAACGCCGCCGACGCGCGCCCCGAGCAGGACCAGTTGCGCAGGCTCGGCGCGGAAGTGCTGGCCGTCGGGCGGATCGAGGACCTGCTGCGGTCACTCGATCTCGACACAAGACCGCGTGGCGCCGATCCCGACGATGCGTGGGAGGGCTCGCCCTTCCGCGGACTGGATGTATTCGACGTCCATCACCGCAGGATATTCTGGGGCCGGGGCAAAGCGCGGGAAGAGGCGCTGCAGATCTTGCGCCGCCAAGACCTCGCGGGCTGCAGCTTTCTTCTCGTTCACGGCAGCAGCGGCGTGGGAAAGTCGTCGCTCGCACGTGCCGGCCTGCTCGCCGACCTCGAGCAAGCGGCCAGCGCCAACGACCGCTGGCGCAGCGCCGTCGTCGTGCCGTGGCGCGGCAAACGCTCGCCGATCTTCGCTCTCGCCGAGGCGCTCGCTGCCGCGGTTCCCGGCCTCGGCGATACGGTGGCGCAGCTCGCTCAGCGCTTGCTCTCAAATCCGGCGATGGCGAGCGAGGCGATTGCCGACGCGCTAACCCGGGAGGCGCAGACGAGCGGGCGCGTGCGCGTCGCGCTGCTGGTCGACCAACTGGAGGGACTTCTGCTGTGGGCGCGCGAGGAGAACACCGGCCAGGCGGCGGCGGAGCGCGATGTCTTCGCAGAAGCGTTGTCGCGGCTGGCACGCACGCAGCTCGTTTGGGTGATCGCGACCCTACGCTCCGATCTCTTGTCGTTGCTCGAGGACAGCGCCGCCCTGTCCGACTTGGCGCGCAGCGATCGCTTGTATCGTCTCGAACGACCGCGGCCGGGCGCCCTCGCCGAGATCATCCGCCGCCCGGCCGAGCTCGCTGGCGTCGGCTTTGTTGGCCACGACAAGGATAACCTGCCGCTGGTGGACGTGCTGACCGACGCGGCCAAGCGGCAGCAGGACTGTCTTCCTCTCCTGCAGTTCACCCTGAAGCTCCTGTACGACGACGACCAGCGTCCGCCGGGCGCGATCAGCTATGCACAGTACGAAAGAACCGGGGGACTCGAGGGCGCGATCGGCGGCTGGGCGGACAAGACGTTGAAGGCGCTCGGCGAGAGCGCCGAGATCGCCGGCGCCGTCGACGACGTGCTCTTCAATCTCGCGCGGCGGGGACGCGACACCGATCTGGTCGTCGGCGCCGAGTTCCGTCTCGAGGACGGGTTCGTCACGCCGGCTCGCGACAGGGTGATCGAAGCGCTCGACCAGGCGCGCCTGATCGTCATCGACGCCGATCCGAAGACCGGCCAGCGCACTCTGCGCGTTGCGCACGAAGCGCTTCTCACCCATTGGCCGCGCGCCCGCGCCCTTTTCGAGACCCATGGAGCGAAGCTCGCCCTCAAGGACGATCTCGAACGAAGCGCGATGCGCTGGCGGGACGAGGACCGGGATGACGCATTCCTGATCCTGGGCGAGGCGCCCTTGGTCGAAGCCGAGCAATTGCTGGGCGACGGCCGCTTGGTCCTGTCGGCGGTAGCGCGCGAATACATCGAGGTTTCCCTCGCGGCCCATCGCAATCTCGTGGAGACCCTCAAAGCGCGCTTGGCTCGCGATGAGCAGAAGGTTGACGATCTCGTGGCGGCGGCGGCCTACCGGGAAGCCGACACGGAGCTCGAGCGGATCGTCAACTACCTGTCCGACCAGACCGATGCCGATCTCCGCGGCCGGCGAGCCGAGATCGCCAGCCGGCGCGACCGCATCCACCGGCTGGCGCAGTACGACGAGAGTGCCAAGGCGGTCTTTCCCCGGGCCGGACAGGAGGAGTTCGAGCTGGCCCGTCTCGCCTGCCACGACGCCCTGCAAGCGCTCGGCGTCCTGGACGATGGCTGCTGGTGGGAAAACCTGCCGGTGCAGGACCTTCGCAGGGACCAGGTCAACGACCTGCGGCAGGAGATCTACCGACTGCTCCTGCTCTACAGTGGCCTACAGCTCGTACCGGGTATTCGTTGCCTGTTTCCCGGCCGGGTTGGGCACACGCCGCGCCTGCCACCAGCCTGGGTGGTGCGGCTGGCGTTCAGGGTAGCGCCGCATGCCGCGGCGGCTGTCCTCAAGCGCCATGTCGCGCGTCGTCAACTCCTGACGCGCCAGGACAACGAGGCTGCACGGGTCGCCTTTGATCGCTGCCGCGCGGCGCTGCGCGAAGTGCATCGCGTGGAGCAGGCGCTGCGAACTGATGGCCGGCGTTCGCGGACCAGCGGGCTGGTCGCCCAGCTTTGCGAGATGCTCGCGGAGCTGTCGCTCGGTCCCAAGGGCGAGCCGATCGACCCAGCGAAGTTCCTGGCCGTCAAGGCTCCGGGCGAGTATGCCGAGCCCATCAATGCAGCGGACTACTTCTTCATTGCGTTGTTCAACTATTTCGTCGCCAAGCGCCGCGGCGACGGGGCCGTTGCGATGTTCGTGTTCCTGCTCCGCGGAAATTTCGCGGCGCTCGACTCGCATGCCCCGCTGGCGACCGCCGAACGCCTGTTGCGCGCGGCGGTCGCCCTCGAACCGCGGAATTTCTGGCCCCACTGGGTTCTGGGAAGAACGCTTCAGGAAGCCGGCGACCATTCGGGCGCGGAGCTGGCGTTCAACTCGGCCGTCGCGCTCGAGCCGCGCTATGCGCGTGGCTACGAGCAGCGCGCCCTGTCGCTCGCACGGCAATGGACCAGGACCAAGGACGGCCGCCTGCGCGACCGGGCACGCGCCGACTCGGATCTCGCCGGACTTTTTGCCGTCGGCGATCCTTCGATCTATTGGCCGCGTGGCGAATTGTTCGACGAGCTGGGCGATACGAAGGAGGCGCTGAACGCATACAGCCTGTGGCTGGAGCTGGAGGAAGACGTGCTGGCCACCGTGGCCCGCGGTGCCGGCGTCGGTCGCCTCTTCAGGCGGGCCAGCGCGGTGCTGGCGGACCGCCGGTTGCGGTCGTCGCACGCCGATGCGCACGCCTTGCTCGCCCTGGTCCATTGGACGTGGAAAGACCCGAGCGCGGCCTTGGCAGCGGCGGATGCGGCACTCGCCCTGGCCCCGGATCATTGTCACGCGCTGGCCTTGAAGGGAGCCGTGCTCCTCGCCTCCGGCAAGCCGCAGGAGGCGCTCGTCGATGGACTGGAACCGGCGTTGGCGTCCGGCTCACAGAACTTCTGGGCCTTGTTCAACCGTGCGCGCGCGATCGAGGAAACAGGGTCGCTCGATGAAGCACGGAGTGCGTGGCAAAGTCTCTCTTCCAGGCCGGTGGAGCCGCCGCGCGATCACTGTCCGCCCTGGATGCTGGCCATCGCCAGGGCCAGCCTCGATCGGCTGGGCGACAGCCACCCGGCCTCGCCGCGCGTTGGCGACGGGAGCGCGCCGTGAAGGCCCATGGCCACGACACCAGGCCGAAGCTCACCGAGTTCCAGCGCTCCCTGCAATGCGATCGTCTCTATACCAAGCTGCCGACGCAGGCCGTCTTGCCGCCGGGCCGCGAGGACACGCTGCGCATCATGTCGTGGAATATCGAGCGTGGGTACGATCCACAGCGGATTGCCGAGGCAATCGTCGCGCTCGGTCCCGACGTCGTCTGCCTACAGGAGGTGGACTGGAACAACGACCGGACGGGCCGGCGCGACGTGCTTCAGATCCTCGCGGAAACCACGAACATGATCGGCATCTTCGGGGCCGAATTCCTCGAGCTCGAGACCACCGGGCGAACGACCCGTTCGGCGGGCGGAGGAGCCATCGGCAATGCCATCCTGAGCCGAATGCCGCCGACCACGGCATTCCGCGTCGAGCTGCCGGCAGCACTCGACTGGGAGCACGACGTGCAGAACGAACAGCTGCCGCAACGCGTGCGTCGCCGATTGCGTCGCGAGCGGCGGATAGGCAGTCGGTTCGGCCTTGCTGCGGAGTTCTCCGTCGGTGGCGCTCAGCTTCTCGTATGTTCGGTTCACTTCGAAGACAAGTTCGGCGGCGCGAGCGGCAGATTTCAGCAGTACCGATCGGTTCTCAAAGCAATGGCAGCACGCGACCGAGCTGCTTCCAAGACGCTCGTTGTGGCCGGCGATTTCAATACCTTCGATTCCGAGATCGCCCGGTTGGTGATGTCGGATACCGACGCGACGGCGCTGGGTCGGCCCAGCGGCGTCACAGAAGCCGAATGGTGGAAGAAGCACCTCCTCCCGCCCACGGGATTTGTCGATCCATTCCCGGCGAATGCCTGGACGTTTCGCGTCCCGCTCCTGTTTCGTGCCAAGCTGGACTGGATCACCGTCAAGAATGGCACGATCCGCGACTGTGGAATCGGATCGTTCGCATCCTCCGACCACCGGCCCCTATGGGTCGACATGGAACTCAGGACTGGTGCGTAGTGCGTGGGTCGAATGCTCGCGGCGGTTCCACGATCCCGTGCTGCTAGGCCGATCGGCGCATTGACGAGCAGGCCACGCACGACAGGGTCAGCCGCCGCATCGAGTTGATATAGGGCTGCAATTCCGCGCAAGGTCGGCTAGCGGCGACGGCGCCATCGCGCGACGAGGATGGGCACCAGCGCCAAGGCCGCCAACCCGAGCAGCGGGAAAAGGAACCGCGGCTGCTGCAACAGGCTCGTATTGGGCAGCCCGCCCTGCTTCGCAAGATCCATGAGCATCTCGCCGAAGCTTGCATAGATCAGGATACTCGGGATCGTTCCTATCAGCGTCGCGAATACGAAGGTTTGCAGCGGAATGCGGGCCAAAGCTGCCGCCACGTTCACCAGGGTGAATGGAAAGAGGGGAACGAGGCGCAGGAAAACCAGATAGCTCAGGCCGTTTCCGCGAAATCCGGCGACAACGGCGGCGGCGCGAGGTCCGGCGCCGTCGGCCAGGCCACCGAGGCCCGCGCGCGCCGCCAGAAAGACGGCGGAAGCCCCGAGGGTCGTTCCGACGATCGCACACGCAGCACCGAGCCAAAGGCCGAACAAGAGGCCGGCGATGGTGGTGCAGAACCATGCGGGGACGACGAGCAGCATCAGCAATCCGGCATTGACGGCGATGAACAGGAGAGGCGCAGCTGCACCCCAGCTTTCGGCCGTGTGCCGGAGCCAACGCGCATTGTCGGAAATCGTGGCGATCGTGATGTATCGGCTGCCGCCCGAGGCCAGGAAGACTGCCATCGCCAGGACCACGAGCATCAGTGGCAGGCGGCCGGCCGTTCCGACTGCGACGCGCTTCAGGGAGTTCAGCATCCTCGGCAAGCTAGAGCGGTTCCCGACCCGATGGAACCAAGAGCGTATAGCAAGGGCAATACGCCTCGAAGCAGAGAGATGGCATCGGGATCGTCGTGGAACGACCCTGTCGGAAACAAGGCATCGGGGATTGGTCCGCCTGGGACCCCTCCGACCTTTTTCGAGGCCAATGTCAAAATCCGGGAACCCGTCCGTCAGGTGAGCATAGGGCGATCGCGCTGGGCGGCCGCCTCTCACTCTGGGAGAGTTCCATGTTCAAGGTTTCGGGTAAGGCGGTTTCCACCCTGTTGGCCGTCGGCCTTGCCGGCGTGCTAGCGGGATCTTGGGCGGCTCCGGCAACAGCCCGCCAGGTCTGCTATTTCGGCGAGTGCAGCGGCTCTGTTTCCCAGGCGCCGTCGACCAAGCCGACGGCGACGCAGATGATCGCCAAGCGCGGGAGCTGGAGCGCCCATCTGGTTGGCGAAATCGCCATGCTCGTCGATGAATTCCAGAACGGCGCCAAGTTCGCGGTCGTCTTCTATCCGGAGGGCAAGCCCGGCCTGATGCTGATGCACCCGAACTGGAATCTGCAGAAGGGCCAGCAGGTGGAGATGATCGTCCGCATCGACGGTGAAGCCTACAAGGGCACCGCCACGGCCATCGAGAACAACGTCCTGACGGTCAAGGGCGTCAGCAGGGGCCTTCTGCAGACGTTCTACCGTGGTCGGCAGGGCCGCATCGAGGTCGCCGACTTCGCCTTCGACATGAGCAACCTTGCCGATGCGGCGGCCGTGTTCGACGACATGCTCGCTCGCCTGAAAACGGCATCCCGGTAAGGACGGCGAAACGACGGGCGGGCCGCTTCAGGCCCGCCGCGTCGCGCCATGGCCACTCCGAGAACTTCATCGAAATCCGACGAGGCACCCCATGAAACCCTTCGCCCTGGTATTCTGCGCTCTTTTGCTCGCGACCGGCGCAGAAGCCGCAAATGATCAAAATGCTGAGCGCCAGCGCGCCCTGCAGGAACAGGCGCGCCAGCAGGAGCAGGCACGGCGACAGGCTGACGCCCAGCGCCAGCGTGCCCAGCAGGAGCAGGCGCGCCAGCAGGCCGATGCCCAGCGCCAGCGCGCCCAGCAGTCGCAGGTCCGCCAGCAGGCCGATGCCCAGCGCCAGCGCGCTCAGCAGGCGCAGGCGCGCCAGCAGGCCGATGCCCAGCGCCAGCGCGCTCAGCAGGCGCAGGTCCGCCAGCAGGCCGATGCACAGCGCCAGCGCGCCCAGCAGGCGCAGGCGCGCCAGCGGGCCGAGGCCCAGCGCCAGCGCGCTCAGCAGGCACAGGCGCGCCGGCAGGCCGATGCACAGCGCCAGCGCGCTCGGCAGGAAGTGCAGCGCCGGCAACAGCAGCGTCGCAATTGAGCTAGAAGGCGGCGTCCATGACGAAGTTCGTCACGGAACAGGACGCGGTGCATTGCGAGTTCCCCGACGAACCATCGGAAGTGGCCGCGCGAGAGACGCAGACAGCAATGTCCAACACTCCCTAGATATCGGGCAGTGAGCGCTGTCGCCGAGAAGCATTGCGTTTTGCATGAGGCCCCCCCGCAAGGGTGGCCTCTTTTTTGCACGACTTGCTCATCATCTCCTGCCGGCCACCGTCGCCGATGTACCGGATCGCCTGGGGTGCGCTTGGACATATCTGTCGATCGCCTGTTCGTCGGTACCTCGACCATAGATGTGGTCTTGTCCGTCGAATGGAGACGAGGACGTTGCCCCTGGCGTCAAGGACGAAGCGAGGGTCACGGACAAGGGGCTCCTGGCCGTTGTGCCGCCGGTTTGCCGGCACCCAGCACCGTGCACCATTCGCCGAGAGCAGGGGATTTTCGGGGAGAATGGTTCGACTCAGACTGGCCCCACAGCCAATCCGCTGCCGCCTTGGCCGAGTGCCGCCCTCTTCCTGCCAAGAGCATCATGAGGTCGGGTTTGGCTGCCTGTCATCCAGAGCACGGCGAGGGATCCAGGCGGCTTCCCTGGATCCCTCGCTGCGCTCGGGATGATGGGGTGGACGGCCCCCGAACGGCATCGAGCGTGCCACACTGGTGTCGTTGGAACAGCCAGTCAAAGGGGACCGTCCATGGAACAGGCTATCAC
>JBFXAZ010000103.1:0-20023 GCA_050183765.1 Reyranellaceae bacterium | reverse complement strand
AGTGGCCAGCTTGGTGAAGCTGGGCAATCGTGCACCGCTCTTCGAGCGTGAGGTGACCGTACTGTCTGCCCATGGCAACACCCTAGTCGGGTGTTGCACTTCGTTTGTGAACTCAGGGGGATCCAGTCAGCGCCCTAGATCCCTCGCTGCGCTCGGGATGACAGGGTTGCTCTATCACGACAGTGGCGGCAGGAGTTTCAATCGGCGGAATTCCGCGAACCAATCCGCCAGCATGTCCTCGGTGTCGACGACATGGTGGAAGCCCGCCTGCATCGACTTCACCGAGCTCACGATCACCGGCGGGCCGGGCCGCTCGCGGCCATGGGCGAACTGCCAGTCGGCGTAGACGAACGAGTCACCGACGAAGTCCCGCAGCGTCCAGGGCCGCAAGCCGTAACGCTGCACCAGCGCCGCCCATTCGGCTTCGCGCTTCGGCATCTCGTCCGACAGCTTCATCGGCCGCTTCTCGCCTTCCTCCATGCCCAGCGCCTGCGCGATCGCCGGCCACAGGTTGCGCCAGACATAGACGTCGCCGTTGGTGATGTTGAAGGTCTCGTTGGCCGCCGCCGGGCTGGCGCCGACCCATTCGATGGCACGCGCCAGCAGGTTGGCGCAGGTGCCCGAGGCGACATAGGGCGGGCCGCCCGGCCAATGCAGGGGCTCGCCGCGCGCCTTCGACAGCGCGCCATAGGCGCCGATCGCCGCCAGCATGTTCATCGGGCTGCCGAGGCCGTGGCCGAAGATGATCTGCGGCCGCAGGATGCTGAAGCTCCAGTCGCGGCCCTTCTGCGCCGCACGCAGCCAGTCCTCCTGCAGCCAGTAGAAATTGGCGTGAGGGTGCCGGGGCCAGCGCTCGCGCGCCGGCACCTTCATCGGCGCGATGTGCGCGCCATAGGCCTTGGTGCCCTGCAGCAGGGTCACGTGCCTGAGGTTCTTCGCCACGCGCAGCAGCGGCGTCATCAGGTTGGTCAGGAACGCGAGGTTGGTCTCCATCTGCGCCGTCTCGCGCCAGCCCGCCACGAGGCCGGGCAGCTCGTAGAGCGCGGCGAAGACGACATGCGTCACATCGGCAAGTCTCGCCGACGCGGCTTCGCAGGCGGACGCATCGGAAAGGTCGAGCGCGAGGTGCGCGTGCGGTCCCTCCAGATCGGGCGCGCGGCGCGACAGCGCGATCACCTTCCAGCCCGGCAGCGTATTGAACCGGGCGACGGCGGCACGACCGACGATGCCGGAGGCTCCGGCGATCAGGATGGTGTTCCCGGCCATCGCGCCCTCAGCCACAGGCGGCGAAGACGCGCGCGATGCCGGCGCGATCGACGCCGCCGCGCAGCAGCAACTCGAGCAGCAGGCGCGTCTTCAGCGGATGCAGGCGGCCGGCGAAGATCAGCCCAGACCGCCGCAAGTTGATCTCCGAGCCGGGGCCGTCATAGGTCGAGGCCAGCAGCGGCCCGCCGCCGGTGCGCGAGGCGATCATCACGGGGATGGACTGGTTCAACCTGGTCAGCCGCTCGACGTGATCGTCGCGCACATGTCCGCCGCCGGTGCCGGCGACCACGACGCCGCCATAGCCGAGATGCTTGGGATCGGCGAGCAGCGCGTCGATCAGGTGACCGGGCTCGTCGAACGCGCTCCACAGCAGGGCGACGGGCTTGCGGGCCGCAGCGCGCAGACGCGTCGCCGGTCTCGGTCCGAGCGCAGCATCGACGGCGCGCTTCCAGTCGCGGATCGGCAGCGACAGCGGCACGACACGGTCCTCGATCAAGGTCGCGAGCGGTCCGGTGGCCGGGCTGCGGAAGGTATCGATGCGGCTGGTCTCGGTCTTGGCGATGTCGAACGGCGCCAGCACGTGGTCGAGGAAGGCGACGACGACGCCGATCCTGCCGACATTCTCGCGCAGCCACGG
Source organism: Reyranellaceae bacterium (assembly GCA_050183765.1). Lineage (GTDB taxonomy): Bacteria > Pseudomonadota > Alphaproteobacteria > Reyranellales > Reyranellaceae > JAFAZJ01. Next base: position 18,120 of record JBFXAZ010000103.1, on the reverse strand, counting down.
CGAGGCGGCGCTGCGCACCGATGCCAGCAGGTTGCCGGCGCCATCCGCCGAGGTGAGACTGGGGTTGCGCATCGCAGCGGTCAGGACAACCGGCAGCGTCCCGTCGAGCAGGCAATCGAGCACGAAGCTGGTTTCCTCCAGCGTGTCCGTGCCCTGCGAGATCACCACGCCCACCGGCGCCTCGGCGCCGCCGCGCGGCAGGCCCTCGATGCGCTGGGCGAGCTCCAGCATCACGTCGATCGTCAGGTTCGAGCTGCCCAGCCTGGCCACGGTCTCGCCCTGCACCTCGGCGACGTCGACCAGGGCTGGAACCATGCGGATGAGATCGTCGGCGCCCAGCCCCATCTTCATCGCCCCGGACTCGGCCGGCATGGTCGCGATGGTGCCGCCGAGGGCGAAATACTGGACGCGCGGCTTGGCAGACATGACGGCTCCTCAAGGACTGCGCCGACGCTAGCACGGGTGCTATGCGCCATGCCGATGCGCAATTCGGCCATGACGAGATTGCGCAATCCCCGCCCGTCTGGCCGTCGTAGTCTCCGCCCGCCGCACAGCGTTGGTCGTGCGGTGTGTGCGTTCTCAGGGCGGGGTGAAAGTCCCCACCGGCGGTAAGCGCTTTCAGTCGCGCAAGCCCGCGAGCGCCTGCCAGCGTAGCGTACGGCAGGGTCAGCAGATCCGGTGCAATTCCGGGGCCGACGGTCACAGTCCGGATGGAAGAGAACGATGTGGCGTAGACGCGTCGATTCGCGCAGGCGAGTCGCGCGTTTTCGTCGACTCGTGCGCCCTGATTCAACCGTCTCCAGGAGACCGTCGTGAATCAGAGCATCCAGAACAGCAGCAGCAACTCCCGCAACGACAACGGCCCGCGCGTCGCCTTCGTGCAATCGTGCTGGCATCGCGACATCGTCGACCGCTGTCGCGACTCCTTCCTCGCCGAGATGGCCGCGCGCGGCTACGGCGCGGACCGCATCGATCTCCACGAGGTGCCCGGCGCCTTCGAGATCCCGCTGCACGCCAAGATGCTGGCGCGCACCGGCCGCTACGCCGCCGTGGTCGCCTCGGGCTTCGTCGTCGACGGCGGCATCTACCGACACGAGTTCGTCGCCGACGCGGTGATCGACGGGCTGATGCGCGTGCAGATCGAGACCGAGGTGCCGATGATCTCCGCCGTGCTGACGCCGCAGCGCTTCCACGAGCACGACGAGCACCGCGCCTTCTTCAGCCACCACTTCGTGGTCAAGGGTGCGGAGGCCGCCGCCGCGTGCGTGGCGACGATCGAGACCATCGGGCGGCTGAAGCCGGCCGCTGAGTCTTGTTCCCCTCTCCCCTAGCGGTAGTGGGGACTGGGGTGTGGGGGCGGTCGACCAGCACCGAGTGTGTTGACCCCTCACCCCCTACCCCTCTCCCGCAAGGGGAGAGGGGAGTTACTCCGCAGCCTTGCGAAGGGTGTGCACGCCGAACAGCGTGCGCACCTGTTCCGGCGTGTAGTAGCCGCGCCTGAGATCGCGCTCGACCAGCGCCGGCGAACGCTTCGACGGATCGCCGTAGCCGCCGCCGCCGGGCGTCGAAACGCGCACGACGTCGCCCGGGCCGACCTCGATGTCCTGGTCCTTCGACAGATGCGGCGGGCGATAGATCTTGCCGCCCTGCTCGACCAGTACCGTGTTGACGCCGCCATCGTGGCCACCGAGCGCGCCCTGCGGGCCGACGCGGCCATGATCCATCACCATCGACACGCGCGCCTCGCCGCGCCGGATGCGGATGGCGTAGCGGATGCCGAAGCCGCCGCGATGCTCGCCGGCGCCGCCCGAGCCTTCGGCCAGCGCGAACTCCTCGAACAGCACCGGGTAGTACTGCTCCAGCACCTCGACCGGCGGCATCTTGGAGATGCCGATGGTCGAGCAGCCGTTCGACAGTCCGTCGCCCTCGTAGGAGCCGCCGTACCCGCCGCCGGTGAAGAGATACATGATGTAGTGACGGCCACGCGCCGGATCGTAGCCGCCGACGCCGAGATTGCCCGACGTGCCGGCGGGCGCGGCGAACAGCCGGTCGGGGATCGCCTTGGTCAGCGCGGCGAAGACCGCCTCGGCGATGCGCTGGCTGACCTCGGCGGCGCAGCCCGACACCGGCCGCGGGTATCTGGCGTAGAGGAACGTGCCATCGGGCTCGATGATGTCGAGCGGCTCGAAGGTGCCCGCGTTGATCGGCACGTCGGGGAAGACATGCTTGATCGCGAGATAGATCGCCGACTTGGTGGTGGCGATCACGCTGTTCATCGGCCCGCGGCAGGGCGGGCTCGAGCCCGACATGTCGAAGGTCAGCCGCTCGCCCGCCTTGGTGATCTTCATGCGGATATGCAGCGGCTGGTCGACCACGCCGTCCGAGTCGACCACCGAGGCGCCTTCGTACACGCCGTCGGGAATCGTCGCGATCTTCGCCCGCATCTGCCGCGCCGAGCGCGCGCGCAACTCGGCGATGGCGCTCTTCACCGTACCCTCGCCATAGCGGTCGATCAGCGCGGTGAGCCGCTTTTCGCCGGTGTCGAGCGCCGCGGCCTGGGCCTTGATGTCGCCGATGCGCTGGTCGGCGATGCGCATGTTGCTCATCAGGATCGCGAGGATCTCGCGGTCCATCACGCCCTTCTTGAAGAACTTGATCGGCGGCAGGCGCAGGCCCTCCTGCTCGACCTCGGTGGCGCTGGCGGAGAAGCCGCCCGGCACCATGCCGCCGATGTCCGGCCAGTGCCCGGTGTTGGCCAGCCAGGCGAAGAGCTTGCCGCGATAGAAGAACGGCTTCACGAAGCGCACGTCCATCAGATGCGTGCCGCCGAGATAGGGATCGTTGACGATGAAGACGTCGCCGGGATCGACATGGCCGTCGTAGTGCGACTTCACCCGATCGATCACCGCCTGGGTCGAGAACTGCATGGTGCCGACGAAGACCGGCAGGCCGAGCTCACCCTGCGCGATCAGCGCGCCGTCTTCGGCGTCGTAGATGCCGTCGGAGCGGTCCATGCCCTCGGAGATCACCGGCGAGAAGGCGCTGCGCACGAAGGCGAGGTCCATCTCGTTGCAGACCTGGTCGAGGCCGTTCTGGATCACCGCGAGGGTGACGGGATCGATGGCGCTCATGGCGCGACCTCCACGACGAGGTTGCCGATCGCATCGCAGCTTACCCGATCGCCGGGTTCGACCACGATGGTGGTGTCGAGTTGCTCGATGATCGCCGGCCCGGCAAGCGCCAGGTCGAGCGGCAGGCGATCGCGGGCGTAGATCGGCGTGGCCGTCCAGCCGCCGCGCTCGAACCAGACGTCGCGCGTGCCGACTTGCGCCGAGGCGACATCGGCGGCCTTCTCGCCGCGCATCAGGGCGGCCAGGTCGATGCCCGGTCGCTTGCCGATCACGGCGGTGTGCAGGTTGACCAGCACGGCGCGGATCTCCGGCAGCTCGACGCCGAAGCGGCGCCAGTAGGCGGCCTCGAAGATCGTGCGCAGCTCCTCGACGCCGACATCGATGCGCGGCAGCGCGACCTGCAGCATATGGCTCTGGCCCTGGAACTGCATGTCGGCGAAGTGCAGACGATCGATGCGATCCACGGCCACGCCGTCCTTGGCCAGCATCGCCTCGCCCTCGGCGATCTGCGCCTCCAGGGTCGCGCGCACGTCGGCGGCATCGAGCACCGGCAGCGCCTTGTTGATGGTGCGCACGAAGTCGCGGCGCAGATCGGCCACCACGCAGCCCAAGGCGTTGGTGATGCCCGGCCGCGCCGGCACCAGCACCTTGGGCAGCGCCAGCTCGCGCGCCAGCGCGGTGGCGTGCAGCGGCCCGGCGCCGCCGAAGGCGAACAGCGCGAAGTCGCGCGGATCGTGGCCGCGCGCCATCGACACCAGCCGGATCGCGCCGGCCATGCGGTCGTTGGCGATGCGCAGGATCGCCGCCGCCGCCTGGTCCCACTCGAGGCCGAGCTTGCGGCCGATCTCCTCGGCGATGCGCTCGCGCACATGATCGAGCGAGACTGGACTGTCGACCGCGAGAAGCCGGTCGGGATTGAGCCGGCCGAGCACGAGATTGGCGTCGGTGATGGTGGGCGCCTCGCCGCCGCGGCCGTAGCAGATCGGACCGGGTGTCGCGCCGGCGCTTTGCGGGCCGACGCGCAGCATGCCCGAGGAATCGACGGAGGCAATCGAGCCGCCGCCGGCACCGATGGTGTGCACGTCGACCATCGGTACGTGGATCGGCATGCCGTATTCGAGGTCGAGCTCGCTCGACACCTGCGGCACGCCCTCGCGGATCAGGCCGACATCGGTCGAGGTGCCGCCCATGTCGTAGGTGATCATATCGGGGTGGCCGCAGGCGCGGCCGGTATAGGCCGCGGCCATCACGCCCGAGGCCGGGCCGGACATCACCGTGTGCGCCGCCGCCTCCGCCGCCGCGCGCGCCGCCACCGTGCCGCCATTGCCCTGCATCACCAGCAGGTCGCGCGCGAAACCCAGCGATTTCAGCTCGGCCACGAGGCGGCCGAGATAGCGGTCGAGCACCGGCTGGATCGCCGCGTTCACCGCCGCCGTCGTGCCGCGCTCGAACTCGCGGTACTCGGACACGACGCGATGACCCGCCGTGACGTAGTCGTTGGGCCACGTCTCGCGCACGATCGATTCCGCGCGCTGCTCGTGTATCGGGTTGATGTAGCTGTGAAGGAAGTGGATGACCACGGCCTCGCAGCCGGCTTCGAGCAGGCGGCGGCCGGCGTCGCGCACGGCCGCCTCGTCCAGCGCGGTGACGACGCCGCCCTCGGCGTCCATGCGCTCCGCCACCTCGATGCGCAGCTCGCGCGGGATCAGCGGCTCGAAAGAGCCGGTGAGACCATAGGGCTTGGGCCGCGTGCGGCGGCCCAGCTCCAGCACGTCGCGGAAGCCCTGCGTGGTGATCAGGCCGACCCGCGCCACCTTGCGTTCGAGCAGCGCGTTGGTCGTCGTCGTCGTGCCGTGCACGATGGCCTGCAGCGCGCGCGCGTCGAGGCCGGCCGCCTTCATCGCGGCGACGAAGCCGAAGGCCTGGTTGTCGGTCGTGGTCGGCACCTTGGCGAGCGACACCGCGCCGGATCGCGTGTCGAGCGCGAGCAGGTCGGTGAAGGTGCCGCCGACGTCGATGCCGACGATGGTGGTGGGATTGGTGCTCATGCTCGGTTGTCCTACCTTCCCCCGCAGAGCGGGGGAAGGTAGTTGATCGTGGCTCGCCATCATGTTCACACGCTCAAATACTGGGTTCGCGCCTGCTCGTCGGCGCGCAGTTCGTCCATGGTGCCGGTGAAGCGCACGCGGCCCTTCTCGATGATCACGGCGCGGTCGGCGACGAGTTCCGAGAAGTGCAGGTTCTGCTCCGACAGCACGACGCTCAGGCCCTCGGCCTTGAGCGTGCGGATGGTGTTGGCCATCTGCTCGACGATCAGCGGCGCGAGGCCCTCCGACGGCTCGTCGAGCAGCACGCAGCGCGGGTTGCCCATCAGGGTGCGGGCGATGGTCAGCATCTGCTGCTCGCCGCCGGACATGCGCCCGCCCGGGCGGTCGCGCATGCGGCCGAGATTGGGGAACAGCTCGAACAGGCGATCGGGGCTCCAGGTCGGCGCGCCCTCGCGCGGCGCCTGGCGGCCGACCTCGAGATTCTCCATCACCGACAGGTCGGTGAAGATGCGGCGGTCCTCCGGCACGAAGCCCAGGCCCAGCCGGGCGATGCGGAACGGCGGCTGCCCCTCGATGCGCTCGCCGGCGAAGGTGACGGTGCCGGCGCTCGGCCGCACCAGGCCGATCACCGACTTCATCGTCGTCGACTTGCCGGCGCCGTTGCGGCCCAGCAACGCCAGCACCTCGCCCTCGCGCGCCTCGAGCGCCACGTCGGCCAGGATATGCGCGCGGCCGTAGTAGCTGTGCAGGCCCTCGACGCGCAGCATCATGCATGCACCTCGCCACCGAACATCGCGCCGCTGCCGAGGTAGACGGCCTGCACCTGCGGATCGGCGCGCACCGCGGCCGGCTTGCCCTGGGCAATCAGACGACCGTGATCGAGCACGATAACGCGATCGGCGTGGGCGAAGACGACGTCCATGTCGTGCTCCGTGAAGAGCACCGCCACCTCGCGCTCGCGCGCCAGCTGGGCGGTGAGCGCCATCAGCTCGATGCGCTCCTTCGGCGCCATGCCGGCCGTCGGCTCGTCCATCAGCAGCAGCTTCGGATCGTTGGCCAGCGCGACCGCGAGCTCGACGCGCTTGAGGTCGCCATAGGCCAGCACGCCGCAGACGCGGTCGCCCTGCTCGCGCATGCCGACGCGATCGAGCAGCGCGTCGGCCTCCTCGACATGCCGCGCCGAGGCGCGCGACAGCAGCGAGAAGATGCCGTGTCGGTGCGAGAGCAGCGCCATCTGCACGTTCTCGCGCACCGTCATCGAGGTGAAGGTGGCGGTGATCTGGAAGGTGCGGCCGACGCCCAGCCGCCAGATCGCGCGCGGCTTCATGCCTGATATGTCGCGGCCGCGCAGGCGCACGCTGCCCGAATCCGCCGGCAGCTGCCCGTTCAGCATGTTGAAGCAGGTCGACTTGCCGGCCCCGTTGGGCCCGATCAGCGCCAGCAGCTCGCCGGCAGCGACAGCGAAGGACACGCTGTCGACCGCGCGCACGCCGCCGAAGGACTTGGCGAGGCCGGCGACCTCGAGGACCGGCGCGCTCATGCCGCGGCCCGCGCGCGGCGCCATAGCGCCGCGAGCCCGCCGACCACGCCCTGCGGGAAGAGCATCACCAGGACCAGGATCACCAGCCCCAGCACGCTGCGCCAGTACGACGTGGTGCGCGTCAGCTCGTCCTTGAGCCAGGTGAAGATCGCGGCGCCGGCGATCGGCCCGGTGATGGTCTCGACGCCGCCCAGCAGCACCATGACCAGCGCGTCCGTGGACTGCGCGATCGACGCCAGCTCGGGCGAGATGCTGCCCTTGGAGAAGGCGAAGAGCGCGCCGCCCAGCCCGGCAACGGCGCCGGCCAGCGCGAAGGCGAGCCATTGCAGTCGGCGCACGTCGATGCCGATCGCCTCGGCGCGCAACGGCGAGTCACGGCCGGCGCGCAGCGCGTAGCCGAAGGGCGAGAAGAGCACGCGCCAGAGGAAGCCGATGCCCAGCGCGCATAGCGCCAGCGACAGCCAGAAATACGCCCGCTTGCTGGCCAGCCAGGAAGGCGGCCACACACCGGTAAGACCGTTGCTGCCGCCGGTCAGCGAGTCCCACTGGTAGATCACCGACCAGGTGATCTGCGCGAACGCCAGGGTCAGCATCGCGAGATAGACGCCGCTGAGCCGCACGCAGAACCAGCCATAGACCAGGGCCACCGCGCCGGCGACGAACGGCGACGCCAGCACCGCGATTTCCATCGGCAGCGCCGCCTTGTGCATCAGGATCGCCGCGGCATAGGCGGCGACGCCGAAATACGCCGCGTGGCCGAACGAGACCATGCCCGAGGGTCCCATCAGCACATGCAGGCTGACGGCGAAGAGCGACAGGATCGCGATATCGGTCAGCAGCACCAGCAGGTAGCGATCGCCCGGCACCGCGAACGGAACCAGCGCCAGCAGCGCGAGGGCCGGCAGCCATCGCCGCCAATCCGGCAGGTTGGGCAGCGTGGCGATCTCGCCCACGGTGCGCTGCTGCGCCGGCGGCCGGCCCAGCAGGCCATAAGGCCGGATCACCAGGACCACGGCCATGACCAGGAACTCGACCACCAGGGTGAGCTTGGAGAACGAGATCTCGATGCCGAAGATGTCCTGCGTGCCGATCGCGATGCAGAAGGCCTTCACCACGCCGATCAGCACCGCGGCGAGAAAGGCGCCCGGCACGCTGCCCAGGCCGCCGACGACCGTGACCACGAAGGCGTCGGCGATCACCGCCAGGTCGAGGTTGAGGCTCGCCGGCTCGCGCGGCAGCTGCAGCGCGCCGCCCAGCCCGGCCAGCGCCGCGCCGATGAAGAACACGCCGGTGAAAAGCTTGCGCTCGTCGACGCCCAGCGCGCCCACCATCTCGCGATCCTGCGTCGCCGCGCGCACCAGCGCGCCCCACCGCGTGCGGGTCAGCGCCAGCCACAGGCCCAGCAGCATCAGCGGCGCGATGACGATCAGCGCCAGGTCGTATTGCGGCACACGGCGGCCCATGATCTCGACCGTGCGCGCGAGGCCCGGCGCGCGCGGGCCGACCAGCTCCTCGGCGCCCCAGATCGCCAGCGCGGCATCCTTGACCACCAGCACGACGGCGAAGGTGGCGAGCAGCTGGAACAGTTCGGGGGCGCGATAGATGCGGCGCAGGACGCCGATCTCGAGCAGCGCGCCCAGCGCGCCGATGACCAGGCCCGCGATGACGATCGCGCCCCAGAACCCGAGCGGCGTGCGGCCGAGGAACTCCACCGCCGAATAGGCGACGTAGAGTCCCAGCATGTAGAGGGAGCCGTGCGCGAAGTTGACGACGCGCGTGACGCCGAAGATCAGCGACAGGCCGGCGGCCACCATGAACAGCGATGACGCGCCGGCCAGCCCATTGAGCAATTGCGCGATGACGGATGCGAACGACACCGATCAGGGAGCCGACATCAGTTGGCCGGCCGCATCTTCTTGATCTCGTCGTCCGGCGGCAGCGCGTCCTTGCCGTCGACGTAGCGCCAGTTGACCATCACGCCCTTGCCGCCCTTGGCCTCGATCTGGCCGACGAAGGCGCCCATGGTCGACTGATGGTCGAGCGCGCGGTAGGTGATCGGCCCGAACGGCGTGTCGTGCGTCAGCCCGGCCATGCCGTCGACCAGCTTCTCCTGGTCGAGCACGCCCGCCTTCTTGATCGCCGCCACCGCCGACATCACCGTCGAGTAGCCGACCACCGAGCCCAGGCGCGGGTAGTCCTTGTACTTCGCCTGGTAGGCGTCGAGGAACTTCTTGTGCGCCGGCGTCTTGATCTCGTTCCACGGATAGCCGGTGACGTACCAGCCCTTGGGCGTCTCTTCCTTCAGCGGATCGAGATACTCGGGCTCGCCGGCCAGCAGGTTGAACACGTCGCGGCCCTTGAACAGCTCGCGGCTGTTGCCCTCGCGCACGAACTTCGCGAGGTCGGGACCGAACAGCGAGCTGAAGATCGCGTCGGGCTTGGCGTCGGCGATCGCCTGCGCCACGGCACCGGCCTCGATGCGGCCCAGCGGCGAGGCCTGCTCGGTGACGAACTCGACGTCCGGCTGCTGCGCCTTGAGCAGCTTCTTGAACGCCGCGGTCGCCGACTGGCCGTACTCGTAGTTGGGGAAGACGATCGCCCAGCGCTTCTTCTTCAGCTTCACCGCGTCGGGGATCAGCATCGCCGTCTGCATGTAGGTCGAGGCGCGCAGGCGATAGGTGTAGCGGTTGCCGAGATCCCAGACGATCTTGTCGGTCAGCGGCTCGGCGGCGATGAACAGCGTCTTGCGCTGCTTGGCGAAGTCGGAGACCGCCAGCCCGACATGCGAGGGGAAGGTGCCGATCAGGAAGGCGACCTTCTCGCGGCTCAGCAGCTCCTCGGCCACGCGCACCGCGTCGGCCGGCGTGCCGCTGTCGTCGCGCGAGACGATCTCGATCTTGCGCCCCAGCACGCCGCCCGCCTTGTTGACCTCCTCGACCGCCAGCTCCCAGCCCTTCTTGTAGGGCTCCAGGAAGGCCGGGAAATTCTTGTAGCTGTTGAGCTCGCCGATGCGGATCGGCCCGGGCTGGGCCAGCGCCGGGATGGCGGACGAAACGCCGGCACCGGCGGCCAGGGCGAGGATGGTTCTGCGCTTCATGACGATGGTCTCCCCAACAGGATCGTCCAGCATGATGAGATTGTGGTGCACTGCACAAGGGCACCGACCGTTACGCGTCACTGATTGTTCGTACGCAAACGATATGCCAAATCCCGTTGTTTGCAAGCCGTCAGCGCTGGCCGTCCCACAGCTTGATCTCGCCGGCTTTCAGCCCGCCGACGCGCGGGTGCGGCCGCCCGCCGATCGCCAGGGCGACGACGAAGACGATCTCCTCAGGTCGCGGCCCGTCGGGCACGGCGAACTCGATGGCGTCGAAATGGCTACGCACATAGGCGGCGTGGGCGTGATGCAACGGCACGTCGATGCGCGCGCCCGCCGCGGCGACCTTCACCGCCGACGGCACGATCGATTTCGCGCCGCCCATCGCCTCGCGGATACCCCAGCCGCTGGGCTGATGCCACAGCGCGGCGTGCTCCAGCTCGCCGGCGACGCCGACGATCACCGCCTTGCCGTAGCCGTCGACCTGCCCGCCCTCGACACCCAAGGCCGCGAGCAGGCGCCGGGTCAGGTCGAACGCCAGCGGCTTGAGCGCGTCCATCATCGGCGCGATGTCCTCGACATGGCGGCCGGCATAGGGGTTGCGCACCACCCCGCCGACCGCGCCCTTGCGCACCGGCGTGGCGAGCGGCGCGCCACCGTCATGCGTGGTCTCCTCGATCGAGGTGACGATCTTGCGCAACGCGACCACGGACATCAGACAGTCTCTCCGGCGACATAGCGGGTGAAGGCATCGGGTGGGCGGCGGCCGGCGACCATGTCGGCGAAGGCTTCGCCGATGCAGGCACCGAACTTGAAGCCGTGGCCCGAGCAGTTCGACATCGCCCACGCCGCCTTGCCGATCGGCAGCGAGCGGAAGGTCTCGTGCCCGGCACGGCGGTCGACGGTGTAGTAGCAGATCTTGCCTTCGGCCAGCCGGTAGCGATCAAGGTCGCGCAGGCGTCCACGCGCCTGCTCCCACACGCGGCGCACCTCGTCGAAGGCGGCGATGCGCGGGTCGCTCGCGGCGTCGCCTTCGCGGCTGAACAGGTGATCGCCGATCTTCAGCCGCGTCGGCGAGCCGTCCGGACGCACCACCGGCGGCACCAGATAGAATCCGCGATCATCGCCGATCGACAGCAGAGACGGATGGTTGGCCCATGCCTGCGCCAGGTCGTCCGGCAGATCGACATAGGCCAGCACCTGGCGCGACGGCTCGACATGCTCGCTCATGCCGGGCACCAGCTCGCGCACCCAGGCACCGGCGGCCACCAGCACCAGATCGCCGGCGACGCGCTCGCCGCCGGCCAGGGTCACGGCACCGCCGTCGGCGTCGATCGACTGCACGCGCGCCATCGGCCGCAGCTTCGCGCCTTTCTCGCCCAGCCATTTCGCCAGCGCCGCGACGATGCGGTCGGCCAGCAGCACGCCGCCTTCGGGCGAGAGGTAGGCCGTGCGCACGCCCGACGGATCGATCAGCGGATAGCGCTGCGCCAGCTCCGTGGCCGTCATCTCGACGATCGGGTAGCCGTCCGCCTTGATCAGCCGCAGAGATTCGGCCTGCCGGTCGTCCTCGCTGGTGCTCAGCGACAGCGAGCCGGTATCGATGCAGTATTTCGTGCCGAGATCGGACCACAGCCGATTCCACGCCGCATAGGCATGCGTGATCATGCGCATGTAGCCGATCTCTGTGCCGTAAGGCCGCCGGATCAGGCGATGCGAATCGACCGAGGTGCCGAGCGGATTGGGAATCGGCCCCTGCTCCAGCACCGTGACGTGATGGCCCTCGCGCACCAGCGCCCAGGCCGCGCCGAGTCCGGCGATCCCGGCGCCGACGATTACGACGTACATGGCCTCGACCATAGCATGCGCATGTCGGGCTCATGCTCCTCGTTGGCGGCGCCGTGTCGTGGAGGCCGGGCTCACCGCTCAGGCCCAGCCAGTCAGCAGCCGGCGCGCCCAGTCCTCGCGGCCATGCGATGCCGCCTGGCGCGCGGCGGCCTGCCAGTCGTAGTCGACCTCGATGTGCTCGGCGCGCCAGCCGTGCCGGCGCTTCTCGATCACCGCGTAGCGCGCATGCGGCGAGCCGACCTCGACGTAGTGCCGCGACGGCTCGATATCCTCGTAGGCCTGCAGCCCGACGCTGCCGGGATTCACCACCAGCCGCCCGTCCGACAGGCGCAGGCTGCGCGGCACGTGCGTGTGGCCGCACAGGATCAGCGCGGCGCGGCAATCGCCGGCGCGGCGATCCACCGTCGCGAGATCGGCGGGACGCGTGCGGTCGCCGTCGATGCGCTCCATGAAATAGACCAGGTCGCTGCCCGGCGTGCCGTGGCAGAGGAACACCTCGTCCGACAGCTTCAGCGTCTCGGGCAACGATGCGATCCAGTCCCGCTCCTTCGCCGTCAGCACGCCACGCGTGAAGGCGTCGGTCTTGCCCAGCTTCTCCTGCGGATCGTGGAGCACCTGCCGCTCGTGATTGCCGCGCACCGTCGGCAGGTTCAGCGGCATCAGCACGGCAGCCGTGCCCACCGGATCGAGCGGTCCGGAGAGGATGTCGCCGAGATTGACGGTGACGTCGACCTTCCGCGTCGAGATATCCTCCAGCACCGCTTCCAGCGCGAAGCGGTTGCCGTGGATATCGGAGATCGCCGCGATCCTCATGCGCGCTCCACCGCCAGCTCGGCGGCCGCGAGATCCTCCAGCGCCGCGCCGACCGACTTGAAGAGGGTGATCGACTGCGCGTCGCCCTGGCTGCGGCCGGCGTGCTGGCCACGCGTGAGGTCGTAGAGATCGGCGAGCACGTCGTCCTCGGCGATCTCGCCTGACCGCAGCGGCAGCACGATGTCGCCGGCCTCCTTCATCGCGCCCGCCTTCGTGTCGACGAAGATCCGCGCGGCGCGCACCGCCGCGTCGTCGCTTTCGCGCATGTCAGGCGTATAGGCGCCGACCAGGTCGACGTGCTGGCCGGGCCTCAGCCAGGCGCCTTCGACCAGCGGCGTCTTCGACAGGGTGGCGCAGGAGACGATGTCGGCCTCACGGACGGCGGCAGCGCGGTCGCTCGCGGCGATCACGGAGATCGCGCGACCGAGCGCCCTGGGCAGGCTGTCGGCGAGCTGACGCGCCAGCGACTGGGCGTGAGCTTCCGTACGGCCCCAGATCGCCACGCGCTCGATCGGGCGGACCCTGCAATGCACGCGGATGAGCTGCGGCGCCAGCGCCCCGGTGCCGATCATCAGCAGCGAGCGCGAGTCGGGGCGCGAGAGGTAGCGCGAAGCGAGGCCCGAGGCGCAGGCGGTACGGCGCTTGGTCAGCATGGCGCCGTCGAGCAGCGCCAGCGGCTGGCCGGTCTCGCCCGACAGCAGCAGGTACTGGCCGTAGATCGCCGGCAGCGATTTCAGGCCATTGTCGGGGAACACCGTGACGATCTTCACGCCGACGTGGCGCTGGGTGGCGCCCGCCGAGGTCCAGGCCGGCATCAGCAGCAGCAGGGCGTCGGACGAGCCCGGACCCGTCGGCGCCTTGATCGTGTGGTGATGGCGCACCGGCATCTCGCAGCCGACGCGGAACAGGGCCTCCAGGCGATCGATCAGGGCTATGTCGTCCAGCGCGGCGTCGACGGCGGCCGCGTCGAGGAAGCGCATCAGCGCGCCCTCGTGATCGGCACCACCGAATCGGGGTCGACCAGCGCCTGCTGGCGCGCCAGCGCACGGCTGTCGGCCGGCTTGGGCGGGTCCACCACCTCGGAGCGCGCGGTGTAGGTGGCAAGCTCGCCCTTCAGCCGGCCCACCTCGCGCTCCAGCCGCTCGACCTCGGCGCCGCGATGGCGCGCCAGGCTGCGGTGCCGGCGGTTGGAGAACCAGCCCATCGCCAGGCCGGCGAGCACGCCGACCAGCAGCAGGAAGACGATCATCAGGAAGAGCGGCGCCACCAGCCGCTCGCGCAGCGGCCACAGGCCCAGTTCGACCGGCTCGCGATTGCTGATCGCGACCAGCACGCCGATGGCCAGGAACAGCCCGAGAAGGATGCGCGACAGCGTCTTCATCGACTTACCCTACGCGAGGCACGGTCCCGGGGACAACGCCTTGGGCCCTGAAATGAAACGGCCCGCCGAAGCGGGCCATCGTCAGCTCGAAAGCGCCGCCGGATCAGCCCGCCGGCTTGCCCGTTGCCTGCTCGCCAATATCGGCGTCGTCGCCGCCCTGCAGGCTCTTGTTGAGGCGGTCGCGCAAATCCTTGCCGGTCTTGAAGTACGGCACGCGCTTTTGCGAAACCGCCACGGTCTCGCCGGTGCGCGGATTGCGGCCGGTGCGCGATTCGCGTTGCTTCACCGAGAATGCGCCGAAGCCGCGCAGCTCGACGCGATCGCCGCGCGCCAAGGCCACGGCGATCTCGTCAAAGATCGTCGCGACGATGCGCTCGACGTCCCGCTGGTACAGGTGCGGGTTGAGCGCCGCCAGCTTGGCGATCAGTTCCGACTTGGTCATGCGCCGGGATCGGTTCCGTTCGATGGGCAATTCAACAGGTTGTCGCAGTATGCCGACGCAAATCCCCAGCGTCAACCCTAAGTCATTTGGAACATTGGCGTTTTTGGCACCAAGCCAACGCAGGGGCGGAAAACGAAAACCGGCCCGTCCTGGAAGACGGGCCGGCGATCGGTGTCGAATGAAAAGCGGCGGGGCCGCGACTACTTGGCGTCGTCGTCCTCGGCCGGCTTGCGCACGCGGTTGAGCGCGGCACCGAGGATGTCGCCGAGGCTGGCGCCGGAGTCCGACGAGCCGTAATCGGCCATCGCCTGCTTCTCCTCGTCGGCCTCGCGCGCCTTGACCGACAGCACGACGCGGCGCGCCGCGCGGTCGATGTTGGTGACCTTGGCGTCGATCTTGTCGCCCACGGCGTAGCGGTCCGGGCGCTGCTCGGAGCGGTCGCGGCTGAGCTCGGTCTTGCGGATGAAGCCCGGGATGCCCTCGCCCACCGTAACGTCGAGGCCGGTCTCCTGGATGCCCGAGACGACGGCGGTGACCACCTCGCCCTTCTTGATGGCGTTGACCTTCTCGAAGGGATCGTTGAGCAGCTGCTTGATGCCCAGCGAGATGCGTTCCTTGTCGGTGTCGACGTCGAGCACCTTGACCTTGACGACGTCGCCCTTCTTGAAGTTGCGGATCGCGTCCTCGCCGGCCTGGTCCCACGACAGGTCGCTGAGATGGACCATGCCGTCGATGTCGCCGGGCAGGCCGACGAACAGGCCGAACTCGGTGATGTTGCGCACCTCGCCCTCGAGCTCGGTGCCCGCCGGGTACTTGTCCGAGAACGTGTCCCACGGATTGTCGAGGCACTGCTTGAGGCCCAGCGAGATCCGGCGCTTGGTCATGTCGACGTCCAGCACCATCACCTCGACCTCCTGGCTGGTCGAGACGATCTTGCCGGGGTGCACGTTCTTCTTGGTCCAGCTCATCTCCGAGACGTGGACCAGGCCCTCGACACCCGGCTCCAGCTCCACGAAGGCGCCGTAGTCCGTGATGTTGGTGACGCGACCCTTGACCTTGGCGCCGGCCGGGTACTTGGCCGCCGCGCCCTCCCAGGGATCGCTCATCAGCTGCTTCATGCCCAGCGAGATGCGCTGCGTCTCGGGGTTGAAGCGCACGACCTGCACCTTGACGTGCTGGCCGATGGTGAGCGCCTCGCTCGGATGGTTGATGCGCTTCCAGGCGATGTCGGTGACGTGCAGCAGGCCGTCGACGCCGCCCAGATCCACGAACGCGCCGTAGTCGGTGATGTTCTTGACCACGCCGTCGAGCACCTGGCCTTCGCTCAGCTGGCCCATCAGGCGGTTGCGGTCCTCGGCGCGGCTCTCCTCGAGCACGGCGCGGCGCGAGACCACGATGTTGCCGCGGCGGCGATCCATCTTGAGGATCTGGAAGGGCTGCGGCGTGCCCATCAGCGGGGTGACGTCGCGCACCGGACGGACATCGACCTGGCTGCCCGGCAGGAAGGCCACGGCGCCCGAGAGGTCGACGGTGAAGCCGCCCTTGACGCGGCCGAAGATGATGCCGTTGACCCGATGCTGGTCGTTGAAGGATTTCTCCAGGAGGGTCCAGGCTTCCTCGCGCCGCGCCTTGTCGCGCGACAGCATCGCCTCGCCTTCCTTGTTCTCCATGCGGTCGACGAAGACGTCGACGAAATCGCCGGTCTTGATCTCGGGCGAACCGCCGCCATTGGCGAACTCGCGCAGCGCGATGCGGCCTTCCGATTTCAGGCCGACGTCGACGATGGCGAAATCGCCGACGATGTTGACGACCTGGCCGCGCACGACCTGGCCTTCGAATCCGGTAGAATCGCCGAGTGCCTCGTTGAGCATCGCCGCGAAATCGGCGGTCGCGGGATCGGCTTCCCGCAAAGCGGTACGTTTGGCCATTTCATCTCCTTCACAGACGATCCCGGACCAGGTTGCTGTCCGTCGGCCAACCGATTGATTCGGCGGATCCACTGCCTGTTGACGCCATCGGCCCGCACCCCGCGCGCTCTCCACGCTGGCCGGCCGCAGCCTTCGGTACCTCTGCCGTCCGCGCTGCCGAAGGCTTCAGGCCCGGCGCAGACGCGTCCTCTCGGAGATATGCTCGACGGCGGCGGCGAAGACCGCATCGGCGTCGAGGTCGCTCGTATCAAGCACGAACGCGTCGCGGGCCGGCTTCAGCGGCGCCGCCTGGCGTTCGCTGTCGCGGCGGTCCCGCAACGTCATCTCTTCCAGAACGGCGCGCTTTATAGGCGCCGCTCCCGCCGCTTGCAACTCACGGAATCGCCGGTCGGCGCGCGCCTCGAGGCTCGCGGTGACGAACAATTTCACATCGGCGTCGGGGCAAATCACCGTGCCGATGTCGCGTCCGTCGAGGATCGCGCCGGCCCGTCCATCGGGCGGGTGATGTGCGAAATTGCGCTGGAAGTCCAACAGCCTGGCCCGAACCTCCGGGATCGCCGCGACCTTCGACGCGGCCTGGCTCACGGCTTCGGTGCGCAGGTCGCTCGCCATCCGGTCGGCTTCGGTGAGTGCCGCGGCCGCGGCGACCGCGTGGGCGGCGTCGGCCGGATCGCCGCCGGCGCGCAACACCCGGCCGCCGACGGCACGGTAGAGGGAGCCGGTATCGAGATGGGCGAGGCCGTAATGGGCCGCGAGGCGACGGGCCAAGGTCCCCTTGCCGGCGGCCGATGGCCCATCCAGTGCTATGATCATCGGCGCCATCCTTTGGTCACCGTGTGCGCCTAAGTCAACGACATGTGTTGAGCATTCGCTCATTTTAAGCGCTGGAAGGGGGAGTCATGACCCGCTGGATCAACCTGGCGGCCGCTGTGGGCGTGGCGGCATTGCTGGCCCTGGCCAGCCTGTCCGCAGCGGCGCAGCAGCAGATCGTCGGCACGGTCGAGTCGCTGCAGGGCAAGGCGATCGTCGAGAGCGGCGGGACAAGGCAGACCCTCGGCACCGGCGCGGTGATCCATCTCGGCGACATCATCGAGACGGCGGCCGACGCCAAGGTGGCGGTGCGCTTCAACGACGGCACGGCGCTCAACCTCGGCCCCGGCGCGCGTTTCGCCGTCGATCGCTTCGCCTTCGATCCGGCGGCGCGCAAGGGCGAGTTCGTCGGCCGCGCCCTGCAGGGCGGCTTCTTCTTCGTCGGCGGCCGCACCGAGTCGATGCCCAATCCCAAGGTCGAGATCCGCTCGCCGCATGCATTGCTGGGCGTGCGCGGCACGGCCTTCTTCGCCGGGCCGCTCGACGGCGAGTACGGCGTCTTCGTACGCACCGGCCGCGTCGCGGTCAGCGCCGGCGGCGAGACGCTGCCGCTGGCCGCGGGCGAAGGCACGATGATCAAGGCACCCGGCGACAAGCCGCAGCCCAAGCGGGTGTGGCCACAGGCCAAGATCGACCGCGCCCTGGCCAGCGTCGGCACGCGCTGACGAGCCCCGGGCGCCTTCCTCCCCTCTCCCCTTGCGGGAGAGGGGTTGGGGGTGAGGGGGCGTTCCAATCCCAAGACTGGCGTCTATGACGATACGGCGCGCAAGATTCCTGCGCAAAGACATGACCGATGCAGAGCGTCGGGTGTGGTTCGCGCTGCGCGACCGCCGCTTCGCAGGCCGGAAGTTCAGGCGGCAGTCTCCATTTGATCAGTACGTCCTGGACTTCGTCTGCTTCGCCGATCTCGACCTCGGCCTGATCGATCGCCGGACCAAGACTTTGCGACGCAGCCGAGCGGGCCGGCCGGCCCGCTCGGCTGCGTCGCAAGAACAAATCATCGAGACTGTCAGGCATGTATC
>JBFXAZ010000102.1:0-20008 GCA_050183765.1 Reyranellaceae bacterium | reverse complement strand
TGGGGAAGAAGACACCGAAGGCGATGGTCGCGACCTTCGAGGACTCGCCGATGCCGAACCACAGGATGAACAGCGGCAGGAGCGCGATCTTGGGGATCGGGCAGAGGGCGGAGACCACCGGCAACAGCCCGGCGCGCGCCATCGAGAAGATGCCCATCGACAGGCCGACGCCCAGTCCCGCCAGCGTGCCCAGCACCCAGCCCAGGCCGATGCGGCGCGCCGACTCCCAGAGATGCTTCTGCAGGGTGCCGGCGTCGATCATCTCGCCAAAGGCGAGGATCACCGATTTCGGGGTGGGCAGCGCCAGAGGCGAGACCCAGCCCCGGGTCGTGGAGACGTGCCACATCAGCAGGATGAACGCGAAGATCAGCCACGGCACGAAGCGGCGCGGGCGCACGTCGTAGCCGCCGCCGCGGAAGCGCACGTCGCGGCGCGGCGCATCAGCCATGCTGCACCTCGCGCTCCGCCTCGCGCGCTTCGTTGCGGATCAGCTCCCACAGCCGCTCGCGCAGCCGCGTGACCGTCTCGCTGCCACGCTGCGCGACGGGCTCGGCGATCTCCAGGATCTCGCGAATGCGGCCCGGCCGGCGCGACAGCACGACGACGCGGTCGGCCAGGCGCGCCGCCTCGTCGAGATTGTGCGTGACGTACAGCCGCGTGCCGCGCTCGCGCGCCCAGATCGACAGCAGGTCCTCCATCAGCAGCTCGCGCGTCTGCGCATCGAGCGCCGACAGCGGCTCGTCGAGCAGCAGCACCGCGGGGCGCACGACCAGGGCGCGGGCGATGCCGACGCGCTGGCGCATGCCGCCGCTCAACTGCCGCGGCAGCGCCTGCGCGAAGTCGTTGAGCCCGGTGAGCGCCAGCGCCTCGCGCACGCGCGCCGCGTGCTCGCCGGCCGGCAGCCGGTGGTGCTCCAGCGGCAAGGAGACGTTGGCCTGCACGGTGCGCCAGGGCAGCAGGGCGAAATCCTGGAACACGTAGGTGAACGGATTGAGCGAGTCGGCGCGCGGCGCGCCGAGGGTGACGATGCGGCCGGCGCTGGGTTTCAGCAGGCCGCCGACGATGCCCAGCAACGTGGATTTGCCGCAGCCCGAGGGGCCGACGAGCACGATGGTCTCGCCTTCGCTGATCGCGAGGTCGATGTTGTCGAGGACGTGCAGGCCGTCGTAGCGATGCGTCACGCCCTCGATGCGGATGTCCATGGGTTCCGTTTACCTTCCCTCGCTTTGCGGGGGAAGGTGCCCGTAGGGCGGATGGGGGTGTGCGGAATCGCGGTCAGTCGCGACGATCGAATGGGTCGCAGCAGCCACCCCCATCCGTCGCGCTGCGCGTGCCACCTTCCCCCGCCAGCGGGGGAAGGTAGGCAATCGTCAGATCCCCCGGATCTCGCGCTCGGCCTTCAGCGCGCGCACGGTCTGGCGCAGGGCGTTGGCGGTGAAGTCGACGTCCTTCTGGTCGTGCGTCGCCGACACCAGGCCGCCGGGCCCGCCCATGACGTCGACGCCATAGACGAGCAGCGCCATGCGCACCTTGCCGATATAGGCCGCATCGCGCGCGCCCTTCAGGCCCTTGAAGCCGAGCTTCAGCGGATCGAAGGTCGCGGGATCGATCGCCACGCCGCTGGGGTTGGGGAAGATCAGGAAGGCCGAGGAATCGCCATAGACGCCCCACGGCACGCCTTCCTCGACCAGCACCTGGCGCATCGCATCGCGCAGCGTCGCGGTGATGGCGTTGGCCTTGGCGGGCGAATCCTCGCGCTCGAGGATCTCGAGCGCCGTGACCGCGGCGGCGGCCGACAGCGGGTTGGCGTTGTAGGTGCCGGGATGAGCGATCTTCTCGAGCTTCTTCGACTTGGTGAAGTTGAAGTCGATCAGGTCGAGCACGTCCTTGCGGCCGGCGACCGCGCCGCCCGGCAGGCCGCCGGCGACGATCTTGGCCAGGATGCAGAGGTCCGGCGTGATGCCAAGCGCCTTCTGCGCGCCGCCGGTCGACCAGCGGAAGCCGGTGATCACCTCGTCGAAGATCAGCAGCACGCCCTTCATCCGTGTCGCCTCGCGCAGCACCTGCAGGAAGCCCGGCGGGAACGGCACCTGGCCCCACGACGCGCCGGAGGGCTCGAGCATGACGGCGGCGATGTCGTCGCGCTCCTCCAAGAGCTTGAGCGTCGGCGCCACGTCATCCGTCGGCATGACGATCGACTGGTCGACCATGGTGGGCAGGATGCCCACAGGCGTGCCGCCGTCGAAATGCGAGGTGCCGCCGGGCACCACGCCGTCGTGCCAGCCGTGAAAGTGGCCGGTGAAACGCACGACCTTAGGCTTGCCGGTGAAGGCGCGCGCCAGGCGCAGCACCATGTGCGAGGCCTCGGTGCCCGAGGACGTGAAGCGCACCTTCTCGGCGCACGGGATCAGCCGGCAGACAAGCTCGGCCCAGCGCACCTCCAGCTCGTGCGAGGCGCCCAGATGCGTGCCCAGCCCGACCTGCTTGCGCACCGCCTCGACCACCTCCGGCCTGGAGTGGCCGAGGATCATCGCGCCGTGGCCGCCGAAATAGTCGACGTATTCGTGCCCGTCAGCGCACCACTTGCGGCTGCCTTTGCCGTGCGTCGCGTAGAGCGGGTAGGGATCGAGATGGCGGCCGTCATGCGTGATGCCGCTGGGCAGGACCTGCGCCGCGCGCTTGAACAGCTTCTCCGACGTCGGCGTCTTCGCCCGGTAGTCGGCGGCGATGGTCGAATTGGTCTGGGCTTCGGCGGGCATCGCCATGAATGGACTCCTTGGGCACGCGCAGTCGCGCGCACTTTAACCCAGCGTCATGCCCGCTCGGAAAAATGTGTGTCGCGACAACAGGTCATATTTTCACAAGAAAATTTTGTTCTATTGTGCGACAGCATCAGCTGAGTTGAAAGGCGGCCGGCAATGGCCATCGCGATGGGTAGCAGGGGCGCAAAGGACGCGGGGCCGTCCTTCGTCGAGTTGTTCACGCCCAAGCTCGTCACCGTCATGCGCGAAGGCTACGGGCTGGCGGCGCTGCGCGCCGACGCGCTGGCCGGGTTGACCGTGGCGATCGTTGCGTTGCCGCTGTCGATGGCCATCGCCATCGCCTCGGGCGCGACGCCCGAGCGTGGGCTCTATACGGCGATCGTCGGCGGCTTCATCATCTCGGCGCTGGGCGGCAGCCGCTTCCAGATCGGCGGGCCGGCGGGCGCTTTCATCGTGCTGGTTGCCGCCAGCGTGGCGCGCCACGGCATAGAGGGCCTGGTTCTCGCGACGCTGCTCGCCGGCGTGCTTCTCCTGGCGATCGGCCTGCTGCGCCTGGGTACCTTCATCAAATTCATCCCGTATCCCGTGACGGTCGGCTTCACGGCCGGCATCGCGGTGATCATCTTCGCCAGCCAGCTCAAGGATCTGCTCGGGCTGAAGCTGTCCGGACCCGAGCCCGGGCCTTTTCTGGCCAAGCTCGCCGCGCTCAAGGACGCGCTGCCCAGCGTGAATGTGGCGGCGACCAGCCTGGCGCTGGTGACCATCGTCGTCATCGTCGGCCTGCGTCGTCTGCGGCCGGGCTGGCCGGGCATGCTGGTCGCGGTCGTGCTGGCCTCGCTGCTGGCGAATCTGCTCGGCCTGCCGGTCGAGACCATCGGCACGCGCTTCGGCGAGATCCCCAACAGCCTGCCGCTGCCGTCGCTGCCGGACATCACCTGGGCGAAGGTCGAGGCGGTGCTGCCCGACGCGATGGGCTTCGCGCTGCTGGGCGCCATCGAGTCGCTGCTCTCCGCCGTGGTCGCCGACGGCATGACCGGCAGGCGGCATCGCTCCAATTGCGAGCTCGTGGCGCAGGGCGTCGCCAATATCGGCTCGGCGCTGTTCGGCGGCATCTGCGTCACCGGCACCATCGCGCGCACCGCGACCAACGTGCGCGCGGGCGCGCGCGGGCCGGTGTCGGGCATGCTGCATTCGCTGTTCCTGCTGCTCTTCCTGCTGATCGCCGCGCCCCTGGCGCGCTACATCCCGCTGGCGGCGCTGGCCGGCGTGCTGGCGGTGGTGGCCTGGGGCATGATCGAGACGCACGCGCTGGTCGCGCTGATGCGCACCGCCTGGGGCGACGCCATCGTGCTGCTGGCGACCTTCCTGCTGACCGTGCTGCGCGATCTCACCGAAGGCATCGTCGTCGGCTTCGCCATCGGCCTGCTGCTGTTCCTCGACCGCATGTCGCAGGCGATCGAGGTGCAGGGCGGCCGCGCGCTGGTGGCCGACGATCGCGCCGACGGCGCGGAAGGCAAGCCCTACGATCCGGCGGAGGCGCATGCCACCGACCGCGACACCGTCGTCTATCACATATCGGGCGCGTTCTTCTTCGGCTCGGCGGCCACCGTCGATGCCGTGCTCGATCGCATCGGCGATCGTCACCGCACCCTGGTGCTGGATCTCGAGGGCGTGCCCTTCGTCGATTCGACGGCGGCGACGACCATCGCCGGCATCGCCTCCAAGGCGCGCCGCCGCGCCGGCCGCGTCGTGCTCGTCGGCACGACCCGCGAGATGCGCCGCACGCTCATCGGCCACGGCGTGCGCCCGCCGCTGGTGCGGTTCAAGGCGTCGGTGGAGGCGCCGGCGGTGATCGCTGGAAGTCGCTGAGCTTGACGGCGCCCTTCGGCAGCGTCGCTGCATAGACCTCGCCCCGCTGCCACGCGGCATCGTGGACCACGGTGGTGGCGGGATAGCTGCGCCGGCTGAAATTGTAGATGTGCCAGGTCCAGCGCTTCCCGTTCCAGCGGCGCTTGGGCACGTATTCCGCCCACCACCACTTCCAGGTCAGCGATTCGTGCCTGTCGGCCCCGGGATTCGGCGGCACATATCCACCGCCGTCTCGGCCGAGCATCGTCGCCAGCTTCGGCTCGTCGAGCAGAAGCCCGGCCTTCCTCGCTTCGCCGGCCATCCACTCCAGGGCAATCTTCGCCAGGCCGCTCTGCGCTTCCGGGTAGCCGCCGCCGACATCGCTGTGAACGCCCGGGAACCACACCTCCAGAACGTCGCGGCCCTTTTCCGATCTGATCAGGTTGGTGCGGAAGAATGCGCGACGTTCGTCCAACGCGACGGCGTGACGGGCGATGGCGACGTCGGGGATTCCGGCGGTGTAAGGCAGCGCCACCGGACTGGTGAACCAACCCACCGAACTGACCGTGTCGTAGACGCCGAGGAAGTGCGGTTTGCAGGTCGAGTCGGCCAGCGCTTCCTTGAAGTCCGCCGCGAGCTGGAAGTACTTCGGCTTGCGCGCGTCGGATAGATCGCGAATTGCCCAGAGCATGCGGACGAGATAGCGGGTCAGGGATTCGTTGCCGCGCATGGTCAGCCCATACAGGTGCAACAGCGACGTCACCGCCCTGACCGTGTAGGCGCCGCGGCTGAAACCGAACAGGAAGAGCCGGTCACCCGGCTCGTAGTGGTTCATGATGAAGTCGTAGATGTCCCGGATGTCGTCCTTCACGCCGTAACCGAAGGCGCTGCCCATCGTGCGGGCGAACCACGCGGCGAGCTTCGATGCGAAGCCGGGCGCAGCCATCGTGCCCAGTCCGGGGTGGTAGTAGACCAGTTGACGCGCGGGGTCCCTTACCATCGCGAAACAGAGCTTCACGACATTGGTGCGGTTCTCCTCGAACTCGTTGTTCGTGCCGTCGCAGCAGACGACGAGGTTCTTGGGCATCCGCGCCTGCTACTGCGCTGGCGCGGCGGCCTTCTTCTTGGCCTCGTACTTTTCCTTCTCCTCGGCCTTGAGCTCCTTCTTCGACAGCTTGCCGACCGGGGTCTTGGGCAGTTCGCTGCGGATCTCGAAGGCGACCGGGAATTCGTGCTTGCCGATCTTGTCGGTGAGATGGGCCTTGAGCTCGTCGAAGGTCAGGCTCGCGCCGGGCTTGAGCTTGACGAACACCTTGGGCGCCTCGCCGCGATAGTCGTCGGGGATGCCGACGACGATGCACTCGTCGACCGCCGGGTGCTCGTAGGTCGCCTCCTCGATCATGCGCGGATAGACGTTGTAGCCTGACGAGATGATCAGGTCCTTGGAGCGGTCGACCAGGAACAGCCAGCCGTCCTCGTCGAGGTAGCCCATGTCGCCGGTGCGCAGGCCCTTCCAGTTGCTGCGCGGCGTGGAGAACAGCACCTTGTCGCTCTCCTCCTGCTTCTTCCAGTAGCCCTTCATCACCTGCGGGCCGATGATGCAGACCTCGCCGACATTGTCCTTGCCGGCCGGCAGCACCTTGTCGCCGTCCTCCAGCGAGCGGATCTCGACGATCGTGCCGGGCATGGGAACGCCACACGAGCCGACGCGGCGCACGCTCTTGTCGACCGGGCAGATCGCGCCGGTGGGCGAGGTCTCGGTCAGGCCGTAGCCCTCGATCAAGGTGGCGCCGGTGAGCTTCTCGAACGCGGTCTGCACCTCGACCGGCAGCGGGGCGCCGCCGGACATGCAGATCTTCAGCGAGGAGAGGTCGAGCTCCTTCGCCTTGGGGTGCTTGTTGATCGCGGTGTAGAGCGTCGGCACGCCGGGCAGGAAGGTCGGCTTCTTCTTGCCGAGGTCGTTGACGATCATGTCGACGTCGGGCCGCGGGTAGAGGATCAGCTGGTTGCCGTTGCGCACCGCGCCCAGCATGATTCCGCTCAGCGCATAGATGTGGAACAGCGGCAGCACGCAGACGATCTTCTCGGTGCCCGCCGTGGTGTAGGGCGTGGTCCAGGCCTGGCCCTGCGCCATCGCCGCGGTGATGCAGCCATGCGTCAGCATCGCCGCCTTGGGCAGGCCGGTGGTGCCGCCGGTGTACTGCAGCAGCGCGACCTCGTCCCAGAGGTCATCGCCCAGCTTGTGCTTGGTGTAGGCGCCGTCGTTCGCCAGCAGGTCCTTGAACGACATGTGCTGCGCGTCGCGCGGCCACTTGGCGAGGTCGGCCTTCTTGGCGATCGGGTAGAGCCAGTTCTTCGGCCACGGCAGGAAGTCGGCGATCGATCCGACGATCAGCTTCTTCAGCCGCGTCTTGCCCAGCATCCCGGCCATGTTGGGGTAGAGCGCCTTGACGTCGAGCGTGACCAGGAAATCGGTCTCGCTGTCGCCGATCTTGAACTCCAGCTCGCGTGCGGCATCGAGCGGCGAGTAGTTCACCACCCGGCCGCCGGCCTTCAGGATGCCGAAGAAGGCGATGAGATAGTGCGGCGTGTTCGGCAGGTAGAGGCCGACATGCACGCCCGGCTTCACGCCCAGCTTCTGGAAGCCGGCCGCCGCGCGGTCCGACAGCTCCTTGTACTCGCGGAAGGTGGTGATCTTGTCGAGGAAGTCGGTCAGCGGCCGATCGCCATACTTCGCGCAGGCCTCCTCGAAGGCCTCGTGCAGCGGTTGCCTGGGGATGTCGAGGTCCCAGGAGACGCCCTGCGGATAGCTCTTCACCCACGGAAAGTCGGCCATTGGGGGTCCTCCCGCCCACGCATATTTCGTTGAGCGGACTATGGGTTGGGGCCGTGGCGGGGGTCAAGCGCAACAGGGTGACCGCCTTTAGGGGGAGGGCCTGTTTCGTCACATAAAGAAAGGTTCTCAAGTACCGGACATTACGATATATTACAGGACAAGAAACGACCAACCCCCTCTGGCAACATCATGATCTCCCGAATCAGGATGTTTCTGGCCGCGGCCCTGGCGCTGGCATTGGCAGCGTGCGGCTCGGGGCCTGGCGAATCGCCGCCGAGCGACCGCGTCGCGGCCGCCGCCTGGCACGAGTGGAAACGCTACGGCGGCAACGTCATCGACTACGGCGGGCGCAACAGCCGCAACGGCGGCGGCCACGAGAGCCGTGACCCGCTGGCGTCGCGCATCAACACCTACTGGCGCGCCGCCGGCCATCCGGACTGGGACGGCCGCAGCAACAAGCCATGGTCGGGCGCCTTCGTGACCTGGGTGGCGAAGGATGCCGGGATCAACCGCCAGGACTTCCGGCCCGCCGGCCGCCATGCCGAGTACATCAAGGCGATGCTCGACCTGCAGCTCGCCGGTCGACCGGGACGCTACGTCGTCAGGGACTGGCGCGACATCTCGCCCAAGAGCGGCGACCTGGTCTGCGCCGGCACGCGCGCGGCGGGCTATCGCAGCGCGCAGGCCCTGCGCGCCGCGGCCGACCGCGAGGTGACGCATTGCGACGTGGTGATCGACAACCGCGGCGGCCGGGTGCGCGTAGTGGGCGGCAATGTCAGCGACAGCGTGTCGATGAGCTTCTTTCCCGCCGATGCGGCCGGTCGCCTGCTGCCGGTCCGCCGCCGGCCCTGGTTCGCCGTCATCGACAAGCGCGACTAGCATCTCCTAACCTTTCCCCGGAGGGGGAAGGGCGATGCACGACGTCCTGATCATCGGCGGTGGCATCGCCGGGCTGAGCACGGCGCTGACGTTGCACGAGGCCGGCATCGCCTGCCGCGTCTTCGAGTCGGCGCCGGCGATCGAGCCGATCGGCGTGGGCATCAACGTCCTGCCGCATGCGTCGGCCATCCTCGCGCGGCTCGGGCTGGAGGCGGCGCTGTCGGCGGTGGCGGTGCGGACGACGGAGTCCGCGTTCTTCAACCGCTTCGGCCAGCTGATCTATCGCGAGCCGTTGGGTCGTGCCGCCGGCTATGCGCAGCCGCAATTCTCAATCCATCGCGGCGATCTGCAGCGCGTGCTGCACGAGGCCGTGCGCGCGCGGCTGGGCGAAGACGCGGTCGCGTTGAACCGTCGCTGCGTTGCGGTCGAGGCGAGCGACACGGCAGTCGTCGCGCGCTTCGCCGACGGATCGAGCGCGAGCGGTTCGCTGGCCATTGCCTGCGACGGCATCCACTCGGTGGTGCGCAAGCAGCTCTATCCGCACGAAGGCGCGCCGCGCTACGCCGGCGTCAACATGTGGCGCGGCGTGACGCGCTGGCCGCCGTTCCTGTCGGGCGCCACCATGGTGCGCGCCGGCTGGCTGGCCTGCGGCAAGATGGTGATCTATCCGATCCGCGAGCGTATCGACGCCGCGGGCCGCCAGCTGGTGAACTGGGTGGCCGAGATCGAGACCCCAGCCGACCCCAGCCGCGACTGGAACCGCGGCGGGCGGCTCGAGGATTTCCTCTGGGCCTTCAAGGACTGGCATTTCGACTGGCTCGACGTGCCGGCATTCCTGCGCGCCGCCGATGTGGTGCTCGAGTTTCCGATGGTCGACCAGGATCCGCTGCCGGCCTGGAGCTTCGGCCGCGTCAGCCTGCTGGGCGACGCGGCGCATCCCATGGTGCCGCGTGGATCGAACGGGGCGGGGCAGGCGATCCTCGACGCCGATGTCATCGCGCGCTGCCTCTTGCAGGACGCCGATCCAGTCGCCGCACTGAAAGCGTATGAAGCCGCGCGGCTCGGCCCGACCACCGACGTCGTGCTGACCAACCGCAGGAACCCGCCCGACGCGATCCTGCGCGAGGTCTTCGTGCGCTCCGGCGACAAGCCCTTCGCGCGCATCGAGGACGTGATCAGCCCGGCTGAGCTCGCCGCGATCTCCGACAGCTACAAGCGCGTGGCGCAGTACGCCTTGCCGTCATCCTGAGCGACGCGCGGGATCTCGCGATATGGCGACCAGTCGCCGGCCTATGGCCATTCGCGCCACCGCGAGGTCCGTCGCGTCGCTCAGGACGACGTCAACCCTCGATCAGCTTCAGCATGGCGCGGCTGAGCATCCGTGGCGTGGCCTCGTCGTGGATCGAGAAGGGGCCGGGGTTGATCAGCACCATGTTGTTCATCGTGCCCGAGAGGATCTGGAAGGCGAAACGGATCGTGTCTTCGTCCGCCGGGGTCGGCGGGCGGCCGAGCAGCGACAGCGCGATCGGCAGGGCGTGGGAGACACGGGTGCGGCCGAGGTCGCGCAGCGGCGTCCAGGCCTGCGGGTCGCGGCCGGCCTGGCGCAGCGAGGCGCGGATCAGCCCTTCGTAGCGCCGGTTCCAGGTCACCGCGGCGCCGACCACCCAGTCGATGAAGCCGGCCAGCCCGCGCGGCCAGGGCCCGGCGCGGTAGCCGCGCTCCATGGCGCGCTCGGTCTCGGCGACCACCGCGCGCTGCAGCGCCTGGAGGTACGCCTCCTTACCGTCGAATCGGGCGTAGAATGAACCTACGGTGATTCCGGTGGCGGCGCAGAGGTCGGCGATCGACAGGCGGTCGAAATCGCGGTCCTTCAGGAGCTCGAGCCCGGCGCGCAGCAGATCGCCGACCAGTTCGCGGCTGCGCTTCTGCCGCGCCGGACGCATGCCGGGGATGTCGAGCTCGGAAACCAGGGTGTCGTCCATTGACTCGATCTTAAACTAGAATTATGGTTCTTGTTAAGCGGCAATTGGGAGGAACGCCATGTTGCGCAACAGCCGGTTCGAGATCCGCCCGACCTCAGGAGCCCTGGGCGTCGAGATCCTCGGCGTCGACCTGGCGCGGAAGATGGACGCGGGCGGCGTGGCGGAGATCCGCCAGGCGCTCAACGACCACGGCGTGGTGTTCTTCCGCGACCAGAAGATCAGCCCCGAACAGCACATCGCGTTCGCCGAGAATTTCGGGCCGATCAACATCAACCGCTTCTTCACCTCGGTCGCGGGCCATCCGCAGATCGCCGAGGTGCGCAAGGAGCCGGAGCAGAAGGCGAATATCGGCGGCGGCTGGCACACCGATCACAGCTACGACCAGGAGCCGGCGCTGGGCTCCATCCTGCTGGCGCGCGAGGTGCCGCCGCGCGGCGGCGACACGATGTTCGCCTGCATGGCACAGGCCTACGAGGCGCTGTCGGACGGGCTGAAGCAGACGCTCGAGGGACTGCGCGCCGTCCATTCCAGCCGGCACGTCTTCGGCGCCAAGGCCAATTACCTGCAGACCGACATCAAGGGCCGGCTCGGCAACACCGACGCGGCGACGCAGGACGCGATCCACCCCGTCGTCGTGCGCCACCCCGAATCGGGCCGCAAGGTGCTCTACGTCAACTCGTCCTTCACCGTGCGCTTCGACGGCTGGACGGCGCAGGAAAGCGCGCCGCTGCTCAAGTACCTCTACGAACACGCCGCGCGCCCGGAGTTCACCACGCGCTTCACCTGGCGCGAAGGCTCCATCGCCTTCTGGGACAATCGCTCGACCTGGCACTACGCGCTCAACGACTACCAGGGCGAACGCCGCCTGATGCACCGCATCACCATCGAGGGGGGGCCGCTCGCGTCGTAAAGCGAACGCGGCGTCATCTTTCCGCTGGCCTTCGCCGGCGAGTCGCGCGACAGTCGCGCCAACCAAGGAAGCGGCCACCGCACGTGACGGCGGCGCATGGGGAGGGAACCGTTCCGCACACGATGCGGACGCTCCGCCGTGCTTGCTCGTCGCGCGCCGAAGAGGCCGTCTTCGCACCGAATGCCCCGCCCCGTCGGCGGCGCCGAGCAAGAGGGAGAGAGACGCGATGCGCGATCTGATGAAACTGCCCGCCGCGATCGCGGTGGCGGCAAGCGTTGTGGTGTCCGGCGCCGCGCTGGCACAGCCCAAGCCCGTGGAGCTTCGCTACACGACCGGCGCGCCGCCCAAGACGCCCTGGGTGATGCAGCTCGACCGCTTCATCAAGGATGTCGACGAGGAGTCGAAGTCGGCGATCAAGGTCATCCCGTTCATCAACGCCCAGCTCGGCAACGAGCAGGACACCATGCAGCAGACAGCGCGCGGGCGCATCGACATGGGCGGCTTCTCGGTCGCCGCCTCGGCCGCGCTGGTGCCGGAACTGTCGATGACCAGCCTGCCGTTCTACTTCGACAGCACCAAGCAGCAGGACTGCGTCTACGACAACCATCTGACGGACTACGCCAAGAAGGCGCTGGCCCAGAGGGGCGTCACCTTCCTCGGCTGGACGCATGTGGGCTCGGGCAACATCGTCGGCAAGAAGGCCTTCAAGTCTCCGGCCGATGTGAAGGGGCTCAAGGCGCGTTCGGCGCCGACCAAGACCGGCGCGGCATTCTGGGTGGCGCTGGGCGCCAATCCCAACCCGCTGGGCATCACCGAGTGGTCCTCGGCGCACCAGACCGGTCTGGTCGACGTCTCCGACGCGCCGGTCACCTATTACGTGCCGTCGGGGCTGGGCAAGATCGCGCCGGTCTACACCCGCACCAACCACGCCGATGCGGGCGGTGTCGTCGTCATGGCCAAGTCGGTCTACGACAAGCTCACCGCCGATCAGCGCGGCGCCCTGGAGCGCGCGATGGCGAAGCATCCGGCCGCGCAGCTGCGCGCCGAGATCCGTGGCTTCGAGGAGAAGATCCTCGAGCTGCACGTGAAGAACGGCGGCACCGTGGTCACGCTGACGCCGGCGGAGCGGGCCGAGTGGCAGAAGGTGCTGTCGAAGGCCTGGCCGCAGATTGTCAAGTCGGTCGGCGGCAACGCCGAGACGTTCTTCAAGCTGATGGAAGCCGGCAAGAAGGCCTGCGGCGCCTGAGGCGCGGCGGGCGGCCCGGCCGACGCCGCGTGGCGCCGGCCGTCCATCCCCACGGCCCCGGCGTCGATGCCGCGGGCGGCGGTTTTCCCGGAGTTCCATGAGCGCTTCTCCTTCGGACCACGGCGAGGCGACGCGGCCCGACGCGCCGCCCGCCGTGCAGCGCGCCATCGCGCTGTGGCACAAGGTCGAGTGCTGGGTCGCGGTCGTCTGCTTCGCCTTCATCGCCCTGATCATGATCCTCGACGTCTTCGGTCGTGAGGTGCTGGGCCCGGTCCTGGCCTGGATCGGCACCGACATCGGGCCGACGGGCATCTTCGCCGCCCAGCGCCTGGCGATGCTGGCGCTGATCATCGGCAGCTTCATGGGCGTGGGCATCGCCACCGCCACCGGCAGCCACCTGGTGCCGCGCGTCGCGCACGGCTGGGTGCCCAAGGCATGGGGGCCGGCGATGGACCGCATCGCCGACCTGATCACCGGCCTGTTCCTGCTGGGCTTCGTGTGGTTCGGGTTCGTCTTCGTGCAGTCGACGGCGCAGGCCGAGCTGCGCATGCCGGTGCTCGACTGGCTGGTCTGGCCGATCCAGACGGCGATCCCGCTCGGCTTCCTGTCGGCGGCCTTGTGCTATTTCGTCTTCGCCATCTGGCCCGCTGTGCGGCCCAAGCCGCCGGAATTTCAGGAATGAGCGGCATCCTTCTCGCGGGACTGATCGTCCTGCTTCTGGTGCTGCGCCAGCCGCTGGTCGTCGTGCTGCTCGCCGTCGCGGCCTATGTGCACATGGTCTGGGGCCGCGGCCAGCTCGACTACATCGTCGAGGACATGTGGGTCGGCATCGACAAGGAACTGATCCTTTCGATCCCGCTGTTCATCCTGTGCGGCAACGTCATGACGCGCGGCTCGATCGCGCAGCGCCTGGTGACCATGCTGCAGACGCTGACGCGGCCGATCCCCGGCGGCCTGGCGGTGGCGTGCGTCCTCTCGTGCGCGGTCTTCGCCGCGATCTCCGGCTCCTCGATCGTCACCATGCTGGCGGTCGGCTCGGTGATGTACCCGGCGATGCGCCAGGCCGGCTACGACAACAAGTTCACCCTGGGCGCGATCATGTCGGGCGGCACGCTGGGCATCATCATCCCGCCGTCGATCCCGATGATCATCTACGGGCTGGTGACGGAAACCTCGATCACCGACCTCTTCGCCGCCGGCTTCGGCCCCGGCCTGCTGCTGACGATCGCCTTGTCGATCTATGCCGTGTGGGTCAACCGGCGCATCCCGACGCAGCGCTTCTCGGTCCCCGACTTCGCGCTGGCGTGCAGGCGCGGCATCTGGGCCTTCCTGATGCCGGTGATCCTGCTGGGCGGCATCTATTCCGGCCTGTTCACCGCCACCGAGGCGGCCGCCGTGGCGCTGGCCTATGCCATGGTGGTCGAGGTCTTCATTCACAAGGAGCTGAAGTTCCGCGACTTCTATCAGGTCGTGCTCGACGCCTCGAAGCTGGGCGGCTCGCTGTTTCCCGTGCTCGCGGTGGCGCTCAGCCTGAACATCATCCTGATCGAGCACCAGGTGCCGCAGTCGATGGTGGCGCTGGTCCAGGGCTACATCTCGAACCCCTGGGTCTTCATGCTGATCGTCAACGTCCTGCTGCTGATCGTCGGCTGCCTGATGACGACAGGCGAGGCGATCCTGGTGCTGGCGCCGCTGCTGGCGCCGCTTGCGGCGTCGTACGGCTACGACAAGGTCGTCTTCGGCCTGATCATGGTGCTGAACCTTGAGATCGGCTATCTGACGCCGCCGGTGGGCCTGAACCTCATCGTCGCGATGAGCGCCTTCAAGCAGAATTTCGGCCTGCTCTGCCGCGCCGCGTTGCCGTTCATCCTGATCATGATGGCCTGCCTGGTGATGGTCGTCTGGCAGCCGTGGATCGCGATGTACCTGGTGACGGGGAAGTTCTGAGACTGGGGCGCGCCACTCCGGTGGCGCGTCCCCGGCCGGCAACTGTGCTTGCGGATCGCCTCAGTCGAAGAACACCAGCGTGCGGATCTCGATGCTCTGGCGCGGCTTGGCGTCGGGCCGGCTTGTGGGATCGTCGAAGGCCGAGTGCGCGGTCCAACGCGCGCGGCCGTCGGTCGCCGAGTCGTAGCACTTGAAGACCATCGCCTCGTCGCCGCTCATCGCCGGGTAGTAGAACCAGCGATGCGCCGGATTGTGGCGCACGCCGTAGGTCTCGCCCAGGCGGTCGCGATAGATCAGGTCGGAGGCGATGAAATCCTCGAGCGCCACCGAGCGCGCGTCGACGATGGCCAGCGGCGCTTCCTCGATGGTGCCGGCGATCGAGCGCCACACGTTGACGATCGCATAGCGCTTCCTCAGGCGCCGCTCGGCTTCCGCCGGCGGCAGCAGGTCGCGCACGCGCTGCGGGGCCGATTTCAGCGTGTAGTCGTTGTGCGCGCGCTTCACCGGCTCGCGGATGCCCTTGTCGTCGCGCCTGGTGTTGCGGCCGTCGCGGATCGTGTGGTCGAACACCATCACCTCGGACGCGCCGGTGAGCTTCTTCACCAGCGCCTCGACCTCGGCGTAGTAGGTGTCCCTGACCTGCCGCTCGTCGTAGAAGTCGCGCAGGGCGCTGGGCGCCTCGACCAGGGTGAAGCCCGCGGTCTCCAGCGTCGGCTTCTCCGCCAGACGGCGCGCGTCGTGCACGGCCACCGGCCGCGGCTCGTAGGTCGTGTTGCGCCACGGCTTGCCCGCCGGCGGCTCATACGTGTAGCTGAAAGGCTTCTCGGCCGTCGGCACGATGAAATTGATCGGCGCGACGATCTCGGTCGATTGCGTGGTGATGGTGAGGGCGTCCATGGCTCGGCTCCCGGCGTTGTCTGCTGGAGCGGAACATGGGCACGACCCCGCGCAGGGTCAAAAGAGCATTTGTCGGGATATCGATAAGAAAAACTGATCGATTCAGCCCGTCACGAAATCGGTGCTGGTCGGATTGCTGCCGCAGACCAGGACCGCGATTTTCTCTCCAGATGTCGGTGTATAGCGGCCAGAAGTCAGCGCTGCCAGTGCCGCGGCGCCGCCCGGCTCGGCTACCAGACGGAGCTTTTCCCATAACATTTTCTGGGCCTCGACGATGGCCTCGTCGGTCACCAGCACCGATTGCGCGACGTGCTTCCGCGCGATGGGAAACATCAGCCCGCCGATCTGTCGCGGCGCCAGCGAGTCGGCGGCCACGCCACCGGCCGGCGCGTCGACCGGCTTGCCGGCCTGCAGCGCCATATGCAGCGTCGGCGCCGCCTCGGGCTCGACGGCCACGACCTTCACCTTGCCGGCGAACCAAGCGGCGATGCCGCCGATCAGCCCGCCGCCGCCGACCGCGACCAGCAGCGTATCGAGGCCGGCCACCTGCTCCTCGATCTCCAGCCCGACGCTGCCCTGGCCGATCAGCGTCTCGGGCTGGTCGTAGGCGTGGATGGCCATGGCGCCGCTGCGGGCGAGCCACTCTTCCGAGGCCGCCAGCGCATCGGCGTAGCGCTCGCCGCCGACCACGAGGTCGGCACCGTAGCCGCGGATGCGCGCGATCTTCATCGGCGCGGCGATGCTGGGCACGAAGATCTTCGCCGGCACCTTGCGTACCATCGCGGCGTAGGCGACGGCCGCGCCGTGGTTGCCGCCCGAGGCCGCGACCACGCCGGCCTCGGGCACCGCGCGCGTCAGCAGGTTGGTGAAGGCGCCGCGCGGCTTGAACGAGCCGCTGTGCTGCAGGAGCTCGAGCTTGAGCTGCAGGCTCGGCAACGACAGGCCGAAATCGCCGCCGGCGACGCTCATGAGCGGCGTGCGCCGGACAAAGGGCGCGATGCGCGGGTAGTTGGCGGCGATGGCGGCGCGGTCGATCGTCTGGGTCATGGCTTGACTATAATTAGGCACTTGGCTAATTGGCAATATGCCTTCGCCGGACAATCCCCGCGCGGCCCTGCGTGCGCTCGCCAGCGAGCGCCGCCTGTCGATCCTCGGCTGGCTGCGCGACCCGCGCGCGCATTTCCGGCCGCAGGTCGACGGCGACCTGGTGAAGGACGGCGTCTGCGGCCTGCTGATCGCCGAGAAGCTCGGCGTCAGCCAGCCGACCGCCAGCGAGCATCTGAAGATCCTGGTGCAGGCCGGGCTGCTGCGCGGCAAGCGCATCAGGCAGTGGACGTTCTACCGCCGCGACGAGGGCGCCATCACCGCGCTGAAGAAGGCGTTGCGCGACCTCTAGCCAGCCTTGCGGCAGGTCGAGGTCTTCTTCAGCTCCGGCCCGGTGTGGCCGCGCAGGAAGGCGAGGATCTTGTCCGGCGCTCCGCTCGGCTTGGGCGGGCCCAGTCGGTCGAAGGCGAGCTCGACGCCCGTTCTCTTGGCCAGCGCCTCGAGCATCGGACGATTGTCGGGCACGAGCATCGAGTAGCTGCCATCGGCCTCGCGGCGCAGGAAGACGTGGCTGATGTGGCCGCCCGCTTCGTCGGCTTCGACGATCACCAGGCTGCCCGACTTCTCCATGCGCAGCGCATAGCCGCTCTTGTCGACGACGGCGCGATAGACGTAGTCGCCGGGCGATGCCTGGTTCGGGGCCGACAGCACGACGCTGCCGCCATCCTTGTCGCCGGCGTTCTGGCAGCGCCAGGTGCCCGCGGCGATGCCGACATCCTGGCCGCGCTGCAGCACGCGCTGCCGAGTGTCGTAGCAGCCCGAGAGCAGGACCAGGGCGGCGAGGAGGGCGAGGGCGATGCGCATGGGTCGACTATGATAGGCTTGATCATGGTCGACAAGCCATCCGATCGCGTCGCGCTGGGTCAGACGGAAATTCCGCCTGCGCTGCAGCAACTCGCCGACGTGCTGCCGCAGTTCCGCGGCGCCGATCTGGAAAGCCAGCTGCAGACCTTCGACACGTTTCTCGGCGTCATGTCGCCGTCGGCGCGATCGCAGGTTTCGGCGACGCTGCGCCGGGCTTCCGAGCTGACGGTCGATGCAGCCAGTGCCAGGCGCATCATGAAGGCGGCGCTCGATGTCAGCATCGGGCTGCGGGCGGCCGAGCCCTATGATCACGAAGTTGCGATGCGTGCCTATCGGGAGGAGCATCGCCGGAACTTCCCGAACCTGCCGGGGCCCGGCGGCGATGACAGCGCGTTCCTGGCCAAGATCGACCAGGCACTGAAGCAGGTCGCGCCCATGGCCGACGCGGGCTGGGCGCCGGCGCACAGCATCGCGCGGCAGCTACGCTGGTGTCGCGCCTTGGCGCTGGGCGAGGCGCGCGAGGAGCGGCCCGGCCCGTTCTCGATGGGCCTGATCGCGACGCGCGAGCTCGACATGTGGGGCAACGAGCCGGAGCTCGCCAGCCTGATCAACGAGGTCGAGCGGCTGGCAAACATCCGCCGGCAGGCGGCCGGCGAGGAATCCTAGCCGACGACGGGGTCGCTGCCGCGGGCGTCCATCGCCTTGGCGCGCTGCCAGAACACGCGCGCCATGACCAGGTCGACGATGCCGACCACCGGCAACACGATCAGCAGCAGGTCGATGCCGGGCGCGATCTCCATCGTCGTGATCTGCTGGGCCGTGAGCAGCACCGGCACGACGATGCCGATCATCAGCGCGCCGGCCACCATCGCGAGCGCCGCCACGCGCAACCCGGCCGGGCTGGCCGGCACGCGCGTCGCCATCACGCGGCCTTCCGGATGATGTCCGAGACGCGCTCGGCGATCATGATGGTGGGCGCGTTGGTGTTGCCGCCGATCAGGGTCGGCATCACCGAGGCGTCGACCACGCGCAGTCCCTGCACGCCGCGCACGCGCAGCTCGCTGTCGACCACCGCCATCGGATCGGAGTCGGGTCCCATCTTGCAGGTGCCCACCGGGTGATAGATCGTCTCGCAGCGCGCGCGGATCCACTCGGTGATCTCGGCGTCGCTCTTGCGCGAGGCGCTGGGCTCCATCTCCTCGCCGCGATAGGCGTCCATGGCCTTCTGCGCGAAGATCTCGCGCGCCATCCGCGTGCCCTTGACCAGCACGTCGATGTCGCGCTGTTCGGCGAGATAATTGGCGTCGATCGCCGGATGGTCGAGCGGGTCGGGGCTCTTGAGCCGGATCGTGCCGCGGCTCTCGGGCCGCAGCAGGCACATGTGCAGGGTCATGCCGTTGGTCTTCATCTTGGTCTTGCCGTGGTCGATCACGAAGGCCGGGATGAAGTGCAGCTGGATGTCGGGCGCCGCCAGCCCGTCCGAGGTGCGCAGGAAGCCGCCGGTCTCCGCGATGCACGACGTGCCCGGGCCGGTCTTGGCGAAGAGATACTTGGCCAAGGTCACCAGCTCGTTGGCCGTGTCGTAGGTGTCGCGCGTCTTGCAGTGATACAGCGTCGCGGCGTCGATATGGTCCTGCAGGTTGCCGCCGACGCCCGGCACGTCGGCCACGACGTCGATCGTGTGCGCACGCAGATGGTCGGCCGGCCCGATTCCCGAGAGCAGCAGGGTCTGCGGCGAGTTGATCGCGCCGCCGCTTAGAATCACCTCGCGGCCGGCATAGGCGGCCTTGTCGATCTTGTCGTGGTGATAGGCGACGCCCACGGCCTTGCCGTTCTCGATCAGCACCTTCTGCGTCATCGCCTCGGTCAGCACGGTGACGTTGCCGCGCGCCATCGCCGGACGCAGATAGGCAACGGCGGTGCTGAAGCGCTTGCCGCCCTTCTGCGTCACCTGGTAGTAGCCGACGCCGTCCTGCTCGGCGCCGTTGAAGTCGCTGACCCGCTTGTGCCCGGCCTGCTCGCAGGCGGCGAGGAAGGCGTCGTTGATCTTCGCCGGCGAACGCTGGTCGGCGACGTTCAGCGGCCCGCCGCTGCCGTGGAACTCGCTGGCGCCGCGCTCGTTGTTCTGCGCCCGCTTGAAGTAGGGCAGCACGTCGGCATAGCTCCAGCCGGCGTTGCCGAGCTGGCGCCAGTGGTCGTAGTCCCAGGCGTGGCCGCGAACGTAGAGCATGGCGTTGATCGACGAGGACCCGCCCAAAGTCTTGCCGCGCGGCCAGTACATGCGCCGGTTGTTGCAGTTCGCCTGGGGCTCGGTCTCATAGGCCCAGTTGAACTGGCCACTGCCCGCGAGGTTCACCACGCCGGCCGGCATGTGGATGAACATGTGGTTGTCGGGCTTTCCCGCTTCGAGGACGAGGATCTTCACTGCGGGATCCTCGCCCAGCCGGTAGGCCAAGGTGCTGCCGGCCGAGCCGGCGCCGACGATGATGTAGTCGTATTCGTTGCCCGTCATGTTGGGCCTCCCCGCTGTCGTTGGGTCGATGGTGGCGCCGGTCGGCGCCGACGGTCAACGGTCGACGACGAGGAGTCCGCGCGGCGCGAGGGTCAATGCCACGTCGTCGCCTGCTGCCAGTGGTCGATCGACCCGCGGGCATGTCGCGAACAATGCGCCGACGGCGGTTTCGATCGTGTACTCCATCTGCGTCCCGACATAGGTCGCTTTGGTGATCCTGCCCGCGAGGCTGCCGGCGCCACCCGGGGCGCGCTCGACAGTGATGGATTCAGGTCGGACGG
>JBFXAZ010000101.1:0-20796 GCA_050183765.1 Reyranellaceae bacterium | reverse complement strand
CGGCACCTTCTCCCCGCCTGCGCGGGGAGAAGGGAAAAAAGTGCGCGCCGTAAGGCGCGCGCCGCTCGCCACCATCAGAATCTCGGCAGGTCGGGGAACGGGATCTGGCCCTTGTGCACGACGAGGCGGCCGAGCTCGGCGCAGCGGCGCAGCTGGGGGAAGACCTTGCCGGGGTTGAGCAGGTGGTCGGGATCGAAGGCGCATTTCACCCGCATCTGCTGGTCGAGGTCGACCTGGGTGAACTGCACGCCCATCAGGTCGCGCTTCTCGATGCCGACGCCGTGCTCGCCGGTCAGCACGCCGCCGACCTCGACGCACAGACGCAGGATATCGGCGCCGAACTCCTCGCAGCGCCGCAGCTCGTCGGGATCGTTGGCGTCGAACAGGATCAGCGGGTGCAGATTGCCGTCGCCGGCGTGGAAGACGTTGACCACGCGCAGGCGGTGCATTTTCGACATCTCGCGCATGCGGCCCAGCACCTCGACCAGCTTGGCGCGCGGCACCGAGCCGTCGAGGCACATGTAGTCGGGCGAGATCTGGCCCACCGCAGGGAAGGCGGCCTTGCGCCCGGCCCAGAACAGCACGCGCTGCTGCTCGTCCTCGCTGACGCGGATCGTCGTGGCGCCGCGCTCGCGAGCCAACCCGGCGACGCGCTCGATCAGGTAGTCGACCTCGACCGCCGGCCCGTCGAGCTCGACGATCAGCAGGCCCTCGACATCGAGCGGATAGCCGGCGCCGACATAGTTCTCGGCGCATTGCACGGCGTCGCGGTCCATCATCTCCATGCCGCCGGGGATGATGCCGGCGGCGATGATGGCGGCGACGCATTCGGCGGCGCCCGCCTCGCTGGGGAAGCCCAGCAGCACGGCGCGCGCCGTGGCGGGCTTGCGCAGCAGGCGCACGGTGACCTCGGTGACCACGCCCAGCAGCCCCTCGCTGCCGGTCATCAGCCCCATCAGATCGTAGCCCTCGGCGTCGAGGTGCTTGCCGCCCAGGCGCACCACCTCGCCGGTCATCAGCACGATCTCGAGGCCCAGCAGGTTGTTGGTGGTCAGCCCGTACTTCAGGCAATGCACGCCGCCGGAATTCTCCGCCACGTTCCCGCCGATCGAGCAGGCGATCTGCGAGCTGGGATCGGGCGCGTAGTAGAAGCCCTCGTGCGCCACCGCGTTGGTGACGCCGAGATTGGTCACGCCGGGCTGCACCCGCGCGCAGCGATTGTCGTAGTCGATCTCCAGCACGCGGTTGAACTTGGCCATGCCCAGCAGGATGGCGTCGCCCACCGGCATCGAGCCGCCGCTGAGCGAGGTGCCGGCGCCACGCGGCACCACCTTGACGCCCTGGTCCTGGCAGTAGCTGAGGATGCGCGAGACCTGGTCCACGGTCTCGGGCAGCACGACCACCAGCGGCATCTGGCGATAGGCCGACAGCGCGTCGCATTCGTAAGGGCGCATGCCCTCGACATCGTCGATCACGCCCTCGCCCGGCACGATGGCGCGCAATGCGGCGACGATCTGCGATCGGCGCGCAAGGATCCCGGGGTCGAGCGGCGGCATCTGCATGGTGCCGCCACTAGACCGCAAAACCCGCCGGCGCGGAAGCCATGGCAAGCCGCCGGGAGAAGCGGAAGAACTGTGCCGCCGCGGAACGGACTAGCGCCCCTTGCGCCTGCCCTTCACGGTCAGCACCTCGTCGCCCACCTCGGGCAGCGAATAGAAGCCCTTGCCGGGCGTGCGCGCCTTTCCGGCGTCGAAGTCCGGGCCTTCCCATTTGACGCCCTTGGGCGGTGGCGCGTTGCGGCCCACCGGCGTGGCCGGCGGGCGTGTCTCGGCCCAGGCGATGGCGGCGGACAGCAGTCCGGCGCAGGCCACGGCCGCGCCCAGCGCTCTTCCTCGCATGAATGTCGACATGGCCCGCCTCCCCGTCCAGTCAAGCAGGGTACGCACCCGATGTCGCAACCATCCCCCAAAACGAAAGGCGGCGGAAGCTTGCGCTCCCGCCGCCCGGTCGAGCTGCCCCGGATCGCGCCGAAATCAGCCGGCGCGCGCCTTGAAGCGCGGGTTGGTCTTGTTGATGACGTAGACCCGGCCCTTGCGGCGCACGATGCGGCAGGCCTTGTGGCGGGTCTTGATCGTCTTCAGCGACGAGCGGATCTTCATGGTCGAATTCCCAAAAACAAACCCCCGGGCGACCGGGGGAAATTCGAGGCGGCGCGGACCATACGGATCGCCCCCCGCCCTGTCAACCGCCGGCCGGCGGATCGACCGCGTCGAGCCATTGCCGCGCCTCGACCGGCTCGCGGAACAGCCGGAACGGCCGGTCGGCCTTGATCCGCCGCTCGTACAGCCCGCTCGCCAACTCGCCCACGTCGTCGCCGACGACGACGGCGATCGCGCCCAGCGCTCCGCTCTGGGCATAGGCGTTGACGCGCTCGGCCATCGCGCGGATGTCGACGCCCTCCCTGGTGATTCGCGAGGCCGTCAGGTCGATCAGCTTGCGATAGGCCATGGCGCCCGCCGCCGTCAGGTCGGCGAAGTAGCGGTCGAGATCCTCGGGCCCGACGTCATCGACAGTCGCGACGACCAGGCGTTCTTCGTGGGAAATCACGAGATGGATCGGCATGCGCCGCGACTGTACCGAACGGCCGGCCCGCTTGCACGCGGGCCGGCCGGATGCCGCTCAGCGCAGCAGGGTCGCGATCTCCTTGGGGCCGGCCCAGGCCAGCTGGTCGTAGGACTCCGACTCCCACCAGCCGTGGATGGTGCGGACCTCGCCGACCTGGCCCTGCTTGATCTGGCGCGCCAGGCGCTGGACGTTCGCGCGCATCATGTTGAGCTGCTTCTCGTAGAGCTTCTCGCGCGGCGTGCCCTTGCTGGCGGTGTAATCCTTGAGCAGCTGCTCGAAGGGCTTCTGCAGGGGCTTGAAGGCAGGGTCCCTGGCGAAGCGCGCCTGGATGCCGGCGTCGGTCATCACGTCGTCGTCGGCGGCGGCGATCTGCTTCACCTCGTCATTGTTGAAGCTGTGCGTGGTGTTGGCGAAGCTGAGGAAGCCCTTCTTCGTCCGCTCGCCGAAGGCCCAGCCCGCCTTGTCCTTGAAGGAAAGCTCGCGCAGCGGGCTCAGGTTCACGTCGGCGCCGTTGCCGCCGCCGCCATCTACCGTGAAGTAGGTGTCGCCGGAATGGCCGACGATGATGCCGACATGCACGGCATAGGCGCCGTTGCCGCGCGCCAGGTAGAGATGATCGCCGGTGCCCTCGACCATGTAGATGTCGCCGATCGTGAGATGCGGGCGGATATCCTTGTTGGTGTCGTCGAACCTCTTGCCGAAGTGGGCGACGTCGGCGCGGCCGTGATTGACCTTCCACGTCGTCTGCTGCACCCACTTGTTCTCCTTGTTCTTGACCATGTTGGTCTTCTTGGTGGGCGTGCCGAGGCCGAGCTCCGCGCCGCCGGGCACGTTGATCGAGATGTCGCCGCCATCGATCATGTCGCAGCCGGCGGCGTGGTAGACGCCGCGCGCCGTCATGATGCAGCTCGTGCCGCCGCCGCCCTTGCCCATCGACTTGAGCTGGGCCAGCGCGGCGGCGCCGTCGAACAGGCCGCCCAGGGTGTAGAGCGCCGGCAGGTCGGTGCTCGACGGACCCATGCCGGCATGCGCACGCGCCACGGCGGCGATGCGCTCGTCCACCGAATCCGGGAACTGGGTGTAGAACTCGGGATAGAAGATGAACTGGCCGGCGCGCTTCTTCATCGTCTCCTGCAGCGGCTTGCTGTTGACCATGGCGTGGCGCAGGGCGGACAGGAACGAATTCACGCGCCAGCCGTAGGTCGGCTCGATCACCGGCTTGAGGCTCTCGCCGCCGGGCAGCACGCCCAGCGCGCCGGCGGCCATGACGTTGAGCACCCTGTCGTCCATCTCGCTGCGGTTCTTGGCCGCCGCCATGCTGGCGATGCGGCCGCGCATGCCGGAATCGCCGGAGGCGGCGGCGAGCTGGTCGATGATCGGCTGCAGGGCCTGGGCCGACGGCACGATGGCGAGCTTCGCCGGCAGGGAGTCGAGAACAGTGTCGAGGGCCATGGGTCACTCCATGTCTTGGCAGATGGGATGCGTTACGGCCGATGGGCGGGGAGCGGCTGCGCGACAACGGATGGCATGTGCGTTCCTCCCCATTGGCGTTGTTCGACGGCGCGAAGGATGCGCGCGTTCGGTCACGGCGGCGTCTCGCGCGGCCGGCCGATTTGTCTCGTGTGCAACGTGCCTCCTTTTCCCGCGTCCATGGACGGTCAACGGAAGGCAGTGGTGCGATCGAGCCGCGGCGGCGTGGGCGGAGGGTCCGCGAGGCTGGACTGGGCGCGGCGGCTGTCGTAGGCGGATAGGCGATGACCGAGTCCCGCCCCCGCCTGCTGATCGCCAACGACCTGACCGCCCTGCTCGCCGGCCACGCCGCGCGCGAGCCCGCCGCGACGGCGATCGTCGCGGGCGAGCAGCGCATCAGCTGGGCCAAGCTCGAGGACCAGGCGCGGCGCGCGGCGCAGGGCCTGGCCGATCTCGGCGTCGGGCCGGGCGATCGCGTGGCGCTGTGGCTGCCCAACGTGCCGGCCTGGCTGACGCTCTATTTCGCCTGCTGCCGGCTGGGCGCCATCGCCGTGGCGGTCAACACGCGCTTCCGCGCGGTCGAGGTGGCGGACATCGTGGCGCGCTCCGGCGCCAAGGTGCTGGCCTGCGCGCCCGGCTTCCGGCGCATCGATTTCCTCGGCATCCTGGCCGACATCCCGCGCGAGGCGCTCGCCGGGCTGGGTGGCGTCGTGATCGTGGGCGGCGAGCCGGCCGAGGTGCCGCCGGCGCTCGAGCGCCTGACGCGCGTCACCTTCGAGGACCTGGTCGAGCGTCCGGCGATGGA
Organism: Reyranellaceae bacterium; assembly: GCA_050183765.1. Taxonomy (GTDB): domain Bacteria; phylum Pseudomonadota; class Alphaproteobacteria; order Reyranellales; family Reyranellaceae; genus JAFAZJ01. The sequence goes on along the minus strand of JBFXAZ010000101.1, from coordinate 15,896 downwards.
CGTGATCCACGGCGGCGGCGACGCCGGCTGCAACATCTTCACCACGTCAGGCACGACCAGGGCGCCGAAATTCGTCCTGCACCGCCAGGGCGCGATCGCCGCGCATTGCCTGCGCGTGGCGCGCGGCTTCAGGATCGCGGCACCCGGCATGGGCTGGCTGCCGCTCTGCGGCGTCTATGGCTTCAACGTGGCGATCGCCACGCTCGCCGCCGGCCAGCCCATCGTGCTGATGGAGGCCTTCGACCCCGAGGAGGCGGCCGGCCTGATCGATCGCCACCGGCCCGACATCCTGTTCGGCTTCGACGAGATCTACGATCGGCTGCTGGCGACGCGCGACGATCAGCTCGCCTTCCCCTCGGTACGCTGGGCGGGCTACGCCAATTTCAACAGCGCGCTCGCCGACCTGCCGGGGCGCGCCGACCGGCGCGGCCTGAAGCTGGTGGGCCTCTACGGCATGAGCGAGGTGCAGGCCCTCTTCTCCGCCTGGCGCGTCGACGACGAGGTCGAGGCGCGCGCCCTGGGCGGCGGCCACCCGGTCTCGCCGCTGGCCGGCGCGCGTGCCCGCGATCCGGAGACCGGCGAGGTGCTGCCGCCGGGCACCGCAGGCGAGCTCGAGCTGATCGGCCCGTCGATGATGGTGGGCTATTTCGGCAATCCGGAGGCCACCGACGCGGCCTTCACCGAGGACCGCTACCTGAGGACAGGCGATCTGGGCATCGCCAACGCCGACGGCAGCTTCGTCTTCCTGAGCCGCATGGGCGACGCGCTGCGCCTGGGCGGCTTCCTGGTCAATCCGCTGGAGATCGAGGCGCACCTGCTGGGCCATCCCATGGTCGGCGAAGCGCAGGTGGTGGCGGCGGCCGGGCGCGAGGGCGTGCGCGCCGTGGCCTTCGTCGTGCCCGCCGACGAGGCCGGCTTCGACGAGCAGGCGGTGATCGCGCACGCGCGCGCCGGCCTGGCGAACTACAAGACGCCGGCCCGCGTCTTCACCATCGACGCCTTCCCCACCACGCCCAGCCCCAACGGGCCGAAGATCCAGCGCAACAAGCTGCGGCAGATGGCCGAGGAGCGGCTGCTCGGCGATTGACGGCATGTCCGCCAGACTAAGCGGACATGACAAGGGCGCCGCTGCGCAGAGCGGCGCCCTGTCGACGATCGGCCGTGGGTCAGGCCCGGGTCATTGCAGGCGCGCGGAGAGCGGCGGGGTGCCGGGCACGGCGAGGTTGGCGACCTGCGCGCCGAAATACGCCTGGGGCTCCGAGGGGCGCACGCCCAGCCAGCGCTCGCGTTCCTGGACGCAGGGCAGCGCCCGGTTGAACGCATCCGCCCAGGTCGCGGCGCCGCTGTCGAGCGCGCCCATCAGGCAGCGGTCGAAGTTGACGTAGCGCTCGTAGACCTTGGCGCCATACGACACGCGTCCCCGCGCCGAGGCGGCGATCAGGATGCGGTTGGGCTGGCGCATGCGCGAATCGAGAAAGACGCCCGCGTCGCAATCCGAGAGGATCGCCACGGTCGGCCGGTCGCCGCAATGCTCGTCGAGCAGGCGATCGAGGTCGCGCGGCGTCAGCATGCGCTGGCGACCTTCGGCTTCAAGCCGCAGGCCGGTGCGATTGCCATGGCTGGTGGCGAAGAACAGGCAGGCGCCCTGTCCGCCGCCCAGCGAGTCCATGGCCTGGCGGATGCCGGCGCGGTCGGCGGTGAAGGCGCCGGTGCCGCCGGTCAACGCGGTGGCGACGCGCTCGACGCCGCGGTCGCGCAGGCGGCGTCCGAAATCCACCGCCGCATTGTTGTGGGCCACGATCGCGTAGGAGCCGGAGATCGTGACCGCCTTCCAGTCGCGCGCGTCGACATGGGCGATCGGCGCGCCCGCGCCGGCATTGCCGCCGCCGACCAGGCCTTCGAGGCTGGCGATCGAGCCGGAGGTACCCGGCGCGCTCCACGACAGCGGGTCGCCACCCCTCGACGAGGTGACACAGGCGCTCAGGGAGGAAACCAGGATGGCGGTGGTGAAGAGCATGGCGAATGAACGGACGAACGGCGTCCGCAACGATGCGAATGGCATCGAAAATCCCCTTTGGAACAATAACTTTTGGTCAAATACTGAACTGAAATATGAAGACGATCATAGCGATCTGCGGGGACTTCGGTGAGTCAAAATGAAAGGACCGCACCTCGATTTTCGTGAAGCGGTCGTGAAAAAATCGTCAACAGGAGGCCGGCCAGGTCCCAGCACCGCGTCGGCGCCCTGTGCCAGAAAAAGGAAGGGCCTCGCTCCGCAAGCCCTGGAGCGAGGCCCAGTCGACGATCTGCCGTCGATCAGAACGCTGGGATCACCGCAACTGGGCGGTGAGTTGCGGGGCGCTGGGCACCGCGAGATTGGCAACGTGGGCACCGAAATAGGCCTGCGGCTCCGACGAGCGCACGCCCAGCCACTTCTCGCGCTCGGCGACGCAGGGCAGCGTGCGCTCGAAAGCCTCGCGCCAGCTCGCCGCGCCGCCGTCGATCGCGGCCATCAGGCAGCGGTCGAAGTTGACGTAGCGGTCGCTCATCCGGGCGCCGTAGGAGTTGCGGCCCCGCGCCGAGGCGGCGATCAGGATCCGGTTGGGCTGGCGCATGCGCGAGTCGAGGAAGACGCCGGCGTCGCAGTCCGAGATGATCGCCACGGTCGGGCGGTCGCCGCAGTGACGATCGAGCAGGCGGTCGAGCTCGCGCGGCGTCAGCGTACGATTGCCGCGATCGCCGTCGAGATGGATGCCCGCGACGTTGCCGTGGCCGGTGGCGAAGAACAGGCAGGCGCCTTGCTCGTTGCCCAGCCACTCCATGGCCTGGCGGATGCCCGAGCGGCTGGCCGCGAACTGGCCCGTGCTGCCGGCCAGCACCGTGGCCACACGTGCTACCCCACGTGAGCGCAGGCGCTGACCGAGATCCCTGGCGGCCGCGTCATATGCCGACAACGAGCCCGAGCCAGAGACCAGCACGGCTTTCCAGTGTTGAGCGGGAACGTAGGCGACCGACTGGGCACTCGCGTTCGCACCGGACAGGGCGGCAAGCGTCGCGGCAGTGAACAGCGTGGCGAGAGGACGGAGGAGTGCCGCCCAGCGCGTCGATGCAAATAGCATCGGAAACTCCCAATCGAACAATGGCTTTTGGCGAAATATCAACGAGCGCTATGAAGCAATCTTTAGCTGCGAGAGGCAATGGATCTAAGTCAAAATGAACCCGTTAGCCGACACTCCGCATGAATCGGCTGCGAATAATCTGCGAAGACCATGGTCCTGAAGGAGGTACTCGCCTTAACAACGTCAGCAAGCGATTTGAATCGGTTGCGTTTCTGCGATCTCTACACGCGTGAAGAAACGACTCGCCGAAGTCATTGATCGAAGCGTGCAAGATCTGCCGATGAATCCGCGCGGCCGATGACCGACAGAATCTTCCGAATGTTCAGTGACGTAGCGCGCTCACTGCGCGGCGATGACACCGGCGTCGGCGGATTTCTCGACGATCGCCGCACCGACGATACGCAATGCCATGTCGGCATGCAGCTCGGCGACCTGCTCGTCGGTCCAGGCGCCACCGGGACGGAACCAGTAGGCGACGTATGTGCACTGGTTGAGGATCGCCATGGCGACGATCTTCAGATCGTCCTTGCCGCCGCGGCGCAGGTTGCGGAAGGCGCCGGCGCGGCTGCCCTCGTCGAGCACGCGGACCAGCATGTCGCGGATGCGCCGGCGGCTGGCGCGGATCTCCTGCAGGCGGGTATTGTCGAGCCACTCGAACTCGCGGTTGGCGACCACCGCCTCGATGCGCCGCCGCGCGTGGCGCCGCGTATAGGTGTGGGTGAAGGCGCGCAGGCGGGCGACCGGATCGCTGCCGGCCATGGTCAGCGCCTCGCCGCACTCCTTTTCCAGCACACCCTGGGTCGAGCGGATGATGGTGGCGAGCAGGTCGTCTTTCGACGAGAAATGGTTGTACAGCGCGCCCTGGGTCAACCCGCAGGCGCGCATGACGTCGCGCACGGTGGTGATCTGGAAGCCGCGGCGCGCGAACAGGTCGAAGGCCGCCGCCTCGATGGCCTCGGAGGGCGGCATAGCGCGGGCGCCGGGTGCTGCTGAAGCGGCTCTTGCGGTACGTCGCGCCACGCGGGCGACCTCCCCTGTCCTTGTCGTTCCGGCGCCGTCGTCAGTGCCGCCGCGAGGGACGCGCACTGTAGCGAAGCCGTAACCCTGCGTCCAATTTGGGCAATCCGGCCGGTCGGGTCATTTCAGCGCGCACCGCTCAACGCGCGCCCAGGCCCTGCGCCAGGCTCCAGGCCAGCTCGGCATTGGGCCGCACCAGCTTGCCCGAATCCACCGCCCTGAGGTTCGAGGCGGTGCCGTCGAGACCCCGCGCGTAGACGCCCTGGCGGATGCAGGCGATGCGGAAGAGGTTGTAGGCCATGTAGAATTCCCAATCGGGCACTGTGGACCGTCCGGTGCGCTCGCCATACATGCGCACCATGTCCGCCTCGCCGGGAATGCCCAGGGCCTCGATGTCGACGCCCTGCATGCCGCCCTGGTCCTGCGGGACGCGGTACATCATGCAGAGGTAGCTGAGCTCGGCCAGCGGATCGCCCAGGGTCGAGATCTCCCAGTCGATCACCGCCAGCACGCGTGGCTCGCTCGGGTGGTAAATCATGTTGTCGAGGCGATAGTCGCCGTGGACGATGGTCGTGCTGTCGGCCTGCGGCGCGTTGGCCGGCAGCCACTCCAGCAGCTTGTCCATGGCCTCGATCGACTCGGTCTCCGAGGCCTTGTACTGCCCGCCCCAGCGCTTGATCTGGCGCGCCACATAGCTGCCGGGCCGGCCGAAATCGCCCAGCCCCACCGCCTGGTAGTCGACCTTGTGCAGGCGCGCCAGCGTGTCGACCTTGGCCTCGTAGACCGCGTGCCGCATCTCCGGCGTCATGTCCGGCAGCATGGGATCCCACAGCACGCGGCCGTCGCAGAACTCCATGATGTAGAAGGCGGTGCCGATCACGCCGTCGTCCTCGCACAGCGCATAGGCGCGCGGCGTCGGCACGTCGGTCCTGTTGAGCGCCGAGATGACGCGGAACTCGCGGTCGACGGCGTGCGCCGAGGGCAGCAGCTTGCCCGGCGGCTTGCGGCGCAGCACGTAGCGCCGGCCGCCGCCGTCGCTCAGGCGGTAGGTCGGGTTGCTCTGCCCGCCGCGGAACTGCTCGACCACGAGCGGCGGGCGGAAGCCTTCGACATGGGTGGCCATGAAGCGCTCGAGCGCGGCGACGTCGAAGCGGTGCTTCTCCTGCACCGCCATCGTGCCGATGAACTCCGCGCCGCGCGCCGCCATGAGCATCCCCGCTGGAACCTGACGAGAGCCGAGTGTGCGTCGATCGAAGGACCGCGCGCAACGCCGCGGCGTGGTAGCTTCCGCCCAGCGGGAGGAGCGGTTCTCGATACACCATGCTGCGTCACCGCGAATTCCACGTCGCGCTGCTGGCGATTGTCGTCGGTGCGGCGGCGCTGTGGCTGATGCGCCATCTGCCGTGGGGCACGCCGATCCGGATGGGACCCGCTTTCACGCCGGGCTTCGTCGCCGCCGCTCTGGTCGCCGCCGGTGCGTGGCACGCGCTTGCCACCGCTTTGTGGCGGACGCCCCAGCGCCAGGCGCGCACAGGCTTTGACTGGCCTGACCTCCTGCCCTGGGCGGTTCCGGTCGGGCTCATGCTGTTCGCGGTGGCGCGACCCGAAGGCCTGTTGCTGAAGATGGGGCCGGCCGAAATCGCCATGGGCGTTCTGCTGGTGCTGAGCCTGCTTTTCGCCGCGACATGGATCGCCGAACGCGGCTCGCTGACCCGGCTGGCGATCCCGCTGCTGCTGGGCCTGCTGGTGGGGATGGGTGGCGTCGACGTGAACACCGGCGCCATGCGTTGGCTGCACGAGGAGGATCCCGGCTTCCTGCATGGCGTGTTCGCCGGCGCGGTGATTGTCGCCCTGCGCCTGCCCGTCGTCAGCTTCATCGTCGCCTTCAGCCTGGCGGTGATGCTCGAGGAACAGATACGTCGATCACTGTTGCTGGCGCGCGGCAGCCTGCTCATCTTCCTGACACGCCCGCTGGCGGCCGCCCTGCTCGTGCTTGCAGTGGTGGTCCTGAGCGCGGCGGTGATCGGCCGCTTCAGAAGCCGCCGTGGGCGCTGAAGCGGATCCGCGTCCCGCATCGCGAAAGAATTCGCGGTCGCGTCAAGCTTCCAAGAGGATCGCTGGCGAGTGGCTGCGCAATTTTCTTGGGAGCCTCGGCGAAGTGTGCAAAGAGTCGCGCCCACGAAAAACCGTAGGCGGGCGTACGCGGTCAAACACCTGACAAGCCTGCGGCGGTGCAGAGCACCTGTGGGAGGAACGCCGGTGGATCGCCTGTTCAGCAAGGACTTCTGGTCCGGGCTGATGTTCGCCAGCTTCGGCGTTCTCGCCCTCGAGATGGGAAGCAAGCTGTCGGTTGGCACGGCCATTCGCATGGGGCCGGGCTACGTGCCGCGCATGCTGAGCTATATCCTGATCGGCCTGGGCCTCGTCATCCTGTTGCGCGCGATCATCGCGCCGGGCGAGACGATCGACCGCCTGCGCTTCAAGCCGATCACCCTGATCACCCTCGGCGTTCTCGCCTTCGCCCTGCTGTTCGAGCGCGCGGGCCTGGCCCCGGCGCTGGTGGCGCTGGTCTTTCTCGCGGCGCTGGGCGGCGAGGAATTCAAGCTGGTCGAGACAGCGCTCGCCTGCGTCGTGCTGATCGTGCTGTGCATCGTCATCTTCAAGCTCGGCCTGCAGATGAACATCAGCATCATCCAGGGAGTCTGGTGACATGGATCTGATCGGCCATGTCGTCCACGGTTTCGGGATCGCGCTGACGTTCCAGAACCTGCTGTACTGCCTGATCGGCTGCATGGTCGGCACGCTGATCGGCGTGCTGCCGGGCATCGGCCCGGTGGCGACCATCGCCATGCTGTTGCCGCTGACCTTCAAGCTGCCGCCGACCTCGGCGCTGATCATGCTCGCCGGCATCTACTACGGCGCGCAGTACGGCGGCTCGACCACGGCCATCCTGGTCAATCTTCCCGGCGAGGCATCGTCCGTCGTCACCGCGCTCGACGGCTACAAGATGGCGCAGAAGGGCCGCGCCGGCGCGGCCTTGTCGATCTCGGCGGTGGGCTCGTTCTTCGCCGGCACGGTGGGCACCATCCTGATCGTGCTGTTCGCGCCGGCGCTGACCCGCATGGCGCAGCAATTCGGACCTGCCGAATACTGCTCGCTGATGGCGCTGGGCCTGGTCGCCGCTGTGGTGCTTGCCAGCGGCTCGCTGATCAAGGCGATCGCCATGGTGTTTCTCGGCCTGCTGTTCGGCCTGGTGGGCACCGACGTGAACACCGGCGCGCAGCGCTACACTTTCAACGTGCCGGAGCTGAGCGACGGCATCGACTTCGCGCCGATCGCCATGGGCCTGTTCGGCATCGCCGAGATCATCGCCAACCTCGAGAAGCGCATGGGCGGGCGCGACCTGGTGGCGGCGAAGATCCTCAGCCTGTGGCCGACGCGCGAGGAGATCCGCCAGGCGATACCCGCGGTGCTGCGCGGCACGACGTTGGGCTCGCTGCTGGGCGTGCTGCCGGGCGGCGGCCCGACCCTGGGCGCCTTTTCCTCCTACACGCTGGAGAAGAAGCTCTCCAAGACGCCGCAGGAATTCGGCAAGGGCGCGGTGGCCGGCGTGGCGGCGCCGGAGGCGGCCAACAACGCCGCGGCGCAGACCTCGTTCATTCCCATGCTGACCCTGGGCATCCCGTCCAACGCGGTGATGGCGCTGATGGTCGGCGCCATGATCATCCAGGGCATCCAGCCCGGGCCCGAGGTGATGACCAAGAAGCCCGACCTGTTCTGGGGCATGATCGCCTCGATGTGGATCGGCAACGCGATGCTGGTGATCATCAACCTGCCGCTGATCGGCATCTGGGTGAAGCTGCTGACGGTGCCCTACCGCTTCCTCTATCCGGCGATCCTGCTGTTCTGCTGCATCGGCGCCTACTCGCTGCAGAACTCGACCTTCCACGTGCTGATGGTCGCCGGCTTCGGCGTGGTCGGCTACATCTTCCTGAAGCTCGGCTGCGAGGGCGCGCCGTTCCTGCTGGGCCTCGTGCTCGGTCCGCAGATGGAGGAATACTTCCGCCGCGCCATGCTGCTCTCGCGCGGCGATGCCAGCGTGTTCGTCACCCGGCCGATCAGCGCCGGCCTGCTGATCGTCACCGCGATCCTGCTGCTGCTGATGGTGCTGCCCAACCTTCGCAAGCGGCGCCAGGAAGCCTTCCAGGAAGAGGGCGACTGATCTTCCTTCCCTCCGGAGGGCATTTCCCCCTCTTCCCGGCTGCGGGGTGAGGGGGCTATGTGCGATCGCCCTGCCCTTCCGGGGGAAGGACGTCGATGCGGCACGCCTGCAGCAGCATCAGCGGTGCGCCTGCCGCCCAGGCCTGCGGACTGCAGGCGCCGGGGTAGGGCGTAGGCCCCTGCCCCGCGACCCGCGCGGCGCCGCTGAAGAGCTCGGGCAGGCGTGCGCGATCGAAATGGCCCGCGGCCTCGGTCATCGCCTCGAAGAGGCTCGCCGCCTCGTCGTGAAAGCCGTAGCGGGCGAAGCCGGCGGCGATCAGCCCGGTGTCGTGCGGCCAGATCGAACCGTTGTGATAGCTGGCGGGATCGTAGCGCGCCTCGCCCTCGGCCACCGTGCGGATGCCCCAGCCGCTGAACGAGCGCGGCTCCATCAGCGTGCGCACGACCGATGCGGCGCGTTCGGGATAGGCGATGCCGGCGAAGAGCGCGTGGCCGGCGTTCGACGCACGCACGCGACACGCACGGCCCTCGCCGTCGAGCGCGAGGACGTAGGTCCCCAGCGACGCGTCGAAGAAGTGCGTGTCGAAAGCCCGGCGCAGCCCGTCGGCGCGCGCATCGTATGCATCCGCCGGCTCGCCGAGCCGACGCGCGATATCGCTGGCGGCGCGCCACGCGGCGTAGGCACAGGCCTGCACTTCGCACAGCGCGATCGGGCCCTCGGCCAGCGCGCCGTCGGCATGGAAGATCGAGTCGGGACTGTCCTTCCAGCCCTGGTTGCGCAGACCGCGGTCGGCGCGCCTGAGATAGGCGACGAAGCCGTCGCCGTGACGCGCGATCCAGGCCAGCGCCGCGCGCAGGGCGGGCCACAGGTGCCGCAGGGTCGCGACATCGCCGGTGCGCCGCAGATACTCGCCCGCAAGCATGACGAAGAGCGGCGTGGCATCGATGCTGCCGTAGTAGCGGGCGAACGGCACCTCGCCGGTCGCCGCCATCTCGCCCTGGCGCTGCTCGTGCAGGATCTTGCCCGGCTCGGCGTCGCGCGCGGGATCGACCGCCGTGGCCTGGTGCGCGGCGAGGTGAAGAAGCACGCCGCGCGCGATCGCCGGATCGAGCCACAATGCCTGCAGCGCCGCGATCAGCGCGTCGCGGCCGAACACCGTGCTGTACCAAGGAAGGCCGGCATAGGGGTACGGTCCTTCCGGCAGCTCGGTCACCAGCGTGTAGAGGTCGGTGACGCTGCGCGTGAGCACGCGGTCGAGCGCCGGATCGCCACCCGACAGCGCCGCCGCGCGCGCCGGCCCGCTGCGCGCTTCACGCAGCGCGTCGAAGAACGGCAGCGGCGATTGCGGCACGCAGGTCACGGCGAGAAACAGCGAGCACGACGCGCGTGGTCCGAACTCCAGCTCGAAGCGCACAACACCGTCGTCCAGCCGCGCGGGCGGCGGATCGAAGACGAGGCACGTGGTGCGATCGCGCCCGTCGAGGCCGCGATAGGCGAGCGTCACGCGATCGGCGGCGCAGGGCGCGGGCAGCCGCGTGCCGCGGCGCTCCCGGCGATGGCCGCGCACCTCGAACAGGTCGGCGAAATCGGCGGCGAAGGCGATCTCCAGGGTCACGCGCCGCACTGCATCGCCGGCGTTTCTGACCTGCAGCCGCTCGTACAGGCAGTCGCGCCACACGAAGCGCGCACGGCTGAACGCCAGGTTCTCGTGCCGCAGCGCCGTCAGCAGCACGATGTTGTCCTCGCTCTGCCAGGTGCCGCTCGGCAGCGGCACGGCGCCGTCGACGCTCAGCTGCAGCGTCGCCAAGTGGCGCGTGTCGCGATGGAACAGGCCCTGCAGCGTCCCGTCCGCGCCGAAGACGGCGAAGCTGTCGCCATGCTTGAGCGCGTGCGGCGTGCCGGACATGCCGAAAGCTAGCGCGGGCCGGCGCGTGATCAAACAAGCATCGGTCATGAATCTGACGACGGTCGTCGGCACGCCACGGGGTTATTGACCCGCCTTGGCGCGCGTGTACGATTCCGGCAAAAGTGCAGCGGGGTTGGGGAATGTCCCGTTTCGTCCTGGTGATCGCCGTCCTGCTGGGCTTCTGCGCACCGTCCTGGGCCCAGAAGGAAATTCGCGTCGCGCTGGTGATCGGCAACGGCGCCTACCAGAACGCCGAGCCGCTGAAGAACCCCGTCAACGACGCGCGCGCCATGGCCAAGGTGCTGAAAGACGCCGGCTTCGAGGTGATCGCGCGCGAGAACGTCACGCGGCGCGCCTTCGTCGAGGCGCTGTACGAGTTCTCCGGCAAGGTGCCGCCGGGCGGCGTCGGCCTGTTCTACTACGCCGGCCACGGCCTGCAGGTGCGCGGGATCAACCACCTGGTGCCGGTCGATGCCGCGCTCGCCAACGAACGCGACGTCAAGTACGAGACCATCGATCTCAACGACGTGCTCAGCGGGCTGGACGAGGCGCGCGCGCGGCTGAGCCTGGTGATCCTCGACGCCTGCCGAGACAATCCCTTCGCGCGGCGCTTCCGCTCGGGCGGCTCGCGCGGGCTGGCGCAGGCCGATGCCCCGCGCGGCACGGTGATCGCCTATGCCACCGCGCCCGGCGACACCGCGGCCGACGGCGACGGCGACAACGGCGTCTATACGGCGGAGCTGCTGAAGGCGATCGCCCAGCCCGGGCTGAAGCTCGAGGAGGTCTTCAAGCGCACCATCGACGGCGTGGCGCGCGTCACCGCCAACAAGCAGACGCCGTGGGTCAGCTCGTCCTTCCGCGGCGACTTCCTCTTCCATGCCGCCGCGGTCAACGTGCCGCCGCCCGCGCCGCCGCCGCCCGTCGCATCGGTGCCGGCGCCGCGGCCCGCCGTCGATCCGGTCGAGCAGACGGCGTGGACGACCATCGCCAGCAGCAACAACCCGGTGATGTTCGAGCTGTTCCTCAAGCGCTTCCCCAACGGCGTCTATGCCGACTTCGCGCGCGCCAAGCTGGAGGAGCTGAAGATGGCCGCCGTGATGGAGGAGAAGCGCCGCTCGGTCGCCATCGAGGAGGCGAAGGCGCGCGCCGCGGCCGAGGAGGCGAAGGCGCGCGCCGCTGCCGAGGAGGCGAAAGCGCGCGCCGCGGCCGAGGAGACGCGGCGTCTGGCCGCCGCCGAAGAGGCGAAGCGCAAGGCCGGTGCGGATGCCGCGCGCCGCGCCACGGAAGACGAGGCCCGGCGCGTCGCCGCCGCCGAGGAGGCGAAGCGCAAGGCGGATGCAGAGGCCAAGCGCGCGGCGGACGAGGAGGCGAAGCGGCAGGCGGCGGCGGAAGAAGCCAGGCGCCGCGCCGCCGCCGAGGACGAGAAGAAGTCGGTCGAGAACGTCGAGGCGGCGCTGAAGCTGGCGGACATCGACCGCAAGCGCATCCAGGCGGCATTGACGGCCAAGGGGTTCGACACCTTGGGCGCCGACGGCGCGTTCGGCCCGCGCACGCGCCAGATGATCGGCAACTGGCAGCGCAGCCGCAGCGAGCCGCCGACCGGCTATCTTACCGCGACGCAGGCCGCGCTCCTGATGCAGGAAGGCCAGGGCGCGCTGGCCAGGATCGAGGACGAGCGCAGGAAGGCCGACGAGGAACGCCGCAAGGCCGAGGCCGAGCGCGCCAAGGCGGCGCCGCCACCCGCGCCGGCCGCTCCCGCGCCGGCCGCTCCCGCGCCCAGCGCGCCGCCGGCACCGCAGGTGGCGTCGATCGCGCCGGGCGGCAGCTCGTTCGACGGCGCCTGGGTCGGCCAGGTGTGTGCCGGCAGCAGCAGGTGCGGTCCGGCCTCGGTTCAGATCTCCCGGACCCGCCTGAGCGGCACGTCCTCGGCGCGCGGCATCACGCACAATCTCGAGGGCACGGTGCTACCCGGCGGCCAGGTGCGCGTCCGCTACACCGGTATGGCCCCGCCCGGCACGCCGAACGCGAACCAGCCGTTCGACTGGACCCTCAGCGGCACGGCGAGCGGCAACTCGTTGTCCGCGCAGGTCACCAATGCGGGCGGCGTGACGTTCCGCCTGTCACTGCAACGCACGCGGTGACGATCACCGTGGAGAAGGCGGCGGCGGCGCTTGCGCTGTCGATCCTCCTTGCGGCCGGGACCGCGCGCGCGCAAGCGCCCGTGGCGCTGGTCGAGGAGATCGTCGGCAGGCCGCCCGGCATCGAGTTCATGGACTATGTCTCGCCGGGCACGGTGATCGCGCTGGGACCGCGCGACGGCATCGTGCTGGGCTACATCCGCTCGTGCTGGCGCGAGACCATCCGCGGCGCCACGGTGCGGATCGGCCAGGCCCACAGCGAGGTCGCCGGCGGCACGGTCGAGCGCGTCAAGATCGCCTGCGATGGCGGGCGCATGGAGCTCGCCGCCGAGCAGGCCAGGCAGAGCGCGACCTCGGTGTTCCGCGATCCCGCTGCCCGCAAGCGCCGCGCCTCGCTGCCCAAGCCGCAATTCGTGCTCCACGCGCGCGTGCCGGTCGTCGAGCTCAAGGGCGGCGGCACGCTGCTCCTCGAGCGCCTCGATGCCGCCGGCGACAAGCGGACGATCGAACTGGCGCCGGCGACGATGACGCGCGGCACCTTCGCCGACCTTGCCAATGCCAACGTGTCGCTGGCGCCGGGCGGTCTGTATCTCGCGCGCGCGGGAGAGCAGGCGATCGTCTTCCAGGTCGACCCGGCGGCCGCGTCGGGCAAGGCGCCGCTGGCCGGCCGGCTGCTGCGTTTCCGTCCCGCGGGCTGATGCAGCGCCGGCGGATCGTGGTCGCCGCTGCGCTGGCGCTGCTGTGCGGCCTGGGCATCGTCGTGCCGCCCTTCGACGTGCTGCACGGCCTGTCGCTCGACGTGCTCACCGCGCTGCGCTGGCACGCGCCGGGTTCGCCGCGCGCGACCGACGACTCGCCGGTCGTCGTCATCGCCATCGACGAGGCGACCTACCGCACGCCGCCCTTCGAGGGCACGCCGGCGATCACCTGGACGCGCGAGCTGGCGCGGGTGCTGAACGATGTCGTCGAGGGCGGCGCCGCGGTGGTCGGCCTCGACATCATCTTCCCGGTCTCGATCGAGGAGTCGCGCCTGCCCTTCGGCGAGGAAAGCCTGGGCGCGCGCCTGCGCGGCTTCGACCGCGACTGGCTGCGCGCGCTGGCCGCCGCCGCGCGCGACGGCAAGGTCGTGCTCGGCCAGGTGCAGCATCGCGACCGGCCGATCCAGCCCTCGCCCGGCCAGCGCGCCGCGGTCGGCCACCAGCGCAACATCCGCGCGCTCAACATCTGGAGCGACGCCGACGACGTCGTGCGCCGCCTGCCGCTCGGCTTCACCATCGACGGCGTGCGCGTGCCCTCGATGGCCGTCGAGCTGGCCGCGCGCGCGGTGCGCCAGAAGCCGGCATGGGACGCAGGCGGCGGCCTGCGCCTGGGCGGCTATCGCGTGCCGTCCGCCGTGCCCGACACGCTGACCCTGAACTTCGCCGGCGGCGCCGACGCGATTCCCACCTACTCGCTGGCCGATCTGCGCGCCTGCGGCGAGAAGGGCGACCGCGCGTTCTTCCAGCGCGCCTTCGCCGGCAAGGTGGTGCTGGTCGGCACGCTGCTCGATGTCGAGGATCGCAAGCTCACCTCGCAGCGCTTCGCCACGGCGCCCGAAGGCGCGCACGCCCCGCGATGCGTGCTCACGGCAAGGGCAGGCACGGCGCCGTCGCGCCAGACCATCGCCGGCGTCTACATCCACGCCACCGCCGTCGCCAACCTGCTGCGGCAGAACGCGGTGATCGAATGGCGCTGGCCGGCGACCGCGGCGCTGTCGGTGCTGTTCGCCGGGCTGGCGGTGCTGGCGGCCTTCACGCTCTCGCCGCCGCGTGCGCTGGCTGCCTGGCTGGCGCTGTCGCTGGCCTGGCTCGCCGTCGCGACGCTGGTGTTCCGCGAAGGCCTTGCCCTGCCGACCCTGCAGCCGCTGGCCGCCGCGCTGGCCGCGCTGGCGCTGGCCATCGGCTATCGCACCAGCATCGTCGATCGCGACAAGCGCCTGCTGCGCCACAGCTTCGCGCTCTATCTCGCGCCGGCGATCGTCGACCGCATGCTGGCCTCGAGCCGCCCGCCGCGCCTGGGCGGCGAGCTGCGCGAGGTGACGATCTACTTCTCCGACGTCGCGGGCTTTTCCACGCTGTCGGAGAAGCTCTCACCCGACGCCGTGGTGGCGCTGATGAACACCTATCTCTCGGCGATGACCGACATCATCGAAAGCGAGGGCGGCTTCGTCGACAAGTACATCGGCGATGCCATCGTCGCGGTGTTCGGCGCGCCGGCCGACGATGCCGCCCACGCCGCCGCCGCGACGCGCGCCGCGCTCGCCTGCCAGCGCAAGCTGGCGGCGATGAACGCGCCCGGCGGCCCGTTCGCCGATCGCCCGCTGGCCCAGCGCATCGGGCTGAACACCGGCGAGGTGCTGGTCGGCAACATCGGCTCGCATCGCCGCTTCAACTACACGGTGATGGGCGACGCGGTGAACCTCGCCGCGCGGCTCGAGGAGGCCAACAAGGAGCACGGCACCGCCATCCTCGCCGCCGAAGCCACGGTGAGCGCCGCCGGCCCCGGCTTCGCCTGGCGCGAGCTCGACCGGATCACGGTGCGCGGCCGCGAGCAGAAGGTGCGCATCTACGAGGCGCTGGACAACACGCCCGTCAGCCGTTGACCAGCGCGTAGCGCAGCCACACCGCGCCGCCGTCGAGCGCCTCGCAGCTCTGCAGGGTCATCGATTGCAACGGCGCGGGCTGAAAGTCCGCGCCGGCCGGCGCGTCGAAGATGCTCGACACGCCCTTGCCGCCGTCGACCACGGGCTGGATCGCGACGCTGATCTCATCGACCAGGCCGGCGCGCAGGAAGGCGCCGTTGGCGGTGCCGCCGCCCTCCAGCAACAGCCGCTCGATTCCGAGCTCGCGATTGAGCAGCTCCAGCGCCAGCGCGAGGTCGAGCGTCTGCCTGCCGGCGAAGATGTAGGAGTGGCCCTCGCCGCGCAGGCCGGCGAGATGCGCGTCGCTCACCTGTTCGGTCAGCAGCACGACGATGGGATCGCCGCCGATATCGGCGCGGCCCCAGCAGAGCTTGCCGTGCGCGTCGAGCACCACGCCGTAGGCCTCGGCACCGCGTTTGGCGATGAAGTGCTCACGCGCGATCGGCGGGCCGTCATGGGGCGCATAGGTCTCGTCCTTGCGCCGGGAGAATTCGTAGCCGGTGACGCGGCCGACCAGCCAGGCGTCGCAGCCGATCTTCTCGTGCAGCGTCTCGAATAGGTTCGCGTCGGCGCCCTCGGGCCGCCAGCGGCTGCGCCGCGTGCGGCCGTCGACGCTGCAGACCATGTGGCAGATGACGTGGGGTTTCATGGCGTGTCTCCTCGCACCGTATGTGTAGCACCCCCCAACTCAACCCTCCCCCACAAGGGGCAGGGCAATCGCATATGGATTGGTGCCTCCGTCCTTCTCCCCGCGAAGGCGGGGAGAAGGTGCCCGAAGGGCGGATGAGGGGCTTCGCGGAGTCTCGACAGCATC
>JBFXAZ010000100.1:0-20817 GCA_050183765.1 Reyranellaceae bacterium | reverse complement strand
ACGCTCTTCCGATCTTGATCGACAACATGAGCGACGGCGTCATGCTGTTCGACCGCGACCTGCGCTGGGCGATCGACAACCAGAAGGTCCGCGACCTGCTGGCGCTGCCCAAGGAGGTCGCCCATCTCGGCGCCGCCAGCGCCGACATCCAGCGCTTCCAGGTCCGGCGCGGCGATTTCGGCCCGATCGAGGACGTCGAGGCCGACGTCCAGGAATGGCTCGACCGGCGACGCGGCGCGCCGGGGCTGAGCTATACGCGCTGGACGCCGTCGGGCCGCTTCATCGAATACACGTCGCGGCCGCTGCCCAACGGCGAGATCGTCGCGGCGTATCGCGACATCACCGACTACAAGCGCCACGAGCAGGAGCTGGCGGCGGCCAAGGAGGAAGCCGAGCGCGCGCGCGCCGAGTCCGCGCGGGCGCTCGAGCGGCTGCAGGTTGTGATCGACAACATGAGCGACGGCGTCATGCTGTTCGACCGCGAGATGCGCTGGGCGATCGACAGCCAGAAGATCCGCGACCTGCTGGCGCTGCCGAAGGACATCGCCCATATCGGCGCGCGCAGCGAGGACATCGTGCGCTTCCAGATCGCGCGCGGCGATCACGGCCCGGTCGGCGACGTGGAGGCCGACGTGCGCGCCCGGCTCGAGCTGCGTCGGGCCGGGCCCCTGACCTACTCCAACCGCACCGTGACCGGGCGCGTGGTCGAGTTCAATTCGCTGCCGCTGCCCAACGGCGAGATCGTCGCCAGCTACCGCGACATCACCGACCTGAAGCGCAACGAGGAGGAGCTGGCGGCGGCGAAGGAAGCCGCCGAACGCGCCCGCGCGACCATGCTGACGGTGCTGGAGAATCTCACCGACGGCGTCGCGATGTACGACGAGAGCCGGCAGTTCCTCTACCGCAACGCGGCGATGGGCCGGCTCTACGGCATCTCCGAGGAGGCGCTCGATACGCTGCGCGGCGCGGCGGATGTCTGGCGCTACATGGCCGGGCGCGGCGACTACGGCGCGATCGACGACATCGACGCCTGGGTGGCGCAGCGCATGGAGCGGCTGCGCGAGCCCGACGGGACGCCCTCGCAGGTCGTCAGCGTCACCGGCCGCATCATCGAGATGAGCTATCGCGCGCTGCCGGGCAACGGCCTGCTGTCGGTCCACCGCGACATTACCGAGCTGAAGCACGTGCAGGCCGAGGCCGAGCAGGCGCGCAACCGCCTGGAGGACGCGATCCGCTCCCTGCCCTCGGGCTTCTCGCTGCACGACAACGACGCGCGGCTGGTCGTCTACAACGATTCCTACGAGCGCTACTTCGGCAACACGCCGGGCCTGCTCCAGCGCGGCGCGCGCTACGAGGACCTGCTGCGCGAGATGCAACGGCGCGGCAAGGTCCGGCCGGAGCACCGCGATCGCGGCGAGGCATGGATCGCCGAGATGGCCGCGCACCACCGCAGCTCCTTCGGCGATCGCGAGATGGCGACGGCCGACGAACGCTGGATCCGCATCTCCAAGCACCCCACGCGCGACGGCGGCGTCGTCACCCTGGTCACCGACCTGACCGAGGCCAAGGCGCGCGAGCGCGACCTGGCGCGCGCCCAGGCCGACGCCGAGGAGGCGCTGACGACGGCGCGCAAGATCATCGAGAACATGCCGATCGGCGCGGCCCTGGTCAGCGCCGACAACGTCATCCGGCTGGCCAACCATCAGTTCACCGAGCTGCTCGGGCTGCCCGCCGAGTTCGGCACCGAAGGCAGGGCCTATGTCGACGCGCTGGCGTATATCAGCCGGCGCGGCGACTACAGCGGCGAGATCCCCTTCGACGTGCGCGTGCGCGACTTCTTCGCGCGCATCCGCGCCGAACGCGACGTGCGCTACGAGCGCACGATGCCCGATGGCCGCCATGTCGACTTCCACTTCACGGCGCTGGCCGACGGCGGCTTCCTCGGCACCTATGTCGACATCACCGAGAGCCGGCGCCAGCAGGAGGCGCTGGCGCGCGCGCGCGCCGATGCCGAAGGCGCGCTGTCGACCGCGCGGACGATCATCGAGATGACGCCGGTCGGCGTGGCGCTGATCGGCGGCGATCGCCGCATTCGCATGGCCAACCGGCGCTTCACCGAATTCCTCGACCTGCCGCGCGAGCACGGCGAGGAGGGCCGGCCCTACATCGAGACCATGCGCTACATCTGGAACCGCGGCGATTTCGGCGGCGGCGATTTCGACCGCGGCGCCGCGGACTTCTTCGCCCGGCTGCATGCCGATGGCGGCATGCGCTACGAGCGCGAGATGCCCAAAGGCCGGCGGGTCGATTTCAGCCTCACCTCCCTGCCCGATGGCGGCTTCCTCGGCACCTATGTCGACATCACCGAAGCCCGGCGCAACGCCGAAGTCCTGGCGCGCGCGCGCGACGAGGCATCGGAGGCGCGCCGCCGGCTGGTGACGGCCATGGAAAGCATGGCCGACGGCATCGCCTTCCTCGACACCGACGAGCGCCTGCTGCTGTGCAACGAGGCCTATCGCGGATTCATGCGCGGCCTGCCGGAGATCGTCACGCCGGGCACGAAGCTGGCCGACGCGGTGGCGCACGCCGGCCGCGTCGGCGCGGCGCCGCCGGGTCAGGCCGAGGCCTGGACGGTCGCGACGCTCGCCGCCCTGCGCGCCGGCGAGATCACCCTCATTCCGTACGGCCCGCAGCAATGGGCCCGCGTGCTGATGCGGCGCGACGAGGACGATCGCTCCGTCATCCTGATCACCGACGTGTCGCAGGAGCGCAGGCGCCAGCGCGATCTCGAGCGCGCCCTGGCCACCGCCGAGGACGCCGGGCGCGAGGCGAGCGCGGCGCGCGCGCTGCTGCACGACGCCATCGACTCCGCGCCCGACGGCTTCGCGCTGTGGGACAACGAGGACCGCCTGATCGTCTGCAACCAGGGCTATCGCCGCTATTACGCCGGCGTCCCGGTGGCGATCGAGCCGGGCCAGCGCTTCGCCGACATCCTCGGCGCCGGCTTCGACGCCGGGCTGTTCGTCGACGCGTCCGAGGATCGCGCCGCCTTCATCGAGGAGACCCTGCGCCTGCGCAGCAACCCGGGCGCCGCGCCGCGCGAGCATCGGTTGCGCGGCGATCTCTCGCTGCAGGTGATCGACCGCCGCACGGCCGGCGGCGGCCTGGTGTCGGTCTATGCCGACATCTCCGAGCAGAAGCGGCGCCAGGGCGAGCTCGAGCAGGCGCGCGACGATGCGGCCAACGCCCGCGCCCGCCTGCTCGACGCCATCGAGGCGATGCCCAACGGCTTCGTGCTGGCCGATGCCAACGGGCGCATCGTGCTCGCCAACCCGCGATTCCGCGAATTCTACGCGCCGATCGCCGACATCATCGTGCCGGGCGCCGACATGCGGTGGACGCTGGCCGAAGCGGCGCGGCGCGGCGCGGTGCCGACCGGCGGCAGGAGCATCGACGAATGGGTCGAGGCGCGCATGGCCCTGCGCGCGAATCCGGGCCCGCCGAGAGAGACGCGCCAACCCGACGGCCGCTGGCTTGTGATTGAGGAACGGCGGACGCGCGAAGGCGGCTACGCCAGCATGTACACCGACATCTCCGAGCTCAAGCGCCGCGAGGCCGAGCTGGAGCAGGCCCGCGACGACGCCGAGGCGGCCAACCAGGCGAAGTCGACCTTCCTCGCCACCATGAGCCACGAGATCCGCACGCCGATGAACGGCGTGCTCGGCATGATGGAAGTCCTCGAGCGCCAGGGCATCGACGATGAGCAGCACACCACTGTCGAGACCATGCGCGAGTCGGCGCAGGCGCTGCTGCGCATCATCGACGACGTGCTCGACTTCTCGAAGATCGAGGCCGGGCGGCTGGAGCTCGAGTCGACCTCCTTCTCGCTGTCCGGCGTGATCGAAGGCGCCATGGCGGCGGTCCGTCCACAGGCCGACGAGAAGAGCCTGCCGATGTCGGCCGACATCGATCCCGGCTCGTCGGACGCGCTGGAAGGCGATCCGGTGCGCGTGCGGCAGATCCTGCTGAACCTGCTCGGCAACGCCGTGAAGTTCACCGAACGCGGAGCCGTGCGTGTCGCGACCTCGACCGCACCGCTGGGCGACGGCCGCATCCGCGTGTCGCTGTCGGTCGCCGACAGCGGAATCGGCATGGACGACGCGCAGCTCGCGCGCCTGTTCGAGCCCTTCGCCCAGGCCGACAGCTCGACGACGCGGCGCTACGGCGGCACCGGCCTGGGCCTCTCGATCGTGCGCCGGCTGGCGCAGCTGATGGACGGCGACGTCAGCGTCGAGAGCAAGCCGGACACCGGCACGACCTTCCGCGTCACGCTGGTACTGCGCGCCGCGCCGGCCGATTCGCCCCTGCGCTCGATCGCGCCGCTTGGCGCCCGGACGCGGCGCCGGCAGCCGGTCGAGGGCACGGACCGCGTGCTGGTGGTCGACGATCATCCGGTCAACCTGAAGGTGCTGGTCAAGCAGCTGCAGATGCTCGGAATCCCCGCGGACACGGCGGTCGACGGCGTCGAGGCGCTGGCGATGTGGCGGGCGGGCCAGTACGCCGCCGTGCTCGCCGACATCCACATGCCGCGCATGGACGGCTACGAGCTGGCCGGCACCATCCGCCGCGAGGAGGCCGTCGCATCGGGCGCCCCGCGCCGCACGCCGCTGGTCGCCGTCACCGCCAATGCCATGCGCGGCGAGGAGGAGCGTTGCCTCGCCGCCGGCATGGACGCCTATCTCGCCAAGCCGGTGACCTTCGACCGCCTGCGCGCGGCGCTCTCGCGCTGGCTGCCGATCGAGGCGGAGGAAGAGGATGCGGGCAGGACGGGCGACAAGCCGGCGATCGACCAGTCGACCCTGCAGGCCTGGCTCGGCGACGATCCCGCGACCGTGGCCGAGCTGCTGCAGGATTTCCTGCGTGACGCGCGTCAGGCCGAGCGCGACATCGGCGTGTCACTCGGCAATGGCACCCTGCCCGCACTGGCAGCGACCGCGCACCGGCTGAAGGGCTCGGCGCTGGCGGTGGGCGCCCGCCGCCTGGCGGAGGTCGCGGCCGGGCTTGAACGGGCGGGACGCACGGGCGACCGTGCGGCCTGCCAGGACGGGCTGGGCGCCCTGGCCCGCGAGCTGCGCCGGGTGGCCGGGGAAATCGGCGGCTAGGGGCTGGACGGGCGCCGCAAGGGGTGGTGCGCTTCTTGCTTATTTTCTGATCTGGCCATAGAGGGCTGCGCCGGCCGCCTCTGGGCGGCCTCGTGAGCAAAGTCGGACCGATGAGCATCCACGTCGCCCTGCACCACCACACGACCTACCGCTACGACCGGCCGATCGATGTCGGCCCGCAGTTGGTGCGGTTGCGTCCGGCGGCGCATTGCCGGACACCGATCCTGTCCTATTCGCTCAAGGTCGAGCCGGCGAACCACTTCATCAATTGGCAGCAGGACCCGCAGGGCAACTGGCTTGCGCGCCTGGTGTTCCCGGAAAAGACGGACCACTTCGAGGTCAGCGTCGACGTCATCGCCGACATGGCGGTGGTCAACCCGTTCGACTTCTTCCTCGAGCCGGAAGCCGAGCACTATCCGTTCGTCTACGATGCGGAGCTGTCGGAAGACCTCGCGCCCTTCCGCAAGACCACGCCGCCCGGCCCGCTGCTGGAGGCTTGGCTGGCCAAGGTCAACCGCGAGGGCAATCCGCGCACCGTCGATTTCCTCGTGCGCCTGAACCAGCGGCTGCAGGGCGAAATCGGCTACGTGATCCGCATGGAACCCGGCGTGCAGACCTTCGAGCAGACGCTCGGTCTGGCCAAGGGCTCGTGCCGCGACACCGGCTGGCTCCTGGTCAACATCCTGCGTCACCTCGGCTTCGCCACGCGCTTCGTGTCGGGCTACCTGATTCAGCTGCAGCCCGACGAGAAGCCGCTCGACGGACCGGAAGGGCCGACGCACGACTTCACCGATCTGCACGCCTGGTGCGAGGTCTATCTGCCGGGCGCCGGCTGGATCGGGCTCGATCCCACCTCGGGCCTGCTGGCCGGCGAAGGGCATATCCCGCTGGCCTGCACGCCCGAGCCGCAGAGCGCGGCGCCGATCGAGGGATTGGTCGAGAAGGCCGATGTCCACTTCGCCTTCGACATGGCCGTGACCCGCGTGCGCGAGACGCCGCGCACGACCAAACCCTACGAGGACGATACCTGGCACCGGATCCTGGCGCTGGGCGAGGCGATCGACGGCCGCCTCTCGCGCGCCGACATGCGCCTGTCGATGGGCGGCGAGCCGACCTTCGTGTCGATCGACGACATGGACGGCGAGGAGTGGAACACCGCGGCGTTGGGGCCGGACAAGCGTCGCCTTGCCGGCCGCCTGTTCCGCCGCCTCGCGTCACGCTTCGCCCAGGGCCCGCTGCTGCATTATGGCCAGGGCAAATGGTACCCGGGCGAGCAGCTGCCGCGCTGGGCGCTGACCTGCCATTGGCGTCGCGACGGCGAGCCGATCTGGCGCGAGCCGCGGCTGATCGCGCACGAGGAGAAGCCGATCGGCGCGACCGAGGAGCTTGCCGGCCGCTTCGGCCGTGCCTTCGCCGAGCGTCTGCAGCTCGATCCCGGCTATCTGCTGCCCGCCTTCGAGGACACCTGGTACTACCTGTGGCGCGAGCGGCGCCTGCCGGTGAACGTCGATCCCGCCGATGCGCGGCTCGACGATCCGCTCGAGCGCGAGCGGCTGGCGCGCGTCTTCGAGCAGGGGCTGGAGAGCGTGATCGGCCACGTGCTGCCGATCCAGCGCACCTACGGCAACGGCAAGCGCTGGCGCAGCGGGCCGTGGTTCGTGCGGCCCGAGAAGATGTATCTCGTGCCCGGCGATTCGCCGATCGGCTTGCGCCTGCCGCTCGACTCGCTGCCATGGACCGCGCCGGGCGAGCGTGCGCAGTTCTACGACATGGATCCCACCGTGGCGCGCGAGCCGCTGCCGCCGCTCAATGCCATGCGCCGCGGCGCGACGGTGATGATGCAGAGCGCGGCCGCCCAGCCGGATCGCGTCGGTGCCGTCGTCGGCAACGGCGTACCGTGGAGCAACCTCACGCCGCTGGACGCCACGCCCGGCAAGGGCGTGTCGGCGAGCTGGCTGGTGCGCACCGCCATGGCCTTCGAGCCGCGCGATGGCCATCTCTTCGTCTTCATGCCGCCGGTCGAGACCGCCGAGGATTATCTCGACCTGATCGCCGCCGTCGAGGATACCGCCGAGGAGCTCGACGCGCCGGTCTTCATCGAGGGCTACGCCCCGCCTTTCGATCCGCGCCTGAATCATTTCTCGATCACGCCCGACCCCGGCGTGATCGAGGTCAACATCCATCCCTCGCTGGGCTGGCGCGAGCTGGTCGACAAGACCGAGATCGTCTACGAGGAAGCGCGCGCCACGCGGCTGGGCGCGCAGAAATTCATGATCGACGGGCGCCACACCGGCACCGGCGGCGGCAACCACATCGTCGTCGGCGGCGCCACGCCCGCCGATTCGCCGCTGCTGCGCCGGCCCGATCTGCTCAAGAGCCTGATCGGCTACTGGCACAATCACCCGTCGCTCTCCTACCTGTTCTCCGGCCTGTTCATCGGCCCGACCAGCCAGCACCCGCGCGTCGACGAGGCGCGCAACGACCAGCTCTTCGAGCTCGAGATCGCCTTCAAGCAGATCGCCGCCGGCCGCGAGGTGCAGCCCTGGCTGGTCGACCGCCTGTTCCGCAACATCCTGGTCGACATCACCGGCAACACGCATCGCAGCGAGTTCTGCATCGACAAGCTGTATTCACCCGACAGCGCCGTCGGCCGGCGCGGCCTCCTGGAGCTGCGCGCCTTCGAGATGCCGCCGCACCAGCGCATGAGCCTGGCGCAGCAGCTTCTGCTGCGCGGCCTGCTGGCGCATTTCTGGGATCATCCCTACGAGCGGCCGCTGACCCGATGGGGCACGCGCCTGCACGACGATTTCATGCTGCCGCATTTCGTCTGGCAGGATTTCACCGAGGTCGTCGACGACCTGAAGCGCGACAGCTTCGGTGTCTCGGCCGACTGGTTCATGCCGCATTTCGAGTTCCGCTTCCCCGAGATCGGCGCCATCGCGCAGCGCGGCATCGAGATGGAGCTTCGCCACGCGCTGGAGCCCTGGCACGTGCTGGGCGAGGAAGCCGGCGGCGGCGGCACGGCACGCTATGTCGACTCCTCGCTCGAGCGCCTGCAGGTCAAGGCCCAGGGGCTGAACGATGCGCGCCACAGCATCGTCTGCAACGGCTACGCCGTGCCCATGCGCGCGACGGGCGTGCCCGGCGAGTTCGTCGCCGGCGTGCGTTTCCGCGCCTGGCAGCCGCCGAACGCGCTGCACCCGACGATCGGCGTCCACACGCCGCTGGTGTTCGACATCCACGATTCGTGGAGCGATCGCTCGATCGGCGGCTGCACCTATCACGTTTCGCATCCGGGCGGCCGCAACTACGACCGCTTCCCGGTCAACGCCAACGAGGCCGAAGCGCGCCGCCGCGCGCGCTACGCGCCCATGGGCCACAGCCAGGGCGAGATGCGCCCGCCGCGGTCCCTTCACAACCCCGACCATCCGCTGACGCTCGATCTGCGACGTGCATGAGATCGGCCCGCCGCGGTAGACCCTCGGCAGGCTCTGTGTCAGGCTCGCGTCCCCTCAAGGAAGGCCTCTCTCGAAGCGAATGGAAGCGCTGCGCCATCCGGGTCAATCGGCTGCGCCGGCTCCCTACGACGAGCTGGTCACTGGCCGTCATCAGATCCGCTACCACTGGCAGGGCCTGCTCGGCACGATGCGCGCGCTGCCCGAGGAGGCGTTGCGCGACCGCGTCGAGCGCGCGCGGCGCCAGCTCGCCGAGGGCGGCGGCACGCGCGCGGTCGCGCCCGACGGCTCGGCCGCGGAGTGGATCTTCGAGCCGCTGCCGCTGATCATCACGCCGCCGGAATGGGCGTCGCTGGAGGCGGGCCTGATCCAGCGCGCCCGGTTGCTCGACGCCATCCTGGGCGACCTCTACGGGCCGCAAACCCTGCTCGCCGAGCACCGCCTGCCGCCGGTGCTGCTGCACGCCGATTCGCGCTTCATGCGACCCTCCCGGCGCATGGACGGCGGCGGTCCGAAGCGTCGGCTCATCCAGTATGCCGCCGACGTGGTGCGCGGGCCCGACGGGTCATGGTCGGTGCTCGCCGACTACACCGGCGCGCCGACCGGGGTCGGCTACGCGCTGTACCTGCGTCGTGCCCTGGCGCGAGCCCTGCCTGAGGCCTTCCGCTCGATCCCGGTGCGCGAGGTGGCGCCGTTCTTCGACCAATGGCAGGTGGCGTTGCGCGACTGCGCGCCCGCCGGTGTCGTCAACCCGCGCGTGGCGCTGCTGACATCGGGCGCCTTCGCACATACCTATTTCGAGCAGGTCTTCCTCGCCCGCACGCTGGGCATCACGCTCGTGGAAGGCGGCGATCTCACGGTGCGTGCCGACGGCGTGGGGCTGAAGACGCTGGAAGGCCTGAAGCATGTCGACGTGCTGATGCGGCGCCTCGACGGCGCCTGGTGCGACCCGCTGGAGCTGCGCGCCGATTCCACCCTGGGCGTCAGCGGGCTGGCCAGCGCCGAGCGCACCGGCACGGTGGCCATCGCCAACGCGCTGGGCAGCATGCTGGGAGAGTCGGCGGCGCTCCTGCCGTTCCTGCCGACCCTCGCCCCACATGTGCTGGGCGAGCATCTCACCCTGCCCGCACTCGACGTGTGGTGGCTGGGCGAGGAGCCGGCGCGGCGCGAGGTGCTGGCGCGCATCGACACCATGGTCGTGCGCAGCGTGATGGACGCCGATCGCGAGCCGATCGTCGTGCGCGAGCTGCCGGGCGAGCGGCGCACGGAGCTTCTGGCGCGCATCAACAAGCGGCCCTGGGCTTTCGTCGCCCAGCGGCCTGTGACCCCCTCGGTGGCGCCGTCGTGGTCGCCCGAAGGCTTGCGCCCCGATCCGGTCGTCGTGCGCCTGTATCTCATCGCAGAAGGCGACAGCTATCGCGTCATGCCCGGCGGGTTGGGCCGTACCCCACCCGCCTCGCCGCTGTCGCGCCTGGGCCGCATCGACGGCCGGCTGCGCGACGTATGGGTGCTGGCCGAGGACGATTCCGACGTCGTGATCCCCTCGACCGCGCGTTTCCGCGGCGTGCCGATCCAGCGCGGCGGCGACGTGCAGAGCCGCGTCGCCGACAATCTCTTCTGGCTCGGGCGCTACACAGAGCGGCTCGACAATGCCGCCCGCCTGATCCGCGGCGCGCTCTCGCGCCTGGCGCGCCGGCCGCTGGGGCCGCGCGATCTCGTCGAGGTTCGCCTGCTGGCGCTGGCCTCGGCCGAGGCGCGCCTGATCTCGTCCCAGGACGCGATGTCGCCGCCCGACAGCGCCGCCCTGCTGCGCGCGCTGACCCGCTTCGCCGGCGATGAACGCGCCTTCGGCGCGGCGCTGCGTGCCATCAGCCGGCTGGCGACAACCCTGCGCGACCGCCTGTCGGCCGACATGAGCGCGACGCTCGATACGCTGCTCGACTCGATGTCGCGGCGCCTGGCCTCGGCCAGCAACAATGTCGATGTGCTGCTGGCGCTGCTCGACGACACCATCCGTATGGTCGCCACCGTCGCCGGCCTGTCGCAGGAGAACATGACGCGCGGCGCCGGCTGGCGCTTCCTCGATCTCGGCCGCCGGCTGGAGCGTGCGCACTACGTATGCAGCGGCGCCCATTTCGCCTTCGCCCAGACGCCGGTGATCTGGGAATCGGCGATGCGGCTGGCGCTGGAGCTCTGCGACTCCACCATCACCTATCGCGGCCGCTATCTCGGTGCGCTCGAGCCGGCGCCGACGCTCGACCTGACCCTGCTCGACGAGAGCAACCCGCGCTCGCTGGCGTTCCAGGTTCACGCCATCGACCGCCACCTCGACGTGCTGGCCCGCACGACCGGCTCGCGCGTCGCCTTCGACGACACCACCCTGCTGGCCGACATGCGCGCCGTGGTGGCCCTGTTCCAGACCGACGAACGCGCCTGGCGCCACCAGGGCCTGGCGCTGACCCGCCTGCGCGACACGCTGGCCGACACGGACGAGGTCTTCGTGCGGCTGTCCGACGAGCTGACGCGTGCGCATTTCTCGCTGGTGCCCACCGCGCACCGGCTCGGCGCCCTGGCGGAGTGAGCCGTGCGCTATCGCATCTCGCACCGCACGACCTATCGCTATTCCAGCTCCGTCGATCTGGCCCAGCATCTCGCGCATCTGCGGCCACGCGCCCTGTCCGGCCAGACGGTCGCGCAATGCGACGTCGCGGTCGACCCGGCCCCCGACGAGCGCGCCACCCACATCGACCACTTCGGCAACACGGTCGACAGCTTTCGCATCGACACCGCGCATGAAGAGCTTGTGGTCGAGATGCGCGCCGAAGTCGACGTGTCGCTGCCGGCGCCGCCGGCGGCCGAGACCACGCCGGCCTGGCAGGCCATGCGCGGGGATTTCGCCGCGCCCTTCCCGCGCGAGATCGAGGCCGAGGAGTTCATCCACGGCTCGCCCCTGGTGGTGCCCGACGACGCGGCGCTGGCCTATGCGCGGCCCTCGTTTCCCGAGGATGCCACGATCCTGCAGGGCGCACGCGACCTGACGCGCCGCATCCGCCGCGACTTCGCCTACACGCCAGGCGCCACCGACATCTCGACGCCGCTGGCCGAGGTCTTCGCGCGCCGCGTCGGCGTCTGCCAGGACTTCGCCCATGTGCAGATCGCCGCCCTGCGCGCGCTCGGCCTGCCGGCAGCCTACGTCTCCGGCTATATCCGCACCTATCGCGAGCCTGGGCAGGCCGCGCTGCGCGGCGCCGATGCCAGCCACGCCTGGGTCGCCGTGTGGTGCGGCGCGCAGGCGGGCTGGGTGCATCTCGATCCGACCAACGACCTGGTCGCGCACGAGGAACATGTGATCGTCGCCTGGGGCCGCGACTTCTCCGACGTGAGCCCGGTGCGCGGCATCATCCTGGGCGGCGGCCACCACACCTACGGTGTCGAGGTCGAGCTCGTGCCGCTCGCCTGACCTGCTACTGTTCTGCGCACGGCAAAGGAGTTCCCATGCGTATCGTCATCGCGCAGATGAAGCACGAGACCAACACCTTCTCGCCGGTGCCGACGCCGATCGGTCGCTTCGCGCGCGGCCGGCCGCTGCCGCCGGAGGGCAAGGACGCCTACGAGGCGTTCAAGAACACCGGCACCGGCATGGGTGCCTTCATCGAGCTGGCCGAGGGCATCGGCGCCGAGATCGTCACGCCGATCGCCGCCGGCGCGCCGCCCAGCGGCGCGGTCGAGGACGAAGCCTTCGAGTACATGAGCGAACGCATCTGCGATGCCGTGGCCAAGGGCTGCGACGCCATTCTGCTCGACCTGCACGGCGCGATGGTGACCCAGAGTCTGGAGGACGGCGAGGGCGAATTGCTCAAGCGGGTGCGCAGGCTGGCGCCCAGGACGCCGATCGGCGTGTCGCTCGACATGCACACCAATCTCTACCCGGCCATGGTCGAGAATTGCGATGTGATCGCCGGCTACCAGACCTATCCGCATATCGATCTCTACGAGACCGGCCTGCGCGCCGGAAAGCCGATCCTCGCCATGCTCGAAGGCAAGGCGCGGCCGGTGATGGCCTGGGGCAACAAGCCGATGCTGCCGCACGTGATGCGCCAGGGCAGCGACGACGAGCCCAACAAGTGGCTGCAGCATCGCTGCCGCGAGATGGAAACGCAGGGCGCTCTGGCGGCCAGCCTGTTCGTGGGCTTCCCGCACGCCGATATCCGCGAAGCGGGTCTGTCGTCTGTGGTGGTCGCCGACGCCGACAAGATGAAGGCCGAAGGCTTCCGCGACGAGCTGCTCGACCATGCCTGGAAGAACCGCGAGGCCTTCGTCTACAAGATCGAGCCGCTGCAGGACTCGCTGGCGCGCGGCAAATCGATGAGCGGCGCCGGCAAGCCGATCGTGCTGCTCGACCACTACGACAACTCGGCCTCGGGCGGCACGATGGACACCGTGGCAGTGCTGGGCGGCGTGCTCGATGCCGGCCTCGACAATGTCGCGGTCTTCGCCATCCACGATCCGCAGGCCGTGCAGGAGATGATCAAGGCCGGCATCGGCGCCACGGTGACGATCAAGCTCGGTGGCAAGTACGACCTGCCCTCGATCAAGCGCAAGGGCGAGTCGCGCATGGTGAGCGGCGTGGTCAAGCTGATCAGCAACGGCCAGTACCGCAACAAGGGGCCAATGTCGAAGGGCGTGCTGATGGACATGGGCCCGACCGTCGTGCTCGACACCGGCAAGGTCGAGATCGTGGTGATCTCGCGTCACCAGGAGCCCAACGACCTGGAGTGCTTCCGCTCGGTCGGCATCGATCCGACGGCGAAGAAGTACCTGGTGCTGAAGAGCCGCGTGCACTGGCGGGCCGCCTTCCGGCCGATCATCGGCGGCGAGGTCGAATGCGCCGGCGTCGGCGTCTGCACCTCGGACTATTCGATGCTCGATTTCCGCAACGTGCGGCGGCCGGTCTATCCACTGGACCGGATCAACACGCCGTAACCGGGCAAAGCCGCCCCGCGAAAAGCATGGGTCGGCAAGGGCGCGCGCCACGGGTACACTCCGGTTCATAAAGCCCGGAGGAACCCATGGCGCGCGATCCCAGCCTGATCATCCGCAACGGCACCGTCGTCGACGGCACCGGCGCCAAGCCCTTCGAGGCCGACGTGGCGATCGAGGATGGCAAGATCGTCGCCGTCGAGCGCCGGATCTCCCAGCGCGGCGCCGAGGAGATCGACGCCAAGGGCCGGATGGTGGCGCCCGGCCTGGTCGACATCCACACCCACTACGACGGCCAGGTGACCTGGAGCGGCGAGGTCACCCCCTCCTCGCAGCTCGGCGTCACCACGGTGCTGATGGGCAATTGCGGCGTTGGCTTCGCGCCGGTGCGCAAGGACGACCACGGCCTGCTGATCAAGCTGATGGAAGGTGTCGAGGACATTCCCGAGCCGGTGCTGAGCGCCGGCCTGCCGTGGAACTGGGAGAGCTTCGGCGATTATCTCGACGCGCTGGGCGCGCGCCACTACGACGCCGACATCGCCACCCAGCTGCCGCACGCGGCGCTGCGTGTCTACGTCATGGGCGAACGCGGCGTCGATCGCGAACCGGCCACCGATGCCGATTGCGCCGAGATGCGCCGCCTGTCGGCCGAGGCGATGCGCCAGGGCGCGCTGGGCTTCGGCACCTCGCGCACCATCAATCATCGGGCCAGCGACGGCCGGCACATCCCCACGCTGACCGCCGAGGAATCCGAGCTCACTGCCATCGCCATGGGCATGAAGGATGCCGGGACGGGCGTGATGCAGATCGTGTCGGACCTGCGCGATGTCGAGGGCGAGTTCGCCATGCTCCGGCGCATCATGGAGAAGTCGGGCCGGCCGCTGTCGATCTCGCTGGCGCAGAACGACCGCGCGCCGGATCGCTGGCGCCAGACCCTGGGCCTGATCGAGCGCGCATCCGACGACGGCCTGCCGGTCAAGGCGCAGGTCTGCGGCCGCGCCATCGGCCTGATGCTGGGACTCGAGCTCAGCCGCAATCCGTTCTTTACCCATCCGACCTACAGGAGGATCGCGCATCTGCCGCTGAAGGAGCGCGTGGCCGAACTGCGCAAGCCGGAGGTGCGTGCTGCGATCCTGTCGGAACAGCCGATGAACCACCGCGACGTGCTGGAGCGCATCGCCAATTTCGAGCGCATCTTCGTGCTGGGCGATCCGCCGGACTACGAGCAGGCGCCCGAGCAGAGCCTTGCCGGCATCGCGCGCCGCACCGGCAAGCGCGCCGAGGAGATCGCCTACGATGTGCTGCTGGAGCGCGAGGGCAGCGGCATGCTCTACGTGCCGCTGCTGAACTACGTTTCCGGCAACCTCGACACCACGCGCGAGATGCTGGCGCATCGCGACACGCTGCCCGGGCTGGGCGACGGCGGCGCGCATGTCGGCATCATCTGCGATGCCAGCACGCCCACTTTCCTGCTGACCCACTGGGCGCGCGACCGCAAGCGCGGCGCGAAGCTGCCGATCGAGACCGTGATCTCGCGCCAGGCGCGCGAGACCGCCGCCGCCGTCGGCCTGAACGACCGCGGCGTGATCGCAGCCGGTTACAAGGCCGACATCAACGTCATCGACTTCGACCGCCTGACCCTGCGCGCGCCGGAAGTCGCCTACGACCTGCCGACCGGCGGCCGTCGCCTGATGCAGCGCGCCGACGGCTATGTCGCGACCATCGTCTCGGGCGCCGTGGTGCGCCGCGAGGGCGCCGATACCGGCGCGCGGCCGGGCCGGCTGGTGCGCGGCGCGCAGCGCGCCGGCGCGTGAGCACCGCGCACATCACCGTCGAGCACGACGGGGCGGTCGCGGTCCTGACCTTCAACCGCCCCGCGGTGCTCAACGCCTTCAACAACGAGCTGATGCGCGAGACGCTCGACGCCGTCGCCGCGCTCAACGCCGATGACGGCACGCGCGCCATCGTCGTGCGCGGCGCCGGCCGTGCGTTCTCCGCCGGCTTCGACCTGAAGGCCTCGGCCGATCGCGCGATGGAGGACGTGTCGGACTGGGAAAGGCAGATGAAGCTGCAGTTCGACTTCATCATGCAGTTCTGGCACAGCCCCAAGCCGACCATCGCCGTGGCACACGGCTTCTGCCTGGCCGGCGCCTTCGAGCTGATGCTGGCCTGCGACGTCACCGTCGCCGCCGAGGGCACGCGCTTCGGCGAGCCCGAGGTGCGCTTCGGCACCGGCATCGTCGCCATGCTGCTGCCGTGGATCACCGGGCCGAAGCAGGCCAAGGAGCTGCTGCTCACCGGCGACGACCGTATCGATGCCGCCGACGCGCTGCGCATGGGCATCGTCAACCACGTCGTGCCGGCCGATCAGGCGTTCGACAGAGGCATGGCCATCGCGCGCACCATGGCCAAGGCCGCCGAGCGCTCGGTGCGGCTGACCAAGCGCGCGATCAACGCGCAATACGAGGCGATGGGATTGCCGGGGGCGCTGTCGACGGCACTCGACATGGACGTCTTGCTGAACGCCGGCTCGAGCCCGGAAAAGCGCGAGTTCGCGCGCATCCGCAAGGAGCAGGGCGTCAAGGCCGCCCTGGCGTGGCGCGACGCGCGCTTCAAGTAAGTCCCCTCGCCCCGCCTGCGGGGAGAGGGCGGGGCCCGTCGCGCGTAGCGCGATGGGAGGGTGAGAGGTTCGTGCGACGAACCGCGGCCGCCGTCAGCGAATTTCCAGCCCCTCACCCCGACCCTCTCCCCGCTCGCGGGGAGAGGGAGTTGAAAGGAAAGCGATCAGATCAGGCCGGCAGGCCTTCGGCCGCGAAGGTGCGCTGTACGGCCGGGCGCGCCTTCATGCGATCGAAATGCGCCTGCAGATTGGCGGGCAGCGGGATCTTCACGCGGCCGGCCCAGAACTCGATGTAGAACAGCGCCGCGTCGGCGATCGAGAACTGGCTGCCCAGAACGTAGTCCTTGCCGGCCATCTTCTCGTTGAGCAGCGCCAGGCCCTTCTCGAAGATCTCCTTGCCGCGCGCCTTGACCGCGTCGTGGTCGGTCTTGCTCGGTGCGTAGTTCTCAGGCCGGAACAT
The DNA here is from genome assembly GCA_050183765.1 of Reyranellaceae bacterium. Taxonomy (GTDB): domain Bacteria; phylum Pseudomonadota; class Alphaproteobacteria; order Reyranellales; family Reyranellaceae; genus JAFAZJ01. The sequence goes on along the minus strand of JBFXAZ010000100.1, from coordinate 4,140 downwards.
GCGCGAGAAGCCCTGCATGTGGACGGTGGCGATGCAGTAGTCCATCACCTCCAGCGCCTTGGCCATGTCGTCGGCGCTTGCCGGCAGCAGCCCCTTGTCCGGGTTGCTCATCGCCAGGTAGGTGGCGATGGCCGGGAACTCGGTGATCACCGAGCCGTCGTCCTTCTCCAGGGTCGGCACCTTCGACTTCGGATTCTTCTTCGTGAAGGCATCGCCGTACTGCTCGCGCTCGGCGAAGTTCATCTTGTGCGCTTCGAACGGCTTGCCGATCTCCTGCATCAGAACGTGGATCCCGATCGAGCACGCGCCCGGTGCGAAATAGAGCTTCATGGAATGTCCCTCCCAAGGGGTTGGCTTGCGGGCGCGACTCTCTCAGGCCGCCATGGCCTTGTCGAGTTCCAGAGCGCCCGCTCGCAATCTTGGGATCAGCTCGCGACCGAACTCGATCGTGTCGTTGAAGGGATCGAAGCCGCGGATGAGGAAAGAGTGCACGCCCAGCCGATAGTATTGCAGCAGTGCGTCGCTTACCTGCTCGGGCGTCCCTACCAGGCAGGTGGTGTTGCCCACCGCGCCGCTGGCCTCGGCGATCGGCATCCACAGCCGTTCGTCATGGACCTCGCCCTGCGCCGCGAACTCAAGGATGCGGTGCGCCGAATGGTCCAGCGGCGCCTTCTTCTTGCCGCCCAGACCCGACGGATCGTTCTGCCGCTCGATCGTGGCGAGGTACTTGCGCGCCTTGTCCCACGCCGCTCCTTCGGTCGCGGCGATGATCGGCCGGAACGACATGTTGAACGTGGGCGACCGGCCGTGCTTCGCCGCGCGCGCGCGGAACTCCGCGATGCGCTGCTTCGTCGGCGCCAGCGGCTCGCCGAACATGGCGAACACATCGCAATGCTTCGCGCCCATCGCCAGCGCGCCCTCCGACGATCCGCCGAAGAACAGCGGCGGATGCGGCTTCTGCAGGGGCCGCACGTCCGAGCGCGCATTGCGCACGCGATAGAACTTGCCCGAATAGTCGAAGCGTTCCTCGCTGGTCCAGGTGCGCTTCATCACCTCGATATACTCGCCGGCGCGCCGGTAGCGCTTTTCCTTGTCGGCGAAATCGCCATCGCCGTGCTGCTCCGCGTCGCTGGCGCCGGCGATGATGTGGATCGCCAGCCGGCCCTGGCAGAGACAGTCGAATGTCGCGATCTTGCGCGCCGCCAAGGTCGGCGCGACGAAGCCCGGCCGATGGGCGATCAGGAAGCCCAGCCGCTTCGTATGCGCCGCCGCATGCTGGGCGACGAGAAAGCCCTCGGCCGACGACGCGGTATAGCCCACAAGCGCCAGATCGAAATCGGCGTCATCATGCGCCCTGGCGAAATCGCGCAGATACGCCGGCGAGATGCCGCCCTTGATCACATGCAACGACGCCTCGCCCGCCGGCGGCGTCACGCCGATCATGCCGATCACGCGTACGGGCATGGCTCACTCCCTTCGCCTGCTTCGAGAGATAGTCTGCTCCTTATCATCACAGCGAAAGCACAATGATGTATTGACAATGTAATGACACAGACCCACGTTGAGTTTGGAGATTGCCCATGCCCGCGACCAAAGCCGCAAATCGAGACGTCACGATCAACATCCGCGCCAGAACCGGCCAGCGTGATCTGATTGATCGTGCCTCCGCACGCCTGGGCAAGAGCCGATCGGATTTCATGCTCGAAACCGCCTGCCGCGAGGCTGAGGCCGTATTGCTTGATCAAACGCTATTCTCTCTCGATACGCCGGCCTGGCGGAAGTTCATGACGATGCTCGATTTGCCGCCGCGGCCCAAGAAGGGGTTGCGTGACCTGTTGGCGAAGAAGGCGCCGTGGGAACGCGAGGTGTGAGCGGGATTGAAGCGCCACGCGCACTAGCCCCGGCGGACCGGCTCGATTCATTTTCTTGTGGCGAGCCGACGCTGGATCGCTGGCTGAAGGAACGGGCGAGACGCAACGAAACGGAGGGTGCGACCCGCTGTCTTGTGATCTGCTCTGACGGCGCCGTTGTCGGCTACTACGCGCTCGCCGCCGGCGCGGTCTCGCACGTCGATGCCCCAGGGCGAGTCCGGCGCAACATGCCGGAGCCGGTGCCTGTCGTCGTGCTGGCCCGGCTGGCCATCGACTCGAATTGGCAAGGCCGCGATCTCGGCCGGGCGTTGCTGCGAGACTCGGTTCGACGAGTGGTCGCCGCTGCAGATATCGTGGGCGTGCGCGCAATTCTTGTTCACGCGCTCACTGAACGGGCCAAGCCGTTCTACGAACGATTCGGGTTCTCCGTGTCGCCCGTCCATCCGCTGACGCTGATGATCACGTTGGCCGACGCCCGGCGCGCGCTGTAGCGGCGACGGCTACTCCGCCGCCAGCTTCCTCGCGCGCGGATCGCGGCTGAGCATGCCGTCGGCGAGGTCGCGGTCGAGCATCGCGGCGGGCCGGTCGCGCGGATCGCCGTAGCCGCCGCCGCCGCCGACGAATATCTCGACCATGTCGCCCTTCTTCAGGTCGACGGCGGCCTTGGAACGCAGCTCCTCGACCGTGCCGTCGGCGCGGTGGACGCGGCAGAAGCCCATCTTGCCGGGCTCGCCGCCGAACAAGCCCTCGGGCGGGCGGCGGAAGCGGTCGGAATAGATCGCGAGCTGCACGTCGTCCTGCGTGATCTCGTAGCGGCGGCCGAAGCCGGCGCCGCCGCGGCGCGCGCCCATGCCGAAGGAGTCGGGATCGAGCGCGTAGGCGGCGACGCGGAAGAAGTCGTAGTCGAGGTCGAGCGATTCGACCGGCGCGTTGCTGCAGTTGCTGAGCGGCCCGTCGACCGCGTCGCAGCCATCGGCTTCCTTCGAGCCGCCATAGCCGCCGCCGAAGATCTCGAGGTAGACGCTGTAGCCCTTCTCGCCCAGGCGCGAGAGACAGAAGGCGGTCGTCGTGTCGTAGCCGCAGGCGATGACGCGGTCGGGCAGCGCCTGGGCCAGCGCCTTCATCACCGCGTTGTAGGCGCGGAACGCCGGCACCATGCGCGCGCGCACCGGCGCCGGCGGGCGCGGATTCATCAGGCTGCCATAGGGCACCTTCACCGTGATCGGCCGCGCCATGCCCTCGTTGTAGGGAATGTCGGGGCTGGTCAGCACCGACTTCACGCAGGAGAGCACCGCCGAGAGCGTCGAGGAGTACGGGCAATTGAGGTTGCGCTTCACCTGGGCGCAGGTGCCCTCAAAGTCGACCTCGACGCCGTCGTCGGAGATCGTGACCTTGGTCTTGATCACCAGCGGCGTGTCGGTGAGGCCATCGTCGTCGACCGCGTCCTCGCCGTAGTAGACGCCCTTGGGCGCCTGGGCGATCGCGGCACGCACGCGGCGCTCCGAGTAGTCCTGCATCTCGGCCATCACCGCCATCACCGTCTCGGCGCCGTAGCGTGCGCAGAGCTCGCGCACCCGGCCCGCGCCGATGGCGTTGGCGGCGAACTGGGCGTTGAAGTCGCCGATGGTGAGATCGGGCACGCGCACATTGGCGGTGACCAGGCGCTCGAAGCTGCCGCCGTTCCAGTCGGTGGTGTAGCTGTAGCGAGAGGGCGGGATGCGCAGGCCTTCCTGGTAGACGTCGGAGGCGTGGATGTTCAGGCCCGGCGCGCCGCCGCCGAGATCGAGATGGTGCGCTACCGACGCGCCGAAGCCCACGACCTGCCCGTCGACGAAGATCGGCGTGAAGATGAAGACGTCGGGGATGTGCTGGCCGCCCTCGAACGGGTCGTTGTTGATCAGGAAGTCGCCTTCCCTGAGCGTCGCGATCGGGTGGCGCTTGAGGCAGGCGCGCAAGGTCATGCCGATCGGCCCGAGCTGCATCGGGATCAGCTCGGCCTGCGCCACGGTATTGCCGTGGCGATCCATCAGGCCGGCCGAGCCGTCGCGCGCCTCGCGCAGGATGGTCGAGTAGGCCGAGCGGATCAGCTTGGCGCCCATCTCGCGCGCCGCCGCGATCAGCGCCTGGCTGATCACCGCATAGTCGATCGGATTCACGCTCATCGACATCGACTCCTTCAGCTCTGCCTCCCTCTCCCCGCCTGCGGGGAGAGGGTTGGGGTGAGGGGCTCGCGTGGCCAACCTGCGGCGGCCCCCCCACCCCCCCCCCC
>JBFXAZ010000099.1:0-21129 GCA_050183765.1 Reyranellaceae bacterium | reverse complement strand
ATGGAGTTCTACTCCAAGCTCAGCGGCGGCCAGAACCCGGGCCCGCTGTCCTCGATGATCAAGCTGCGCGGCACCGAGGTGATGCAGCAGGTTCAGGAATACGCCGTCGATGTCGCGGCGCACTACGCCGCGCCGTTCCCGGCGCCGCGCAAGCCGAATTCCAACGAGGAGCCGATCGGGCCCGAGGGTTCCGACGTACTGGCGCCGCGCTACTTCACCGGCCGAAAGATGACGATCTAGGGGGGCTCGACCGCGGTGCAGCGCGGCATCTTGGCCACGGCGTTGCGGGGGCTCTAGGGGAACAAGGGCCGCGCCTGTCGTCCCGAGCGAAGCGAGGGATCCACAGCGGCCTGGATGTCTCGCTGCGCTCGACATGACAGTGTGAGGCGATCATGCATCTGCAATTCACCGCCGAGGAACTGGCCTTTCAGAACGAGGTCCGGACCTGGATCGCGGCCAACATGCCGAAGGAAGTCGCCGAGGAGTCGCGGCGCAGCCGCAGCAGCCACGTCTCGCGCGAGCGGCTGCTGCAGTGGCAGAAGATCCTCGCCGACAAGGGCTGGCTGACGCCGAACTGGCCCAGGGAGCATGGTGGGCCCGGATGGAACTCGACGCAGAAATTCATCTTCGAAATGGAGATGGCGCGCGCGGACTCGCCTTATCTCTCCTCCTTCAGCCTGAAGATGGTGGCGCCCGTGCTGATGAAGTACGGCAGCGACTGGCAGAAGCAGCGCTTCCTGCCGGCCATCGCGCGCGCCGAGGAGTTGTGGTGCCAGGGCTATTCCGAGCCGGGCTCGGGCTCAGACCTCGCCAGCCTGCGCACGCGCGCGGTGCGCGACGGCGACGACTACGTCGTCAACGGACAGAAGATCTGGACCACCAACGCCCATTGGGCCGACTGGATCTTCTGCCTGGTGCGCACCTCGACCGAGGGCAAGCCGCAGGAGGGGATCAGCTTCCTGCTGATCGACATGAAGTCGCCGGGCATCAAGATCGACCCGATCTACCTCGCCGACGGCACGCGCACGCCGATGCGGCACGAGGTCAACCAGGTGTTCTTCGACAATGTCCGCGTGCCGGTGAAGAACCGCGTCGGCGAGGAGAACAAGGGCTGGACCTACGCCAAGTACCTGCTGGAGTTCGAGCGGGGAGGGCAGGCGCACGGTCCGCGCCTGCGCAAGTCGCTGCGCCATCTCGATGACCTGGCCGAGCTCTGGGTCAAGGACGGCAAGCCGCTCTCTGTCGATCCGGGGTGGCGCGAGAAGATGGCGTCGCTGCGCATCGAGATCGACGCGGTCGAGATGAACGAGCTGGCCTTCTACAGCTCGATGAAGTCCGGCGATTCGCCGGGCCTGCAGGCCTCGATCGTGAAGATGCGCGGCACCGAGGTCGGCCAGAAGCTCACCGAGCTGGCGGTCGAGGCGGTCGGCAACTATGCCCAGCCCTTCACCGAGCTGCGCAACTACGACTCCAACGTGGTGCCGGTCGGACCGGGCTACAGCGACGACGCCGCGCCGCGCTACTTCAACCAGCGCAAGACGACGATCTATGGCGGCTCATCGGAGGTTCAGCGCAACGTGCTGGCCAAGGCGATGATCGGCCTTTAGCAGCCTTCGTCAGAAGTAATGCGGCACGAATCGGCTGGCGTTGTTCAGGATCGGGCCATTGTCCTCGCGCACGCCGATGCCGGCCGGCACGCCGTCGACGATCCACGAGCCGATGACGACGTGATTGCCCTCGAAGACCGGCAGCGGCTGGTAGGCCTGGAAGATGAAGCCTTCCTCGCCATAGGTGCCTGAGGTCGTCTGGCCGAGTCCGGGGCCGATCAGCTGCACGTTCTGTCCCTCGCGGCCGAGGATCGGCTTGCGCACGTAGCGTTCGCCCAGCCGCGGATCGGCCTCGAAATAGGCCGGCAGCAGATTGGGATGGCCGGGAAACATCTCCCAGAGCAGCGACAGGATCGCCTTGCTCGACAGGATCGCCTTCCATGCCGGCTCGAGGAACGCGGTGGTGTCCGACAGCACGAAGCGGCCGAACTGCTCGCGCATCATCCATTCCCAGGGGTAGAGCTTGTGCAGCACCTGCACCGGCACCTCGTCGAGGTCGGTGAAGCGCGAGCCGTTCCAGCCGATCTCCTCGACGTTCAACGTCTTGGTCTTGAGCCCGGCCTGCGAGCAGGTGTCACGCATGTACTCCGACGTGACCCAGTCCTCCGGCTCCTCTTCCATGCGGGCGAAATGCACGATCGCGCCGGGCGGCAGGATGCTGGCCACCTTGCGCCAGGCGTCGATCAGCTTCTCGTGCGCGCTGTTGAACTGATCGGCGCTCGGCAGCACGTCCTTCATCCAGAACCACTGCGCCACCGCCATCTCGAGCAGCGAGGTCGGCGTGTCGGCGTTGTACTCCAGCAGCTTCGGCGGCGACTTGCCGTCATAGGCGAGGTCGAAGCGGCCGACGATCGTCGGATCCTGGCGGAACCACACCGACTCGATGTAGGGGCCGAACTGCTCCGGGATCGCCAGCGGCTTCCACAGCTTGTTCTTGACGACGTATTCGACCGCCTTGAGGCAGATCTTGTGCAGTTCGGCCGTGGCGTCGTCGAGCTCGTCGACTTCCTGCTCGGTGAAGCGGTAGCGCGCCTGCTCGTACCAGTACGGCTTGCCGTCGAGGTGGTGGAACTCCAGCCCGACCGACTCGACCTTCTTCTCCCAGTCGACGCGCGCCGGGGACCATTCACGCTGCAAAGGATGCTCCGCTCACGAGGAACTCGAACCGCCGTGCGACCTGACGCTGGACCCGAAACCGCCGCGCGAGCTGGTGCCGGTCGTGGTCGGACCACTGGTCCGGGTCGTGGTCGTCACGGTTTGTGGACCTGTGCGCGTGGTAGTGGTCGTCGTCGTACCGCCGCGACCGCCGCCGAACCAGTAGACCGGGTGCGAGTTGTACCAGCGACTGCCGCCGGTGCCGGTCGTGCAGTTGGCGGGCACAAAGGTCGTACCATCGGGGCGGCAGGCAGTGTGGCCGGCCGCCTGGCAGGCTTGCACCGTCGGGAAGCGATGGGCAGCGCAGCGCAGGCTGGTGCCGGGACTGTTCATGAGCGGTATGGTCGCGGCGCCGGCGCCGGCGGCGCCCAGCATGGTGAGACCGATCACTGTCGAGGCGCGAGCCATGAACGAGCCCTCCGACCTAGTAGGTGAGGCAGGCGGCGTTGAGGATGCCGAAGCCGAGCGACAGGCAGCAGGCCATCGCGCCCACCGACACCATGCCGCTCTCGATCAACCGCACCATGTCCTTGATCAGCACCCGGCTGAGGAAGTGAACACCGATCTGGAGGATCAGCGCCACGAGGGCCCAAAGGCCCACGTCGAGAACGCTGACGCTGTGTGCAATGGTGCTGGCCAAGGGCAGGCAAAAGCCGAGGAGAGCGCCGCCGAGGTTGAGAGCCGCCGCGAGGTTGCCGCCGCGAATCAGCTCGATCTCCGCATAGGGCGTGATCCACACATAAATCAGCAGGAAAAGCCCCAGCAGGAAGACTGCGAAAGCGAAATACCCGATGAAGTGCGGCAAGGCCCCCAAGAAGTATTGGAAGACGTCGGCTGATTCACCCATTTTTGCCCCTGAGCGTTCACTTCGTCAGCTTCTCATCATTAGCCCGCCATCGTCAATCCACCCGAGACGCTGATCGTCTGGCCGGTGATGAAGGCCGCATCGTCGCTGGCGAGGAAGCACACCGCGCCGGGAATGTCCTCGGGCTGGCCGACGCGCTTCATCGGAATGGCATTGACCAGGGCGGCCCGCACTTTCTGGCCGCGCTCCGACTCGCCGGCGACCTGCGCCAGCAGCGGTGTGTCGGTCGGGCCGGGGCAGACGGCATTGAGCGTCACGCCCCTGCGCGCCGTCTCGCGCGCCACCGTCTTGGTGAAGGCGATGATGCCGCCCTTGCAGGCGGAATACACGGCTTCCTGCGAGGAGCCGACGCGGCCGGCATCGGAGGCGATGTTGATCACGCGCCCCCAGCCGCGCTCGATCATGCCGGGCAGGGTAGCGTGATGCAGGTTCAGCGGCCCCTTGAGGTTGATGGCGATCAGCGTCTCCCAGAGATCGGGAGTCGTGTCGACGAAATTGGCGAAGCGGTCCCAGCCCGCGTTGTTGACCAGGATATCGGCGGCGCCGACCTCGCGCGCGAACAGCTCGACCGCGTCCTTCACCGCGGCATAGCTGGTGATGTCGACGCCGACCGGCTCGGCCACGCCTTCGCCGGTGCGGCGGATGGCATCCGCCACCCTGGTCGCCGCCTCGAGATTCTTGTCGAACACGCCGACGCGCGCGCCGTAGCCGGCGAAGCGGTGACAGATCGCGCTGCCGATCGCGCCGCCGCCGCCGGTGACGATCACGTTCCGTCCCTTCAGGCCCCGCATGGCGCGCTCCTCAGATCGGCGAATAGGGATCGAAGCGCGGCTTGCGCTTCTCGAGATGCGAGGCGAGGCCTTCCTTCACCTCGGGGCCCATGAAGCCCAGCATCTCCAGCGCCGTCGAGGCGTCGAAGGACGGCCCCATCATGCGCAGCCAGTTGTTGAGCGCGTATTTGGTGAAGCGGATCGAGGTCTGTGCGCCTTCGGCCAGCTTGGTGGCGACCTCCAGCCCCTTGGCCTCGAGCTGGTCGTCCTCGACGCACATCGACACCAGGCCGATGCGCTCGGCCTCCTCGCCGTCGACGGCTTCGCACAGCAGCAGGTAGTACTTGGCCTTGGCCATGCCGCACAGCAGCGGCCAGACGATGACCGCGTGATCGCCGGCGGCGACGCCCAGCCGGGTATGGCCGTCGATGATGCGGGCCTTCTTCGAGGCGATGGAGACGTCGGCCAGGATGCCGGCGACCAGGCCGGCGCCGACCGCCGGACCGCGCATGGTGCTGACGATCGGCTTGGAGCAGTTGATGACGTTGTAGACGATGTCGCGCGCTTCCTTCCAGGTGCGCAGCAGCGCGTTGAAGTCCTTCATGTTGTTCTCGATCAGGTCGAAATCGCCGCCGGCCGAGAAGACCTTGCCGCCGGCGCCCTGGATGATCACGCAATTGACCGTGTCGTCGCCGTCGATGTCGCGCCAGACATTGACCAGTTCGGTATGCATGATCGCGTCGGTGGCGTTGTACTTCTCCGGCCGGTTCATGGTGACGCGCAGCACCTTGGGGTGCGGCCGGTCGAACACCAGACGCTGATACCGTTGCTGCCACGCCGACATGTCGCTTCCTCCCGTGATGAGCGGGAAGCCTAGCGCGGGGCGGCGAGGTGTGGCTAGCGGGGCAGGTTCGCACCGCGCGCGGCGGAGGCGAATTTCACCGCTTCCTCCGCGGCGCGCACCAGGGCGCGCGCCTTGTGCACGCTCTCCTGGAATTCCGACTCGGGATCGGAATCCGCGACCACGCCGACGCCGGCCTGCACGTACATCGTGCCGTCCTTCACCAGCGCCGTGCGCAGCAGGATGCAGGTGTCCATCGTGCCGTTGGCGGCGAAGTAGCCCGCCGCACCGGCATAGATGCCGCGGCGCACCGGCTCGACCTCGTCGATGATCTCCATCGCCCGTACCTTCGGCGCGCCCGACAACGTGCCGGCGGGGAACCCCGAGGCCAGCGCGTCGATCGCATCCAGCCCGTCGCGCAGCGTGCCCTCGACATGACTGCTGATGTGCTGGACGTGGCTGTACTTCTCGATGGTGAACTGCTCGACGACGCGCACGCTGCCGATCTTGGCGATCCGCCCGACGTCGTTGCGCGCGAGGTCGATCAGCATAAGGTGCTCGGCGCGCTCCTTGGGATCGGCGAGCAGCTCCTCGGCCAGACGCTTGTCGTCCTCCGGCGTGGCGCCGCGCGGCTTGGTGCCGGCGAGCGGCCGGATGGTGACGATGTTGTCGCGCAGCCGCACCAGGATCTCGGGCGAGGAGCCGACGATGGCGAAGTCGCCGAAGTCGAAATGGATCAGGAACGGCGAGGGATTGATGCGCCGCAGCGAGCGATAGAGCGCCAGCGGCGGCAGGTCGAAGGGCAGCGAGAAGCGCTGCGACGGCACGATCTGGAAGGCGTCGCCCGCGTACACGTACTCCTTGCAGCGCTCGACCATGTCGAGGAATGCCTGCTTCGACATGTTGGCCTGCGGTTCGGGCAGGCTCTCCAGCTCGCGGCCCGTGTCACGGTGCGGCAGGGTGCGCTCGAAATCCGCCATGGCGTCGGCCAGGCGCTCGCGCGCCAGATCGTAGGCGCTCTCGGGATCGACGTCGGCGCGCGGCCAGACGGGGGTGATCACCGTCACCATGTCCTCGAGCCGGTCGAAGATGCAGATGATGCTGGGCCGCATCATGATCGCTTCGGGCAGGTTCAGCGGGTCCGGGTTCTTGTCCGGCAGCCGTTCCATCTGCCGGACCATGTCGTAGCCGAGGAAGCCGAACAGGCCCGCGGCCATCGGCGGCAGGCTCGGCGGCATGTCGATCTGCGATTCGTTGACCAGGGCGCGGAGGGTCTCCAGCGGCTTGCCGGGCAGCGGTTCGAAGGCATGCGGCGCGGTGCGCGCCTTGCGATTGACCTCGGACTGGCCGCGCACGCAGCGCCAGATCAGGTCGGGCTTGAAGCCGATGATCGAGTAGCGGCCGCGCACCGAGCCGCCTTCAACGGATTCGAGCAGGAAGGAGTAGGGCCGTCCGTCGGCCAGCTTGATGAAGGCGGAGACGGGGGTCTCGAGATCGGCGACGAGGCGGGTCCACACCAGTGCCGGCTTTCCGGCACGATAGGCAGCGGCAAAGGACTCGTAGGAAGGCTCGATGGTCATGGCAGGCTCTCGGGCAGACGTGTCAACGGATCGGTGGAAGCGGGGGCTTCAGCCCCGCCATCGCCCGGATCGCGCCTGCTGCGAGAGAGTTCTGCTCATTGCTGTGGCTCGCCAGGTCGGAAAACCGCCGCCAGTGCCTCGGAGTTGCGGACGACACCATAGCGCTTTTCGAGCATCTGGACATAGGCGTCGCGCATCGCGCGCGCTGTCACCGAGTCGAGCTCCTTGTCCAGGCGCTGCAACTCGACGGCTTCCTTGGCCGGATCGGCGGCCACGATCTCCTTCAGCCTGACGATCATGGCGCCGCCGGTGACCGGTACCACCGTCGCCTCGCCGGGCTTGAGCTTGAACAGCGCCGTGACGGCGGCGGCCGTGAGCCCGTTGGCCTCGTCGCGGTCGCGGCGGCCGACCGCCTTGGACGTCTTCACCGTCAGCTTCAGCGCATGCGCCTGGGTGCTGAGGTCGGTCACGGCGCCGAGCTTGTCGACGATCGACTTGGCCTGGGCTTCGGCAGCCTTCTGGCGCTCGGCCTCGGTCCAGGCGACGACGACCTTGGCCTTCACCGCCTCCAGCGGCGGAATGCTGGCGGGCGTCACCTTGTCGACGCGCACGACGTAGAACGCGCCGCTGCGCAGCTCCTTGATGGCGCCGGTCTTGCCCTCGGTCATGCTCCAGGCCGTGGCCAGCATGTCGGTCGCCGCCTCGCCCGAGACCGCCGGCCGGCCATTGGCATCGAAGCCGCGCTGGTCGACCGAGTCGACCTTGTGCAGCTTGAGCTTGGCGGCTTCCGCCGCGGCCTCGAGATTGTCGGCCTTGCCCAGCTCGCGATCGAACTCGCTGACCAGGCGGCCCAGGACCTCGCCGGCCAGCTCCTTGCGCATGTCGGCCTCGATGCGCGCCTTCAGCGATTCGAACGTCGGCTTCTCGCCCGGCTCGATCTTGGTGACGCGTGCCACGTGCCAGCCCAATGGCGTCTTCACCGGAGCCACGGCGCCGGGCTCCTTGAGCGCGAAGATCGCCTTGGCGAGATCCGGCGGCAGCTCGCGCTCCTCGACGCCACCGAGGGCGACCACGGCACCGTCGCGCTGCAGGACCTCCTTGCTGGCGTCCTCGAGCGACTTGCCGCCGGCCATGGCCGCGGCGATGGCCTTGGCCTTGTCCTCCTCGGCGACCACGACCTGGTCGACGACGCGCTTTTCGGGCCTCGCGTAGCGCGCCAGGCGCTCCTCATAGGCCTGCTTGAGCATGTCCTCGGTGATGTTCACCAGTTCGAGGACGTCGGACTCCTCGACCATCACGTAGCTCAACGAGCGGCGTTCGGCGACCTGGAAGCGGCTTTTCGTCTTGTCGTAGAACGCCTTGAGCTGGTCGTCGCTCGGCGCCGGCGGGTCGGCCACGCGTGCCGCCTCAAGCGTCAGCGTCTCGGCGATGCGATGTTCGTTGCGGTAGCGGAACAGCGCCTCGCGCAAGGGCTTGGGCGTGGCGGCCGCATCCATCACCGCCCCGACCAACTGGGTGGCGGCCATCTCGCGACGCTTGTCCTGGAGGTAGATCGCCTCCGGCACCCGGTTCTGCTGCAGGACGGCGCGGAACAGCACCGGGCTGAACTTGCCGTCGGCCTGGAAGGCCGGCTCGCGCTCGACGGCGGCGCGCAGCTGGGCATCGGTGACGACGATGCCGGCGTCGGCGATCGCGCGATCGAAGAGCATACGCTCTTCCATGGTGCGCAGCGCCTGGATGGGCAGGCCCATGGCGATCGCCGCGTCGTTGGTCAGCTGGCCGCGGAATTGCTGGTTGAGGCGTTCGTATTGGCGATTGTACTCCTCGCGCAGCTCGCGGCCCTTGATCTGCGTGCCGCCGAAGTGGAACGGGCCAAGCTGGACACCGCCGATGCGCGAGACCGTGGCATCGGCACCGGCCATGCGCAGGGCGCTGCTGACGCCGGCGATGTCGCTGAAGACGAAGGCCAGCAGCAGCACGCTCAGCAGCAGGGCCAGCACGATCGAGGCGGCTATTTTGCGAAAACGGTTCATCCGAGGGTCCGCAGGCGCCCGGGGGGCGCGGAGGGCGCATCCCTACCACCGGCCCGCCGCGTGCGGCAACGGCCAAACCCGCGCCAGATCAAGGCGTTCGCGAGGCAGGCGGCGACGTGTTAGAGAGCCGCGAACCGACCGGAGAGACGCCGAATGCCCGCCCGACGCCCCCTGATCGCCGGCAATTGGAAGATGAACCTGCTGCGCGGCGACGCCGTGGCGCTGGCCACCGCGCTGCGCGAGGGTGCCGCCGACGCCCGGGCGGAAGTCGTGGTCTGCCCGGTCGCCGTCCAGATCGCCGCCGTCGCCCAGGTGCTTTCCACCACCGCCATCGGCGTCGGCGGACAGGACTGCCACGCCGATGCCGCCGGTGCCCATACCGGCGACGTGTCGGCCGAGATGCTGGCCGATGCCGGCGCGCGATGGGTCATCGTCGGTCATTCCGAGCGCCGGACCGATCATGGCGAGACCGACGAGCAGGTGCGCGCCAAGGCGACGGCCGGACTGCGCGCCGGCCTGACGCCGATCATCTGCGTCGGCGAGACGCTGGCGCAGCGCAAGGCGGGTGAGACCCTCGACGTGCTGGCGCGACAGATCGCCGCCAGCGTGCCTTCGGGCGCCGCCAACGTCGTCGTCGCCTACGAGCCGGTCTGGGCGATTGGCACCGGGCTGACGCCCACCGTCGCCGAGATCGACGAGGCGCATCGGCATCTGCGCGGCCGTCTGGGCGGCGTGGTGCCCGACGCCCAGGCGGTTCGCATCCTCTACGGCGGCTCGGTGAAGCCCTCGAACGCCGCCGAGATCCTCGGCGTGGCCGATGTCGACGGTGCGTTGGTCGGCGGCGCCAGCCTCAAGGCGGCGGATTTCCTGCCGATCGTCGCGGCGGCCTGATCGTCGCCGGTGCTGGCGCGGACGGCGCAAACCGACTAGAACACCCGCCGATTCGTACATTCGGGCCGCTCCCGGGCGGCCGCAGGGAACCGTATCTCGATGCAAGCCATCCAGAATGTCGTGCTGGCGATCCATGCGCTGATCGCCCTCGCGCTGGTTGCTGTCGTGCTGCTCCAGCGCAGCGAAGGCGGCGGCCTGGGCATGGGCCGCTCGTCCGACGGCATGATGAGCGTGCGCGGCCAGGCCAATCTGCTGACCCGCACGACGGCGATCCTCGCCGCCGTCTTTTTCGCCACCAGCATCACGCTGGCGGTCTTCGCCGGCACCCAGAACAAGCCGCCGCCGGTCATCCCGAGCGGCCCGACCGCGCCGGCGGTTCCCGGTGCGGCACCGGCCCCCGCGCCGGCGCCGCCGAGCGCGCCGGCGGCACCGACCCGCTAGGCCGGCCGGCTTCCGATCCAGGGAGGGGCGAGCGCCCGGGCGTTCGCCCTTTTTCGTTGCGTCACGATGTCCGGCGGGGCGCGTTTTCCACACGGGCGACGGACACCGGCACCACGTCCGCCTTGGCTCAGACCCCCTATCAGTAGTAGGTAAGAGGTCCATGACGCGCTTTATCTTTATTACGGGCGGCGTGGTGTCTTCCTTGGGGAAGGGACTGTCGTCAGCCGCCCTCGGCGCGTTGTTGCAGGCCCGCGGCTACCGGGTGCGCCTGCGCAAGCTCGACCCCTACCTCAACGTCGACCCGGGCACGATGAGCCCGACCCAGCACGGCGAGGTCTTCGTCACCGACGACGGCGCCGAGACCGACCTCGACCTGGGTCACTACGAGCGTTTCACCGGCGTCGACGCCCGACAGACCGACAACGTCACGACGGGGCGCATCTATTCCGAGGTGATCAAGCGCGAGCGCCGCGGCGACTATCTCGGCGCCACCATCCAGGTGATCCCGCACGTCACCGATGCGATCAAGGAGTTCATCCTCGCCGATCCGGGCGAGGCCGATTTCGTGCTGGTCGAGATCGGCGGCACGGTGGGCGACATCGAGGGCCTGCCGTTCCTCGAGGCCATCCGCCAGTTGCGCAACGAGCTGGGCGACGAACGCACGATGTTCGTGCACCTCACGCTGCTGCCCTGGGTGCCGACAGCCGGCGAGCTGAAGACCAAGCCGACGCAGCACTCGGTGAAGGAATTGCTGAGCGTCGGTATCCAGCCCGACCTGCTGCTCTGCCGCAGCGACCGGCCGATCCCGCCCAACGAGCGGCGCAAGATCGCACTGTTCTGCAACGTGCGGCCGGAGCGCGTGATCGAGGCGCTCGACGCCGACACGATCTACCAGGTGCCGATCTCCTATCACGACCAGGGCTACGATCGCGAAGTCTGCCGCTACTTCGACTTGCCGGTCGACGAGGAACCCTCGCTGGCTCAATGGCGCGGCATCGTGCGCACCGTGCGCGAGCCGGAAGGCCAGGTGAGCGTCGCCGTGGTCGGCAAGTACACCGGCCTGCTCGACGCCTACAAATCGCTGTCCGAGGCGCTGACCCATGGCGGTCTCGCCAACAACGTAAAGGTCAATCTGGAGTGGATCGACTCCGAGATCTTCGAGCGCGAGGACGCGGTCGTCTACCTCGAGAACGTGCACGGCATCCTCGTGCCGGGCGGCTTCGGCGAGCGCGGCGCGGAGGGCAAGATCCAGGCGGCGCGCTTCGCGCGCGAGCGCAACGTGCCGTATTTCGGCATCTGCTTCGGCATGCAGATGGCGGTGATCGAGGCGACGCGCAATCTCGTCGGCGTCAGGACCGCCAGCTCGACCGAGTTCGGCCCCACGCCCGAGCCGGTGGTCGGCCTGCTGACCGAATGGCTCAAGGGCAACGAGATCGAGCGGCGCAACTCGACCGACGATCTGGGCGGCACCATGCGCCTGGGCGCCTACACCGCACACCTCGATCCCGACAGCCAGATCGCGCGCATCTACGGTTCCGACCGCATCAGCGAGCGCCACCGTCACCGCTACGAGGTCAACACCGCCTACAAGGCGCGGCTGGAGAAGGCGGGCATGAAATTCGCCGGCATGTCGCCCGACGGCGTGCTGCCGGAGACCATCGAGATCCCCGGCCACCCCTGGTTCATCGGCGTGCAGTACCACCCCGAGCTGAAGTCACGCCCACTTCAGCCGCACCCCCTGTTCCGCTCGTTCATCGAGGCGGCCAAGACGCAGAGCCGGCTGGTCTAGCCGCCCAGCGCTACGATCAGCGTCCAGGTCGTGATGCCGATCAGGATGAGCGAACCGATCGTCCACAACGTTGCGCGCATGTCGTGCGTCTGCGCTGTGAAGTAGGCGGCGAAATGCAGTAGGCGCGAGACGACGTAGCCGAACAGTAGCAGGCGTGCCCACAGCAGCGACGGATCGGTGAAGACGAACAGCAGTCCTGCCACAAGAAAGAAGGGCAGGTTTTCGAGGTCGTTCATCTGGATGCGTCGGATGCGATCGACCCGTTCGTTGGGCAACAATTGCTTTGGGTCGGGATCGGGATTGAGTGGCGTCTTGCGCAGGTCCTCCGGCGAGCGGAAGCCGCCCTTCTCCTGCATCATGCGCTGGACCGTGAGCCAGGACATTGCCACCGCCTTGAGGATCATGATCGTGGCGGCGATCACATAGGTGGCGAAGACCGGGTTCTGCAGGCTGAGCTTGTCCATGCTTCACCCTCCTGTTTTCTGGCGCACGAGCGGCATCACCTGCCGTGTGACGCGCTCCATCTCGTCGACGGCCTGCTTCAGCGGCATGCCCGGCATCTTGGGATGGAACAGCAGCACGTCGAGGTTCATCCTGTGCCGCCATTCCACGATCGAACCGGCAACCTCCTCGGGCGTGCCGACGAACCAGCGGTCGCGCATGTAGGCTTCGGACATGAAATAGGGATTGTCGCTGGTCAGAGGCTTGCGTTCGCCGGTGGCCGGATCGCGATAGGTCATGCCGGTGCGCTCCGGCGCGTATTGGATCCGGTAGGTGTGATCGAGATAGACCTGATGACGGGCGATGGCTTCCTGCGCCGAATCGCCGACCAGGATCTCGCGCGACAGGGCATGCGGCAGGCACGGCGCGCCCTGCCGTTGGGCTTCCTGGTCGAACGACTCGAATTGCCGTGCGGAGTGCCCGAGTTCGGTCAGCGCGGCGATCATCAGGCCGGCGCGGTGCCGTACCGCCCGGGCGCGGGAGACCGGGGCGGCGGCGCCGATCCACAGCGGCAGGCGGTCTCGCTGAACCGGCGCGGGGCGCAGCAGACCGCTCTTCGTCTTGTAGATCGAGCCCTCGTAGTCGAAGCGCTCGCCGGTCCAGGCCAGGCGCAAGATGTCCAGGCTCTCCTCGAAGGCGCGCGTGCGGGTGCCGTAGTTCAGCCCGTAGGCCTCGAACTCCGCGCGGCGATAGCCCTGGCCGAAGCCGATCTGCGCGCGGCCGCCGGAGATGTTGTCGAGCACCGAGAGATCCTCGGCTAGGCGCAGCGGGTGGCCGTAGAGCGGCGAGATGGCGATGCCCTGGCCGATCCGGCAGGTGGGCGCGGCCGCGGCAAGCGCGGCGCCGGCGACGACGGGCGAGGGGCAGTAGCCATCCTCCTCGCCGTGATGCTCGCTGACCCAGATATCGTCGATGCCCAGCCGGCTGGCCTCGGCCGCCAGCGCCAGGCCGTCGCGATAGGCCGTCTCCCAGGTCTCGCCGAGATCGGCGCGGCACTGGAAACTCATCATGATGCCCAGCCGCATCGCGCGATTCCTCCCCGTTTCGCGGCAGCATAACACCGTTGGCGAAGGCGCCGTGCGCACGCTACAAGGCGCGCGCAACCCGACCCCGAGGGATCCCCAGATGAGCGCCATCATCGACATTCGCGGCCGCGAGATTCTCGACAGCCGCGGCAACCCGACGATCGAGGTCGAGGTCGAGCTCGAGAGCGGCGCCTCGGGTCGCGCCGCGGTGCCCTCGGGCGCTTCGACCGGCGCGCATGAGGCGGTCGAGTTGCGCGATGGCGACAAGGGCCGCTACGGCGGCAAGGGCGTGCGCAAGGCGGTGGCCAACGTCAACGGCGAGATCTTCGACCTGCTGTCGGGCATCGACGCCACCGATCAGATCAAGATCGACCGCGCGATGATCGAGCTCGACGGCACGCCCAACAAGGGCCGCCTGGGCGCCAACGCGCTGCTCGGCGTCAGCCTCGCGGTGGCGCGCGCGGCGGCGATGGATGCCGGCCTGCCGCTCTACCGCTATGTCGGCGGCAGCCACGCCAACACGCTGCCGGTGCCGCAGATGAACATCATCAACGGCGGCGCGCATGCCGACAACCCGATCGACATCCAGGAATTCATGATCCTGCCGGTCAAGGCGCCGAGCTTCGCCGAGGCGCTGCGCATGGGTTCTGAAACCTTCCAGGCGCTGAAGAAGCAGCTGCACGACGCCGGCCACAGCACCAACGTGGGCGACGAGGGCGGCTTCGCGCCCAACCTCGCCTCGGCCGACGCGGCGCTGGGCTTCATCATGAAGTCGATCGAGGCCGCCGGCTACAAGCCGGGCGAGGACATCGTGCTGGGCCTCGACGCCGCCTCGACCGAGTTCTTCAAGGACGGCAAGTACGTGATGGAAGGCGAGGGCAAGACGCTCGACGGGCAGGGCATGGCCGCCTGGCTCGCCGACCTGTGCAAGCGCTACCCGATCGTGTCGATCGAGGACGGCATGGCCGAGGACGACTGGGCCGGCTGGAAGGCGCTCACCGACAGCGTCGGCAAGACGGTGCAGCTGGTCGGCGACGATCTCTTCGTCACCAACCCGACGCGGCTGGCGCGCGGCATCAAGGACGGTGTCGCCAACGCCATCCTGGTGAAGGTCAACCAGATCGGCACGCTGACCGAGACCATGGACGCCGTCTCGATGGCGCGCACCAACGCCTATGGCGCGGTGATGTCGCATCGTTCGGGCGAGACCGAGGACACGATCATCGCCGACCTCGCCGTCGCCACCAATTGCGGGCAGATCAAGACCGGCTCGCTGTCGCGCTCGGATCGCCTCGCCAAGTACAACCAGCTGCTGCGCATCGAGGAGCAGCTCGGCGGGCAGGCGCGCTACGCCGGCACGTCGATCCTGAAGGCCCGCGGATAACGCACCGCGCCGCTCGCCCCGGCGAGCGCGCCAGGCTGCAGCTCCATTGCCATGAACGCCGGGCCCGAGAAGGGCGCGGCGAGCTTGGCCGCCAACTCGGCCGAGAAGCCGAAGCGCGGGTAATAGTCGGGATGGCCGAGCACGATCACGGCGTCGCAGCCGCGATCCGCGAGCATGCACAGGCCGCGGCGGACGAGGCGGGAGCCGATGCCCGCGCGCTGCCGGCCGGGGGCGACGGCCATCGGCGCCAACGCGACCGCGCAGACAGCTCGACCGTCGACCACCACGTCGAGGGCGCTGAACAGGATGTGACCGACGATGCCCTCGGCATCGCGCTCGACCAGCGACAGCACGAAGAGCCCGTCGCGCCGCAGCCGGTCGATGATCGCGACCTCGCCCTCGCCGCCGAAGGCGGCGCGGTTCAGGGCGGCGATCGCGTCGATATCGTCAGGCGTCTCTTCGGCGATCACTTCTTGCGGTCGTGGTCGTGGCTGTGCGGATGCGCGTGGTCGTGCGGATGCGGATGGGTGGGATCGACCCAGTACACCGTCTCCGGCTTCTCGACCGGCGCGATGTCGATGTTGATGGCGACCGCCTCGTTGTCTGAGCGCACCAGCACGCATTCCAGCGCCTCGCTGTCGGAGGCGTTGATCTCCTGGTGCGGCACGTAGGGCGGCACGTAGATGAAATCGCCCGGGCCGGCCTCGGCGGTGAACTCGAGCCTCTCGCCCCAGCGCATGCGCGCCTTGCCCTTGACGACGTAGATGACGCTCTCGAGGTGGCCGTGATGGTGCGCGCCGGTCTTGGCGTCGGGATGGATGGTGACCGTGCCGGCCCACAGCTTCTGCGCGCCGACGCGGGCAAAGTTGATCGCCGCGGCGCGGTTCATCCCGGGCGTCTGCGCCGTGTTGGTGTCGAGGCTGCCGGCGGGGATCACCCGCACGCCGTCGTTGCGCCAGTCCGTGGCCTTGCTCATGGTCGTTCCTGTCAATCTGCTGCGCGCGGCTTATCGGCCGATCCGGCCCATGGTCAAGCAATCGATCCTAATGCCGGCACAAGACTTCATGAGCGCAGCCTAAGACTCTCGTTTCATTGATCTTTCTTGCCTCCCTCGGCGAATCATGGGAGATTGGCCCCAGGCCATGTTCCGCTTTCGTCAGATCCTCACTCCCGTCCTCTTCGCCATGGTGTTCGGCTATTTCGGCTATCACCTGATGCACGGCGAACGGGGCGTGCTGGCGCTGCTCCAGCTGCGCCAGGAGGTGGCGCGTGCCGAGGCGACCCTGGCCGAGACCGAGGCCACCAAGCGCATCTGGGAGCACCGCGTGGCCGGGCTGCGCAACCAGAGCCTCGACCCCGACATGATCGACGAGCGTGCCCGCTTCCTGCTGCACGCGGCATGGCCCGACGACATCATCGTCTTCACGCATTCGCGCTGACGTTCGCCTCGCTTGCGCCACGTGGCGCCCGCCACTATTGAAGGCGGGGCGTCGGTGTTTCTGTGACGCCGGACGGACTGTGATCTCGGGAGGAAACGGACAATGACGATTATCCGTCGTGGCCTGCTGGCCGCAGCGGCGCTCGCGGCCATGGCCGGTGCGGCCGGCGTGGTGGCGCAGCCCAAGGGCATGACGCTCGGCACGGCGTCGGTTGGCGGCACCTATTTCATCTACGGCGGCGTGGTCGCCAAGATCCTGACGGACAAGCTGGGCGTGCAGGTTTCGACGCAGCAGACCCAGGGTCCGAACCAGAACGTGCTGCTGGTCGACGACAAGAAGATCGAGCTGGGCATGACCACGATGGGCGTGGCGCTGCAGGCATGGACCGGCTCGGCCGACTGGACCAAGGGCAAGAAATTCACCAACATCCGCGCGCTGTTTCCAATGTACGACACACCGCTGCAGTGCGTGGCGCTGAAGAAGTCGGGCATCACCAGCTTCAAGCAGCTCGACGGCAAGACCGTTGGCGTCGGCCCGCGCGCCGGCACGCCCGGCACCTACCTGCCGATGATCTTCAACGCGCTGGGCATGAAGGCCACGATCCGCAACGGGCAGGGCGCCGACATGGGCGGCCAGCTCGGCGACGGCATCCTCGACGCCTTCTGCTTCGGCGCCGGCCTGCCGATTCCGATCTTCTCCCAGATCGACGCGGAGAAGGAGGCGGTGTTCTTCAGCTGGACCGACGAGGAGCGCGCCAAGATCCGCAAGGCCATGCCGGAATTCTCCGAGGCGCTCATCCCCAAGGGCACCTACAAGCAGCAGACCGACGATCAGACCACGATCGGTCTGTACAATTTCGGCATCGCCCACAAGGACATGTCCGACGACGTCGCCTACAAGGTCGTGAAGGCAATCCTCGAGAACAACGCCGCCATGGTGCAGGGCCACGCGTCGGCCAAGGACACCATTGCCGCCAACGCCACGCGCAACGGCTTCCTGCCGTTCCACCCCGGCGCGGTGAAGTACTACCAGGAGAAGGGCATCAAGCTCGACCCCGCCACCGTCCCGAAGTGACGGCAGCCGGCAAGTGGATTGGCGATCGCCCGCTCCCCAAGGGGCGGGCGTTTTGCTATCCAAGGGTCAAGGGAAGCGCAGCGGCGTCAGGCGGCATCAGACCGTCAGTCGCGATCCGGGACGGGTCTTTCGATGGCAAATGTGAATGTGGCCGCCGATCCGCGTGACGTCGGCGCGGTCGATGTCGATGAGCTGGAGCACTCCGGCGGACGCCGCGAGCACCGCCCCTGGGAACGCCTGCTGTTCTTCTGGCTGTGTGCCGCCTTCACGGGCTTTCACCTGTGGATCCTGGTCGGCCCGGTGATCCTGAAGCAGCTCGACGCGCTGCTGGGCACGGGCGACTTTCTCTACAAGGCGATCTCGCCGAACCTCGACCAGGAATTGTTCCGCGCCATCCATCTGGCCTGGGGCGCGACGCTGGGCTTCGGCTTCTACACGATCCTCAAGGGGCGCGGCCGCGACGGCGTGCCTTGGTACGATTGGCTGCTGATGCTCGGCGCCGTCGGCTGCGCCGTCTACATGTGGCAGAACCTCGACGATCTGCAGATGAACCAGGGCGCGGTCTACGATACGCCCGACCTGGTCTACAGCCTGGTCGGGCTGGTCGTGGTCTTCGAGTTCACCCGCCGCACGGCCGGCAATGCGCTCACCATCATCGCCGCGATCTTCATGCTCTACGCGATGTTCGGGCATCTCTTCCCGGAGAGCTGGGCGCTGTACCACAACAAGTCGATCAAGGATCTCTGGTTCGGCTTCCCCTACATCTACAGCAACCTCGGCGTGTTCGGCCCGACGCTCGAGGTGTCGTCGACCTTCATCATCATGTTCACCGCGTTCGCCGCCTTCCTGACGCGCTCGCGCGCCGGCGAATACTTCAACGACCTGTCCGTGGCGCTGGTCGGCTGGGCGCGTGGCGGCCCGGCCAAGGTCGCCGTGCTGTCGGGCGTGATGTTCGGCTCGGTGAGCGGCTCGTCGGTCGCCAACGTCGTCGCCTCGGGCGCGGTGACCATCCCCTTGATGCGCCGTGTCGGCTACGATCGCGCCACCGCCGGCGCGATCGAGGCGACATCCTCGACCGGCGGGCAGATCACGCCGCCGGTGCTGGGCGCCGCGGCCTTCCTGATGGCCGAGGCGACGGGCATCAAGTACGCCGAGATCGCCGCCGCGGCGATCATCCCGTGCCTGTTGTTCTATGTCGCCTGCTACGCGCATTGCGACCTGCACGCCGCCAAGCACGGCCTGCGCGGCATCCCGCGCGCCGAGCTGCCGCGGCTGCGTCCGCTGATGATGCGGCTCTACATGATCGCGCCCATCGCGGTCCTGATCTGGGCGTTCGTCAGCGGTTATTCGGCCTTCCTCGCGGCCGGGCTCGGCATGGGGCTGTGCATCCTCGTCAGCTGGCTCAACGGCTTCACGCGGACGCCGGACGGACGATTTGCCTGGCGGCGCAGCGATGACGTCATGGGCGGCAGGGCGATCGTCGAGGCGCTGGAGATCGGCGCGAAGGACAGCATCCAGCTGGTCGCCGTCTGCGCCGCCGCCGGCATCATTGTCGGCGTCATCGCGCTGACCGGCATCGGCGGCCGTTTCGCGCAGATCATGCAGGCCGTCGCCGGCCAGAATCAGCTGCTGGCGATGCTGTTCACCATGGTCATCGTCGTGATCCTCGGCATGGGCATGCCGACGACGGCGGCCTATGCGATTGCCGCCGCCGTGGTCGCGCCGGGCCTGCAGCAGATCGGCGTGCCCAAGCTGATCGCCCACATGTTCATCTTCTACTTTGCGGTGCTGTCGGCGATCACGCCGCCGGTGGCGGTGGCGTCGATCGCCGCCGCCGGCATGGCGAAGGCGGATCCCTGGCGAACATCCTGGATCGCCGTGAAGATGGGCCTGGCAACCTTCATCGTGCCGTTCATGTTCTTCTATAGCCCGGTGCTGCTGGCGCAGGGCAGCTTCATCGAGATCGCGCATGTCACGCTCACCGCGATCATCGGCGTCTGGCTGCTGGCCTGCGCGACGGAGGGCTGGTTCACCGAGAGGTTGGCTCTGGTCCCGCGCGTGCTGTTCGGCCTCGCCGCGCTCGGGCTGATCACGCCGGGCGCGCTGACTGACCTGATCGGTCTGGCGCTCGCGATCGCCGCATGGGCTTTGCAGCGCTATCATTTCCGCGCTCGAATGCCCGCTGAAAAAGCCTGATGAAAGAATGTTTCGAGCGCGATCACGGGTTTTGCAACAAACCGTGCGATGCTGCGCTGCCAGCCTTTGCGAAAGAATTTTTCCTAGGCAGATCAATGTCTCTTCATCACAGTCGCTTAAGAAATTGGGGCTGACAGCGTAGCGTCCGTATCGGGAGGACCGCCGATGGCCAAAGCCACCGCCAAGTCGAAACCGTCCGCATCCGCCGGGTCGCCGCCGAAGACCGGTGACAACAGCGTCACGCCCGAGCAGCTCCGGCAGTTCTACCGCGACATGTTGCTGATCCGGCGCTTCGAGGAGCGCGCCGGCCAGCTCTACGGCATGGGTCTCATCGGCGGCTTCTGCCATCTCTACATCGGCCAGGAAGCCGTGGTCGTCGGCATGCAGTCGACCATCGACAGCGGCAAGGACGCGGTGCTGACCAGCTATCGCGATCACGGCCACATGCTGGCCTGCGGCATGGATCCGCGCGGCGTGATGGCCGAGCTCACCGGGCGCGCCGGCGGCTACTCGCACGGCAAGGGCGGCTCGATGCACATGTTCTCGAAGGAGCGCAATTTCTACGGCGGCCACGGCATCGTCGGCGCCCAGGTGCCGATCGGCACCGGGCTGGCCTTCGCGCGCAAGTACCGTGGCGACAACAGCGTGTCGCTGACCTATTTCGGCGACGGCAGCGCCAACCAGGGTCAGGTCTACGAGGCGATGAACATGGCCGCCCTGTGGAAGCTGCCCGTGGTCTACATCATCGAGAACAACAAGTACGGCATGGGCACCTCGGTCGAGCGCGCCTCCGCCGTCGTAGACCTCTACAAGCATGGCGAGGCCTTCGGCATCCCCGGCGAGCAGGTCGACGGCATGGATGTCGTCGCGGTGAAGGCGGCCGGCGAGCGCGCGGTCGAGCATGCGCGCGCGGGCAAGGGGCCCTACGTGCTGGAGATGCTGACCTATCGCTACCGCGGCCACTCGATGAGCGATCCGGGCAAGTACCGGACCAAGGAAGAGGTCGAGAAGATGCGCGGCGAGCGCGACCCGATCGAGCGCCTCAAGAAGCGCATGATCGACGCCAAGGCGCTCGACGAGGCGCAGCTCAAGGCGCTCGACGCCGAGGTGCGGCGCATCGTGGCCGACGCGGCCGAGTACGCGACCACCAGTCCGGAGCCCGATCCCAAGGAGCTGTGGACCGACGTGCTGGTGGAAAGCAAACCGGCGCACGCCGCCTGAACATCATCGATCGGAACGGGTCCCAGTCATGGCCATCAACGTCCTGATGCCGGCGCTGTCGCCGACGATGACCGAAGGCAAGCTCGCCAAATGGCACGTCAAGGAAGGCGACAAGGTCACCGCCGGCATGGTGATCTGCGAGATCGAAACCGACAAGGCGACCATGGAGGTCGAGGCGGTCGACGAAGGCACCGTCGGCAAGATCCTGATCGCCGAGGGCCCCGAGAACGTCGCCGTCAACACGCCGATCATGGTGCTGGCCGAGGAGGGCGAGAGCGCCGATGCCGCGGCACCGGCGCCGGCTCCTGCATCTTCCC
>JBFXAZ010000098.1:0-21424 GCA_050183765.1 Reyranellaceae bacterium | reverse complement strand
TGTCGTAACCGAAGGCGTTGTGCGGCGCGCGCGCCACCATCTCGTTGCAGTCGACCATCGCCGCCTCGAGGCGGCCCAGCCGCGCCCGCGCGTTGCAGCGGCCGTTCCACGCCGGCGAGAAACTCGCGTCGATGGCGATTACCGTGCCGTAGTCCTCGATCGCGCGCTCGAGCTTGCCTGCAGCAACGTAGGCGTCGCCGCGCCATTGCAGCGCCAGAAGGGAGTCCGGTCTCATTTTCAGTGCCGCATCGAGGTCGGCGATCGCGCGGGCCGGATCGCCCAGCTTGCGATGCACGCCGCTACGATCGGTCAGCACCGCAGGATCGAAGGGCCGCAACTCGGCAGCGCGGTCGAGATCGGCGAGCGCTTCTCGATAGGCACCCATGAAGGCGTAGGAACCAGCGCGGTAGCGATAGGCGTTGCCCAGTCGCGCATCGTCGAGGCGGCCATGGTCGATAACCCGCGTGCAGGCGGCGATGATGATGTTGTCCGGGTCCTCGCGGCTGGCACAGAGGCGCTCATCCGACTCGCTGGCCTGCGCCAAGGCGGGCAGCGGCGCGGCGATCAAGGCCAGCGCGGTAGCAAGGATTGCGAGCTTCGGCATGGCGGCCTGCGCGCTACCGTTGGCGCCGCTCCAGCGCCTGTGAAAGTTTCTCGCGGTCGGTCGCTCTCAGACGGACCACCTCTTTTCCGTCGGCGAGACGCCATTCGGATGGGCCGCCGAGCCGCTCGATGCTGAAGCAGCGCGGCTTTGTCTCGTCGTCGCCTCTCAGGCAAAGCTTCCCGTCCGTGAAGGCATAGCGCCCCGGCCAGACCGGATCCCAACGTCGTGCGCCATCGGCTCGCGCGGTGAACCATCTCTCGATGGACACGCGATCCGGCGGCGAGAAGCGCCAGAACGTCGTGTGACCGCCGGTCATGGGCGGGATGTCGGGTATCAGCATCAGGTCCTGCGTTTCGATGGCCGTGCGCAACGCGTCGGCCTCGCTTGCGGATTGTGCCCCGGCACCTTCGGGCGCCAGCGCCCATGCCACGGCCAGGGCGCACGCAGAGATTCGCATCGAATCCTCCATGGCACGGAACACGCTTGCCGATGGCGGCAATCCATAAGAACTGTACCATGGTTTGCGCGGCAAATGCGGTCGTGGCGAGGCACAACCGGGGTGATCCGATGAAAGTATTCGTCTTCGACCTGCTGGCCTACGGCGAGAACCTCGACCACATCAAGCAGGGCGCCGAGCTGCCCTATCCGCTGGGCAAGCGGCACTTCAAGGCCGATGTCGCGGTGCGCACCTACGCCGAGCATCTGCAGGCGTGGGAGGAGCTCGACCGGCTGGGCTACGACGGCGTCGGCTTCAACGAGCATCACTGCTCGCCCTACGGGCTGATGAACTCGCCCAACCTGATGGCGGCGGCCGCGGCGCAGCGCACCAAGAACCTCAAGCTGCTGATCTACGGCAATCTGCTGCCGCTGCACGAGCCGCTGCGCCTGGCCGAGGAGCTGGCGATGCTGGACTGCATGTCCAACGGCCGCCTGATCTCCGGCTTCGCGCGCGGCATCCCGCGCGAGTACCAGGTGCACAATGTCCCATTGAGCGAGTCACGCGAGCGCTTCGAGGAGGCCTTCGACATCGTCACCCGCGCCTGGAGCGAGGACGTCTTCTCCTACAAGGGCAAGTATTGGTCCTACAACGACGTCTCGATCTGGCCGCGCCCGATCCAGCAGCCGCGCCCGCCGATCATGATCCCGATCGTCGGCAGCAAGGAGTCGATCGAGTTCGCCGCGAAGCACGACCTGGGCATCACGCCCGGCCTCGCCGGCGGCGGGCTGCGCGACGACATCATCCGGCACTATGCGGAGAGCCTCGCCGCCTCGGGCCACCGCATCACGCCCAACCACCTGTCGCTGGCGCTCAACGCCTATGTCGCGGACTCCAAGGCGCAGGCGGTGAGGGAGGTCGGGCCCTACCACCTCTATTTCAACCGCACGCTGTTCAGCCACGGCAGCTTCACCGAGACCGCGGCGCAGCGCCAGGCCGGCTATGTCAGCGCACAATCGACCGACTACGTGCGGCCGGAGAACCAGCGCGCCGCGGCGCTGCTGCGCGAGGATTTCCGTGGGCTGACGCAGGAGGCCTTCGAGCGCCAGGCCGAGAACCTGCCCTACGGCACGCCGCAGGAGGTGGCCCAGCGCATCATCGCCGCGGCCGACAACGCCGGCGCCAACATGGTGCAGATCGGGCTCAACCGCGGGGCGATGCCGCACGAGATGTTCATCGAGCAGATCCGGCGCTTCGCGAAGGACGTGCTGCCGATCCTGCAGGCGCACGAGGTCACGCGCGTGCCGGCGGCGGAGGCGGTGACAGCCTGAGATTGCTCCAGATCAAGGACCGGCAAGAAGATGTGAGGCACTGGTAGGAACCGCAGGAGCCCCGAGGCTTGCCCATGGATCAGTCCAGTCGCGCCCGGGTGTTCCTGGCCCGGAAACTCTGCAAGGTCTACGCGATGGGCGAGGTCGAGGTCCACGCGCTGCGCGACGTCGACCTCGACATTTTCGAGGGCGAGTTCGTCGTGCTGCTGGGACCCTCGGGCTCGGGCAAGTCGACGCTGCTGAACATCCTGGGCGGCCTCGACACGCCGTCGTCCGGCGAGGCGCGCTGGCGCGACCACGACCTGGCGGGCGCCGGCGACGCCGAGCTCACGCGGTACCGGCGCGAGCATGTCGGCTTCGTCTTCCAGTTCTACAATCTCATCCCCAGCCTGACCGTGCTCGAGAACGTGGCGCTGGTCGCGGAGATCGCCGAGGCGGCCATGGAGCCGCGCCAGGCGCTGGCGCTGGTCGGCCTCGATCGCCGGCTCGACCATTTTCCCTCGCAGCTCTCCGGCGGCGAGCAGCAGCGCGTCGCGGTGGCCCGCGCCATCGTCAAGTCGCCCGACGTGCTGCTGTGCGACGAGCCCACCGGCGCGCTCGACTACGAGACCGGCAAGGTCGTGCTGACGGCGATCAAGCGGGTCAACGAGACGCTGGGCACGACCACCGTCGTCATCACCCACAACGCGGCCATCGCCGGCATGGCGGACCGCGTGCTGATGCTGGGCGGCGGCAGCATCGTCGGCGAGCGGCGCAATGCGCACCGCCTGTCGGCCGAGGAGGTGCACTGGTGAGCCTGCTGGACCGCAAGCTGTGGCGCGACATCAGGGCGATGCGCGGGCAGGTGATCACCATCGCGCTGGTGGTAGCGGCGGGCGTCGCGGTCTTCGTCGCCTCGGTGTCGACCTACAACGCGCTCGCCGACGCGCGTGACCGCTTCTACGCCGATACGCGCTTCCCGACGATCTTCGTCAGCATGAAGCGCGCGCCGCTTTCCGTCGTGGCGCAGCTCGAGCGCGTCTCGGGCGTGGCCGCGGTGCAGCCGCGCATCGTGCGCGACGTCATCGTCGACTGGCCGGCCTCGCCGCTGCCGGTCTCGGCGCGCCTGGTGTCGCTGGCGCACAGCGGCGAGGAGGACCTGTCGCGCCTGCATCTGCGCCGCGGCACGGCGCCCGCCCCGGGCGACACGCGCACGGCGGCGGTCAACGAGGCCTTCGTCGAGGCGCACGGCATCGCGCCCGGCGCCTCGCTGCGCGTGCTGCTCAACGGCCGGGTGCAGACGCTGCAGCTCACGGGCGTCGCGCTGTCGTCCGAGTACGTCTATGCCGTCAAGCCGGGGCTGCCGATTCCCGACGACCGGCTCTACGCCATCCTGTGGGTCGATCGCAGCCTCGCGGAGGCCGCCTTCGACATGAAGGGCGCCTTCAACGACGCGGTCGTCTCGCTGGTCCCCGGCGCCGACGCCCGCGCGGTGATCGACGCGTTCGACCGCCTGCTGGAACCCTACGGATCGACCGGGGCGATCGAGCGGCGCGACCAGGCCTCGCATCGCTTCCTCGAGGACGAGCTCAGCCAGCAGAAGGTGATGTCGATCACGGTCCCGGTGATCTTCCTCGGCATCACGGCCTTCCTGCTCAACGTCGCGCTGGGCCGCATCGTCGCCGCCCAGCGCGAGCAGATCGCCGCGCTCAAGGCGCTGGGTTTCCCCAACCGCCGGCTGATCGCCCACTACATCAAGCTGGTGCTGGCGATCGTGGCGCTCGGCTCGGTGCTGGGCGTGGCCGGCGGCTACGGCTTCGGCAGCGTGACGATCGAGAGCTACCGCACGTTCTTCCGCCTGCCGTCGCTCGATTTCGCGATCACGCCGTGGTCGGCGGTCGTCGGCATCCTGGGCAGCTTCGCGGTCGCCTCGCTGAGCGTGCTGGCGGCGCTGCGCAACGTGGTGCGCCTCGATCCCGCCACGGCCATGCGCCCGGCCCCGCCGGCGCGTTACCGCCTGCTGTGGAGCGGCCGGCTCGGCGCCGGCGGCTGGCTGGGCGCGCGCCGCGTGATGATCCTGCGCAACGTGGCCGGTCATCCCATGCGCACCGCCCTGACCATCGTCGGCGTATCGCTGGCCGTGCCGATGGTGGTGCTCGGCCTGTTCTGGCGCGACGCCATCGACCGCATGATCGAGATCCAGTTCGAGCTGGTCGAACGCGGCAACATGACGGTGACGTTTCCGCATCCGCTGGATCGCGCCGTGATCGGCGATCTGGCGCGCGAGCCGGGCGTGCTCGTCGTCGAGGGACACCGCATCGTGCCGGTGCGCCTGCGCGCGGCGCATCGCAGCTACCTCACCGCGATGATCGGCCTGACGCCCGGCGGCGAGCTGCGCCGTCCGCACGACGCGGCGCTGCGACCCATCGCGCTGGCGCCGCAGGGCGTGACGCTGACGCGCCGGCTGGCCGAACGCCTGCGCCTCGCCGCCGGCGACACCGTCACCATCGAGGTGATGGAGGGACGGCGGCGCAAGCGGGACCTCGCCGTGGTGGCGGTGACCGACGAGGTGATCGGCATGGCCGCCTACATGGGCATCGACGCGCTGAACCGCATGACGGGCGAGGGCGACGTCGTCTCCGGCGCGGCGATGCATGTCGAGGCGACGGCGCTGGCGGCGGTGGCGCGGCGGTTCAAGGACCTGCCGGTGATCGAGTCGGTGGCGATGAAGGCGCATACGCTGACCGCCTTCGTCGACAAGATCGCGGCCATCGTCTACGTCACGGCGGCGATCCTCACCGGCTTCGCCGTCATCATCGCCGTCGGCGTCGTCTACAACGGCGCGCGCATCGGCCTGCAGGAACGCGCCTGGGAGCTGGCCAGCCTGCGCGTCCTGGGCTTCACCCGACGCGAGGTCGCCGGCATCCTGTTCACCGAGTTCACGATCGCGATCGGCATCGGCATCAGCGCGGGCCTCGTGCTGTCGGGCCGCCTCGTGGCGCTGATCTCGCGTTACGGGTCGAACGAGAGCTTCCAGGTTCCGGCGGTCGTCGCGTCGCATTCCTATGCGACCGCCGCCATTGTGGTGCTGGCGGCGGCCGCCGCCAGCGCCTTCATCGTGCGCCGCCGGATCGATCGGCTCGATCTGGTGGCGGTGCTCAAGACGAGGGATTGACGATGCGCATCACGATCGGCGGCGGTGCCGCCATCCTGACCTTCGTCGCGGTGGCGGCCGGGCTGGTGTGGGCCTTCCTGCCCGACCCGGTGGACGTCGATACCGCCGCGGTCACCAGGGGCCGCTTCGTCGCCACGATCGAGGAGGACGGCAAGACCCGCATCCGCGAGCGCTATGTCGTGGCCGCGCCGTTGGCCGGCCGCCTGGCGCGCGTGCCGCTGAAGGTTGGCGACAGGGTCGAGGCGGATCGGACCATCACGGTCATCATGCCGTCGCCGGCACCGCTGCTCGATCCGCGCAGCCGGCGCGAGGCGGAAGAGCGGCTGGGCGCGGCCGCCGCCGCCCGCGACCGCGCCACGGCCGATGTCGAGCGCAGCCAGGCCGAGGCGGACCAGGCGCGACGCGAGCTCGAGCGCACGCGCAGCCTGGTCGAGCGCGGCGCCGCGACCGCGCAGGCGCTGGAACGGGCGGAGCTCGCCATGCGCGTCGCCGATCGCGACCTGCGAGCCGCGCAGTTCCAGCGCAACGCGGCGCAGCACGGGCTGGCGCAGGCCAGGGCGCTGCTGGCGCGCTACGAGCAGTCGTCGGAGGGTCCGGTCGAGAGCTGGCCCGTCACCGCGCCGGTGCCCGGCGTGCTGCTGCGGGTGGCGCAGGAGAGCGAGACGGCGATCCAGGCCGGCGCGGCGATCGTGGAGATCGGCGATCCGCGCGATCTTGAGGTCGTCGTCGACGTGCTGAGCACCGACGCGGTGCAGATCCGCCCCGATGCGCCGGTGACGATCGTGAACTGGGGCGGGCCAGGCACCCTGGAAGGCCGCGTGCGCCGGGTCGAGCCCGCGGCCTTCACCAAGGTCTCGACGCTGGGCGTCGAGGAGCAGCGGGTGAATGTCCGCATCGACCTGACCTCGCCGCCGGCGGCGTGGAGCAGCCTGGGCGACGGCTACCAGGTCGATGCGCAGATCGTCGTGTTCGCGCGCGACGACACCACGATCCTGCCGACCGGCGCGCTGTTCCGCCGCGACGAGACGTGGAACGTGTTCGTGATCGCCGACGGCCGCGCCCAGCCGCGCCCGGTCACCTTGCTGCGACGCTCGGGCCGGCTGGCGGCGGTGAGCGGCGGCGTCGAGCCGGGCGAGCGCGTGATCGTCTATCCCAGCGACCGCATCGCCGCGGGCGTGCGCGTGAAGCCGCGCTAGTTCATCCCGGGACCTCGGGCCGCGGGTCCTGCGGGCGCACAACGTCACGCTTGTGTGGCGGGGCGATGGCTGCGGCGCTGCCAAGTTCCTGAGACACAAGGGGAATGATCGAAGAGCCGACATTCGTAGAGGCATCAATCGGCGATCCGCGCATGCCGCCATAGACTCCGTGTCGAAGAGCCCGGTGAGTTCCAAGCGCGCCCGACCCACGGCGCCGCGCCGGGCTCATCGAGAGCAGGACTCGAATGGCTGGCCGGATCAGGATCCCACCCTACAAGCCTCTCGGCATCAACGCGCAAGGCGTGCCCGACGGCGGCTACTTTGACGTCGACGCCGGCGCCGGCGAGTTCGGCGCCTCGCCCCTGCTGCGGCTCGGCTTGCAGGCCGCACAGGGTGCCGTCGGTATCGCCGGCGCCGTCTCGCCGTATCTCGGCAGCGACAACGAAGCCACGGTGAAGGCCGCCGACACGAAGTTGGGCGAGACCGAGCAGGCGCTGCTCTTCGATCCGCAGACCGGCTATCTCAACCTGCAAGGCGAGGCGGCGGTGCAACGGGCGCCGGCGGTGCTCGACGCCTACAGCGAAGCCCAGGCACGCACGCTGGACACGGCGGCGGACGACGACCAGCGCCGCATGCTGCAGGAACTCGCCGACAAGAGGCTGGCGCGCTTCAACGAGGTGGTCGAGCGTCACGGCGCCGCGCAGCGGCAGAGCTGGTACGACCAGGTGGGCGACCAGCGCATCGCCGCGATGCGGGCCGATGCCGCACTCCACTGGAACAGCGACGCGCTGCTGCGCCGCGCGCTGGGCACGACGCGGGCGGAGGTGCGCGAGCGGGCCGAGCGCAAGGGCTGGGACTCGCCGCTGACCGAGGCGGCGCTCAGCCGCGAGACCAGCCGTGTCCTGGTATCGGCGATCGGCGCGGCCGTCGATCGTGATCCCGAGCGGGCGAGATCGCTGCGCACACGCTACGCGGCGGTGATCGAGAACACCGACCGCGCCGCGCTGGATGCGCTTCTGGCCGAGGCACAGACCCGCGAACGAGCGCACGCCGCGAGCGCAGAGATCCTCAATGCCCCGCTGCCTGAGGGGCACCATCCGACGCCGCAATGGCGCGTGGAGCAGGCCGACGCGATCACCGACCCCGCCGTGCGCGCCGCCACGATCCGCCGTCTCAACAGCGCTGCCGCCGCCGCCGAGGCACGCGCCCGTGCCCTGGGTGAGCAGGTGCTGGCGCGCGTGCTGAAGGACGGCCTGACCGATCCGTCGCAGATCCCGGTCAGTGAATAGGTGGCGCTCGATGCCGAGCGTCGGCAGGCGATCGAAACGCGGCTCGACCACTACGCCGCCCGCACCGAGCCAGCCTTGAACCCGGCGCTGGTCGATGAATTGACAACCCAGGTGACCGAGGCGCCGCACGACTTTGCGCGCCGCGACCTGGTCCCCGAGATCGCCTACCTGCCGTTGCCACAGTGGCTGCGCTTCCGCGACTGGCAGGCCGGCCTGCGCCGCAACGATCCGGCAACCCAGGCTGAGGTCTACGTCATCAAGCGCGGCCTGCAGCTCCTCGCCAGGATGCTGCCGGCGAACGACAGCGCAACAAACGACCGCGCCGGGTTCGTCGATGAGATCGACACCTGGCACAGGATCAACGGCAAGAGTCCCGATGATGCCGCCATCGCCGAGATGCTTGAGCGGCATGTTTCGGGCGACGCGTGTAGGTCGCGCACCCTCGAATGGGATCCGGGCGGCCGGCCGGCGCTCGTGCCGTTGCACTTCGCGTTTCCGCCCCCCGATCAGGATGATCGACCGGGCATCCATCGCGTCCAGGACGCAAACCGCACGGTGGCGCCGAGCGCGGCCACGCTCGCGCAGATCCGCGCGCTCTCGGTGCTCACTCAGCGCGCAGTAATCGCCGCGCAGCGTGCACTTGTCGCCGCCGAGGCTCGTGTCGCCGCCGCGCGGGCGGCGGCGCAGGCGGTCCCCGCGGCCGATGTGGCAGCGGCAAGCGCCGCCGCCCGGGCGCTGCGGGACGCGATGCAGGCACTGGAGGCGACCGCCCGGGCACAGGCCGAAGCGGTGGGGCTCGACGAGTATGTCCGCGAACAGATGCGGGCGTGGAGCTACCCCTACGCCGGGCAGCGCTTCAAGCGGATCCTGGAGAAGAACGAGCTCGCCGAGGCGGCGGCGCTGGGGTTCGAGCCGACGAACGACGCACCCATCGACGCGCAGGGCCGCCGGATCTTCGTCAATCCGCGGACCGGCGAATACATCGTGCGGGCCGAAGACGTCCGGACACCGGGCGTCTGGGAGCACTTCGACGCGCGAGGCGGCCGGCTCGGATTCGTCGGCCGTGACCTCCAGGACGTCTACCTCGATCCGCCGCTGGACCCGAACTTCCCACCGCACGCCGTGGCGATGACGCCCGAGCAGAAGGAATACAAGAGGCGGCTGCGGGGATGGGAGCAGCTAAGGGATGCGATGCTCAGGGGGTGGGGCGACCGCAGATCAAATTCCACCTCCGCCGGAGGACCCTGATGAAACGCCGGAAGCAAAGGCGAAGCGAAGACAAGAAGAAGATGCCAAGACCGCAGCCGAAGCGGAGGCCGAACGGAAATACAGAGCGCTTGCCACAAACCAGGGCATGAACGCTGACAGCGCTACCACGCGCGATCTATTGTCCAGACAGGATATGAAGGTGGATGACTTCATCGAGGAGTTCAGGCAAGGCAGAATACGCAGAGAGGTTGGTACTGATGTACGAGAAGGCACAATCGCCGACCTTCTCAAGCGCAACGATGGTGCCGCCCGAAGGGCAAGAAAGCTCTTGACCGATGGCAGATTCACCAAGGGCGCAAGATGATGGCCGCAACAAGGGCTGGCACATCGCCCATGCCACCACAGTCTGCCGCCATGGATGGGGCGCCAGCCCTTGGCGCCACACGGCCTGGATATCACGCTTCGAGGATACTGAGATGAGCAGCAGAGAATCTCTGCAAAGCGAACCCAGCGAAATGCTGTGGCACAGCACGAGGCTGCGGATGGCGCACCTGGTCGAGCCATATGGCTGCGATGCACACATCGACCACGTTCTTGTGTTTCGCGCACCGCACGAGAACTCGTGGGTCAAGAAGCCGGTTGAGATCGGGCGCGCAATGGAGCGCGAAGAGATTGGCGATAGCCGCGGTAGATGGCGGCTGGTCGAAGTGGTCACGCAGGATTTGCTGAGGTCGAAGAATCTGGATGGCGTCGAGGTCTACTCGGAACCTGTTCATCTCGATGAAGCGGACATCATTCCCTTCGGCACGACATTCCAGCCCGAGCGCTCGATGCCGGCCCGGCGAGAGTTGCCGATGGGCGGGCAGTCAACGGCCGCGAAAGACTCCCATTGGTTCAGCTTGAAGTTGCGATGGGCCTGCATGATCGAAGGGCTCGGATGCAAGCTTTTCAACGACTGCATATTTCTTGTTCGTGCGACGGATTTCGACACGGCCCTTGAGCGGGCTGTCGTGATCGGGCGATCAGAGGAGCATGAGTATCTCAATGGCGAGGGTGAGCGGATTCTCTGGCCATTTGTCGAAGTTCTCGCGCTCACTCGGCTGGGCCCCGGCGAACTCCGTGACGTTGTCGATGTGCACACCGAAGAGATGCCGCTTCGTGATTCCGATCGAGTGCCCTTCGGCACGGTGTTTTGTCCTGAACAATCGAAACCCGAGATGACCGGCGTCTGAAAGCTGGGATCGAGAGTCGACACGCGATCGACTGAGCATGCGTCGGCAGATGGCAGGGAGTGATCACCGCTCGGCGAGGACTAGCTGCTGGGCCTCAGCACCGATCTCACGGGGCTTGCGAAACACTGACTGCTCCCGCGGCGGTCAGCCCATCTTCAAGGCAGCGTCAACGCCGGCTTGGCGATCATCAGCCAGACGATCGCCATGACGGCGGCGAAGGCGGGGAAGCCGCTCCAGAACCAGGCGCGGAACAGGCGGTGGTAGGCGGCGGGCAGGGCGGTGCCGGCCGCCGCCGCCTCGCCGGCGAGATCGCGCATGCGCATCTGCATCCACACCACGGGCAGCCAGAAGGCGCCGGTGACGAGATAGAGGATCAGCGACAGCGCGATCCAGCCTTCGTCCAGCGGGATGCCGAGCTCGTCCATCAGCAGGGCGCCGGTGATCGGCTGCACCACCACGGCGCTGGCGGTGAAGACGAAGTCGGCGATCACCACCATGCGCGCCACCGCGGCCACCGTCCCGGCCTCGCCGGTGCGGTGCGCCAGCAGCATGAAGAAGGCGATGCCGGCGCCGGTGCCCAGGAGCACGGCGGCGCCGATCACGTGCAGGTACTTCAGGACGAGATAGAGCGTCATCGATCCTCGACGATCGCCAGCGCGGCGCAATGCAGCGCGAGCAGCGGCACGATCTTCAGCAGCGCGCCCATCGGCTCGGCCCACAGGCGCGGCAGCAGCGCGGTGCCGATGACAGCGTATGCCAGGCTCACGGCGATGGCGGCGTACAGGCCGGCCCGCGTGGTGCGGCGCAACGCGATCGCGCCGCCGATGGCCAGGTCGCTGAGCGCGCCGGCGGCGACCGCGATGATCGCCATGGTGGGCGCCAGACCGGCCTCCGCCATCATCGCCAGCCCCGCGCGCCAGCCCGGTCCCAGGCAGATGACGCCGGTGGCGAACCAGAAGACGGCGAGGGCGGCGAACAGCAGCGGCTTGACGAAGAACAGCCGCGCGAACCAGCGCTCCTGCACCGAGGCGGGCCGCGCGGCGAAGAACGCCGAGGGACCGCGCGGCGCGAAGCCGACCGCCGCGCGCCACGCCGCGCCGTCGGCCTGCGCCGCGCGGCGCATCTCGCTTCCGGCGGTGGTGCGCATCGCCGGGCGCCATCCCAGCAGCGCCGCCGCGTCGCCCAGCCTGAACATCAGCGTCGCCGGCGCCGCGCCGAGCGGCAGGGCGCGCGCCGGCGGCCAGCGCATCCAGCGGCGCAAGCCCGCGACGAGGTCCTCGAAGCGCCAGGTCTCGGGACCGGCGAGGTCGAGCGCGATCCGCGCGGGCGTCGTGGGCGCGATGAAGTGCTCGATGCTCGCCAGCACGTCGTCGAGCAGCACCGGCCGCAGCGGCGGCATGCCGGTCATGACCGGCACGACCGGCAGCGCGGCCAGCCCGCGCAGCAGGGCGCTGCCGCCATAGGCGCCCTCGCCGATGATCACCGAGGGCCGCAGGATCACCCAGTCGAGATCGCGCCTTTGCAAGTCGAGATCGGCGGCGTGCTTGGTGCGCGCGAAGTCGCTGCCGCCCTCGCGATCGACGCCGACGGCGGAGACCTGGATCACGCGACGCACGCAAGCCGCCTCGCAGGCGGCGAACAGGGCGGCAGGCGCATCGCGATGCACCCGCGCCACGCTCTCGCCCGGCGCGTCCTGCAGCAGGCCGGCGCAGTTCACCACCGCGTCGATGCCCTGCAGGTGCGGACGCCACGCGGCGGCGTCGGTCATGCCGGCGAGATCGAGCGCGACATGCCGGATCGGCGCCGGCGGCTTGCGGCGCGAGACGCCGTCCACGGCGATACCCGCGGCCAGCAGCCGCTGCGCCAGCGCCGCGCCGACGAAGCCCGTGACGCCCAGGATGAGCACGCGCGAGGTCATGCCGGCAGGATACGCCAGTTCGCGGATGATGGCGTGCCAGCGCGCGCCTCATGGCGCACAATGCCGGCAACGGAGGCGGCGCCACTTCCTTCCCCGGAGGGGGAAGGTGCCCGAAGGGCGGAAGGGGGATGTCGAGGACGAACGCGAGAGTCCGTCTTCAACATCCCCCTTCCGTCGCTCCGCGCCACCTTCCCCCTCCGGGGGAAGCGAGAAGAATGGGAGGGACGACGATGCGGTTCCAGAACAAGGTGGCGCTGATCACCGCGGCGGCCAACGGCATCGGCCGCGCCACCGCCGCCATCATGGTGCGCGAGGGCGCCACCGTGGTCGCGGTCGACAACAACCAGGGGCGGCTGGACGAGGCGGTGCCTGCGCTGACGCAGGCGGCGGGACGCGGCGGCAAGGTCGACGGGCGGCTGGTCGATGCGCTCGATCAGGCGCAGGTCGATGCGCTGGTCGCCGACGTGGTGCGCGCGCATGGCCGTATCGACATCCTGGTCAACGCCGTGGGCGGCAGCACGGTGATCGAGCGGCCGACCGCGACCACCGAGCAGCTCACGCTCCAGGAATGGCAGAAGCTGATCGCCTTCAACCTCGACGGCACGTTCCTGGTGACGCACGCGGTCATTCCCGTGATGAAGCACCAGCGCAGCGGCAAGATCGTCAACCTCGCCTCGATCGCCGGCAGGGGCTTGAGCTTCAACAGCTCCAGCGCCTACGCCGCGGCCAAGGGCGGCATCATCGCCTTCACCCGCAAGCTGGGCCACGAGCTGGGACCCGACGGCATCAACGTCAACGCCATCGCGCCCTCGGTCACGCTCACCGAACGCATCCGCCCGCACTGGGAGAAGCGCTCGCAGGCGTCGCAGGCCGAGGAGATCGAACGCACGCCGCTGCGCCGCGTCGCCGAGGCCGTCGACCAGGCCAACGTGATCTGCTTCCTCGCCTCGAGCGATGCCGACTTCGTCACCGGCATCACCATCGACGTCACCGGCGGAGTTTGACCGAATGCAGTTGTATTACTTGTTTTATTTGTTCACTGACGCATTCCGAAATGCGCGGGCAGGTACGAGGCTTCTGTGATACACTATTTGCAGGGACGGAAAGCAACATTGGCCTTTGAGGTCGGCCATGAAGAGCCGCAATGAAGAGCAGCTGTTCCGGGCTGTCATCGATACCGCTGTCGACGGGGTGATCGTGATCGACAACCGCGGGTCGATCGAGGTGTTCAACCCGGCCTGCGAGCGCCTGTTCGGCTATCGTGTCGACGAGGTGGTCGGCCGGAACGTCAAGCTCCTGATGCCGGCGCCCTATCGCGAGGAGCACGATACCTACCTCGACAACTACAAGCGCACCGGCGAGGCCAAGATCATCGGCATCGGCCGCGAGGTGGTCGGCCGGCGCAAGGACGGCACGACCTTCCCCATGGGCCTGTCGGTCGGTGAGATCGACGACGAGCAAGGCTCGCGCTTCGTCGGCATCGTCCACGACCTGACGGAGCTCGAGCGCACCCAGCGCGCGGTGATGGAGAACGCCGCGCGGCTGAAGGCGGTGTTCGATACGGCAGTCGACGGCATCATCCTGATCGATGGGCAGGGCACCGTGTTGATGCTCAATCCCGCCTGCGAGCACCTGTTCGGTTATTCATCGCATGAGGTGATGGGCCAGAACGTCAAGCTGTTGATGCCCGAGCCGTATCGCAGCGAGCACGATGGCTACCTCGAGAACTACCGCCATACCGGCCAGGCCAAGATCATCGGCATCGGTCGCGAGGTGGTCGGTCGACGCAAGGACGGCTCGACCTTCCCGATGAACCTGTCTGTCGGCGAGGTGACGGACGAGGGCGGCCAGTCGGCCTTCGTCGGCATCATCAACGACCTGACCGACCGCAAGAAGACGGAGGAGCAGCTGGTCCAGGCGCAGAAGATGGAGACGGTGGGTCAACTGTCCGGCGGCATTGCGCACGACTTCAACAATCTGCTGACCGTGATCGTCGGCAACGCCGATACCCTGGCGGAGACGCTCAAGGCGAGGCCCGATCTACGCGATCTCGCCGAGATGATCGCCACTGCCGGCGAGCGCGGCGCCGAGCTGACGAAGCGATTGCTGGCCTTCAGCCGGCGCCAGGTGCTGCAGCCGGTGTCGTTCGAGCCCAACGGGCTGGTCGAGAACATGGCCCGCCTGATCCGCCGCACCCTGCGCGAGGATATCGAGGTGAAAACGACGCTGGCGACGTCGCTGCCCAATGCCTACGCCGATCGCGCGCAGCTCGAATCAGCGGTGCTCAACCTCGCGATCAACGCGCAGGACGCGATGCCCGACGGCGGCCAGCTCACGATCACCACGGCGCTCTTCGCTCTCGACGACGCCTACCAGCACGACCACCCCGAGGTGCGGCCGGGCAACTACGTCGTGATCGCCGTCACCGACAACGGCCACGGCATGCCGCCGGACGTTCGCGCCCGCGTCTTCGAGCCATTCTTCACCACCAAGGAGGTCGGCAAGGGCAGCGGGCTGGGACTGAGCATGGTCTACGGATTCGTCAAGCAGTCCAACGGCCATGTCAGCATCTACAGCGAGGTCGGCCTGGGCACCACGATCCGTCTGTACCTGCCGATCGATCCGTCGATGCGTGACAGCGTGGTGGTGCCGGCCGCGGCGGAGAAGATCCACCACGGGCGCGAATGGGTGATGGTGGTCGAGGACGATCCCTTCGTGCGCGCCTACGCGATCTCCTGCCTCGAGAGCCTGGGCTATCGCGTCACGCCGGCGGAGAACGCGCGCGAGGCCGAGCGGCTGCTGGCGCAAGGTGTCGCCGTCGACCTGATCTTCAGCGACGTGGTGATGCCCGGTGGCATGAGCGGCTGGGACCTCGCCGAGCGTGCCCGCGCGCTGCGCCCGGACGTCAAGGTGCTGCTGACCTCGGGCCATCCGCTGGAAACGCTGCAGACGCACAGCCGGGCCCTCGCCACGGAGGCAATCCTCAACAAGCCCTACCGCAAGGCCGAGCTGGCACGCCGCGTGCGCGCCGTGCTCGACGGAACCTGATCAGGCCGCCTGCCGTCGGCACAGGCACGAGGCGCGCACCGGGATCTCGGTGCGGGCCATCGCCATGTCCAGCCGCGCCTTGATCAGCGGGGCCTCGACGGTGTCGCCGCGCCGCGTCAGGCATTCGTGCAGGCCATGCAGGCTCCACACGTTGTCGGGATGCTGGCAGGCGCGGCTGAGCTTACCGTCGAAGCCGAGATCGGAGCGATAGACCGCCTCGGCCTCGGCCAGCCGGCCCTGCTCGAGCAGCAGCGCGCCCAGCGCGTGGCGCGCCGGCTGCATCCAGCCCCACGGCTCGTCGTAGGGCAGGGAATCGTCGAGCTCGACCGATCGCCGCAGATGGGCGAAGGCGAGGTCGTGGTTGCCGCGCCGGTATTCGAGCTCGCCGGTCAGCATCTCGTCGGCGATCGCCAGCAGGTCGATCACCCGGTTGTTGTGCACGCGACGAGTATCAGGGACGCGCTTGCAGGCGGCGCGGAACTCGGCGCGCATCTTCTCGGCCGCGTCGATCTCGCCCAGCACCGAATGGGCGATGCCCTTGGCGTAGAGCATCATCGCCGTGGTCGCGCAGTACAGCGCCGGATCCCTGGGCATGTCCTGGGCGATGATCTCGCGCCACTTGCCAAAGCGAATCAGCACATGCTGCTTCATCGACAGGTAGCCCTCGATGAAGTCGGCCATCGGCGGCGAGGGGATGCGCAGCAGCTCCTCGGGCGTGGTGTCGATCAGCTCCTGCGCCGCGGTGATCGCCGGCGTGTACTGGCCGAGGAACATCGCGCCGTAGATGACGAAGTGATGGTCGTGCGTGCGATAGAGCGAATAGACGTTCATCGCGCCTTCGCGCGCCAGGTACTTGCGGTCCACCGCGACGGCCTTCTGGTTGTAGACCATGGCGTCGCGGTACTCGCCGCACAGGATGTCGATATGCGTCGGCATGTGCACGAGGTGGCCGGCATCGGGCACCAGATCGCGCAGCCGGTCGGCGGCACGCAGCGCGCGCTGCGGGAAGGGCGACATCTCCATGAGATGGACGTAGAGATGCAGCAGGCCGGGATGGTTCCACGAGGCCGGCGCGCTGTTGAACAGGCCTTCGAGCAGCTCGACCGCCTCGGCCGTGCCGGCGTCCTTGGCGACGCCGCCGGTGGTGAGGTCCCACATCTGCCACGGCGTCTCGTTCATGATCGCCTCGGCGAACACCGAGGCGACGTCGAGGTCGCCGCGGAACCTGCCGTAGACCTTGCGCATCTCGACGGTGAAGGCCTTGTCCCACGCCGACTGGTCCTCGATCGCCTCGCGCTGCGGATAGCGCAGCGGCAGCGCGTTGATCAGCGCCTGCTCGACGGCCGTCGCGCCGGGTGCCGCCTTGAGCGCGTTCCGCATCGCGTCGTAGGCCGCGGCCAGCGCCTGCGCCTTGCCCTGGGGATCGTAGAGATGCCAGGGCAGATTGTAGTTGGGCCCGGCGGCGTAGGAGATGCCCCAATGCGCCATGGCGCAGCCGGGATCCTGCTCGGCCGCCTTGCCGAAGCACTTGATCGCCTCGGCGTGGTTGAAGCCGAACAGCCAGTTCAGGCCGCGATCGAACCAGACCTGCGCCGCAGGCGACTTGGTCGTGACCGCACGCGAATAGGCGCCGAGATCGTAGTAGTCGTCCATGTCGTCCTCCCCCGAACGAAAGCGAGCATAGCGGGTGTCACTAACGCAGAAGCGGCCACCAATTGTGAGACTCTCCTGCCGATCCGGTCAACGCGATCCGCGATCTGGCGATTGGCAGCCGCGGCGGCGCTTCAGTCCGGCAATCCGGCCGTTCGCAGTGCGGCGATCCAGGTTTCTGCCGTGGCCGGATTGCGATTGTGGCGGTGGACGAAGTCGGGGCGGACACGATTCCCGGGCAGTGCCTTCCGCAGCTGCACGATTCGCTCTCTCGCCTCGCCGATACGGCCGAGATCGACCAGTGCCACCGCCGCCGTGCGGTAGCCGCTCGCGAGCAGCGGCAGGGACATGATGGCGCGGTGTGCCCAGATCAGGGCCTCCTGGGGCTGGCCGTCGTCCCTGTACGCCACCGCGAGCCCAGCCTCGCAATATCCGATGAACCGATCGCGCGGGCTCAGGCGCAGGGCGCGCGTGAACGGCTCGATCGCGGCGGCGGGGTTGCCGGCGATGCACTGAATCCAGCCCGTGTGCATGTGGGCGAGGTAGCCGTTGGGATTGAGCGCCAGTGCGCGCTGCGACGCCGCCAGCGCGGTGTCGATGCTGCCGCCCATCGATGAAATCACCGTGGCGGCAAATGTCGCGGCCTCCCAGTCGTCGCTCGACGCGGCGAGCGCGGCATGCGCCAGTCGCAGGGCCTCCGCACTGGCCTCGGGGTCGTCCGTCCGGCCCGCTTGCAGATGCTGGATGCACAGGGCGCGTAGCGCCAGCGCGCGGGCGAAATGCGGGTCGAGATCAATCGCCCGGCGTGTCAGCGCCAGGGTGTTGCGCAGATTGTCGATCGACAGATTGCGGAACGCCGCCAGCCCGCGCATGTAGAGGTCGTAGGCACTGAGGTTCGTCGTCGGCTTGCGCAGGCTGCGGTCGATCTCGGCCTCGCGCAGGCTCGGCTCGACCGCGCCGGCGACCTGCCGCGCGACCTGGTCGTGCAGGTCGAAGATATCCTCGAGCGTGCCGTCGAAGGTATCGGCCCACAGATGCGCGCCGGACCCGGCGTCGATGAGCTGTGCCGTGATGCGCACGCGGTCCGCCGCCTTGCGCACCGAGCCCTCGAGCACATAGCGCACGCCGAGCTCGCGGCCGACCTGCTTCAGGTTCACCGCCTTGCCCTTGTAGGTGAAGCTCGAGTTGCGGGCGATCACGAACAGCGAGCGCAGCCGGCTGAGCGCGGTGGTGATCTCCTCGACCACGCCGTCGGCGAAATACTCCTGCTCCGGATCGCCGCTCATGTTGTCGAAGGGCAGCACGGCGATCGACGGGCCATCGGGCAAGGCCAGCGCCGGCTCGGCTTGCCGTGGGCCATCGCCGGGACCAAGGCGCGCGGCGAAGGTCGGGCAGGGCAGCTCCCAGTCGGCGCGGGCGAAGCCGGGCCGGTGACGGCCGATCGCTTCGGTAAGCAGCATGAGGTTATGGTCTGTCGGTGCCTGGACGCCGGAGACCCAGCGGCTGACGACGGATTTGTCGATGCCCAAGGTCTTGGCCAATCGGCCGCGGCTGAGGTTGCAGGCCTTGAGGACGAGCCCGAGCTTGTGCGCGAAGTCCGCGATTGCGGGCATGCCGCCCCAACCCCCCTTTGATTGTCCGGGCAGGATCACCTTTGGCCGGCAGCCTCGCAACCCCTCGCATGTCGACGCAACTGCCCAAACCCGACCCACGTTGCGAGGGTCCTGCCGGCTGACGATGGCAGGGATGGAGGATCGCGGTGAGCGCCTATTTCATTCTGACGCAGACGGTGACCGATCCGCAGAGGTACTTCGGGGAGTACGTCACGAATGTCATGCCGTTCCTGGCAAAGCACAAGGGCGAGCTGGTTGTCGGCGAGCTGGTGGCAAAGCCACTGGAAGGCGATCCGGCCCAGGGCGTCGTCGTGCTGCGCTTTCCATCCGAGCAGGCGATCGAGGATTGGCTCAGCGATCCGGACTATCAGCCGATCAAGAAGATCCGCCTGGGCCTGACGACGGATGCATGCGCCGTGATGGCTCCCGAATTCAAGATGCCGGCGCATTGAGTCGACACACGGACTCACGT
Organism: Reyranellaceae bacterium; assembly: GCA_050183765.1. Classification (GTDB taxonomy): domain Bacteria; phylum Pseudomonadota; class Alphaproteobacteria; order Reyranellales; family Reyranellaceae; genus JAFAZJ01. The sequence continues at coordinate 2,272 of JBFXAZ010000098.1, read as the reverse complement.
CTGGACTCACAGCATGACCGGGCAGGAGCGTGGCGAGGGGCAGCTCGACACATGATCACACTTTGTCGTGGGGAGCGTGACGATGGAACTGACAGGCGGGTGTGCATGCGGCGCGATCCGGTACAAGTGCTCGGAAAGGCCTGTCGTCGAGTTGATCTGTCACTGTCGTGACTGTCAGCGGGCGAGCGGCGGCGCTATCTCCGCCGTGATGCTCGTGGCAAGCGACCGGGTAACCTACGAAGGCGCGGAGTTGAAGTACCACACGGTGACGACGGCGTCCGGCAATCGTCTTTCGCGTGGATTTTGCCCAACGTGCGGATCGCCGGTCTCCGCCCGATGGGAGGGTAACCCGACGTATGCACGACTTCAGGCTATCCATGCTGGTAGTCTGGATGATCCGTCCGGCTTCTCGCCGAGTTTCGAGGATTGGGTTTCGCGCTCCTACTCGTGGCACCCGTTTCATCCTGGCACCCGGAAATTTGATGAAAAGCCGACACCCGACGCTTTTCGGAACGTCGTGGAGGCCTATTTTGCGGCAAGGGGCTCAGGTGAGTGAGGTAACCTGGACCGCAGTCGAAGCGGCCGGGAGTGACAGGCAGGGCGCCGTCGTCACCGATGATTTGGCGCGCGATCTTCTCGCCAGCCGCTCGCACGCGCGCTTCCAGACGCGCGTCGCGACCAGCGATTGAGGCGGCCGAAAGAACGCGGACCGGACTGTTCACCGTATAGGCCGATGTCTGCCGTGTTCCCGGAACGCTGCCGCATTGATCTCGATCAAATGGGGGCCGGCTAATTGTAGGTTTTTTCGCCGCATGCTAAAATCGTACGAACGTCCGAAGAGCGGACGAAAGCGGAGGAAACCATGCTTTCTGTGTCCGATAATGAGCTTCTGACGCGCGTTGGCCCGGGGACGCCCATGGGCAATCTGATGCGCGAGTACTGGATTCCCGCCTGCCTGTCGTCCGAGCTGAAAGCCGACGGCGAGCCGATGCGGCTCTTGCTGCTGGGCGAGCAGCTCATCGCGTTTCGCGACACCGACGGCCGGGTCGGCATCATGGAGCATCGCTGTCCGCATCGCTGCGCCTCGCTGTTCTTCGGCCGCAACGAGGAGGGCGGGCTGCGCTGCGTCTATCACGGCTGGAAGTTCGACGTCGAAGGCAACTGCACCGACATGCCCAACGTGCCGCCGGCGCAGGACTTCAAGGACCGCGTCAAGGCCAAGGCCTACAAGGTCGTGGAGCGCAACGGCATCATCTGGACCTACATGGGCACGCGTCAGTCGGCGCCGCCGCCGATGTACACCATCGAGATCCTGGCGCTGGCCGACGAGGATCGCATGACCCGCGTGCACCAGCGCGAGTGCAACTGGTTCCAGTCGCTCGAGGGCGACATCGACACCTCGCATTTCGGCTTCCTGCACATCGGCGGCCTGAAGATGGAGGACGTCAGCCCCAACACGATCCACAAGTGGGGCGTCGGCGACCGCGCGCCGGACTACAAGTCGACCGAGACCGAGTGGGGCACGATGTACGCGGCCTACCGCCCGGCCGAGCCCGGCACGTTCTACTACCGCTTCGCCCACTTCCTGTTCCCGTTCATCACCTTCACGCCCAACGGCTCGTTCGAGGACCAGATCGCCTGCACCTTCAACGTGCCGATGGATGACACGCACACGATGACCTACAACCTGGCCTGGAAGCAGAAGACCCGGCCGCTGGAGACCCTGGCCAACGGCGACTGGATCCCGGGCATCCAGCCGGACCAGAAGTACCTGCCCAACACCACCGACTGGTACGGCCGCCATCGGCTGGAAGCGCGGCGCGCCAACGACTACTTCATCGACCGCGAGAAGCAGAAGCACGAGAACTACACGGGCATCCAGGGCATCGGCCGGCAGGACCAGGCGGCGGTCGAGTGCATGGGCGAGATCGTCGATCGCTCGCTCGAGCATCTCGCGCCGTCGGATCGCATGATCATGATCACGCGCCGCCGGCTGATCGCCGCGGCCGAGGCCCTGCGCGACAAGGGCGAGGTGCCGGCCGGCGTCGACAATCCCGACCTCTACCGTCGCGCGCGCGGCGGTGCGTTCGTCGCGTCGGCCAAGCTCGACTGGCTCGCCGCCTACGCCGAGCACCTGCAGACCGCGGACTCGCCGCTGGGCCTGCTGAACCGCCTGCCGATGGCCGCCGAGTAGCAGCGCTCATACCTTCCCCCGCTGGCGGGGGAAGGTGCCCGAAGGGCGGATGGGGGTGGCGGCATCGCGGTCAGACAC
>JBFXAZ010000097.1:0-21448 GCA_050183765.1 Reyranellaceae bacterium | reverse complement strand
CATCATCCTCGGCGGCGGCATCGGCTGGGCAATCGACTCCGCCTCGGGTGCGGACAACAAGTACCAGGAGGTAACGACCGTAACGCTCACCCCGAGGTCCGGCGCGATCCCTTTGGCGCCAGCGCCGACATCCGTTTCATCGCCCGCTCCACCGGCAAACCGTTCCGCGCAAGATCGACTTCTCGAGCTTCGCAGTCTGCGCGATCAGGGACTCATCAACGAAGACGAGTACCAGGCACGGCGCAAGGCCCTGATCGAGTCCCTGTAGCGGACAGATGCTATGGCTTCCCAGTCTCGCCGGTTACTACAGCGGAGCCTCCAGCCTAGCCGATGCGGACCAAGCTTGTAACAGGATCGGAGCCTATCGCATGAGCGACATCGTCAGACTGTTTGATGCCGACATGCTGGGCATCTACCAATCGGCCAAGCAGGAGTGCGGCTATACCGCAACGGCCTTCTTCCAAATGCTTCAGCGACATCGGGGCGTGGGGACAGCGAAGCGCCTGCTCGCAGCCCAGACAGTTCAGTACGCTTCGACAAGCTCTGGGAATGCGGTCGGCTGGATCTCACGGTCGAGTGCCTGGTCTTGCGGCCCAAGTACCAAGATCTGTTCGATGAGCGCGAACTCGACGAGGCGCGGAAGCGATTGCGGCAGCATGGGTTCGATCCGTCGAACTGCGAAAAAAGTTTGTCCTGATCAATCTGGTCAGCTCCCACGCATCTCGCCTGGACAACGACTGCTCAGTCCAACCCGCAGTCCATCAGATGGTGCTGTAGCGCCTTTTTGCTAGGCATTTGCTTCGACCTTCGAATCGCTCGACCATGAAGCGCACCATATTCGCTATCCCTGAGGTGCGGCGCTACGATCACCGTCAGCGCCTCGGGATCGATTGCCAAAAGCCGGCAATCAAACAGAGTGTGGAGGTCGGCCCTCAGCAGGAGGCCGTTGCTCGTCTTGTTCGTGTCCGGACCGAGGTAGGGGTGTATGTGCGCGGCTTCGAGCACATCCAGAACGGCGCAGCCAGTGATCACGCATTTGCCGTCGTAGGCGGCGATCAAAGCGTCGCGGAACGCCTGCTGTCCACGCCTCTGCACAATCGTTTGAGCTATCCAGCGGCGGCCGTCCTGCACGTCGCTTGGATCGAACGGCGAAACGTCGGCAGTAGACGCAGACAAGACGTCTTGGAAAACAGCTTCTTGTCGCTTCAGTACGAAGCTTGTCGGATGGCCGCCGCTATGCCTGACGTACCCGAAGGGGCCGAGGTAGCGGAAGCCAGCACCGGGATGCTCGTATTTGCGGGTCCGAAAGAAGACCAGGATCTCAAGGCCGCGCTTTTCGTGTTCGACGATGAGATCGTCCGTCCTTCCAGAAGTCTGACCCTGCCAGTAGAGCAGATTGCCTTCGAGATGATCGCGGTACTGCGTCCGATCAGCGGTCTTTTCCTCGGTTATGAAGAGCCATATCGAGGACGTCCCTCTTGGCCGAAACACGCCTGTATTGATCGTTGCGTCGGTGATGCCGAACAACGTCTTCAGTTCATCCCGCGTGTAGACGGATCCAGCATTCAGCAGAGACGACGTGAATTTCGCTGGTGCGCCACCACGATCGTTGGCGGCCCCTCGCGCTACCTCAATCCCGAAGCCAAGGCCTTCGAGTTTGCGCTGAACAGTCGCGGCACCGCCGCTGAATGCGTCTGCCGTCAACGGACCCAGATCCGGTCGTGCGTAACCATGGGCCGCACCGATGACCGCCTTCGAGTCGTATCGCCTTCCCTGATGCACCAGCCAATAAGAGTGCGACGGACCGAAACGGTATTTCTGTAGGAAGCGGTTTCGTCCCAGTTCGTCGTACTCGGCGATGGCGTCGAGCACGTGCTTGCGATTATGAATGTCGCCGATCCCCATCGATGGCTCCGCTTATTTGTTCAGCTTCAAATCCGCCTCGCCGCCCAGATGACGCGCCCGATGATATTCACTTCCTCGGCGTCGCGCTCGTAGGTCTGGTACTCCGGGTTGATCGACTTGATCACGACCTGCGGCGGCTCGGAGTGCGGCACGTGCTCGACGCGCTTGGCGACGATCCCCATGCCGTCCCAGATCACGAATATCCCCGGCGGCACCGGCACGCGCTGGCTGGTGTCGATCAGGATACGGTCACCGGAGGAGAGCAGCGGCTCCATCGAGTCGCCGTCGATGGTGATGATGTGGAGGTCGCGAGCGCGCGCCCTGAACTCGTGGCGCACGATGGCCTCTGGGAACAGCCAGGTCTCCTTCGACTCCTCCAGCCCCTCGTGAAAAGCACCCGGGCCCGCTGACGCCCGGACGTCGATCTCCGTCACCGCCTGAAAGCCCTCGGCGATCGGCTTGCCGCGACGGCGGCGTGGACCGCCCGGTGTTTCCGGCTCGGTGTCGCTGCGCGGCTTGCGCGCCGGCACCTCGGGATGGCGCAGTTCCACGTCGTCGACCTCGAGGAATCGTGCCAGCGCCTCGCGCGTGTCCTCGGGCAGCACCTTGGGGGTGCCGCGATAGATGTACTGGTGCATGTAGGCGGCGTTCTTGCCCAGCGCGTGCGAGGCCTTCTTGAGGTTGGCGCCGCGCTCCTCGATCAGCTGGAGCACCCGGACGCGGATCGGGTCGAGGATCATGGGCTGCAAGTCCTTGAATTGCCTATGTAGGAAATTAACAACCTCTTTTCGTTGACGCAATAGGGCCTCATCGCTTTGATGTGGCCCATGACGAGAACGATCACAGAACAATTCGTCGGCCGGGTCGAGGCCTTCCTCACGGCCTCGGGCGTCAAGCCGAGCGAGTTTGGCCGATCAGCAATAGGCGATCGGTCCTTCGTGCTGAATCTGCGCCGTGGTCGCTCTCCGACCTTGGCCACCGCCGACAAGGTGCTCTCCTACATCGATAAATTGGAAGCCGAAGCGGCCCGCCGGCCCCCTGATAGGAGGGAGAAGTGACCGATCGTCCAATCCGCCACCTCAACCAGGTCGAGCTGGCCCGCCGCTGGTCGCTGAGCCACCGGACGCTCGAGCGCTGGCGCTGGGAGGGCCGCGGGCCCCGGTACCTCAAGGTCGGTGGCCGGGTCGTCTATCGGCTGGAAGACATCGAAGCCTACGAGGCTACCCGGTCCCGCCAGCCCGAGGTCGCTCCGCAACCCGGGAGCCGGGCATGATCGCGCCGGCTCTGACGCCGACGACCGAGGCCGCTTTCGTCGACTGGATGTGCGCCGCGCGACCCGGCGACGCTAGCGTCTACCACCGGGGACTCCTCGCGGCGGACCGCAGCAACGGGTCGAACCCCAAGCTCGCGCGCCTTGCGAATTGCGCCCTGTGGGCCGCCGAACGCCAGCTGGTGCACCTCGTCCAGCGCCGGCACGGGCCCAAGGACTACGCCTACCTCGCGATCGCGCGGCCGCGCCTCGATCACACCCCGCATTCGGTTCTCAAGCTCATGCCCAAGGAGGCTGCCTGATGTCCGCATTAACCAACCGGCCGACGCTCGAAAGCGTCCGCACCACGCCGATCGACGAGATCGCCAAGCTCCCGCCCGAGCATCTCTCGCTGCTGCAGGAAGACGCCGACGCCGCGCTGGATGCGGCGAAGCAGCTCAAGGACTGGATCGCTGGCGCGATCGCGCTGCGCTATGGCGACCGCGCCAGCGCCACGCGGCGGGCGGTTGGCAAGGACACCGGCACTGTGCGGTTCGAGGACGGCGACGTCACCGTCATTGCCGATCTACCGAAGCGGGTCGAGTGGGACCAGGCGCAGCTCGCCGCTCTGGTCGAGCGCATCCGCGCCACCGGCGACGACCCGGCGGAATACATCGACATCAGCTTCAGGGTCGCCGAGCGGAAGTTCAGCGCGTGGCCCGAAGCCATCCGCAAGGCGTTCGAGCCGGCGCGGACGGTCAAGGCCGGCAAGCAGAGCATCTCGCTGGTTCTGGCGGAGGACGCGCGATGAGCCTGCGCATCGTCAGCGCCGACGAACGCCTGTCCAGCGCCAACGCCAAGACCACCCTGGCGATCTTCGGGCCCAGCGGCAGCGGCAAGACCACGCTGATGACGACGCTGCCACCGCAGGAGACGCTGTGCGTCGATCTCGAAGCCGGCATGAAGTCGGTGCAGACATGGGCCGGCGACAGCATTCCCGTTCGCACCTTCCTCGATGCCGTCGACATCGCTTGCCTGATCGGCGGCATCAATCCCGCGGCCGATGCGAACGGGTTCTTCTCCGAAGCGCACTACCAGCACGTCAGCCGGACCTACCCCGATCTCGTGCGTTTGTTCGCCACCAAGCGCTACGTCTTCGTCGACAGCATCACCGACCTGACCCGCCAGGCCATGGCCTGGGCCAAGGCGCGGCCCGAGGCCTTCTCCGACAAGACCGGCAAGCCCGACACCCGCGGCGCCTACGGGCTCCTCGCCCGCGAGACGATCGGGCTCCTGAAGCACCTGCAGCATGCGCCGGGCAAGACCGTGATCTTCGTCGGCATCCTCGAGCGCGTTGCCGACGAGTTCAACCGTGTGACCTGGCAGCCGCAGATGGAAGGTGGCAAGGCCGCCCGTGAGCTGCCCGGCATCGTCGACCAGGTCATCACGCTGAGCCTGTTCAGCCCCGACGGCGACGGCTGGCGGCACGACCCGGACCGCGGCCAAGTCCGCCGCCTGGTGTGCCGCGCCAGCAATCCCTACGGCCTTCCCGCCAAGGATCGCAGCGGCCGTCTCGATGTCACCGAGCCGCCGGACCTCGGCGCGCTCCTCACCAAGATCAACGCTTCCAGGAAAGGATGACGAGCCATGAGCTTCGACATGAATGACGCCGGGCCGCAGAAGACCGGCGAGCTGATCCCCGACGGCACCTTCGCCAAGATGACCATGACCATCCGCCCCGGCGGCACCGACGGCCAGAGCGAGATCGACCGCGGGCTTCTCAAGGCGTCCAACACGCCGGGCAGCGACGTGCTGATGCTGGACACCGAGTTCACCGTCACCGATGGGCAGCACGCCCGGCGCAAGTTCTGGCAGAAGTTCACGGTCGCAGGCGGCAAGGTCGACGAGACCGGCCAGTCCATCGGCTGGAAGATCTCGAAGGCGACGTTCCGGGCGATGATCGACAGCGCGCTCGGCCTCGATCCGAACGACATGAGCGAAGCCGCCAAGACCCGGCGCGTCCTGCGCGGCCTCGCCGACCTGTCCGGCATCACCTTCGTCGCCAAGATCAGGATCGAGCCCAGCGAGGACCCGCGCTACGGGGACAGCAACAAGCTCGATCGCGTGGTCCTGCCGGGCGAGCCCGAGTGGCGCAAGGTGATGAACGGCGAGGTCGTGCCGCCGAGCCCGAGCCCGCGCGCCCGGTCGAAGGCCAAGCCCGCCACCGCTCCGGCACATGCGTGGGGCCAGTCCCCGGCGTCACCGCCCGCCGCACCCGTCACCCCCGAATGGAATCGTCCGGCGCAGCCGGTCCCGCCGGCGCCCGTCGCAGCAGTTCCGCCGCCGCCCGTACCCGTCGCCGGCCCCGACTGGCTCAACGACTGACCGGACATGACGGCGGACCAGTGGCAGGCGCACGTCACGCACGAGGCAGCGAGGGCGATCGGGCGATGGCTCGAAAGACGCGGAAGGCTGCATCAGCCCATCGCCACGCTGACTATGGCCGATCTCGAGGCCATGGCGGCGAGCGCGATCGCCCGCTTCGTGGTGATGGGCTCGGAGCGGATCAGGGCGGCGCCGAACGACGACGCGGTCCTTACCCGGATTTTGCTCGGGTAGGGATCTGCGCGGTCTGCGCCCGCGAGGCCCGCGGCTTCGGCTACTGCCACCAGCTCCGTTGGGACCGCTTTCCATACCACCGCTTCTGCTCGATGCGCTGCCTCGATGCCGGGTCGGCGCTCGCGATGAGGAACAACGGGATGATCGATAAGACCGCACGGGAGACGCAGGCCCTGAAGGAGGCCCGCCGCCCCTTCGCCGAGGCGCTGAGCGAACTCGGCCTGATGGAGCCCTTCTACCACCGCACCGCTGCCGAGATCGACCAGCTGATCGAAGCGGCCGTCACCGGCTACGTCGAGAGCATGCAGCGACAGGCCGAGAAGTCCGAGCGCACCGGCACCGAACTCGACGACCCGATTCCGTTTTGAGGCGGGCCATGCTGATCGACCTCAACCACGGCTCGGGCTTCGTGTATGGCGTGGACGCGTATGCCGAACCGCCCGGCGCGCGGATCAACGCGCTGATCGATGCCGCGCTCGTCGCGCGCTATCGCCGGCAGCTGCCGCGCGACTATCTCGGCGGCAGCCGTATCGGCGAGCCCTGTGCGCGCAAGCTCGTCTACGAGATCGCGCACACGCCCAAGGACGAAGGCCGCGATTTCGACGGCGCGCTGCTGCGCATCTTCGATGCCGGTCATCAGTTCGAGGCGCTTTCGATCCGCTGGCTGCGCGCCGCAGGGTTCGATCTGCGCACCCACCGTCGCGACGGCGAGCAGTTCGGTTTCGTTGCCGCCGGCGGCCGGCTGCGCGGTCACATCGACGGCGTGATCGTCGCCGGGCCCGACATCGGCGTCAGCTGGCCGGCGCTGTTCGAGCACAAGGCGGTCAACGCCAGGTCCTGGACCGAGATCGCCAAGCGTGGCGTTCAGCTGTCGCGACCGGTCTACTACGCCCAGCTCCAGATCTACATGGCCTACATGGCGCTGGAGACGGCGCTGTTCAGCGCGTTGAACAAGGACAACCAGGCGCTCCATCACGAGATCGTCGCCTTCGATGCCCCCGCCGCACAGGCGCTCTCGGACCGAGCGGTCGACATCATTCGCGCCGCCGAAGCCGGCGAGCTGCCGCCCCGCGTCGCGGCCTCCCGCGACTTCCATCTCTGCCGCTGGTGTGCGTACGCGCGTCGTTGCTGGGAGGTGGCTGCATGAGCTTCGTGCCATCGCCGCAGCAGGTCGACGCCATCCGCACGATCGTGGATTGGTACGGTACGCCCAACCGCCAGCAGCAGGTGTTCCGACTGTTCGGGTACGCCGGCGTGGGCAAGTCGACCATCACCCGCCACGCCATCGATGCGCTCGGGCTCGACACCAGGACCCGCGGCAACTGGGTCGCCGGCGGCGTGCTGTTTGCGGCGTTCACCGGCAAGGCCGCGCTGGTGATGACCCGCAAGGGCACGCCGGCATCGACCATCCACAGCCTGATCTACCGGGTGTCGGAGGCAACGCCCGAGGAGATCGCGCGGGTCGAGAAGGAACTCGCCGACCTGCAAGAGGGCCTCGGCCGCATGGGACCCGCCGAGCGGGCCTTCGCGCTGACCCAGATCAGGCACCTCGAGCTTCGACTCGCCGACATCCACGAGCCCCGCTTCGTTCTCAACGAGCAGTCGTCGGTCCGCGATGCCGAGCTGATCGTGCTCGACGAGGTCTCGATGGTCGGCGCCGAGATGGCCAGCGATCTCCTCGCCTTCGGCAAGCCCATCCTGGTGCTCGGCGATCCCGGCCAGCTGCCGCCGATCAAGGGCCAGGGCGCCTTCACCGATGCCGCCCCCGACGTGATGCTCACCGAGATCCATCGCCAGGCCGAGACCAGCGCCGTCGTCCGCCTCGCCACCATGGCGCGGGAAGGGCAGCCCATCCCGTACGGCGCGCACGACGCCTTCGTCTGGAAGATGCGGCGATCGGACGTCGGGCCGCACCAGCTGCTCAAGGGCGGGCAGGTCATCTGCGGACGCAACAACACCCGCCGCGACCTCAACACCGCCATGAAGGCCGCGGCCGGCTATCCCACGGTCTACCCGCAGGGCAACGGCGAGAAGATCATCTGCCTCAAGAACCGCCACGACCTCGGCCTCGTCAACGGCATGTTCCTCCATCTCGCCGACATCTGCGACGAGACGGCGATGGCATTCAGCGCGGCCGTGTGGACGGAGGACGGCGATGCCGTCCCCGGGCGGCAATGGTTCTACAAGGGTCACTTCGACGACCACGTCGCGTTCGACGCCGACCGGCTGCGTCGCGACTGGCGCGACATGCGCGGGCTGGTCGAAAGCGTCTGGGGCTACGCCATCACCTGCCATAAGGCCCAGGGCTCCTCCTGGGAAAACGTCATCGTCTACGACGACGGCCTCAGCCGCACCGCGGAGGACCGCGCCCGTTGGCTCTACACCGCGATCACGCGCGCCGAGCGCGGGCTGGTGATCCTTGATTGACCTCAACGATACCGCACCGCCCCTCGCGCCTGCGGTGCATTACGATCTCGACGTCATCGTCGCGCGGCTGCGCGAGCGTGCCGGGTCCTGGGTGCCGCAGCACTTCCCGAACGGCCGGCGCGAGGGCGACGAGTGGCGGTTCGCCAACATCAACGGCGCGCCGCCACGCAAGAACGGCTCGTGCGTCATCGCGCTCAAGGGTGAGCGCGCCGGCGACTGGCACGAGTTCGACGGCGACCAGGGCGGCGGGCCGCTCAGCGCGCTCGAGGCGGCAACCGGCCTCAGGGACCGCGCGCTGTTCGCGCACGCCGCCGACCTCGTCGGCTGGTCGCCCGATGCGCCCGCGCGGCGCGAGCCCCCGGCCTCGCCAATAAAGGTGGAGAAGGACAGCAGACAAGAGATCGCCTACATCCTGTCGCGAACGGTGCCGATCGGCGGCACACCTGGCGAGACCTACCTGCACGCGCGCGGGCTCGCCTGTCCGGCCTCGCCGGACCTCCTGTTCCATCCCGATCTCGTGCATTGGGACAGCCGGACCGGGTACCCGGCGCTCGTCGGCGTCGTGCGCGACCGCGTCGGCGCGGTGGTCGCCGTCCACCGCACCTATCTCAGCCCGGGCGGCGCGGCGAAGGCCGACGTGGCCAAGCCCAGGAAGATGCTCGGCCGGGTGGCCGGCGGCGCGGTGCGCCTGGCGCCGATCGGCGACGACGGCGTCGTCGCCCTGAGCGAGGGGATCGAAACGGCGCTGGCGGTGATGACGGCGTGTCCCGCCATGCCGGCGTGGGCGACGATGTCGGCGAACAATCTCGAGCAGGTGCAGCTGCCGCCGCAAGCCCGGCACGTCATCCTGCTCGCCGACAACGATGCCTCGGGCGCCGGGTTGCGCGCCGCCGAGGCGGCCGCGCGGCGTCTCGGCGCCGAGGGACGCCGCGTCGCGCTCGCCCTGCCGCCGCAGGCGGGTGATGACTTCAACGACGTGCTGCAGCGCGACGGCGCCGACGCCGTCCGGCGCATCGTGGAAGCGGCCGAGATGCGTCCCGCGACAGCGCCGCCAATCAACGCAGACACGCGCAATCGCCCGATCGGCTTCGCCGAGCCCGCCGGCCGGTTGCCGCAGCTGCGTGCCGATGAGGGCAACCTCGCCCGCGCCCACGGGCGCGCCTGGGCGCTGTTGCTCGAGTCCAACCGCACGCCCTGGCTGTTCCGCAGCGCCGGACTGCCCACCTGGGTCGTCCACGACGATGATGGCCTGCCGATGGCGAGGCAGATCACCGAGGAGCGCCTGCGGCACATGCTGGCCAAGCTCGCCGACTGGCGGCGCCCGTCCGGCAAGGACGAACTCGTCCCCGCCCATCCGCCGATGCCGCTCGTCAAGTCGCTGCTCGCCACGCCCGATCCCGGCCTGCCGGTGCTTGCCGGGATCGTCACCGCGCCGGTGTTCGGCCGCAACGGCGCGCTGCTCACCGAGCCGGGCTATCACCCCGATGCGCGGCTGCTGTACCAGCCGACGCCGGGGTTCACCATGCCACCGGTGCCGCAGCGTCCCGCTGCGGACGACATCGGCTCGGCGCGCGCGCTGCTGATCGACGACCTGCTTGGCGACTTCCCCTTCACCACGCTCGCTGAGCGCGCCCACGCGGTCTCGATCCTGCTGCTCGGCTTCCTGCGCGCCATGATCGACGGGCCGACGCCGCTGCACCTGATCGAGAAGCCCACGCCCGGCACCGGCGCCACGCTGATGGTGGATGCGCTCGCCACCGTCCTCACCGGCGCCGGCGCCGCCGTCATGACCGAGGGACGCGACGACGAGGAATGGCGCAAGCGCGTCACCGCCAAGCTGCGCCAGATCCCGTCGCTGGTGCTGATCGACAACCTGCGCCATCAGCTGGACTCCTCCGCGCTGGCCGCCGCGCTCACCGCGCCGTTCTGGGAGGACCGCATCCTCGGCGCCTCCGAGATGACCCGGCTGCCCATCCGCTGCATCTGGATCGCCACCGGTAACAATCCCGAGTTCTCCAACGAGATGGCGCGCCGGCTGGTGCGCATCAGGCTCGACGCCCGGGTCGACCAGCCATGGCGGCGCGAGGGATTCCGCCACCCCGATCTGATGAGCTGGGTGCGCGCCAACCGCGGCCGTCTCGTCGCCGCCTGCCTCACCCTGTGCCGCGCGTGGATCGCCGCCGGCCGGCCGCGCGGCACGCGCAGCATCGGCAGCTACGAATCCTGGGCGCAGACGCTCGGCGGCGTGCTCGAGGTCGCCGGCATCGAGGGGTTCCTCACCAACCTCGATGAGATGATGCGGGCATCCGACGGCGAGGGTGCCATATGGCGCAGCTTCGTCGCCGCGTGGTGGGACCGGTTCGGGACCGCGGAGGTCGGGACCTCGGACGTCTATCAACTGGCCCTGAACGCAGAGCCGCCGATGCCGCTCGGATCGGGCAACGATCACGCGCAGCGGACGCGGCTTGGACGGGCTCTGGGCAAGATGCGCGGTCGCATTTTCCGCGTCCACCACATGAGCCTTCGCATCGAGGTCTGCGGCACCTACCAGAATGCCCAACGCTGGCAGTTGGGCATTGATGACGAAATGGGTGCGGATGGACGTTCACGACGTTCACCGGACCCGCCCGATCTCGTTAACGTCGTTAACGTCGGTGAACGTGCCGATCCCAACGTTCACGAAAAAACGTCCAACGATGTCTGTGGGTTACACGACGCTCGTGAACGTCGTGAACGTTGTGAACGTGTTCCCAATACTAACGCGTGCGCGCGCACGCAGGCGCCCGTGAAGGAAGACCCGGAAATAGGTTCACCACGTTCACGACGTTCACCGGACCCAGATAAATCAACGACTTCTGACGGTGAACGTGGTGGTGAACGTTCACCGGCACGTTCACCGGTCGATGATCCGCCCGACTGGCTGAAGGAGGTGCTGTGATGCTGCACCCCCACAGCACCGGTCCCCCTGCAACGCGCCACGACCGAAGCCGGACGACGACGGAGAGCTCCGCCAAGAACCGCTCCGTCGCCGTCCTGACCACGACCGCCCCCTCAACGGAGACCATCATGGCTGTTCCGACTCTGACCCTACCGGCGGACGATGCAAGCCTGCTCGCCGTCGCACATCCACCGTGCCGTCGCACCGGGCTGCTCGCCCTCGACCTCGGCACCACCACCGGCTACGCGATCCGCGCCCGCGACGGCGCGATCGCCAGCGGCACCGTTTCGTTGCGTCCCAGCCGCTACGACGGCGGCGGCATCCGCTACCTCCGGTTCCGCACCTGGCTCGAGGCCGTCGCCGACGAAGCGGCCGGCATCGGCGCGATCTACTTCGAGGAGGTGCGCCGTCACCTCAGCACCGACGCCGCGCACGTGCACGGCGGCCTGCTCGCCACGCTGACGTCGTGGTGCGAGCAGCGCAGCATCGCCTACCAGGGCGTGCCGGTCGGCACCATCAAGCGCCACGTCACCGGCAAGGGCAACGCCGACAAGGCCGCCGTCATGGCGGCTGTGCGTGCACGCGGGTTCAACCCGGCCGACGACAACGAGGCGGACGCCCTCGCCATCCTGCTGTGGGCGACCGAGACCGACGGAGGCGTGCGATGAGCGGCGAGACTCTGCTGCAGGAGGCGGCCGCCACCATCGCGAACCGGCGCGAGACTTACGGCGAGCCGGCCGACAACCTGGCCGTCATCGCGCGACGGTGGTCGATCACGCTGGGCCATCCCGTGACGCCGGCGCAGGTCGCGCTGTGCATGATCGACGTGAAGCTCGCCCGGTTGTCGCGCGATCCCGAACATCTCGACAGCATGATCGACGTCGCCGGCTACGCCGCGGTGTTGCGGGAGGTCAGCCGATGAGCCCGCTCGCCACCACGCCGTCGCAGCCGGCGCCGGTCGCGCGCTCGAAGAAAGCGCTGCGGCAGGCGCGTCGCCGCCGCCGTGCGTCGTCGCGTCCGCGGGACCTCGGCCCGACGCCCGAGACGAAGCGGCAGCTGCAGGAGCACCCCGACGCGTGGCGCGTGCTGCTCGACTGGCGCGATGCGAAGGGCCATGCGCTGATCGATCCGCTGGCCGAACAGGCCGCGGCCGAGATCCGCGCGGTGTTCTCCGCGATCTGCCGCAACCTGCTGCGCACGGCGCGGCTGGCGGCCGGCCGCTCCGGCGGCGGCATGCCCGACATCCCCGATCATCTCGCGCGCGCCCATGCGGTCCGCTACCTGCCATGGGTGGCCGACACCGGCCCGCGGGTGACCGACGCCATTCTCTCGCTGGTGCACGACGGCCATTGGACCGCCACAGCGTCGCCGGACGAGATCGCCGATGCGCTGATGGCCTATGCCCGGCGGATGCGGGGGCGTGATCGGACAGGCCCCAAAATAGCAATGAAATGATCTGCTTATCCACTTGGCTGTGGCCGCGAACAGAGCGTTCATGCGGCCACGCCAACGTGCCGGAGATGATCATGAGCCACCGCAACGACGCCGCCCTCAACGCCTTCATCGCGAAGAAGGCCGAGATCGACGCGATGCTCGATCGGTTGCGCGCGCACAGCGCCGACCACTTCGCCTACGCGCCCGACGCGATCGATTGGGGGCACGTCGGCACGCTGGAGCACTACGCCGCGCTACTGCGGCAGATCACCGACGCGGCGTTCAAGGAGGGCGAGCACGCCACGTAACCGGCGACGCGTCCGCCCACGCCCCGATGGGCTCGCCCTCGGGGCTCGGGGTCGTAGGAGGGCCGCGATGGTCGCGGCCCCCGCGATGAAGGAACCACCCCGATGACCAAGCTCTCCGACTCCCAGCTCGTGATCCTCTCCGCGGCGTGCCAGCGCGCCGATCGCCTCGCCCTGCCGTTGCCCGATCGCCTCAAGGGCGGCGCGGCGCAGAAGGTGGTCGCCAGCCTGATGGCCAAGAAGCTGATCGAGGAGGTCGACGCCAAGCGCGGCGAGCCCGTGTGGCGCGAGACCGGCGACGGCCACGGCGTCACGCTGGTGGCGACCGACGCGGCATTTGCCGCCATCGGCATCGATCCGGACGAAGCGCCGAAGACCAGCCGCGCGGCGCAGCCGCGCAGGGCCCCCGCCGCTCCGCGGACGCGGGCCGACACCAAGCAGGCCCATCTGATTGCGATGCTGCAGCGGCCCGAGGGCGCCACGGTCGCCGAGATCGCCGACGCGCTCGGCTGGCAGCACCATACGGTGCGCGGCGCGATCGCAGGCGCGCTCAAGAAGAAGCTCGGGCTCGAGGTCGAATCCGAGAAGATCGACGAACGTGGGCGGGTGTATCGGATCGGGGTGTGAGGCTGAATGCTCTATGCTCCGCCAGCACGGTGGGCACGACCCCGCCGTGCTGGTTGCGCTGAGGAGTTGCTCCAATGGGGCTTTTCGGGCGTGATTACGACGTCTATTTCTGCGAGCTCAGGAGTTTACGGGCGCGAGCAATAAGCCGTGTAGCTTCTTGGATTCGTTTGTTACGCGATGAACTTAAGATGCCGTTCTCTTCAGCAAAACTCACGATCTGATTCAATAACACCGATCCAATATCTATTTTAAAATCATATTCACGTTTTCTGCTCCGGTTGGACTCCTCTCCTTTGATCGTAATAATGTGGCTTTTATTCTCGTCGATCTCGATACGCAGGTTCATTGAACTTGCCGCTTCGAGCATGTGACCTCTAGAACCGGCACGTTTGGGGTCCGTAGCCCAAATCCTCACTGATAAAGTTGCATCTCCAATTGAAAATGGAGTACCTGACGGTCTGGGGTCGGTGAGTTTTTTCGAAATCATCCTGTGCCCTGCCTCTGATTTTTATGCTCCGCGCGCCCAGCAATGCGGCCTATCGAGGTCGCTTTCGTGGCGGATGAAACAGGATGTTAGGCCGCCAGCAACAACGCAAGCGCAGGGGCGGGTCCAGCGATGTCGTCTGTAGGGGCTACATCTCGCTTGACGACCGAATCCTCGGAGTGTACATTTCCTACACTTGCGAACTGGTCTGACTATCAGAACCCGCCCGGCCGACGCCGCGGCGGGTTTCGCATTCGGGGAGCGCAACGGCCATGACCGCCAGCCTCAGCTCTCTCGCTCCGCGCATCGCCACCTTCGACACCAGCGCCGCGAAGCCGCCGCCCAAGACCGCGGATGCGTTCTACCTGTCGCGCGAGTGGCGCACGCTGGTGCGCGAGATCGTCGCCGAGCGTGGCGCGCGGTGCGAAGACCCGATGCATGATCCGCGCCGGCCGCGTGGCGGCGTGCGCATGTTCGGCGATCACGTCCACGAGCTACAGGACGGCGGCGCGCCGCTCGACAAGGCCAACGTGCTGCTCAGGTGCGGGTCGTGTCACAGCCGCAAGACCGTGGCCGTGCGCGCTGCACGCATGGCAGAGCGCGTCGTGCCGCGCGCCGGCGCGCTCGAGCATGGCAGGGGGTAGGGGGCGTCGAGATCTCCACGGCATTTTGGGGCAGTTACCGCACGGGGCCTCACGCGCAGAATTTTTTCGCCGCCCGTAAACGCACTTTTCGTCTATAAAAAGGTGGCCGATCCGCGTCCTTCTGGCTGTCCCTCCGCCGCCACATTTCGTTCGGCATAAGACCAACAACAGAGGGTCGTAACCGTTGGAGACACCCGACTAACCATGGGTGCATTTTCAAATCGAGAGGTCAGCGTCGCCTACGCAGCAAGGCTTGGACCGCATCGATCAACGTAAGGCGTCCGGCGATGCCGATGTTGCTGGGATCGATATGGGAGAACTCCTCCACGATAAAGACCTCGGCACTGGTCGACGCCGCCGCCAATGCGAGGGTTTCGGTGTAGGGGATGAGCGTGTCCTCGGCGCCATGAATGAGGATGAGCCGCCCTGCGAGGCGTGAGAGCGGCATCGTCCGCGGCGACAGGTGGTCGAGGTGAGAGCGCACGTTCGCCGACAGTCGCGCGATCAGATCGTCCACAAGATCGGGCTGCGTATTCATCAGGAGATCGAGCAGCGCCCGACCCTCGGGGCTCACCCGCTCGATCAGTCCGTCGATCGGCGCCTCCGGATCGCGCATCCGCTGTTCCGCCACCTCGGCCAGGGCACTGCGATCTGCCTCATCGTCCAGCAGATCAATGTTGCTGGACAAGAAGACCCATCGTGCAGAGTTCCGCGGCATGCCGATTTGCCATCGAGCGCCAGGTCTTTCGCGATGATGCCCGGTGGTGATGTAGCGCACGACGCTGGACGCGTCGTAAAAGCCGCCTAGCCCGAGGATGAACAAGGTTTGCTCGTTGATGCCGGGATTCACGCCAACGGACAGCGCAAGGGCGACCGCATAGGAAATCGCCACGATGCCCACGCCGTGTGGCGCCGGCGCGGACCATTCATCCAGGACCCGCACGGCATTGGCGATGTCGTGGGCGTCGGCCATCCGTACCTGCAGCGCCCGGCTTCCATTGAGGTCGGGCACCAGAACAAGAAAACGCGCGCGGGCGAGCGTGTATGCAAGGGAGACGAGCTGGGGATCGTCCTTGCCGTGGGGTGTGAAACCGGGAACGAGGACGAGCCGCGCGCCGATTGGCTGGCGCGGATCATAGATGTCGGCGAAGATGACCCGTTCGTCCGTCCGGAACGAGACTTTGCGACGATCCGGCTCCGGTGTCATCGCCTTCAGGTCGCTGGGTAGTTCGCGCGCCTCGATGTCTTGTAGCACGCGAACGGCCTCCCAGCTCTGCGGCGAAACACAGGCGGCGGCGGTCAGGGCGGCTCCGATTGAGAGCGAGAAGCGGATCGCCTTCGCAGAGCTGTTGCGTGCCTCATCAGTGATTGCATTACGCATCATTTAACGGTCATCGAATCGCATGCACACAGCACGGCGACCGCGAATGGAATCGCGAGATCAGAGTCAAACAAACGGAACAGGTCGCCCCTGCCAAATGCCCGATCGGCTGCCATTCGTCACCCCTCGTCCACCCAGGCGGTCAACGCATACACCAGCACGCCGCCGGCCAAAGCATAGCAGCCGCACGCGAGGACGGTGCGTCGGAGCACCTCGCCTTCCCGGCCGCTCAACCCGACCGTCGCCGCGCCGGCAATGACGTTGTGCGGGCAGATGATATTGCCGACGGCGGCGCCAAATCCCTGAGCTGAGACAAGCTGAAGAATCGGCAGACCAAGGGCACGTGCCGTCGACTCCTGAAAGTTCGTAAGCAGGATGTTGGATGCGGTCGCCGACCCGGCCACGAAACTGCCGAGCACGCCGACCGCTGGCGCTACAAGCGGCCAAACCGGACCCAGGTGGGCCGCCGCGACTTCCGCCAGGGCCGCGATCATCCCGGCGTGCACCATGACCCGCGATAGACCGAGCATGGCCACGAGCGCGACGATGACGGGGAGGATGCGCCGCGCCGACCGGGCGGATGCGGCGGCAATCTCCACCATGCCGCGACCCTGCAACAGGCTCCCGATGACGAAGCCGAGCATGAGCATCGAGCCCGGATGATACAAAGGCTGAACGCTGCCGGAGAATTCCTCGAACAGCGTCCATTGCCACGTGACGCTCTGCAGGGCCTGCTGGAGCGGCGCGATCAGGCGCGTGGCGAGGATCAGGACCAGCAGGATCACGTAGGGAAGCGACGCCCGCCACAGCGCCGCGCCGAGCGACCCACCGGCCGCCACCTGCGCTGCGTGGCGTGTCCCGCCATGTCGCCACCATAGTAGCGCTACGAAGACCGTCCCGCCGACCAACGCCCCGGCGAGGGTGGGCAACTCCGGGCCGACGAACATCGCGATTGCAAGAAACGGCACCAGGAAGCACGGCGCGGCAAGGCAGGCCCAACCCCAATGGCGCCAATCCTCCCGCCCGGCTGGCGCGACGTCGCGCCCCGCGATCCCGACGAGGAAGATCAGCAGGATTCCGCCGAGCGTGGCGTGCAGCAAGCCGGTGCTTTGCGCGATCTCCAGCCCTGTCAGCCCGGTGATGGCCACCTGCGGGAATATCGGCGTGCCGACCGCCCCGAAGGAAACGCCCACCGCGTGCCCGATCAGCGCGAGCGTTACCGCCTGCACCGGCGGGAAGCCAAGACTGACCAGTATCGGCGCCGCGAGCGCCACCGGCGTTCCGAATCCGGCGGCGCCCTCCATGAACAGTGCGAAGAACCAGCCGACGAGTATGGCGACAAGCCGCCGATCGCCGGTTACGCGGGTCAGACCAATTTTCAGGACGTCGAACGCACCCGAACGGTTCTGCAACTCAAAAATGCACAAGGCCGGAAACACGATCCACAGAACGGTCCCTGCCACGAACAGTGCCTCTGTAAGCGCCCCACCGACCGCACCCATAGGTGTAAATTCGGCATGGACGGAGGCTCCGTATCCAAACGCGAAGACAGCGATAGCAACAGCGACGGCCAGTCCCAGCGTTCCGGCCGCCGCAGCAGACCATTTTCCACCGATCATCAGCACGAGAATCAGCAGGATCGGAAAGAACGCGAGCAGGGACTGCACGACGACCGCGGATCAGATGAGTTTCTCGACGGAGACCACATGGACGGCGCGCCCGTGCCGCTCAAAACTCGTGATGTTCGCGATCGTCGTTTCGGCAATCGCCTGCATGGCGTCAGCGGTGAAGAACGCCTGATGCCCTGTTATGAGGACGTTCGGGAAGGACAGAAGGCGCGCAAACACGTCGTCCTGGATCACCTTGTCGGACAGGTCCTCGAAGAAGAGGTCGGCTTCCTCCTCATAGACGTCGAGGCCGAGGCTGCCAATCCGTCCCGATTTCAAACCCTTGACCACAGCACGGGTATCGATGACCGCGCCGCGGCTGGTATTGATGAGCATCATCCCATCGCGCATCTGCGCCACTGCTGCGGCGTCGATCAGGTAGTGGGTCTCCGGCGTGAGCGGGCAGTGCAAAGATACGATGTCGGCGTTCCGCAGCAGCTCCGGCATGGAAACGTAGCGGACGCCAAACGCCGCGCAATCGGCGTTCGGCTTCGGATCGAATGCGAGGATTGTGCAGCCAAACCCGGCCATGATGCGGGCGAATGTCGTGCCGATCCTGCCGGTGCCCACGACGCCAACAGTGCGGCCGTTCAGGTCGAATCCCAGCAGTCCCTCCAAGGCAAAATTGCCCTCTCTGACGCGCGCATAGGCGCGATGGATTTTGCGGTTCAAAGCGAGGATCAACGTCACGGTCTATTCGGCGACTGCGTAAGGGGAATACTCGGGCACCCGCGCCACGGTTATGCCGAGGTCGCGTGCCGCAGCGAGGTCGACGTTGTTGAATCCGGCGCATCGCAGAGCCACTAGACGGATTCCTTGCCGGACGAGGGCGTGGAGCACGTCTGCCCTGAGCTCATCGTTGACGAACGCACAGACCGCCTGTGCCCCCTCGGCCGCCATTGCAGTCTGCAACGTGAGCCGGGATTCGAGGTACACGAGTTCATGCCCCGCCCCCGTATTCGCCGCATCCAGGAATTGCCGATCGTACGGTTTGGTATTGAACACGGCGACGCGCATGATGGTCCTCCCCGTCCGATTGACAGCTTTCCAATTCCCTGTCCATCGGCACCGCTCACTCTGCGAATCGGTGCCAGACAAGAAATTACGACGTAATAGTAGGTAGCGAGCTCTTTCTTGAGAAAATCGACTGGATGTGGGTAATTGCAAGCTCCACCGGATGCGTACGATGGGTCTGGCAAAACGCCGGACCTTCCAGCTTAGCGGGGAACACGGCATTGAGCCGGCCGTTGTTCTGTCATGCCGATCCGATTGCAAGTCACCCTGCTGCTTTTCCCGGTGACTTTCGCCATTGCTGCAGGCTCCGCTGTCGCCGTCGTACTGACGATCGGTCCGCTGGCATCCAGTGCCCTGGCGGTGCTCCCGCTGGCAGCCGGCGCGGGGACTGTGATCGCAGCCGTTGCAGCGTGGGTAATCGCAGGCCGGCTGGCGCGCCGGCATGCGCGGCCGTCGCTTCGCGTGATCACGGGCGGGAAGGCCACGACACAGGCCGGGCGACTCGCCGCGACTCGGAGCCTAGGTCGACCGGGCGAGCCAGCTTAACCCTTTTGCTCGTTTTCGCCGTTCGATACGCGCCGAACGGTCTCCAGATGGTGGCGATTCGCCGGCGATGCGCTTCGCGCGAATTCGCGAGCGCCCCTTGCGGCGTAGCGCTGCAGCAACGCAATCGCCTTCTGATGCATCTGGATCAGGCCTAGGACGAACACGCGGTCAGCCGTTTGGCAGATCGCGCAGTGTCGTCAGCATTGGACTCGTGCTCGGCGTCGAGAGCATCAGGTCGCCGTCTGCCTCCCTAAGCTTTCCTGCGACAGGGCGTGATCGGTCAGAAGCGTCTGTTCAAATGCCTGGACCTCACCCGCGCCACCCCGCCGCAGGGCGATTTGCGCGACCCTGACCTCGAACAGATCTGTCATGGTCACGCGGAGTATGAATTCCCCGCGGGTCACGACTTAACTCGGATTTGCACCGGCGGGTGCACAGTGGCGCGAAGCCGCGATTCCGGCGCCGCCATCGCGCCGCCCTTTGTGGCCGGAACCACGGCCACGCTCGCCCGCGGGCTCGCCGCCGCCGGGGAGCGCTGCCGGCGCTCTGAGCCGGCGAGCCCGGGACGACTTTGTCCGGGTGGCCAATCGGGCGGAGCCATCATCCAGCAGATTGACAGCAGTCCGTCTCATGTCAGACGTTCTCGGTAGCCGTGTCTGGAATAGGGGCTCACCCATGTATTTCGGTCAGGCTCTGCGCCGGCCCGAGGATTTCCGCTTCGTCACCGGGCGCGGGCGCTACGTCGACGACATGCAGCTGCCCGGCATGCTGCATGCGGCCTTCGTGCGAAGCCCGCACGCGCATGCCCGCATCGTCTCGGTCGATGCCGCTATGGCGCTCGCGCTGGAGGGCGTCCATCGCGTGCTGACGATAAGCGACTGGGAGGGGGCGGGACTCGGCAAGCTCGTCTGCGTCCACCCGATGCCGTTCGGCGACGGGCGGCCGATGAACGAAAAGCTGAAGCCGATCTTCGCCAAGGGCAAGGTCTGCCACGTCGGCGACGTCGTCGCCTGCGTCATCGCCGAGACGCGCGCGGCAGCGCTCGACGGCGCGGAGGCGGTGGCGGTGGCCTATGAGCCACTTTCCGCCGTCACCGAGACGGCGCGCGCGCTCGACTCGGATGCACCCATCCTGCATGAGGAGCTCGGAAGCAATCTCGTATTCGAGATCGAGAAGGGCAGCAAGGCGGCCGTTGATGCGGCCTTCGCCGCTGCCCATCACGTCACCGAGCTCACACTCGATAGCAACCGCGTGCTCGGCAACCCGATGGAGCCGCGCTCCTTCCTTGCCAACTACGAAGCCGAGACCGAACGCTTCACGCTTTGGTGTACGACCCAGATCCCGCACTACTTCCGGCGCTGGCTCGCCAAGTTCCTCCTTTTCGAGCCCGAGCACCGCATCCGGGTGATCGCGCCCGACGTCGGCGGCGGCTTCGGGCTCAAGATCCATATCGCCGAAGGCGCCGTCATCACCTGGGCGGCGAAGCTGACGGGACGGCCGGTCAAATGGACCTCGACCCGGTCGGAGGCGTTCCTCTCGGACAGCCAGGCGCGCGACCATCACACCCGGGCGGCGATGGCGTTCGACCGCAGCGGCCGCATCGTCGGCATGAAGGTCGACACCATGGCCGCGCTGGGCGCCTATCTCACGCAGTTCGCGCCGTCGATTCCCGGTAATTCCTATCCGCAGACCGTGACGGGCCTGTACACGACACCGGCGGTCCACCTCCGGGTCCGCGGCGTCTATTCCAATACGGTCTCGGTCGATGCCTATCGCGGCTCGGGGCGGCCGGAGGCGACGTTCGTGAACGAGCGCCTTCTTGAGAACGGCGCGCGCGAGATGGGCCTCGACGTCGTCGAGGTGCGGCGGAAGAATCTCATCCGCGCCGACCAGTTCCCCTATCCCAACCCGCTCGGCCGCACCTACGACATCGGCGATCCGCCGGCGCTTCTCGACAAGCTCCTCGCCGTCGCGGACTACCCGGCGCTGCGGCGCGAGCAGGCGCGCTGCCGCGCCGGCGGCGTCTGGATGGGGATCGGACTCGCCGCTTTCCTGGACAAGTCAGGCACGGGTTCGAGCCGCAACCTCGCGACGCGCGGCGGGCTCCACGGCGGCTACGAGAGCGCCATCGTCCGCGTCCACAGCGACGGCAAGGTGACGCTGTTCTCCGGCAGCCACAGCCACGGCCAGGGCCACAACATCACCTTC
>JBFXAZ010000096.1:0-21520 GCA_050183765.1 Reyranellaceae bacterium | reverse complement strand
CCGCCCTCGTGGACACGGGCCTGCTCGGCCGCGCGCGGCGCGGCGCGCTCGCGCTCCAGCTTGGGCAGCGAGTCGATCGGCAGGGTGGCGCCGACGCGCAGCGAGACGATCTCGACCGCGCGGTCGAGATTGGCGCCGTGCAGGAACATGCGGTGATGCGCCTCGCCGAAGCGTTCGGCGAGATAGGCGGCATCGAGCGATGCGACGCGGTCTTCCGGCACCTCGACCGGCACCTCGAAGGCCTGGCCGACAAAGCGCATCTCCAGCGTGTGCGTGAAGGCGAGCTTGCCGGTCAGCCCCATGCCGTCGAACTGCCCTGCGAGCCGCGCCCGCATCTCGGCGAAGCGCTCGGTCGCGTCCTTGGCCGCCGCATCGTCGAGCCGCATCTTGCGCGTGATGCTGTCGAACTTGGTGTAGTCCGATGCCAGCAGGCCATAGGCCGAGATCACGCCGGGATTGGGCGGCACGACGATGGTGCCGATGCCGAGATCCTCGGCCACCTTCGCGGCGTGCAGCGGGCCGGCGCCGCCGAAGGGCACCAGCACGTAGTCGCGCGGATCGCGGCCGCGTTCCGTCGAGACCAGCTGGATAGCGCGCATGATGTTGGCGTTGGCCAGGCGCAGCGCGCTGGCCGCCGCCTCCTCGACCGACATGTCGAAGCGTTGGGCCAGCGGCTCGAACGCCGCGCGCGCCGCCGCCGCATCGAGCGTCATGCGTCCGCCGAGGAAGGACCCCGGCCGGATGGTGCCGATCACGACATGCGCGTCGGTGGTCGTCGGCTGCGTGCCGCCCTTGCCGTAGCAGGCCGGGCCGGGATCGGCGCCGGCGCTCTGCGGACCCACGCGCAGCATGCCGCCATCGTCGACCCAGGCGATGCTGCCGCCGCCGGCGCCGACCGAGACGATGTCGAGCACCGGCGTGCGGATCGGCAGGCCGTCGATCTCGGTCTCCGACGCCAGCGCCGGCCGGCCGTTCTCGACCAGGCAGACATCGGTGCTGGTGCCGCCCATGTCAAAGGTCACGAGGTTGCCGAATCCGGAGCGCGCCACCTGGCGCAGCGCACCGACGACGCCGGCCGCCGGGCCGGAATACAATGCGGTGATCGCGCTCCTGCGCATGGCGTCGGCCGGCAGCCGCCCGCCGTTGGACTGCATCACCGTGAAGCGGCCCCTGAAGCCGTCGCCCGACAGCGTGTCCTCGAAGCGCTGCAGGTAGCCGTCGATCACCGGCTGGACATAGGCCGACAGCACCGTGGTCGAGGCGCGCTCGAACTCGCGGAACTCGCGCGCCACTTCGTGCGAGCACTGCACCAGCACGCCAGGCAGCGCCGATCGCAACAGCGCGGCGAGCGTCAGCTCGTGCCCGGGATTTGCGTAGGCGTTGAGCAGGCAGATCGCCACCGCACCATAGCCGCCGGCCTTCAGCGCCGGCACCAGGGTCTCGCGCACGGCCTTCTCGTCGAGCGGCGTCCTCACCGAGCCGTCGGCCGCCACGCGCTCGAACGCTTCGAAGCAATCGGCTCGGTGCACCGGCGGCTGCGGCTTGCGATAGGCGAGGTCGTAGATGTTGCGGCGGTCGTGGCGCTGCAGGAACAGCATGTCGCGAAAGCCCGCCGTGGCGACGAACGCCACCTTGGCGCCCTTGCGCTCCAGCACCGCGTTGGTCGCCACCGTGGAGCCGTGGCCGAGATCCTCGATGCCCGAGATCGCCAGGCCGGAGGCGCGCAGGGCGTCGAGCGCGCCGATATCGGGGCTGCGCGGCGTGCTGGGCACCTTGGTGACCACGACCCTGCCGCCGGCCACGGCCACCAGATCCGTGAACGTGCCGCCGACCTCGACGCCTACCCGCATGCCGCCGCTCCTCACCTAACCCTCAGAAAGGTAACCTGATTTTGTCCCCACTCAACTGTGACCATTTCGCTGTTGCGACTTACTCGCAGATTCGGCAAAGTCCGCCCCGCCTGTCGGGAGAGAACGTCCACCGTGTACGTTTGCATCTGCAACGCCCTGAACGAGGGCCTCGTCCGTGAAGTGGTCGCCAATGGTTGCGAGACCGTCGGCGAGGTCTACCGCGCCTGCGGCACCCGCCCGCAATGCGGCAAGTGCAGCTGCGCCATCGCCGATCTCCTGCGCGCCCATCGCGGCGACGACCAGCCGGTCGCCGTCGCCGCGGAGTGATCCGCGTTTTCAGCTGCAAGTTTAGTTCAACGATCGCGCCGCTGCGGCGTTATAACGATTCGTGAACCCCACGAGTCGGAGGCGGCCATGAAGGGCGATGCCAAGATCATCCAGCATCTCAACAAGGTGCTGCGCAACGAGCTGACCGCGATCAACCAGTATTTCCTGCACGCCCGCATGTGGAAGAACTGGGGCTTCGAGTCGCTGGCCGAGAAGGAATACAAGGAATCCATCGGCGAGATGAAGCACGCCGACAAGCTCATCGAGCGCATCCTGGTGCTCGAGGGCCTGCCGAACCTGCAGGATCTCGGCCGCCTGGGAATCGGCGAGAGCGTGCCCGAAGGCCTGAAGGCCGACCTCGCGATGGAGCGCCAGGGGCGCCAGGACCTGGTCGCCGCCATCGCCGAATGCGAGGGCGCGCCCGACTACGTCTCGCGCCACATACTGCGCGAGATCCTCGACGAGACCGAGGAGCACATCGACTACCTCGAGACCCAGCTCGAGCTGATCGAGAAGGTCGGTCTCCAGAACTACCTGCAGAGCGCGATGTAGCCTCTATGCCCACCGCCGCACCGTGACGTAGGCTCGCCCGCGTCACGAGGGGAGTGGGTTCATGACGGACAGGATCGACAAGGCGCTGGCCGACGCCGTGGGCAGCGCCGACGTGCATGGCATCGTGGCGGCGGCGGCGAGCGATCAGGGCGTGATCTATCAGGGCGCGCATGGCGTGCGTGCCCTGGGCGATGCGCAGCCGATGACGCTGGATACGGTGATGCGCCTGTTCTCGATGACCAAGGCGATCACCGCCACGGCGGCGATGCAGCTGGTCGAACGCGGCAAGCTGTCGCTCGACACGCCGATCTCGGCGGTGCTGCCGCAACTCGCCAACCCACAGGTGCTCGAAGGCTTCGATGCCGCCGACAAGCCGATCCTGCGGCCGGCCAAATCACCGATCACCCTGCGCCAGCTGCTCACCCATACCGCGGGCTTCGGCTACGAGAACTGGAACGGCGACATCCAGAAATACATGAAGGTCACCGGCCTGCCCGGCCTGCCTACCGCCAAGCTGGAATCGCTCAACGCGCCGCTGACTTTCGATCCCGGCACGCGCTGGCAGTACAGCATCGCGATCGACTGGGCGGGCCGCGCCGTGGAGGCGGCGAGCGGCCAGGACCTCGAAGCCTATTTCCACGACCACATCTTCGCGCCCCTGGGGATGCGCGACACCAGCTTCCGCCTGCGGCCCGACCAGCAGGCGCGGCGCGCCACGCCGCACGCGCGCCAGCCGGACGGCAAGCTGCAGACCATGGCGCTGGTGCGCTCGGAGGAGCCGGAGTTCCTCGGCGGCGGCGGCGGACTGTTCGGCACCGTCCCCGACTACCTCGCCTTCGTCCGCGCACTGCTCGCCGATGGTGGCGGGCTGGTGAAGCCCGAGACCTTCGCCGAGATGGCGCGCAACAACATGGGCGACATCTTCGTCGAGACGCTCAAGAGCTTCGTGCCGGCGATGTCGCTGGACGCCAACCTCTTCCCCGACATCCCGCAGAAATGGGGCCTGAGCTTCTCGATCAACACCCGGCCCACACCCGAGGGACGCAGCGCCGGCAGCTTGGCCTGGGCGGGTCTGGGTAATCTCTACTTCTGGATCGATCCGGTGAAGCGCGTCGCCGGAGTCTGGGGCACGCAGATATTGCCGTTTTGCGACACCAAGTCGGTCAAGGCCTTCAAGGCGTTCGAGAAGGCCGTGTACGACTCCCTCTAAGGCGGAGTCCGGCGTAGGCTTGCGTCGCCGGGGCGCGAGATCCCGGTGGAGGAGAACGCCATGCCTGATATCGACGACGTCCTGAGACAGGGCATCGACAGCGGCGCGGCCGCCGGAGTCGCGGCTGCCGCCACCACCAATTCGGGGACGATCTACGAAGGCGCCTTCGGCGTGCGCGAAGTCGACAAGCCGGCCTCGATGACGCCGGATACCGTGGTGTGGATCGCCTCGATGACCAAGGCGATCACGGCCATGGCGGCGATGCAGCTGGTCGAGCGCGGCAAGCTTTCGCTCGACGAGCCGATCGGCAAGCTGCTGCCGCAGCTCGCGAGCCCGCAGGTCTTCGAAGGCTACGATGCCGCCGGCAAGCCGAAGCTGAGGCCGGCCAAGGGCGCGATCACGCTGCGCCAGCTGCTGACCCACACCGCCGGTTTCTCCTACGACATCTGGAACGCGGCGTTGGGCAAGTACATGGAGGCAACCGGGATTCCCGGCATCATCTCCTGCCAGAACGCCGCGCTGGGCACGCCGTTGACCTTCGATCCCGGCACGCGCTGGGACTACGGCATCAACATCGACTGGGTCGGCAAGGCGGTCGAGGCGGCGAGCGGCGAGAAGCTCGACGCGTACCTGCGCAAGAACATCTTCGAGCCGCTGGGCATGAGCTCGACCTCCTTCAAGCTCAGCGACGATCAGCGCGGCCGGCTGTCGGGCATGCATGCGCGCGGCGAGGACGGCAAGCTCGCGGCGATGCCGTTCGAGATTCCGCAGGAGCCGGAATTCCACATGGGCGGCGGCGGGCTCTACGGCACGGTGCAGGACTACCTGAAATTCGTGCAGTGCCTGCTCAACGAGGGCGCGCCGCTGGTGAGCAAGCAGACCTTCGCCGAGATGGCGCGCAACAATATCGGCGACATCAACGTGGTGGCCCTGAACACGGCGATCCCGCCCTACTCCGCCGACGCCGATTTCTACCCGGGCATGACCTGCAAGTGGGGCCTGAGCTTCCTGATCAACACCGCCACCACGCCGCAGGGCCGTTCGCCCGGCAGCCTCGCCTGGGCGGGCCTTGCCAATACCTACTTCTGGGCCGATCCGGTGAAGAAGATCGGCGGCGTCTTCGCCACGCAGACTCTGCCGTTCTTCGATCCGCAGGTGATCGGCCTGTTCCGCGATTACGAGAGCGCGGTGTACCGCTCGCTGTGAGGGGATGATGAGTAACGGTGCCGCGCCGCCGACCAGCGCACAGGTTGTGATCATCGGCGGCGGCATCGTCGGTCTGAGCGTCGCGTACCACCTGACCAAGCATGGCTGGCACGACGTCGTGCTGCTGGAGCGCCAGAAGCTCACCAGCGGTACGACGTGGCACGCCGCCGGCCTCGTCGGCCAACTGCGCGCCACGCACAACCTCACGCGGCTGGCGAAGTACACCGCCGAGCTGTTCTCGATCCTGGAGCTGGAAACCGGCGTCGCCACCGGCTTCAAGCAGCGCGGCTCGCTGGCCATCGCCGCCAGCGAAGGCCGCTGGGAGGAGTTGCGGCGCGGCGCATCGATGGCTCGGCACTTCGGCCTCGAGGCGCATCTGCTGACGCCAGGCGAAGCACGCGATCGCTGGCCGCTGCTCAATGTCGACGACGTGGTCGGTGGCCTGTTCATCCCCAAGGATGGGCAGACAAATCCGGTCGACACCGCGATGGCGCTGGCGCGCGGCGCCCGCAGCGGTGGCGTACGCATCCACGAGGGAGCCGCCGTCACCGGCATCCTGAAGAAGAACGGTCGCGCCGCCGGCGTGCGCACCGCCGCGGGCGACATCGCCGCCGAGATCGTCGTGAACTGCGCCGGGCTGTGGGGTCATCAGGTCGGCGAGATGGCCGGCGTGGCGGTGCCGCTGCACGCGGCCGAGCACTTCTACGTCGTCACCGAGCCGATCGCCGGGCTGTCGCCCGACACCCCCGTGCTGCGCGACCCCGACGGCGCGAACTACTTCAAGGAAGACGCCGGCAAGCTGCTGGTCGGCTGGTTCGAACCGGTATCGCGGCCGTGGGATCATCGCGGCGCGCCCGACGATTTCGCCTTCGGCACCCTGCCGATCGACATGGACCACATCGCGCCGCAGCTCGAGAAGGCGGCGCATCGCGTGCCACGCTTCGGCGAGGTCGGCATCCGCACCTTCTTCAACGGGCCGGAGAGCTTCACGCCCGACGACCGCTACCTGCTGGGCGAGGCGCCGGAGCTGCCGGGCTTCTTCGTCGCCTCGGGATTCAACTCGATCGGCATCCAGTCCTCGGGCGGCGCCGGCAAGGTGCTGGCCGACTGGATCGTCAACGGCCATCCGCCGATGGATCTGTGGGACGTCGATATCCGCCGCGTCATGCCCTTCCAGCGCAACCGCGCCTATCTGCGCGAGCGCACCATCGAGACGCTTGGGCTGCTCTACGCCATGCACTGGCCCTATCGCCAGGTCGAGACCGCGCGCGGCGCGCGGCGCTCGCCGCTGCACGACCGCCTCGCGGTGATGGGCGCCTGCTTCGGCGAGACCGCGGGCTGGGAGCGCGCCAACTGGTTCGCGCCGCCCGACATGGCGCCGGAATATGCCTACAGCTACGGCAGGCAGAACTGGTTCGGCCCCTCCGGCGAGGAGCATCGCGCGGCACGCGAGGGCGTGGCGCTGTTCGACCAGACCTCGTTCGGCAAGTTCCTGGTGCAGGGCATCGACGCCGAGATGGTGCTGAACCGCATCTGCGCCAACGACATCGCCGTCGAGCCCGGCCGCGTGGTCTACACGCAGTGGCTCAACCAGCGCGGTGGCATCGAGGCCGACGTCACCGTCACGCGCCTGTCGCGCGAGGAATTCCTCGTCGTCACCTCGGCCGCGTGCCAGACACGCGACCTCGTCTGGCTGCGCCGGCATATCCCCGCGGGATCGCGCTGCAGCGCCACCGACATCACCTCCGGCCATGTCGTGCTGGGCGTGATGGGTCCGCATTCGCGCGCGCTGATGGCGGCGCTGTCGCCCGACGAGGACTTCAGCGCCAAAGGCTTCGCCTTCATGACCTCGCGCGACATCGACGTCGCCTTCGCGCGGGTGCGCGCCTCGCGGCTGACCTATGTCGGCGCGCTGGGCTGGGAGCTCTACATCCCCGCGGAGTTCGCCGCCGGCGTGTTCGACGCGGTGCTCGAAGCCGGCGAAGGGCTCGGCCTGAAGCTCGCCGGCTACCACGCGATGAACTCGCTGCGGCTCGAATGCGGCTACCGCCATTTCGGCCACGACATCACCGACGAGACCTCGCCGCTGGAGGCGGGACTGGGCTTCGCGGTGGCCTGGGACAAGCCGGGCGGCTTCATCGGCCGCGAGGCGCTGCTGCCCGCGCGCGGCCAGCGACTGCAGCGTCGGCTGGTGTCCATCGTCCTCGAGGATTCCGCGCCGCTGTTGCTGCACGACGAGCCGATCTGGCGCGACGATGCGCGCGCCGGCATCGTCGCATCGGGAATGTTCGGGCATACCGTCGGCCGCAGCGTCGGGCTGGGCTATGTCGGCCACGAAGCCGGTGTCGACGCCGCGTGGCTCACGTCAGGCAGATGGGAAGTCGAGATCGCCTGCACACGACACCCTTGCCGGGTGTCGCTCGCGGCGCCGGTCGATACGAAGGCGGTACGGGACTAGATTATCGGCGCACGAAATTGCGCCGGCGTGGCGCGGCGCCCAGGCTGCCGGGCTTCTCGTCCTTGTGACGATAGATGACGCGGCCCTTGGTCAGGTCATAGGGCGTCATCTCGACCGTGACGCGGTCGCCGGCGAGCGCGCGGATGCGGTTCTTCTTCATGCGGCCGGCGGTGTAGGCGATGATCTCCGACCCAGATTCCAGGGTGACGCGGAAGCGACCGTCGGGCAGCGCCTCGGCGATCGTCCCCTGGAACTCGATGAGGTCTTCCTTGGCCATCGGTGCCTGCTCACTCAGCCTTGAGATTGGTCGCGGCGGGCTTGCCGCGCTCCATGGACACATCGAACGACACGGTCTGACCTTCGGTCAGGCCGTCGAGACCGGCGCGCTGCACGGCGGAGATGTGGACGAACACATCCTTCGATCCATCGCTCGGCTGGATGAAGCCGTAGCCTTTGGTCTGGTTGAAGAACTTGACGGTACCCTTGGCCATGGGCGTTTCCTCTGGGTAGGCACGGGACGCATCGGACAGCCGTCACAACGCGCAGGCTCGATCGTCCTGGAAGTCCCAACGCGAGGCACACCCTGCGGCACACCGGCAGCCGATTCCGGCCAAGAAGTCGAACGTCCGGTCAATAGGCACGTCCGGCCGCGAGATACAAGGCAATTTCCCCAATGCCGCCGGGCAGTTCAACCGCGCCGGTCCCGGGGAGAGGGCTGGGACCGGCGCGGCGCGACGCCTCTTTGGTTCTCTTGGTTGTCCTGAGGGGGCGTCGGAACTGAACTCACGCGTGCCCGACCGTCTCGAGGATCGAGGCGGCCAGGGCTTCGCTGGGCGTCTTGCCGGCCCAGACGACGTATTGGAAGGCTGGATAGAAGCGCTCGCTCTCGCCGATCGCGATCTCCATGAGATCTTCGAGCTGCTCGATGGTCAGGCCGCGCGTGCCGCGCAGCAGGATCGAGTGGCGGAACATCGGCAGGCCCTCCTCCGACCACAGGTCGAAGTGGCCGAGCCACAGCTTCTCGTTGATCTGGGCGAGGAGCCCGTGCACGTCGCGATGCTTTTCGGTCGGGATGCGCGCGTCGAAGGCGCAGGTGAAGTGCAGCGCGCTGACGTCCTCGCGCCAGGCGAAGAACATCCGGTAGTCGCACCAGCGGCCGGCGACCTCGACGGCGATTTCCTGTTCGCTGGTCCGGTCGTAGGGCCACTGGTTTTCCGTCACGACCCGCTCGACCAATTCAAGCGGATTGGGTGCCCTTCGCTCGCTATGCTCCCGTTGCATCAGCGCCATCAGCCACCCCACGAATCCCTATGCACCCGCCACGTCCCGGATGGGCTGGATGGCAGGCGCGAACCACTACGACATCCGGTGCGTTTCCAAATCTAGTGGGCGTGTTCTTGGCGCCCACTACCCATAGCCTGCCACGTCAGGACTCCGGGCGCAAGAATCCATCGTGTGGATTCAGTCTTTTTAATCCATAGCTGCGTCTGATCGGGCCTCAGGCACCGCTGGGCGGCTCCGACTTGTCGAGCCGCGCCTCGAGCTGGGCGATGCGCGCCTTCAGCGCCTCGTTCTCTTCGCGCGCCGCCACCGCCATGGCCCGCACGACGTCGAACTCCTCGCGATCGGGCAGGTTCATGCCGTCGAGGATCTTGGCCAGCTGATCGCGGATGCGCGCCTCGACCTCGTCGCGCACGCCGCTCAGCGCGCCAGCGGCGCCGGCCGCCACCTTGGCCAGGTCGTCCAGAAGGGGATTGCGCGTCTGCATGGCGTCCTCCGCAGCGGTCCCAGCGATATAGGCGCCAGCGCCGTCACGCGCCAGCGCCGTGGCCGCGCTATAAGGCGCGCATGATCGTGGTCACCGGCGGCGCCGGTTTCATCGGCTCCTGTCTGGTCGCGGCGCTGGAACGCGCCGGCGTGTCGGACGTCGTCGTCGTCGACCGCATCGACCACGAGGCCAAGCGGCGCAACCTGCTGAAGCGGCGCAACCTCGCGGCCTTCGTGCCGCCCGAAGCGCTCGCCGATTTCCTCGAGCGCGACGGCCATCGCGTCGAGGCGCTCTTCCATCTCGGCGCCATCAGCTCGACGACCGAGACCGACCTCGACCTGCTCGAGCGCGTCAACGTCGTCTTGCCACGCTCGCTCTGGCACTTCTGCGCCCGGCGCGGGATCCCCTTCCTGTATGCCTCCTCGGCCGCGACCTACGGTGACGGCGCCCAGGGCTTCGACGATGCCTTCGATGGCCAGGCGCTGCGCCGGCTGGAGCCGCTCAATCCTTACGGCGCCAGCAAGCATCGCTTCGATCTCGAGGTGCTGCGCATGGTCTCGGCCGGCGAGCAGACGCCGCCATCGTGGGCCGGCCTGAAGTTCTTCAACGTCTATGGTCCCAACGAGTACCACAAGGGCGGGCAGCGCAGCGTCGCCCTGGCGCTGTTCGAGCAGGTGCGCGACGGCGGCCGCGCGCGGCTGTTCCGCTCGCACAACCCCGACTACGTCGATGGCGGCCAGCTGCGCGACTTCATCTGGGTCGACGACTGCGTCGAGGCCATGCTGGCGTTGTGGCGCCAGCCGCGGCTGTCCGGCCTGTTCAATGTCGGCACTGGCCGGGCGCGCAGCTTCCTCGACCTCGCGCACGCCGTCTTCGCCGCGATGGACCGGCCGGTCGCCATCGACTGGATCGACACGCCGGAGGCGATCCGCGCCCGCTACCAGTACTTCACCGAGGCGCGCGTCGAGCGCCTGCGTGCGGCCGGTTACGCGGCGCCCTTCACCACCCTGGAGGATGGCGTGCGGCGCTACATCACTGACCATCTGTCGGCGGCCGATCCTTACCGCTGAGCCTGCCTGGCCCGCGTGACGCGGCAATGCCTCGCGTGACAGCGGCTGTCGGGGCCGCTACACCGCGCCCATGCTGCCAGCGGTCATCCCCTACCCCGACATCGACCCCGTCGCGATCGCCATCGGCCCGCTCGCCATCCGCTGGTACGCCCTGGCCTACATCACGGGTCTCGTCATTGCGTGGCTGATGGCGCGGCGCATCGTCGAGCAGACGCCGCGCGTGATGAGTGCCCGGGCGCTCGATGATTTCCTGTTCTGGGCGGCGCTGGGCGTGATCCTCGGCGGCCGGCTGGGCTACGTGCTGTTCTACAAGCCCGGCTTCTATCTCTCGAACCCGCTGAAGATCTTCACCGTATGGGAAGGCGGCATGTCCTTCCACGGTGGCCTGCTGGGCGTGACACTGGCGATCGTCTTCTACGCCTACAAGCAGAAGGCCGACCTCTTCGCCTTCGCCGACGTCATCGGCATCGTGGCGCCGCAGGGCCTGTTCTTCGGCCGCATGGCCAACTTCATCAACGGCGAGCTGTGGGGCCGGCCGACCGACGTGCCGTGGGCGATGATCTTTCCCCGCGACGCGCTGCATGTGGCGCGCCATCCCAGCCAGCTCTACCAGGCCAGTCTCGAGGGGCTGATCCTGTTCGCGATCACCGTGACGCTGTGGCGCGTCTTCGGCATGCGCCGACGGCCGGGCTTCATCTGCGGCGTGTTCTGGGCCGGCTACGGCATGGCCCGCATCATCGGCGAGCTGTGGCGCGAGCCCGACGCGCATCTCGGCTATCTCGTCGGCGATTGGCTGACCATGGGCATGATCCTGTCGCTGCCGCTGGTGGCGTTCGGGGGCTGGCTGATCACGCGCGCGCTCAGGCGGCCGCCGCTGCCGACATAGGGATGACCGAGCTCGCCGACATCCTGCGCCGACGCATCACGCTCGCCGGCCCGATCACCGTCGCCGAGTTCATGACCGAGGCGCTCAATCACCCGGCGCTGGGCTACTACCGCAGTGGCCGGCCGCTGGGCAGCGGCGGCGACTTCGTCACCGCGCCCGAGATCAGCCAGATGTTCGGCGAGCTCGTCGGCGCCTGGCTGGCCGAGCGCTGGCTGGTGCTGGGCTCGCCGGCGCGTGTGCGGCTGGTCGAGCTCGGCCCCGGCCGCGGCACCCTGCTCCTCGACGCGCTGCGCGCCACCCGCGCGGTGCCGGGCTTCCATGACGCCCTCGACCTGCACCTCGTCGAGATCCATGCCGGCCTGCGCGACGTTCAGCGCGGCGCCCTGGCCGACTACTTCACGGTGCACTGGCATGAGCGCTTCGCCGAGGTGCCGCCGGGTGCCCCGCTGCTGCTCATCGCCAACGAGTTCCTCGACGCCCTGCCGATCCGCCAGCTCGTGCGCCAGCCCTGGGGCTGGGCCGAGCGCATGATCGGCTTGACGCGCGGGGGCGGCGAATTCGGCTTCGCCGCGGCACCGGGCAAGTCGCCACTGGCCGCATTGCTGCCCGACCCGGTGCGCGGCATCGAACGCTTCGGCGCGGTCGCCGAGCTCTCGCCGGCCGTCACGTCCCTGACGGCCGATGTCGCGCGCCGGATCGTGGCCGATCGCGGCGCTGCGCTGTTCATCGACTACGGCTACGACAGCGGCACCCACGGCGACACGCTGCAGGCGTTGCGGGCGCACAAGGCGGCCGGCGTCTTCGAGGCCATCGGCGAGGCCGATCTGACGGCCCATGTGGATTTCGCCGCCGCCCTGCGCGCCGCCCGCCAGGCCGGTGCCCTGACCGACGGCCCCGCCGGTCAGGGCGATTTCCTGCGCGACCTGGGGATCGAGACCCGCGCGGCGCTGCTGCGCCAGATGGCGACGCCGGAGCAGGCCGCGGCGATCGACGCGGCGATGCGGCGCTTGATCGACCCCGACCAAATGGGCACCCTGTTTCGCGCGATCGCGTTGCGTGATCCGTCGCTGCCCCCGGCGGCGGGCTTCACCTGACTCGGCTCGCCGCCCCTTCCGCGACGAACGGCGATTGCCCGTGCTCACGCTTCCCAGTCTCGCCCGCCTGCCGCATGTCCGGCACGCCTTCTTCACGCGCGAAGGCGGCGTCAGCAAGGGCATCTACGCCTCGCTCAACTGCGGCTACGGCTCGACCGACGAGCCGGCCAATGTCGCGGAAAACCGCGCCCGCGCCGCCGGCCGGCTGGGCCTGGCGCCGGAACGCCTGCTGACCGTGCACCAGGTCCATTCGACCACGGTGCTGACCGTCGACGACAAGGCGCTGTGGACATCGCCGGGCGCGCCCAAGGCGGATGCGATGGTGACCGACAGGCCGGGGGTGGCGCTGGGCGTGCTGTCGGCGGATTGCGCGCCGGTGCTGATGGCCGATGCCACGACCGGCGTGATCGGCGCGGCGCATGCCGGCTGGAAGGGCGCGCTGGCCGGCGTCGTCGAGACGACGCTGATCGCCATGGAGAAGCTGGGCGCCCAGCGTGCGCGGGTACATGCCGCGGTCGGCCCGTGCATCGCGCGCGAATCCTACGAGGTCGGTCCCGAGTTCCCCGCGCCGTTCATCGCCCAGGACGAGACCAACGCCGCGTTCTTCTCCGCCTCGCGCCGCGCCGGCCACTACATGTTCGACCTGCCCGGCTACCTGCTGCGCAGGCTGCGGCTGCTGGGCGTCGCCGTCGTCGAGGACAGCGGCCACGACACGCTGGGCAACGAACGGCAGTTCTTCAGCTACCGCCGCAACACGCTCCAGGGCGTGAAGGATTACGGCCGCGGCCTGTCGGCGATCATGCTCGTCGATTGATCGCGATGCCGTACCTGGTGATCTTCGCCGTGCTCTGCGTGCTGGGCCTGCTGGTGACCTGTGTCGCGATCTAGCGGCCGTCTTCATTGGGTCGCGTTGATTGCCTGGCTGCTGGCGCTGGGCGCCTGCGGCGACCTGCCTCGACCGTTCCAGCCGGACGAAAAGGAGAGCCAGAGCCAGGGCCGCGCGGCAGCCGACCCGCGGCTGCGCCCGCCGGTCGAGCAGGCGGAGTTCGTCGTGCTGCCGCCCAAGGGCGTCACCGACGCCATGGCCGAGCGCCTGCCGATCGCCATCGTGCTGGCACTGCGCGAGCAGGGCATCGTGGCGACGACGAACGGCAGCGGCGCGCCGCGCACCATCGAGGTGGCCGGCAAGCCGCAACTGGTCAAGGACGAGCTGCGTGTCGCCTGGATGTGGACCGTGCGCGACGCCAAGGGTGGGCTGATCGGCCGTCGCGAGCAGATCGTCAGCACCAGCGCGGACGAATGGCTCGATGGCGGCGATCGCCTGATCTCGCGCGTCGCGGCGCGCGGCGCCTATCACGTCGCCGAGATGATCGGCCGTGCCGACCCCGCCAACGCACCAGTCGGTGCGCAGACGACGGTGCTGCCGCCGACCGAGGTCCCGCCGGCCGGCGGCGCGCCGGGCCCGGTGACACCAGCGTCGACGACCGCCCCCCCGCCGCCGCCAACACCCGGCGGGGCGCCGCCGGTCGCCGCGCCGCCGCCACCCGCGCAGCCCGCGGCGAAATTTCCGCATGTGCGCGTGATGACCGTCACCGGCGCGCCGGGCAACGGCAATCGCGCCCTGACCGCCGGCATGCGCCGCGCGTTGGGCGAAAGCCAGATCGTGCTGGTCGATGCACCGGACAGCAATTCGATGACGGTGGTCGGCTCGGTCGAGATCAGCCCGCCGGCCGAGGGCAAGCAGCGCATCGTCATCCGCTGGGTGCTGAAGGGTCCCGGCGGCGCCCAGCTCGGCGATCTCGAGCAGGCCAACACCATCAGGGCCGGCGCGCTCAACGGCGAATGGGGCGGCGTCGCCGATGTGATCGCGCTGGCGGCGAGCGAGGGCATCCTCCAGCTGATCAATCGCACAGGCGGTGCCGCGCCGCGCTGATCGCGACGGCGCGGGATTTGCCTCGGGCCATCCAGTTTACAGGCCGCACAAAGCTGTCTATGGTGCCGCGCGCAAGCGGGGATTATCCTTTATTTGTAAGGCCTTGCGCGCTGGCAGAGCGCGGAGGCGGGGATCGCGTCGATGAAGATTCTCACCGGCAACAGCAATCGGCCGCTGGCCGAGGCGATCGCCGCGCGCCTGGATTTGCCGCTGGTCAGGGCCAATATCCGCCGCTTCGCCGACATGGAGGTCTTCGTCGAGATCCTCGAGAACGTGCGCGGCGAGGACATGTTCGTCATCCAGTCGACGTCCTATCCGACCAACGACCACCTGATGGAGCTGCTGATCGCGATCGACGCGTTGCGACGCGCCTCGGCACGGCGCATCACGGCGGTGGTGCCCTACTACGGTTACGCGCGGCAGGACCGCAAATCCGGACCGCGCACGCCGATCTCGGCCAAGCTGGTGGCCAACCTGATCACCGAGGCGGGCGCCAACCGCGTGCTGACCATGGAGCTGCATGCCGGGCAGATCCAGGGCTTCTTCGACATTCCGCTCGACAACCTCTTCGCCGGCCCGATCTTCTCCGACGACATCCAGCGCCGCTTCAACGGCAAGGGCGAGCGGCTGATGATGGTCTCGCCCGACGTGGGCGGCGTCGTGCGTGCGCGTGCGCTGGCCAGCCGCGTCGACGCCGACCTCGCCATCATCGACAAGCGTCGCGAGCGCGCCGGCGTGTCGGAGGTGATGAACATCATCGGCGAGGTGCAGGGCCGCATCTGCATCCTGGTCGACGACATCGTCGATTCGGCCGGCACCTTGTGCAACGCGGCGGTGGCGCTGAAGGAGGCCGGCGCCGAGGCGGTCCACGCCTACGTCACCCATGGCGTGCTGTCCGGTGGCGCCGTAGCGCGCGTCGCCGCCTCGCCGATCACCGAGATGGTGATCACCGACACCATCCAGGCGACCGAGGCGGTGAAGAGCTCGACCAACATCCGCCAGCTCCCGGTCGGCCCGCTGATGGCCGAGGCGATCCAGCGCATCTCCGACGAGCGCTCGGTCTCCAGCCTCTGGAACTGAGCGGGCACGCCAATCAGGCTCACCCCACCGTGCGGCGATTTGAGTCGCAGGGCTTGCGCGAGCGTGCCAGCCTGCCGGGATGGACGACTCGGCGCGACCTGGGGGGGCTTCCGACGCGCCGCGCTGGCGGCGCTATCTGCCGGTCGCGGTGATCCTTGCCGGCGCCATCGCCTATTTCGCCCTCGGCCTGCATCATATTTTCTCGTTCGAGACCATACGGCGCCATCGCATGGAACTGGTCGCCTGGGTGCAGGAGCATCGGCCGCTGGCGATGGCCGCCTTCTTCGTCAGCTATGTCCTGATCATCACCTTCTCGCTGCCGATCGGTGCGCTGGGCACGCTGCTCGGCGGCTTCCTGTTCGGCATCGTGCTGGGCACGACGCTGTCGGTGACCGCCGCCACGGTCGGCGCCACCGTGGTGTTTCTCGCCGCCCGCGGCGCCTTCGCCGACGTGTTGCGCAAGCGCACCAGCGGCTGGCTCGCGCGCATGGGGGACGGCCTCAATCGCCATTCGTTCTCCTACATGCTGTTCATCCGCTTCGTGCCGATCTTCCCCTTCTGGCTGCTCAATATCGTGCCGGCGTTCTTTCGCGTCTCCACGCGCACCTTCGTGGTCACGACGTTCATCGGCATCATCCCGGGCACCGCGGTCTACGCCAGCATCGGCGCCGGGCTCGACAAGGTCTTCGACGAAGGCCGCTCGCCCGACCTCGGCATGCTGCGCGATCCGCATCTCTACCTGCCGCTGGTGGCTCTGGCGGTGCTCTCCCTGGTACCGGTGGTGTGGGGCTGGTTCAGGAGCCGGCGCGAGAAGGCGTGATGGCGCACGACTGCGACCTCTGCATCATCGGCGGCGGCTCGGCCGGGCTGACCGTGGCCGCCGGCGCCGCGCAGCTCGGCGCGCGGGTGGTGCTGATCGAGCGCGGCGAGATGGGCGGCGACTGCCTGAACTACGGCTGCGTGCCGTCCAAGGCATTGATCGCCGCCGGCCACGCCGCCCAGGCGATGCGCGATGCCGGCCGCTTCGGCATCGCACCGATCGAACCCACGGTCGACTTCGCCGCGACAATGGATCACGTCCAGGGCGTGATCGCCGCCATCGCGCCCAACGATTCGGTCGAGCGCTTCGAGAAGCTCGGCGTGCGCGTGCTGCGCACCGTCGCGCGTTTCGTCTCGCCCGATGCGGTCGAGGCCGGCGGTGAGCGCATCCGCGCCCGCCGCTTCGTCATCGCCACGGGCTCGCGACCGACCGCGCCGCCGATCCCCGGTCTCGATACCGTCCCCTACCTCACCAACGAGACGGTGTTCGCCAATCGTCAGCGGCCGGGGCATCTCGTGATCATCGGCGGCGGCCCGATCGGCCTGGAGATGGCGCAGGCGCATCGCCGGCTGGGCGCGCGCGTCACGATACTTGAGGCCGCCGCGATCCTGGGCAAGGACGACCCGGAGCTGGCGGCGGTCGTTGCCGCCAG
The DNA here is from genome assembly GCA_050183765.1 of Reyranellaceae bacterium. GTDB lineage: Bacteria > Pseudomonadota > Alphaproteobacteria > Reyranellales > Reyranellaceae > JAFAZJ01. Next base: position 4,614 of record JBFXAZ010000096.1, on the reverse strand, counting down.
GCTCAAGAGCGAAGGCATCGTGCTGCGCGACAAGGTCAAGATCGCGCGCGTGTCAGGCACCGCCGGTGCGATGTCGATCCAGCTCGATGGCGATGAGCGCATCGACGCCTCGCACCTGCTGGTCGCCGCCGGCCGCGCGCCCAACGTCGAGGATCTCGACCTCGACAAGGCCGGCGTCGCATTCACCCGTCGCGGCATCGCGGTCGACAAGCGACTGCGCACGAGCAATCGCCGCATCTACGCCATCGGCGACGTCAACGGGCTGCATCCCTTCACGCACATGGCCGGCTTCCACGGCTCGCTGGTGATCCGCAACGCGCTTTTCCGTCTGCCGGTGAACGTGCACGCCACGGCGCTGCCGTGGACCACCTACACCGATCCGGAACTGGCCCAGGTCGGCTTGAGCGAGGCGCAGGCGCGCGAGCGGCACGGCGACGGCGTGCGCGTCGCACGCTGGCCGCTGCACGAGAACGATCGCGCCCAGGCCGAGCGCGAGACGACGGGCCTGGTGAAGGTCGTCGCCGACCGACGCGGCCGCGTGCTGGGCGCCGGCATCGTCGCCCCGCACGCCGGCGAGCTGATCCACGTCTGGTGCCTGGCGATGGCCAGGGGCCTGAAGCTCGGCACGGTGGCGCAGATGGTCGTGCCCTATCCGACGCTCGGCGAAGCAAGCAAGCGAGCCGCCGGATCGTTCTTCACCGAGGCGTTGTTCTCGCCGCGCACGCGATGGCTCGTCCGCCTCCTGCAGCGCCTGCCATAGCATGATGCCGGCCCGACTGATCGCCGCCGCGGTCCGCAACAACGCGCTGTGGTGCGACGCGGTCTGCCGCGCGCATGGACGCCCCGGCGTGTTCGACGCGCTGCTGTGGCACGTGCCGCTGGGCGCGCTGCCGCTCTATCCCGATGTGGTGACGCTCGCCGGCGCCGAAGCCGAAACGGCGCAATGCCGGGCGATCGGTGAGCTGCTCGCAGGCAAGCGGCACCGCGGTTGGGCGATCAAGGACAGCCATGCGGCGCTCGATCTCGTGCCGCTCGGCTTCCGTCCGCTGTTCGACGCGTCGTGGATTGCCTGGCCCGACATGCGGTCGAGCGCTGCGACAGGGTTGCAGTGGCGCACCATCACGGATGCGCCGCGCCTGGTCGAATGGAACGCGGCCTGGGGCAGCGACGCGCCGTTCACGCCGCCGCTGCTTGCCTCGCCCGACATCGCCGTCCTCGCGGCAGTGGACAACGGCGCGCAGGTCGGTGGCGCGATTCTGAATCGCGGCGCCGGCGTCGTTGGCGTGTCGAATGTCTTTGCGCGCCAGCCTTGGATCGAACGGGTCTGGCGCGACCTGCCGGCGCTCGCCGCCCGCCTGTTCGCCGGCGAGAGACTTGTCGGCTACGAAAGCGGGACCAGTCTCGATGACGCATGCGCGGCGGGTTTCGCGACGCTGGGCGGACTGCGCGTCTGGCACCGCTCGACGTAGGCGCGTCATCATCGTTCATTCACGGGCGCGTCATCGTCGCGTCTGTCACGCCTGCGTGACACTCAACCCTGGCTCATAGCATCGACGCATCGACGCCATAGGGAGCCGATATTTCAGATCGCTCCGCGCCTCAGGCAGGTTCGCGCCATCCGCACATCGGCGGACGCCAACCAGACCCGAGGAGATTGAACCGTGAAGACCACCGCCACCATCATCGCCAGCGCCCTGATCGCCGCCGTCGCCGCCGCCGGCAGCGCCAGCGCGCAGGATGCCAAGACCGAGAAGTGCTTCGGCATCGCCAAGGCCGGCAAGAACGACTGCCAGACCGCGACCTCGTCCTGCGCCGGCACGTCCAAGAAGGACGGCCAGGCCGACGCGTGGCTGAGCGTGCCGGCCGGCGCCTGCGGCAAGATCGTCGGCGGCTCGCTGACGTCGAAGAAGAGCTGATCCACCGAGATCGGACGCGGCGCGGCGCTTCACCCGGCGGGACCGTCACCCCCGCCACCGCCGGGTCGGTGCACAAGCAGGCATCGACGTCGTCGCCGCGTCCGACCCATACCCTTCCCGAGGATCCCGACCATGAACACGCTCGCCATGTCGCCGTCCGCGCATTCGCCGCTGATCGCGCGCCTCGCCGCCGCCCGCGCCACGCTGGCGCGCACGCCGCAGTCGGTCTTCACCCTGCTGTTCCGGGTCTCGGTCGGCGCGGTGTTCTTCAAGTCCGGCCTGGTGAAGATCCAGAGCTGGGAGAGCACGCTGGGACTCTTCCGTGACGAGTACGCGTTGCCATTGCTGCCGACCAACGTCGCCGCCTATCTCGGCACCGCTGCCGAGCTGATCTGCCCGGTGCTGATCGTGCTGGGCCTGTTCGCGCGCTTCGGTGCCGCGGCCCTGTTCTTCATGACGATGGTCATCCAGTTCCTGGTCTATCCCGAGAACTGGGCCGAGCACCTGATGTGGGCCTCGCTGCTGGGCTTCATCATCTCGCGCGGGCCGGGCACACTCTCGCTCGATGCCGCCATCGCCCGTCACCTCTTCGGCCGCGCCTGAGCCCTCGGAGCGCCCCATGTTCGACCAGATTCCCCAGGCCGCCGCCGTGGCGGGCCAGACCGCCGCGCCGCACCGGCCGCGCATCGTCATCGTCGGCGCCGGCTTCGGCGGCCTCGCCGCCGCCAAGGCGCTGGCCGGGGCCGACGCCGACGTCACCCTGGTCGACAGGCGCAACTACCATCTGTTCCAGCCGCTGCTCTACCAGGTGGCGACGGCCGGTCTCTCGCCGGCGCAGATCGCCACGCCGATCCGCGCCGTCGTGGCCGGCGCCGCCAATGTGCGCGTGCTGATGGGCCGGGTGAGCGGCGTCGACACCGCGCGCCGTCTCGTGCGCCTCGACGAGCGCGAGCTGCCGTATGACTACCTCGTGCTGGCGACCGGTGCGCGCCACTCGTATTTCGGTCGCGACGAGTGGGAGCAATTCGCGCCCGGTCTCAAGAAGATCGACGACGCCACCGAGATTCGCCGCCGCGTGCTCACGGCCTTTGAGCAGGCCGAAACCGAGGCCGATCCCGACAAGCGCCGCCGACTGCTGAACTTCGTGGTCATCGGCGCCGGCCCGACCGGCGCCGAGATGGCCGGTGCCATCGCCGAGCTGGCGCGCCGCGCGCTGGCGCGCGACTTCCGCACCATCGATCCGCGCCAGGCGCGCATCGTGCTGGTCGAGGCCGGCCCGCGCGTGCTGGCGGCGTTTCCCGAGAAGCTCTCCGCCTGGGCCGCGCGTGCGCTTGGCCGGCTGGGCGTCGAGGTCCGGCTCGGCAAGGCCGTCACCGCCTGCGACGCCGAGGGCATCATCGTCGGTGACGAACGAATTCCCGCGGCCACGGTGATCTGGGCGGCGGGCGTCGCCGCCTCGCCGGCCGCCAAGTGGCTGTCGGCCGAAGCCGACCGGGCCGGGCGGCTGAAGGTGCTGTCGGACCTCTCGGTGCCCGGGCACCCGGAGATCTTCGCCATCGGCGACACGGCGCTCGGCAGCGATGCGGACGGCAAGCCGTATCCCGGTCTCGCCCCCGTCGCCAAGCAGCAGGGCGAATACGTCGCCCGGCTGCTGCGCGCCCGGCTGGCCGGGAAGTCGCCGACCGGTGCCTTCCGCTACCGCGATTTCGGCACCATGGCCACGATCGGCCGCGGCGCGGCGATCGCCAAGTTCGGCGAGCGCTTCCAGCTCACCGGCTTCATCGCCTGGGTGATGTGGGGCCTGGTGCACGTCTTCTTCCTGATCGGCTTTCGCAACCGCTTCACCGTGCTGGCCGACTGGTTGTGGTCGTACGTCACCTTCCAGTCGGGCGCGCGGCTGATCACCGGCAAGAATTCGGAGTGATCACCAGACCTCGCCGTACGGCCGCACCTCGACGTTGAACGACCAGGCGCTGCGGTCCTGGTGGACCACATGCCAGATCTCGTCGGCGATCGCCGCGGGCTTGATGAAGAACCCGTCGGGCTTGTCCTTGCGCAGGGCGCGCTGCGGCGTGCCGTCGATCACCGCGTCGATCACGAGATAGGCGACATGCACGCCCTTGGGGCCCAGATCGCGCGCCAGCGCCTCGGCCAGGATGCGCTGCGCCGCCTTGGTCGGCGCGAAGCCGGCGAAGTTGGGACGGCCGCGCTGAGCCGACGTGTTGCCGGTGGCGACGATCGCGCCCTTGCCCTTCGACACCATCGACGGCGCGAGGCGACGCGCCAGATGCAGCAGGGCCATGGTGTTGATCTGGAAATTGCGGTTGAGCGCCTGCGGATCGATCTCGAGGAAAGAGCCGAAGGTGCCGCCGACGGCGTTGTGCACCAGCACCTCGGGCGGCCCGAGGTCGCGCTCGATGGCGGCGCAGCTCGCCTCGATCTGCGCCGCGTCGGTGACATCGCACACGAAGGCCCTCGCATTGGGCAGCTCGGCCTCGAGCGCCGCCAGGCGTTCGCGATTGCGCGCCAGCATGGCGACGCGGTAGCCGCCGCCGGCGAAGCGGCGCACGAGCGCCGAGCCGGTCGCCGGGCCGACGCCGGTGATCAGGCAGACGGGATCGGACATCGAAATCTCCGGATGGAATCGTCGGGCGCCATCAGCCGCGACATGCTGCCGCCCGTCAAACGGATCGAGATC
>JBFXAZ010000095.1:0-21694 GCA_050183765.1 Reyranellaceae bacterium | reverse complement strand
CGCTGGCGGCGCCGAGATGGGCGACCTCCTTGGGCAGCGCCAGCAGGTCGCGGACCTTCTGGTTGTCGATCGCCCAGCGCAGGTCGCGGTCGAACAGCATGACGCCGTCGCTCATGTTGTCGATCACCACCTGCAGGCGCTCGAGCGCCCGCGCGGTCTCGGCGCGCGCGCGCTCGGCCTCTTCCATGGCCGCCGCCAGCTCGTCCTCGTGGCGCTTCAGCTCGGTGATGTCGCGATGCGTCATCACGATGCTGCCGTCGGGCAGCGGGTGATACTTGTAGTCGAGCCAGCGGCCGGTCACCGTGCGTCCCATGCGGGCCGCCTCGCCGCGCCAGAAGCGCTCTTCCAGGCGGGCCATCGAGGCCTCGGGATCCTTCAGCGGGCCGTAGTCGCCGCGCCGCGCCTGGTAGAGGAAGATGTCGCGGATCGTCGGCAGGCCGGCCAGCGTCGCCTCGTCGACCTGGTAGACGTCGCGAATGGCGCGGTTGGTGTAGCGACAGCGGCCGGTACGATCGATCAGGATGACGCCGTCGTCGATGGCGTCGAGCACGGTGCGCATGACGTTCTGCGCCGTCTCGGCGGCCAGCCGCGACACCTCGGCCTCCTCCTTGGCCGCGGCCAGCTCGGTCTCGCGCTGCTTCAGGTCGGCCTCGATCGTGAAGCGCTCGCGCATGCGGCGATGCACGCCGCGCGTCCACAGGGTCAGCGCCACAAGGTAGGCCAGATAGCCGATACCCAGGCCGCGGGCGATGGGATCGCTCTGCAGCGCCAGGCCGATCGCCTGCGGCAGCAGGGCCGGGACGAAGAAGCCCATCGCCACCGGCGGGTACAGCGCGCGCGCGTAGGCGGCGTTCACCGTCATCACGCCCAGCGCCACCAGCGGCAGGACCCAGACGAAGTCGGGCCTGGTGCCGAGCAGGACCATCGTCTGCGCCGTCCATCCCAGGCCGATGCCGATGGAGATCACGACATAGACGTCGAGCCAGGCCTTCAGGCGGTCGTCGGCCGGCTTGCGCCGCACGTAGAGGAAATGAAAGCCGTAGCGGATGGCGGCCATCACGCCATAGGCGATCGCCAGCACCAGCGCGCGCGGCTCCGGCACGGAGCTCCAGATCGAGACCATGACGATCAACCAGATGGCGTCGACCCCGTAGGGCGAGGACACCATCGAATCGAGCAGCGTGCGGCGCATCGCCGTCTCGATCGAATGCGCCGCCGCGGGATGGCTGGCGGAAACCGACGTGCTCGTCATGGGCCCCTCTGACCTGACCCTCCAGTCTCGCAACCCTCTGTCACAGCGATGTCTCGCGCCGCACGCCCGTTTGTAACGTCTGTAACGCGGCCGGGGCGGGCTCGCCCGGTTGCAGACGAGACAAAAATGCCCGCGTCGCGAAATCGCGATGTTGCAAGCGAATCGCATGATGGCGCCATCGACGGACGGCATGGAGCCGGCGTCATTGAAGCAGGGGAGATACGGTCATGTTCAAGAGCATCACCATCGCGGCGCTGGTCGTCGGGTTTCTGGCCGGCGGGCTGCAGAGTGCGTCCGCCCTCGTCTCGGTCAACGGTGGCGGGGACAACGGCTGGGAGCCGCAGGGCTGGGAGACGCAGGGCTGGGAGACGCAGGGCCGCAGCGCCCAGGGCGCCAGGACGGGCGACTCGGTCTCGACCGGCATGGTCGTGATCGGCATCGAGCTGCCGCGCGCACAGTAACGGCGGCGGGGCGGCGGGCCTTCGCCCCCGCCCCGCGCTCCCAATCATCGGGAAGGGTGCCGCGTCATGACCCGCCTGATGGGCCTCGTCCTGGCCTCGGTCCTGATCGTGATCGCCGCGATGCCGGCAAGCGCGTCGACCAGCATGGACGGTGAATCTGATCACCGCGCCGGCATCCGACCACCCACCACCCTGTCTGCCATCGAGATTCCACGCCGTTCGGAATGAGCCGCACGCGGCGTCGACAAGGCACCGGAGGAACCCCATGACCCGTATCGCGATCGTCACGCTCGCCGCCATGCTCGGCACCTCGGGCGTGCTGGGCGCGCAGCCGGTGGCGCAGCGTATCGAGGCCGACGGACCGACCCTGAAGGTGACCCTGAACGACGGCCGCGTGCTCACCAGCCCCGATCTCGTCGGCGCCGTGCTGACCGTCCGCGACTCGGATGGTGTCGCGCGCCGCATCAAGCTCGCCGGGTTGAGCGACGATCCGCGCGATCGCTCCCGCACCATCAAGCTGCACGATTTCCGGGTCGAGGTCGCGCCGGGAGAGTGGCGGCCCTATTGCCAGAAATGGCCGGCCGACGGCACGCAGGCGGGCATTCCGATGGCCACGGCGGACGGCGGCTTCGAGCTGGTCTGCACCGCCGGCTCCAAGGTCAAGTGCGTGCGGTTCGGCTACGCGCCGTGGGCGACCGGTCCGGACGGACAGTCCCTGAAGCCGCTGTGGGAGGCCTGCAACCGCATGGTCCGCGCCGACTACGGCGGGCAGGGCGAGGCGACCACGCTCAATGGCCGGATCATCGACATGTACGATACCCAGGGCATCCAGACGCCCGACTACCTGCCAGATCACGGCTTCGAGGCCGGCTGGGCGCCCGACGGCGCGGTGTGCGTCAACCATGTGCGCGTCAAGCAGAACACCTCGCTGGCGGCGCTCGAAGCCAGGTACCCGCGCCTGAAAGGCCGTACCGGTTCGATCTGCACCGAGGAATTCGCGCGCGCGCACGGCGCGATCCTGTTCAATCGATCCAAGATGTAGAAGAATTCCAGCTTGCGGGAAGCGCTGCGCACCCTGCAAGCTGGAGCCAAGCAGGGGGAGTAGGGGGCGTGGCGGGGGACGACCGGCCGCATTTGATCGTTGTTGAGGACGACGCCACGCAGCGTCGCCTGCTCCTGCAGTACATGGAGAAGCAGGGCTTCCGCGTCACCGGCGTCGACGGCGGCTCCGGGCTGCGTCGCGCCATCGAGCGCGAGGCCGCGGCGCTGGTGCTGCTGGATGTCGGCCTGCCGGGCGAGGACGGGCTGACCTTGGCGCGCTGGCTGCGTGGACGCGACGCCCATATCGGCATCGTCATGGTCACCGCCGCCGGCGAGACCATCGACCGCGTGGTCGGCCTGGAGACCGGCGCGGACGACTACATCGCCAAGCCCTACGAGCCGCGCGAGCTGCTGGCGCGCGTGCGCAGCGTGCTGCGTCGGGCGCCGCGCGCGGCGTCGCGGCCGGTGAATGACGGCAAGCGCGTGCGCATGGGGCGCTGCGAGCTCGACCTCGACTCGCGCGCGCTGGTCGACACTGCCAGCGGCGAGAGCGAGACCCTGGCGGCCAGCGAGTTCGACCTGCTGAAGCTCTTCGTCGAGAACCCCAACCGGCCGCTGGCGCGCGACTGGCTGCTGGAGAGCACCGCGCATCGCGGGCTCGAGGCCTTCGACCGCGCCATGGACCAGCGCATCCTGCGCCTGCGCAAGAAGATCGAGACCGACCCCGCCCACCCCGAGACCATCCGCACCGTGCGCGGGGTCGGCTACATGTTCGTGCCGCCGAAGGACTGAGGCTGGCCGGCCGGCGCCTCAGGTGCCGTCCGTGAGGGCGGCGCGGACCTTGCGCGCGAGATCGGCGCGGCGGTACGGCTTGGCCAGCAGCAGGGCGCCGGGCCGCAGCCGGCCCTGATGGGCGATCGCATCCTCGGCATATCCGGAGGTGTTGAGGACCTTCAGCGACGGACGCAGGCGCGTTGCCTCTTCCGCCAATTGCTGGCCGGTCATGCCGCCGGGCATGACCATGTCGGTGAAGAGCAGGTCGACGTCGCCCGTCCCGCGCAGCACGGCGAGCGCGGTCGGGCCGTCCGACGCGGCGATCGCCTGGTAGCCCAGGGACTCCAGCTGGGCCATGGCGTGCCGCCTCACGGGCTCGTCGTCCTCGACGACGAGGATGGTCTCGCTGTTGCTTTGCGCCACCGGGGTCATGCCGGCGACATGGTCGTCGGCTTCGGCGACGGCGTCGGCGCGCGGCAGGTAGATGCGCACCGTCGTGCCCTGGCCGACCTCCGAATAGATGCGCACATGGCCGCGCGACTGGTTGACGAAGCCGTGCACCATGCTCAGCCCCAAACCGCTGCCCTTGCCGAACTCCTTGGTCGTGAAGAAGGGATCGAAGACCCGGGCAAGGACTCCCGGGGCGATGCCGGCACCGGTGTCGGACACCGCCACCATGGCGTATTCGCCCGGCGTGATGTCGAGGCTGCCTTCGGCGTCGCGTGCGTCGAAGCGCCGGTTGGCCGCCTCGATGGTCAACGTGCCGCCATCGGCCATCGCGTCCCGGGCGTTGATGCACAAGTTGAGCACGGCCGATTCGAGCTGCGACGGGTCGGCCGTCACGCGCCAGAGATCCGGCGCGCACCGGATCGCGATGTCGATGTCCTCGTGCAGCATGCGCCGCAGCAGGCCCTCCATGTCCGACAGCAGCGTGCCGAGATCGACCACCTTGGGTGCCAGCGTCTGGCGCCGCGCGAAGGCCAGCAGCCGGTTGTTGAGATCGGCGCCGCGCTGGGCGGCCCCGAGCACCGCCTCGGCGAGCGCCTTCAGGTCGGGCTGGCCGTCGAGCGAATCGGACAGCGTCTCGGCGTTGCCCATGACCACGGTCAGCAGATTGTTGAAATCGTGCGCCATCCCGCCGGTGAGGTGACCGATCGCCTCCATCTTCTGCGCCTGCCTCAGCTGCATCTCGAGCGAGCGGATCTCGCTGGTATCGATGATGGCGAAGGTCACGCCCTCGATCGCATCGCCCGCACCGCGCAGCGGCGCGGCGCTGACCGAGACCTCGACCACTTGCCCGTCCTTGCGCCGGCGCGTCGTCTGGATGGCCTCGGTCGCTTCGCCGGCCAGCGCCCGGGCCATGATCGCCTCGAACTCCTGGCCCCTGTCGCCGTCGATCGTCGATGGCGGAGAGCCCAGGACTTCGGCGGCGACATACCCGAAGATGCGTTCGCTGGCGGGATTCCACAGCGTCAGCCGGCCGTCCTTGTCGACACAGGCGATGCCGGCGGGCGACGAATCGATCAGCGAGGTCAACCGGTGGTTCAGCATGTCGACCTCGCGCTGGCGCTGCTGCAGCGCTTCCGCCGTATGGTTCAGCGCCTGCATCAGGCCGCCGATCTCGCCTCGCTGATGGGGGCCGGGAATTCGCGCGGCGAGGTCGCCGGACGCCAGGCGCTCGGTCATCGCGACGGCCCGCGCGATCTGGCGGCGCAGGCCGAATTCCGCCAGGCCCCAGGCCGCGCCGAACAACCCCAGCGCCACTGTCGCCAGGACGGCCATCGCCGTGGTGAATCGGCGGTTGGCGTCGGCGATGAGCGTCGATCGGGGCACGCCGACGAGGATGCGCACCGGCGCGTCATAGGCGTCGGCCAGCGCGGCGCTGGTCCAGATGCGCCGCACGCCGTCCGGCCCGGCCTCCTCGCGCGTATCCGCCGACCGGCGTCGCACCAGGTCGATCAGCGGCGAGGAGGACAAGGAGGTGCCGGCGATCTTCGCGCCCTCGGCGCTCCACACCAGCACGCTGCCGTCGTCCTTCACGATGGCCAGGACGGTGTCGTTGAACGGCGCGTTGGGTATCGTGTTGCGCGCGAAGCGTTCGAGATTGAGCGAGGGCAGCAGCACGAAGCGCAGCGAGCCGTCGTCGCGCCGGGCAGGATAGGCGACCTGCAGCACGCCGATGCCCGTCAGGCGTCCGAACACCGGCTCGAGCGCGAAGCGCGTGCCCGGCACGCGCGCCTTGCGGAAATAGCCGCGGTCGGTGAGATCGAGCTCGCGCCCGGTGCGCAGCGAGTCGCAGAACAGCCGTCCATCGGGGTCGATGGTCAGGATGCCGGTATATTGCGAGTGCGACGCCAGGGCCGTGCCGAGGAAGGCGGAGCAGGCCGCGCGGTCGCGGGTATCGAGCTCGCGGGCCCGCGCCAGGCCATAGGTGAACTGCACCGTCCCCTCGATCTTGTCCTCGAGGTCGCTGATGGCGTAGCGGGCGAAGGCGACCAGGCTGCGGCGAGCCTCGGCGATCTGGTCTTCCCGGCTCGCGTGGAAGTGGACGCCCGCGAGCAGTGCCGGGATCGCCGTGGCGAACAGCACCAGGAGCAGAAGACGGCCACGGATACTCAGTTTCTGTGCCCCCAACCCATCATGAAGCACGCGCCGCCCTCGAAAATCGGTGCGCGGCGTCATTTGCAGCAATCCTGCGCTCCTCGCGCGGTAGGTTCAATGATGACATCCTCGATGCAACCGTGAGATGCCGCCGATGGCGCGCCGCGGGCAGCGACATGCAGCGGGCAAATGGCCGGATCGCGGTGTATGGTCGGCGCCGGGCGAATCGGAGGGAACCATGGCGGGCGGCAAGCTGCTGCTAGTGGGCTGCGGCAAGATGGGCGGCGCGATGCTCGAGGGCTGGCTTGAGCGCGGCCTCAAGCCCGCGGATCTCGCGGTGATCGAGCCGGTCGAGGCCAGTCGGCCGAAGATCGATGGCGCGGCCATCGTCGGCTCGAGCGAGGGGCTCTCGCCTGAGTTCGCGCCCGATCTCGTCGTGCTGGCGGTCAAGCCGCAGACCATGGACGCGGCGCTGCCGGGGCTGCGCCGCTTCGCCGATGCCGGCGCCACCTTCCTGTCGATCGCCGCCGGCAAGACGCTGGCCTATTTCCGCAAGCACCTCGGCGACACCGCGAAGCTCGTGCGCGCCATGCCCAACACGCCGGCCGCGGTGCGGCGCGGCGTGACCGTGTGCGTGGCTGGCCCCGGCGTTGGCGCGGCCGAGCGCGCGCGCTGCCAGGACCTGCTTTCGGCGGTGGGCAGCGTCGACTGGGTCGACGACGAAGCGCTGATGGACGCGGTGACCGCGGTCTCGGGCAGCGGCCCGGCCTATGTCTTCCTGCTGGCCGAGGCGATGGCGGCGGCCGGCGTGAAGGCCGGGCTGCCGGCGGAGCTGGCGACCAGGCTGGCGCGCGGCACCGTGTCGGGTTCCGGCGAGTTGCTGGCGCGCTCCGGCGACAGCGCGGCGCAGCTGCGCATCAACGTCACAAGCCCGGGCGGCACCACGGCCGAGGCGCTGAAGGTGCTGATGGCGGGCGACGCGATCCAGCCGCTGTTCGACCGCGCCATCGACGCCGCCACGCGGCGCAGCCGCGAGCTTGCCGGCTGATGGCCGAGCCGGCCGCCATTGTCGACGCCGCGCTGAGGCTGATCGCGCGGAGCGGCTGGCGCGACGTCACCTTGCGTGCGATCGCGACCGAGGCGGCCGTACCGTTCGCCGAGCTCTATGCGACGTTCCCGACCAAGGCGGCGATCCTCGGCGCCTTCCTGGCGGAGATCGACCGCCAGGTCCTTGCCGGCGTCGAGGACGCGCTCGATCCCGACGAGACGGTGCGCGATCGCCTGTTCGACACGCTCATGCGCCGCTACGACGCGCTGCGGCCGCATCGCGACGCCGTCGCGGCCCTGGCCGAGGGGCTGGCGCGCGATCCGCTGGCGGCGCTGGCGCTGCGGCCGGCGCTGATGCGCTCGATGGCGGTCGTGCTCGAAGCCGCCGGATTGACCGCCGAAGGCTTCGTTGGTGCGTTGCGGCAGAAATCGCTGGCTGCCGTGCATGCGTCCGTGCTGCGGACTTGGCTGCGCGACGACAGCGCCGACCTCGGCAAGACCATGGTGGCCCTGGACAGGCGCCTGAAAACGCTGGAGGGCTGGGCGCAACGGTTTGAAAGAATTAAGAAAAATGTCACGGTCCGGCGCCGGCCGAAAGATTCCCCGCCGCCGTCTGCCGAGGCCGAGCCGAGCACCTAGGGGTCTTGCTGCGGCATTGTGCGGTGCACAAATTCGCCTTGACGCAACGCACCTGCCGCTTTACATCTGACCTCGTGTTGCAGCGCACAAATCTGTAACCGCGATCAATTTGACCTCGTTGGCGGCGTCATTCGGTAGCGCCTCCGGGGTCAGGCCTGAGGAAATCCCGATGGCTGCCCGCAGTGCTCCGCCAGGGGCGTCCGTGCCGCCAAGCCCCCGTGAGTCCTGCCGCCGCGACGGCCCCTGACGAATTGGAGAAACCGATGATGCAGACTTTCAAGTTCCCCTTCGCTGACGTCGACTTCACCAAGGTGTGGGGCGAGTTCAAGATGCCGACCGCCACCGACTTCAAGCTGCCCGCGTTCGACGTCGAGGCGATCGCCGAGGCGCAGCGCAAGAACATCGCCGTGATGACCACCGCCAACCAGGCCGCCTTCGAGGCGTTCAAGGCGCTGGCCGAGCGCCAGGCCGACATGGTCAAGGCGATGACCGAGGAGTTCAGCAAGGCCGCCAGCGAGATCATGGCCGCCGCCTCCTTCGAGGAGAAGGCCACCAAGCAGGCCGACATCGCGAAGAAGACCTACGAGACGGCGATCGCCAACGTGCGCGAGCTGTCGGAGATGATCGCCAAGAGCAACGCGCAGACGCTCGATGCCGTGAATGTCCGCGTCGCCGAGGTGATCGAAGAGATCAAGGCGATCGTCGCCAAGAAGAACTAGTGGCGTACAGCGTTTAGTTCGTCGGGCCGGCAGCTCCTCCTCCCCCGTTTGCCGGTTCGACGCAGGGCCGCTCCCCTGGAGCGGCCCTTTTCGCATCTTCGGGCTAAGCTGCGGCCATGACCGAGACCATCGCCTGGGCCGATTTCGAGAAGGTCGACATTCGTGTCGGCACCATCGTCGAGGCCAGACCCTTCGAGGGCGCGCGCAAGCCCGCCATCCAGCTGGTGATCGATTTCGGCGCCGCGATCGGCACGCGCAAATCCTCAGCGCAACTCACCGTGCACTACACGCCCGAGCAGCTGATCGGCCGCCAGGTCGCCGCCGTGGTGAACTTCCCGCCGAGGCAGATCGGCAAGTTCATGTCGCAGGTGCTGACCTTGGGCTTTCCCGACGAGAACGGCGGCGTGGTGCTGATCGCGCCCGACAAGGCCGTGCCCAACGGCGGCAAGCTGTTCTAGAGATTTTCCTGTCATCCCGAGCGAAGCGAGGGATCCAGGGTCAGACTGGATTCCTCGCTACGCTCGGAATGACAGAGTGCTGTCTCAAAGGCCGCGCGCCTTCAGGTCGCGCGCGACATGCGCCACGAAGGCGCGGACCTTCGCCGGCACCTGGCGGTTCGAAGGATAGACCGCATAGACGCCGCGCTCGGGCGTGGTCCAGTTCGTCAGCACCGGCACCAGGTGACCCGCGGCGATGTCGTCGGCCGCCGCCCAGTTCGGCAAGGGCGTGAGTCCCAGCCCGGCCCGCGCGCCGGCGAGCAGCGATTCGCCCGTGTCGCACATCAAGCGGGGCGCGACGTCGATCCGTCGGGTCTCGCCGGTGCGGGCGAACGTCCACCGGCGACCCCATTCGAGCGGTGCGAAGCCCAGGCAATCGTGCCCGGTGATGTCTTCCGGGACCTCTGGCGCGGCGTGGTCTGCAAGGTAGGCCGGCGACGCGCAGATCACGACCCGCGACGAGGCGATCCGCCGGGCGATCGTGCCGGGCTCCAGCGATCCGGCGATGCGGATCGACAGATCGAGCTCCTCGCCGACGAGATTGGCAGGACGCGCCGATTCGATCAGTTCGACCGACAGCGAGGGATGCCGTCGCAGGAACGTCGCCAGCGCGGGCACCAGGAAGAGCGGTGCGAACGTCTCCGGGGCGCCGACCCGCAGGCGCCCCTGCGGGTTGCTGCTGAGCGCCTGCGCCTCGCGCCGCGCGGCGTCGGCTTCCTCGATCGTGCGCCGGCTGCGGGCATAGAAGGCGCGCCCGGCCTCGGTGACGCCGACCCGGCGCGTCGTGCGCTGCAGCAGGCGCACGCCCAGCGTTTCCTCGATCTCGCGCACCTTCTCGCTCGCCGAGGAGCGCGACAGGCGCAGCGCCTGCGCGGCGCGCGTGAAGCTCGCCTCGTCGACCACGCGCACGAAGACGCGCATGCCGTCCAGCAGGTCCATGCCGATTGTTCGCATTTCCCGAACAATCTGTCCACGCCGCGCCGGCTACCCGCGCCTGCCGGTCGGGACTACCTCTGCGCCACCTTGTGCAGGGAGTTGCAGATGACCGATCCGCAGATCGCCATCGTTGGCCCGCAGGCCGGCGAGCGGCTCAACGTCCTGGGCGCCGACATGCTCGTGAAGAGCGTCGGCGCGTTCTTCGTCGCCGATCATCCGCTGCCGGCCGGCTATGCCGTGCCGCCGCACGTCCATCACCACGACGACGAGGCCTTCCTCGTCGTCGAGGGCGCGCTGACCTTGGACACCGACGCGGGGCCGCGTGTCGCCGAGGCGGGCTCGTTCGTCCACCTGCCGGCCGGCACCCGGCACGGCTTCCGCAACGAGACGCCGGGGGTCACGCGCCTGCTCGTGCTGGGCTCGTCCGCGTCGCGGCTGGTGCCGATGTTCCGGGATCTCGATCGCCTGACGATTCGTGGCGGCTTTGCGCCCGACGACGTCGGCGCGGCCTGCGCGGCGCACGGCGTCAGGATCGGCTGATCAGACCGGCAGCCTGATGCGCGCGCGCAGGCCGCCGAGCGGCGAATCCTCGAGATGGACCTCGCCGCCATGGCTGCGCGCGACATCGCGCGCGATGGTGAGACCCAGCCCGACGCCGCCGGTGCGCGGGTTGCGCGAGCGGTCGAGCCGGTGGAAGGCGCGGAACATCTCCTCGCGCCGGTCGGGCGGGATTCCCGGCCCATCGTCGTCGACGATCACCTCGATTGCCGCCTTGCGGCGCACGAACGCCACTTCGATACGCTTGCCGTAGCGCTGGGCATTGGACACGAGATTGCCGATCGCCCGCTTCATCGCCAGCGGTCGCACGACGGCATGCGGCTCGCCCTCGGTCTGCGTGGCGACGACGGCGCCGGCGCGGCGCGCGCCTTCGACCACGTCGGTGATCAGGTGCGCCAGATCGGTCTCGACCGGCTGCTCGTCGCCCTCGCCACGGGCGAAGGCGAGGTAGCCCTCGACCATGCGCTCCATGTCGGCGATGTCGGTCTCGAGCCCGTGCTTGTCCGGCCCGTCGTCGAGCATGGCGAGGCTGAGCTTCATGCGTGTCAGCGGCGTGCGCAGGTCGTGGCTGACGCCGGCCAGCATCTCGGTGCGCTGCTGGATCTGGCGGCCCAGGCGCTCGCGCATGGTGAGGAAGGCGCTGGCGGTCTGGCGCGCCTCGAGCGAGCCCTCGGGCCGGAAATCCGGAACGTCGCGCCCCTTGCCCAGCGCCTCGGCGATCGCGCCAAGCTTCATCACCGGCCTGAGCTCGCGGCGCACGAACAGGATGGCCAGCCCGAACAGGATCAGGCTCATGCCGGCGATCAGCACCACGAACAACCAGGAGGTGCGCGTCCACAGGCGACTGAGCGGCGCCACCATGCGCAGCGTGCCGTCGGGCAGCTGCACGGCGATGATCACCTTCTTCTCCTGCGAATCGGCGTCGATCGCGTAGGGCCGCTGCAGGTAGAGATCGAGCATGCCGGCGAGCTCGCGCTGCATGATGCTGAGCGTCGGCGGGCCGGGCCACGGCGCGATCTTCTCGCCCTTGGTGAAGATCATGGCGCCGCGGAAATCGGTCTCGGCGCGCTCGAGCAGCCATTGGAAGCGCGGATCGTCGGCGCCGAACTGCTCGTGCGCGGCGATCACCAGGTTGATGTCGCCGACCAGCGAGCGTGCCAGCCGCCTCGTCACGTTGTCCCAGAGGATGTCGTAGAACAGCCAGGTGACGAAGATCTGCAGCACCAGGGTCGGCACCATGATGGCCAGCGTGGCGCGGCCGAACAGGGTGCGCGGCACCAGTGTCTCGGCGGCCTGGCGCGGACGCAGGTCGCGCAGGTAGTGCAGCGAGCGCAGCAGCGCGCTGCGCAGGGTCGCGAGCGGGCGCGCGACGCCGGCCCGGCCCAGATCGCCGATGCTCATGGGCGGCTTTCTTCTACCTTCCCCCGGAGGGGGAAGGTGCCCGCAGGGCGGATGGGGGATATCGAAGACGGACACCCGGCGCGTGGAGGCATCCCCCGCGGGGCCGTCCGCGGCCCCTGACAGTCGCGCTGCGCGCGCCGCCTTCCCCCTCCGGGGGAAGGTAGAGCCGAACACGCATGTGCTCGTCCTGCGATCATTCGCCCACCAGACGGTAGCCCGCGCCGCGTGCCGTCAGCAGGTAGCGCGGAAAGCGGGGGTCGGGCTCGATCTTGCGCCGAAGCCGCGTGACATGCACGTCGATCGTGCGCGCGTTGACGTCGCCCCCCAGCTCGCGCGCCAGCGCCTCGCGGTCGACCGGATCGCCGCCGCGCGCGGCGAGCGCGCGCAGCAGCACCAGCTCGGCCTCGGTCAGGCGGATACGCTCGCCGTCCGGCCGCATCAGCTCGCCGCGGCCGAGGTCGAAGCGCATGTCGCCCAGCGTCACGGCTTCGGCCGGCGGCGGCGTGCGCCGCGCCATCACGCGCCGCATCAGCGCCTGCAGGCGCAGTACCAGCTCGCGCGGCTCGAACGGCTTGGCGAGGTAGTCGTCGACGCCGCTCTCGAGGCCGGCGATGCGGTCCCGGGGCTCGTTCATCGCGGTCAGCATCAGGATGGGCAGCGCGCGGTCCTTGCCGCGCAGCGCCGTGGCGAACTCGATGCCGCTTTCGCCCGGCATCATCACGTCGAGCACCATCAGGTCGAACTGCATCGCCGCCATGCTCAGGCGCGCCTCGGCGACGTCGCCCGCCACGGTCACGCGAAAGCCGTTGCGCGAGAGATAGCCGCGCAGCAGCTCGCGCAGGCGCTGGTCGTCGTCGACCACGAGGATGTGCGGTTCGTCCATGTCCCCTAGCGGCGCACGCCGATATGCCGCTCGATCTCCGGTCGCTGCTCGCGGTCGAGCATGCCCAGCATGACGCGGCGGAAGCCGGCCATGGCGTCGGCCCCGGCCTCGCCGAAGGCGCGCGCGAAACGTGCCCGCTGCCGGCCGGTCAGCTCGCGCTCCAGCGCCTCGCCCCTCTCGGTCAGCGCGAGCAACCGCTGGCGGCGATCGTTGCGGCCGGTGTCCTGCGAAACGTAGCCGCCATCGATCAGCTCGCGCAGCACGCGCGACAGCGACTGCTTGGTGATCTTCAGGATGCGCAGCAGGCCGCCGACGGTGATGCCGGGATTGCGGCCGATGAAATAGATCGCGCGGTGATGGGCGCGGCCGAAGCCCACCGCCACCAGCATCTGGTCGGCCTCGCCGGTGAAATCGCGATAGGCGAAGAACAGCAGCTCGATGCTCTGACGCAGATCGTCGTCGCGCACGAAGGGCGGGATGGTCACGGGCGTCGGGGAGCGGCTGTCAGACATGGGTCGCCTGAGGATCGAGCAGGATTGTGGCGATCCTAGGCGATAGGACCGATCCGGGAAAGGCCCGGATCGGGATTTGTCATGGTTCCTGCCCTGGATGCATATGAGTCAGTAGTATTGACTGAGTCTGTATTACTGCCATTATGGCCTGAAGTTGCTCCCGGCTTTTTCCAGATGGAATGACTAGGACAATTTTGAAGGGAGGATTGTCATGATCGAAACGATGGATGATCGCGACGGCTGGATCTGGCTGGACGGAAAGCTGGTGCCCTGGCGCGAGGCGCGCACGCATACGTTGACCCACGCGCTGCACTACGGCTCCTCGGTCTTCGAGGGCGAGCGCATCTATGACGGCCGGGTCTTCCGGCTGTCGGCGCACAGTGCCCGCCTGCTGCGCTCGGCGCGGCTGGTCGACCTGGCGCTTCCCTGGACAAGCCAGCAGATCGACGAGGCGACGCGCGCCGTGGTCAAGGCCAACGGCCTGAGCGAAGGATATGTGCGGCCGATCGCCTGGCGCGGCTCGGAGGCGCTGGGCGTCTCGGGCATCGGCATCTCGACCCATCTGGCGATCGCACCCTGGGCCTGGCCGAACTATTTCAGCGGCGAGGCGCGGCTGCGCGGCGTGCGCCTGCGCATGGCGCAGTTCCGCCGGCCGGCGCCGGAGAGCGCGCCGGGCGAGAGCAAGTGCGGCGGCCTCTACGTGATCTGCACCCTGGAGAAGGACCGCGCCATCGCCGCCGGCTTCGACGACGCGCTGATGCGCGACTGGAAGGGCCGGGTGGCCGAGGCGACCGGCGCCAACGTCTTCCTGTCGATCGACGGTAAGCTGGTCACGCCCAAGCCGGACAACTTCCTCGACGGCATCACGCGCCGCGCGGTGATCGGCCTCGCGCGCGCCCGCGGCCTGGAGGTCGAGGAGCGCGAGGTGTGGCCCGAGGACCTGGCGCGGGCCAGCGACGTCTTCCTCACCGGCTCGGCCTCGGAGATCACGCCGGTACGCGAGATCGACGGCCACCACTACCAGGTCGGACCACTGGCGAAGACGCTGATCGACGACTTCGCCGCGCTGGTCCGGCGCGAGGACGCCGAAGGCTTCGGCGAGAACGACCACCTCGTCGACGAGCCGGCGCGGCACGCCGCGTGATCGCCGCGCGCGTTCACGGATGGCGCGAGGCGTGGCACAGCGGCGATGCCGAGCGCATCGCCGCGCTCTACGCCGCCGACGGCACGCATGACAGCGCGAAGGTCGCTGCCGCGATGCCGGAGCTCGGCGGCCGCACGACGCTCAGCGGCCACGATCAGATCCTCGCCTACGCTCACAGAGCATTCGCGCGAGTCGGCTGGCTGCGCTTCGAGTTCCTGAACGTCGTCGAGGACGGGAACCTGTCGGCGTTGGAATATCTGCGCACCTCAGGCATCGACGTCACGCCGCATCGCGTGGTGGAGATCCTGGAGTGGGACGGCACGCTGCTCAGGGCGGTGCGGGTCTACCATCCGTGAGCCGCCCTCAGCGCTCCCACTTCTTCGCCGCCTGATCGTCGCCCTCGTGCGCGCCGACCCATTGCTCGCCCTGGGGCGTGTCCTCGACCTTCCAGAACGGCGCCTTGGTCTTCAGCCAGTCGATCAGGAAATGGCAGGCCTCGAAGGCGGCCTCGCGGTGCGGCGAGGCGACGGCGACCAGCACGATGCGATCGCCCGGCTCGAGCCGTCCGTAGCGATGGATGACCAGGCTCGCCTCGAGCGGCCAGCGGCGGTTGGCCTCGGCCTCGATCTCCTCGAGCGCCGCCTCGGTCATGCCGGGATAATGCTCGAGCGTCATCGCGCTCACGCTCTCGCGGTGATAGCCCTCGCGCACATGCAGGTCGCGCACCAGGCCGACGAAGCTGGTGATCGCGCCGACGCGTTTGTTGCCGGCGGCCAGCGCGGCCAGCTCGGCGCCGACGTCGAAATCCTCGCGCTGGACCCGAACGGCCATGGCTCAGCCGCCGGTGAAGGGCGGGAAGAAGGCGACTTCGCTGGCACCCGAGATCGGCGCCGTGAAGGTCGCGACCTTCTTGTCGATCGCCGCGCCGAACACCTTGGCCTCGGCGAAGGCGTCGGCGTGACGCGCGCTGCGCCGCGAGAGCCATGTCACCAGGTCCTGCACCGTGGCGACCTCGGCCGGCGGCGAGACCTCCTCTTCGGACAGGCCGACCTTCTGTCGCAGCCAGGCGAAGTATTTCACTTTCATGTCGCCCTCTCGCGGCCCCGTCATGCCGCCGAGTCGGCGGGCTTGCCGGCGGCCTTGGGCTTGGCCTCGCGCGGCGGCGGCGGCTCGGTCTCGGTCATGTGCGCCAGCGCCGAGCGCAGGTAGTCGTAGCCGGTGATCAGGGTCAGGCCGGCGGCCGCCCACAGCAGCACCAGCCCCGCGAGCATGGTCCAGGACGGCCCGGCATCGCCGACCAGCAGCACCACCAGCGCCACCATCTGGATCGCCGTCTTCCACTTCGCCAGCTTGCTCACCGGCAGGCCGATGTGCAGCTCGGCGAGGAACTCGCGCAGCCCCGAGACCAGCACCTCGCGGCACAGGATGATCAGCGCCGCCAGCATGTGCACGCCGCGCAGCGTGCCGAAGCCGCACAGCATCAGCAGCACGGCGGCGACCAGCAATTTGTCGGCGATCGGGTCGAGGAAGCGGCCGAGCTTGGAGATCTGCTGCCAGCGACGCGCCAGCCAGCCGTCGAAATAGTCGGTGATGCTGGCCAGCGCGAATAGGAAGGCGGCCAGCCAGTGCGCTTCGTCGCGGCCCATCCAGCCCTCGAGCCAGAAACAGGCGATCACCACCGGAATCGCGGCGATGCGTGACAGCGTGAGCACGTTGGGAAGGTTGAAGGGCATGGCGCGTACCGTGGCGGCGACTCTATCCGCCGCCTCTGAAATGATCATGGATTTTCTTGGCCATCGTCCGGGAAACGCCGGGCGCGGCTTCAAGATCCCCCAGCGACGCCGCGGCGACCGCGCGCGCCGAACCGAAATGATGCAGCAGCGCGCGCTTGCGCGCCGCGCCGATGCCGGCGATCTCGTCGAGCGCCGAGCGGGTGATCCCGGCCGAGCGGCGCGCACGATGCGTGCCAATGGCGAATCGGTGCGCCTCGTCGCGCAGGCGCTGCAGGAAGTACAGCACCGGATCGCGCGGCTGCAGCGAGAAGGCCGGCTTGTCGGGCTGGAAGAAGCGTTCGCGTCCGGCGTCGCGGTCCGGTCCCTTGGCGATCGAAACCAGTGACACATCCGTGACACCCAGCTCGGCGAACACCGTCTGGGCCTGGGTGAGCTGGCCGGCGCCGCCGTCGATGATCACCAGGTCGGGCCAGCCGCCGCCTTCGCGATCGGGATCCTCCTTCAGCGCGCGCTGGAAGCGTCGCGTCAGCACCTCGCGCATCATGCCGTAGTCGTCGCCGGCGCTGATCGCGCCGTCCTGCGGCCCGCCGGCCTCGTTCGCCGCGTCCTGCTGCGCCGGCGCCAGCGCGCTGCGGATGTTGAACTTGCGGTAGGCGTTCTTGATGAAGCCCTCGGGGCCGGCGACGATCATCGCGCCGATCGCGTCGCTGCCCTGGATGTGGCTGTTGTCGTAGACCTCGATGCGCGCAGGCGGCGCTTCGAGGCCGAAGACCCGCGCGACGCCGTCGAGCAGCTTGCGCTGCGAGCTGCCCTCGGCCAGGCGGCGGCCCAGCGACTCGCGCGCGTTGGTCAGCGCATGGTCCATCAGCTCGCGCCGCGTGCCGCGCTTGGGGCAGAGGATCTCGATCTTGCGCTCGCCCGCGGCGATCGACAGCGCGCCGGCCAGCAGCTCGGCCTCGGGCAAATCGTGGCTGACCAGGATCTCGGCGGGCGGCGGACGGCCGTCGTAGAACTGGCCGATGAAGCTCTCCAGCACCTCGGCGACGGAGAGCTCGCGGCCATGCACCGGGAAATAGGCGCGGTTGCCGAGATTCTGGCTGGCGCGCACGAAGAAGACCTGCACGCCGATCTGGCCTTCCTGCTCGTAGGCGGCGAAGACGTCGGCCTCGTCGATGCCGGTCATCTCGATCGTCTGGTGCGCCTGGATCGCGGTCAGCGCGCGGATGCGGTCGCGGAAGACGGCGGCCTTCTCGAAATCGAGGGCGGTCGCGGCTTCCTCCATGCGCTTCGACAGCGTTTCCTGCACCTGCCGCGTGCGGCCAGATAGAAAGTCGCGCACCTCGCCGACCAGGGTCTCGTACTCCTCTGGCGAGACACGGCCGACGCAGGGCGCGACACAGCGCTTGATCTGGTGCTGCAGGCAGGGCCGCGTGCGCGCAGCGAAGATGGAGTCCGAGCAGGAGCGCAGCGGGAAGGCGCGCTGCAGGGTGTACAGCGTGTGCGTCACCGCGCCGGCCGAGGCGAAGGGACCAAAATACTCATCATGCCGGTTGCGCGCGCCGCGGTGCTTGGCCAGTTGCGGCCAGGGATGGTCGCGGCGGATGACGATGTAGGGGAACGACTTGTCATCGCGCAGCAGCACGTTGAAGCGCGGCCGGAAGCGCTTGATCAGGTTGTTCTCGAGCAGCAGCGCCTCGGCCTCTGAGCCGGTGACCACGAATTCCATGGTCGCGGTCGACGACACCATGCGCATCAGCCGCGTCGACAGCCGCGTCGGCTGGGTGTAGCTGGCGACCCGGCTCTTCAGCGAGCGCGCCTTGCCGACGTAGAGCACCTCGCCCTTGCGATCGACCATGCGGTAGACGCCGGGTTTGCGCGGCAGGGTCTTCACGTAGCCGCCGATCACCGCCGTGCCCGCCGCCAGCGTGCCCTCGGCCGGCGCCGCCGCCTCGAGCTCGCGCTCCGCCGCCTCCTCGGGCGCGGCGTCCGCCATCGCCTCGGGCACCGAGGCGAGCGGCTGCTCCTCGGGGCCGGGCTGGGGTGGGATCGGACTCAGTGGATCGGGCATCGGGCAAAGCGGGTGGATATGACCTGGATATATTGGCGGTGGGGCGCCCGGAAAGTACTGCCGCGGCGCAAAGAGGACGGTGCAGTGAATTGTGGAAAAGCCTGTTGGTAGTTTTGCCGCATCCCGGTGCGGCGCAGCAAATGGGTCAGACGTTATGACCTGCCAAGAGGTCTCCGCAGTCCTCGCCGCGCCTGCTCAAATCCTTGAATTCCCTCGCTGATTCTTGGCGCATGATTCACCAGTGAACATGAAATTACAGGAATTCGGAGGGGCTTTGACCGAAGATTCAATCACGACGGATGCTGTGTATGACTGTGATCTGACGATGGGTCACGCATCCTTGAGCGGCGAAGTGCGATCGAATCGGCGAAGATCGCCGCCGATGATCACGCGTGCGATTCCCTGGGCCGTCAGCCTCGCGCTCTGCGCGGCCTTTGTCGGCGGCGAGACCCGGGCCGAGACGATGTCCGCACCTGTGGTCACACCCCATGTCCGTGCACAGCTGGTGGCGCTGGATCGCCCTGACAATGGCCACCTGTCGCTGGGCCTGCGCATGACGCTGAAGCCGGGCTGGCACACCTATTGGCGCAACCCCGGCGATTCCGGCGAGCCACCGACGCTCAGGCTGACGGCGCCCGATGGCGCCACCGCCGCGATCCGCGGCTGGCCGGTGCCTGAGCGGATCGATGTCGGCGGCATCGTCTCCTATGGCCACGAAGGCGAGGTGCTCTTCGTTGCCAAGGCCACCCTGCCGGCGGGCACCACGCGCATCGAGGCCGAGGCGACCTGGCTGGTCTGCGAAAAGGTCTGCGTGCCGGAATCCGGCAGGTTCCAGCTCGACGTCGCCAGCCCCGATCCGCCGGACGCCGCGACGGTGGCGCTGAAGCCGGTGCTGCCTCCGTCGGTCGACGCCACGCTGACGCGCGCCGACGACAAGCTGCGGCTGAACATCGCCGTGGGCAAGTTCGGCGGCGCGCCGGTCTCGGCCTATTTCTTCCCCTATCAGGGCGACATCGTCGACCACTCGGCGAAGCAGCGCTTCCGCGTTGCCGAGGGCACGATGGCGCTGGATCTCACGCCATTCGATCCGAAGGCCACGACGCCGCTGGAGCTGTCCGGCCTGCTCGAGGTCGAGACCGCCACCGACGGCGGACGGCGAATCCGCCGCTACGAGGTGCTGGCCCATTTCGGAGGTTGAGGCCAGCGTCGCCTCCACACGCGCTTCCTGCTCATCCCGCAACAGGAGTTTCGCATGACATCCGCCCCGATCCTTACCCGCCGCGCCTCGCTGGCTCTCGCAGGCGGCGCGCTGCTGTTGCCCACGGCGTTGTCGGCCCGGCCGGTCCTCGCCCAGCCGGCGCCCGCTTTCAGCGGCGTCGACAGCAACGGCAAGACGCACAAGCTCGCCGACTATCGCGGCAAGACGCTCGTGCTGGAGTGGACGAATCACGAGTGCCCCTATGTCGGCAAGCACTACCGCTCGACCAACATGCAGGCGATCCAGAAGGAGTTCGTCGCCGCCGGCGGCGTCTGGCTCAGCGTCATCTCCTCGGAGCCGGGCGCGCAGGGCTTCGTCAGCCCGACCCAGGCCAACACGCTGACGCAGAGCCGGGGCGCCTCGCCCAGCGCCGTGATCCTCGACCCGGACGGCATCATCGGCCGCGCCTACGACGCGCGCGTGACGCCGCACATGTACATCATCGATGCCAAGGGCATGCTGGTCTATATGGGCGGCATCGACAGCATCCGCTCGACCAGCGTCGACGACGTGCCCAAGGCCAAGCCCTATGTGCGCGACGCGCTCAAGGAGCTCGCCGCGGGCAAGCCGATCACGACGCCGACGACCAGCGCCTACGGCTGCACCATCAAGTACAAGGGCACCGCCTGATCCGGCAGCGCCATGCCGCATGACGGGATCGTCGGTCCGCATCATCACCACGACGATGCGGACCACGACCATCACCATAGTCATCCGACACGCCGCGCGCTGATCGGCACCGCCGCCTCCGGGCTGGTGGTGGGACTGCCGCCGCGCGACAGCCGGGCGCAGATCGCCGAGCGCATGACGCGCGCGGCGCAGGCTCTTGTCGGCGCCACCGACGAGCGCCAGCGCCGCGCGCTGGTGCTGCCCTTCGACGCGCAGCGCGAGGACTGGCACTACATACCGCGCCGGCGTCCCGGTCTTCCGCTCGGCAGCATGAGCAACGCCGTCAGCACGGCGGCGATGGCCCTGCTGCATGCGGGAGTGGGCGAGACCGGCGTGCGGCGCATCGAGGGCACGCGCCGCCTCGAGGCGATCCTGCGCGAGCGCGAGGGAAGCTGGCGCGATCCCGGCAACTACGCCTTCGCGATCTACGGCACGCCGGGCACGCTGCCCTGGGGCTGGCGCATCGAAGGCCATCACCTGTCGCTGCATTTCACCGTGCTGGGGCCTGACCGCGTCGCCGTCACGCCGGCCTTCTGGGGCGCCAATCCGGCGCGCGCCACCGACGGCTTCCGCCTGATGGGCGCGGTCGAGGACGCCGGCCGCTTCCTGATCCGCGCATTGCCCGAGGCCCTGCGCCGCGAGGCGCTGATCGCCGAGCGCGCCTTCGGCGACATCGTCGCCGGTCCGGGCCGCGAGCGCGAGATCGGCGCGCCGCGCGGCGTGGCGCTCGCCGGCATGAGCCCCGGCGATCGCGACACCGCGATGCGCATCGCCGCCGGCTTCCTCGAGGCGCTGTCGCCCGAGCTCGCCGCCATCCAGACGCGCCGCCTGCGCGAGGGCGGCATCGATCAGCTGCGCTTCGCTTGGGCGGGACCGCTGGGCGACGGGCAACCCTATTACTTCCGCCTGCACGGGCCGGTGACCTTGATCGAGCTCGACAACACCCAGAACAACGCCAACCATGTCCACTCGGTCTGGCGCGACCTTGCGGCCGATTTCGGGCGCGACATGCTGGCCGACCACTACAGACGGCAGCACCGGTAGGGATCCATGTTCGAGCGGATGAAGACGATGCTGGGCGCGGGCGGCCCGGCGGCCGGCGGTGCCGTGATCACGCCATCCGAAGCGCACAGGCGCCAGGCGCAGGGCACGCTGCTGATCGACGTGCGCCACGCGGCCGAGCGCGCCCAGCTCGGCGCGCCGGCCGGCGCGGCGTGGATCGACTGGACCGGCGACGCCGCGGCGTTCCTCTCTGCCGCCCGCGCACTGACCGGCGACGACACCGGCAAGCCGATCGCGCTGATCTGCCGCTCGGGCATCCGTTCCGGCCAGGCGCAGGCGGTGCTGCAGGGCGCCGGTTACGCGGACGTGGTCAACGTCGTGGGCGGCTTCGATGCCGGCCCGGAGAACTGGCGCGCCAGCGGCCTGCCCGAGGAGCGGGTCTGACGCCGCCGCTCGTGCCGAGTCGGGGGCGTCCAAGGTTTTCGGGCCGCGCCGCTCC
>JBFXAZ010000094.1:0-21758 GCA_050183765.1 Reyranellaceae bacterium | reverse complement strand
GCGATTGGGCCCCTTGGTGCCGGAATGCTGTAAGCTGTTGCCCACCAGCATGTCGACGATCGCCACCTTGCGCTCGTGCTCGGACTGGGCCGTGCTATACTGTATCGACTCCTCGTCGAGCACGAGGTCGACCACCCGGTTGGCGCGCGCGTCGCTCACGACCGCGCCGTCGTCCTGAGCGCAGCGAAGGACCCCGCGGTATCGCGGTCACTCATCTGCGTTGTGTCCGGTCGCGTCACCGCAAGGTCCTTCGCTGCGCTCAGGACGACGATGGTGAACGGTTCGTGCGGATGGACACCGAGCGGCCGTGCGCCGGCAGTCCCTCCGCCTCCGCCAGCGTCATGGCGGCCGGCGCGAGACGACCCAGCGAATCGGCGTCGCAGGAGACGATCGAGGTGCGCTTGAGGAAGTCCGACACGCCCAGCCCCGAAGAGAACCGCGCGGTGCGCGAGGTCGGCAGCACGTGGTTGGTGCCGGCGACGTAGTCGCCGATGGCTTCCGGCGTGTGACGGCCGACGAAGATCGCGCCCGCGTGCCGGATGCGCTTGAGCAACTCGGCCGCCGGACCGGGCTCCACGCACAGCTCGATATGCTCGGCGGCGATGCGGTCGGCCAGCGGCGCGGCATCGAGCAGCGACGGCACCAGGATCACCGCGCCATTGCCGGTCCAGCTTGCGCGGGCGCGCGCGCCGGTGGCCAGGCCCTTCAGCTCGCTGTCGACCGCGCGGCAGACGGCGGCGGCGAAGGCGGCGTCGTCGGTGATCAGGATCGACTGCGCCGCCTCGTCGTGCTCGGCCTGCGACAGCAGGTCGGCGGCGATCCAGCCCGGATCGTTCTGGCCGTCGGCGATCACCAGGATCTCCGACGGACCGGCGATCAGGTCGATGCCGACCTTGCCGAAGACCTGGCGCTTGGCGGCGGCGACATAGGCGTTGCCGGGGCCGACGATCTTGTCGACCGGCGCGATGCTCGCCGTGCCCCAGGCCAGCGCCGCCACGGCCTGCGCGCCACCGACGCGGTAGATCTCGTCGATGCCCGCCGCATCGGCCGCGCACAGCACCAGCGGATCGACCACGCCATCGGGCGTCGGCACGACCATGGCGACGCGCGGCACGCCGGCCACCTTGGCCGGCACGGCGTTCATCAGCACCGACGACGGATAGGCCGCCTTGCCGCCGGGCACGTAGAGCCCCACCGCGTCGATCGGCGTGAAGCGCGCGCCCAGGCGCACGCCGGCCTCGTCGGTGAAGTCGACATCGCGCGGCAGGAGCTTGCGGTGATAGGCCTCGATGCGCCGGGCCGCGAAGCCGATGGCCTCGCGCCGCTCGGCGGACACGCCGGCGACCGCCTGAGCGATCTCCTGCGGGGAGAAGCGCAGCGTCCGCGGCGTCAAGGTCAGGCGGTCGAAGCGCGCCGTGTACTCGAACACGGCGGCGTCGCCGCGGCGGCGCACGTCGGCGATGATGTCGCGCACCACGCCATCGACATCGGCGCCGCTGTCGCGGTCCTTGGCAAGGAAGGCGGCGAAGGCGGTCTCGAAATCCGTCGCCCGCGCGTCGAGAAGCAGCGGGCCCCCGGACTCAGGCGGCCTGGGCGACATCGCGGAAGCGCTCGATCCAGTGCGTCACCCGTTCCGGCCGCGTCTTGAGCGCGGCGCGGTTGACGATGAAGCGCGAGGTGACGTCGGCGATGTGCTCGATCTCGACCAGGCCGTTGTCGCGCAAGGTCTTGCCGCTGGCCACGAGGTCGACGATGCGGTGGCTCAGCCCCAGGCTGGGTGCCAGCTCCATGGCGCCGCTGAGCTTGATGCATTCGGCCTGCACGCCGCGCGCCGCGAAGTGGCGCTGGGTCACCGCGGGGTACTTGGTGGCGATGCGGATATGACTCCACCTCCTGGGATCGTCCGAGCCGGCCATCTCCGACGGCTCGGCCACCGCCAGCCGGCACTTGCCGATGCCGAGATCGACCGGCGCGTAGATCTCCGGGAAGTCGAACTCCATCATCACGTCGGAGCCGCAGATGCCCAGATGCGCCGCGCCGAAGGCGACGAAGGTCGCGACATCGAAGCTGCGCACCCGAATGACGTCGAGATCGTCGATGTTGGTAGTGAAGCGCAGCAGCCGCGACTCGGGGTCGTCGAAGGCAGGCTCGGGATGGATGCCGGCGGCGCGCAACAACGGAGCCGCCTCGCCGAGGATGCGTCCCTTCGGCAAGGCCAGGATCAGCTTGTCGTTGGCGGGGGCGGCGATGCCCCCGGTCTGCGTGCTCACGTCAGGTACTCCCGGGCGGGCAGGCGGTTTCGCACAAGCGGCAGGCGGCGACAAGGCCGGGCCTCCCCGTGCCGCCTCCTTGCGGCGCTGTTTTGCTGTGGTTTGCTGTTGTCCGCGCGGTTTGCGCGACCCACAGCAGCCGGTTTGCTGCGGCACGGACAAACCGAGCGAAAACAGCAGGTTATTGTCCGCCGGCGGCCGCGCATCGCGAATGATCCCACGACGTCGGCCAAACCGCCATTTCCGCCCCTAGGAATGTCAGGACGGCGAATCGGCCAGCGGGTGATCGGGCCGGAACCGGGTCGGCCAGGGCTCGCCGACATCCTCGAGGTGGCAGAGCAGCCGCAATGCTTCGAGCCGGATCATGCGGCCGTCGGCGAAGCGCAGGCGCACGATGACACCCCCGCCCTCGGCGTCGTCGATCTCGATCGCCAGCAGCCCGAGGATACGGTCGGGCTCCGACAGGGGCATGTCGGCGTGGCGCACCGCACCGACTTCGGCGAACCCCAGGATGCAGTGACAGCGTGACCAGGCGCCGTCGGCGTCGGGCGGCGCCTCCCAGCGGAAGCGGTTGGCCACCAGGGCGAAGCGCTTCTCCCCGGCCAGCCAGGCGATGTCGCGCACCGCCACCAGCGAATCCTGCAGCGCGGCGGAGACGACCTGGAGGTCCTCGGCGTCGAGCGCCTTGAGCTTGAGCCGGCTCACTTGAGGCGCTCGATATCCGCGCCACAGGCGGCGAGCTTCTCCTCGAGCCGCTCGTAGCCGCGGTCGAGGTGGTAGACGCGGTGCAGCACCGTGTCGCCGGTGGCCGACAGCGCGGCGATGGCCAGCGAAACCGACGCGCGCAGGTCGGTCGCCATCACCTCGGCCCCGCGCAGCTTGGGCACGCCACGCACCATGGCCGAGGCGCCATGGATGTTGATGTTGGCGCCCATGCGCGTGAGCTCCGGCACGTGCATGAAGCGGTTCTCGAAGATCGTCTCGGTGATCATCGAGGCGCCTTCGCCGCGCGTCATCAGCGCCATGAACTGGGCCTGCAGATCGGTGGGAAAGCCGGGATAGGGTTCTGTCATCACGTCGACGCCGTGCAGCGCCCCGTTGCAACGCGCGACCCGCAAGCCGGTTGCCGTCTGTGTGAATTCTATGCCCGCCTCGCGCAGCTTGGCGACGGCGCTGTCGAGAAGATCGATGCGGCCGTTGACCAGCTCGACATCGCCCGCCGTCACCGCCACGGCCATGGCGTAGGTGCCAGTCTCGATACGGTCGGGGATCACCGTGTGCTCGGCGGCATGCAGCGCCTCGACACCCTCGATGCGCAGGGTCTCGGTGCCGATGCCGGTGATCTTCGCGCCCATCGCCACCAGGCATTCGGCGAGATCGGTGATCTCCGGCTCGCGCGCGGCGTTGTCGAGCGTGGTCTCACCCTTGGCCAGCGCCGCGGCCATCAGCAGGTTCTCGGTCGCGCCGACCGAGACCTTGGGGAAGACGTACTTCGCGCCGCGCAGCCCACCCGGCGCACGGGCGACGATGTAGCCGCCGTCGAGCTCGATGGTGGCGCCCATCGCCTGCAGGCCGGCGATGTGCAGGTCGACCGGCCGCGTGCCGATGGCGCAGCCGCCGGGCAGCGACACGCGCGCCTCGCCGCAGCGCGCGACAAGCGGCCCGAGGACAAGGACCGAGGCGCGCATCTTGCGCACGATGTCATAGGGCGCGGTGGTCGAGGCGATGTCGCCGGTGGTCAGCGTCAGCGTCGTCGAACGGCTGTGGCCGTTCTCGCCCGGCGCGCAGCTCACCTCGGTGCCGTGCTGCTCCAGCAGCTTGATCATCGTGTCGATGTCGGCAAGGCGCGGCACGTTCTTCAGGGTCAGCGGCTGGTCGCTCAGCAGCGAGCAGACCATCAGCGGCAGCGAGGCGTTCTTCGAGCCGGAGACGCGGATGCTGCCCTTGAGCTGCGCGCCGCCCTTGATGCGGATACGGTCCATCGTCGCCTCCGCCTCAGATGCGCGGCAGGGTCACGCCGCGCTGGCCCTGGTACTTGCCGGCACGATCGCGATAGGACGTCTCACAGGGCTCGTTGCCCTGCAGGAAGAGGAACTGCGCCGCGCCCTCGTTGGCGTAGATGCGCGCCGGCAGCGGCGTGGTGTTGGAGAATTCCAGGGTCACGTGGCCTTCCCATTCCGGCTCCAGCGGCGTGACGTTGACGATGATGCCGCAGCGCGCATAGGTCGACTTGCCGACGCAGATCACCAGGGTATCGCGCGGGATGCGGAAGTATTCGACGGTGCGCGCGAGCGCGAAGGAGTTGGGCGGGATGACGCAGACATCGGTGGTGCGATCGACGAAGCTGGCGTCGCTGAATTCCTTGGGATCGACCACCGCCGAGTTGACGTTGGTGAAGATCTTGAACTCGGGCCCGACGCGCGCGTCGTAGCCGTAGGACGACAGCCCAAAGGAGATCACGCCGGCGCGCTTCTGGGCATCGACGAACGGCTCGATCATGCCGTGCTCGCTCGCCATGCGACGGATCCACCGATCCGACATGATCGCCATTTCGCACCCCGTTTTGACCGCGGCGGAAGGGGTTCGCCCGGTGGTTGGGTTCTAACCCTGCCTGCCGGTCGGCTCAAGGTTCCTTCCCCCGGTGGAGCAGCACGATCGCCGGCGAATCTGCCTCCCTCTCCCCGCCCGCGGGGAGAGGGTCGGGGTGAGGGGCTGGTACTCATCGGACCACGGCCGCGCTTCGTCGCACGAACCCCTCACCCTCCCATCGCGCTGCGCGCGACGGGCCCCTCCCTCTCCCCGCAGGCGGGGCGAGGGGCCCATCCAATCACCCTCCCCTCCGGGGGAAGGCTGGGACTACTTCTTCGGCGTCTCGGCCGGCGGATCGTCGGCCTCGGCCTCCTCCCGCGCCCGGGCCTGGGCCTTGCGCCGCCGGAGGTTCTGGCGCAGGGCGTCGGCGAGGCGCTTCTCGCGCTCGACGCGGTCCGTGGACTTCACCGGGGGCTGGGCCATAGTGGCCTGACTTGTAAGCGCTTTCCCCGCGAGGAGCCACATGCCCGCCGCCCTGCGGACGCCCGACGACCGCTTCGCCAACCTGCCCGGCTATCCCTTCGCGCCCCGCTACCTGGAGATCGACGGCCTCAGGATGCACTACCTCGACGAAGGCCCGGGCGATGCCGCCACGACCTTCCTCTGCCTGCACGGCCAGCCAAGCTGGAGCTATCTCTACCGCCGGATGATCCCGCTGTTCACCGCGGCCGGCCATCGCGTGATCGCCCCCGACTTCTTCGGCTTCGGCCGCTCGGACAAGCCGATCGAGGAGGCGACCTACACCTTCAGCTTCCACCGCGCCTCGCTGGTCGCGCTGATCGAGCGCCTCGATCTGGGGAACCTCGTCCTGGTCTGCCAGGACTGGGGTGGCCTGCTGGGTCTCACCCTGCCGCCCGAGATGCCCCGGCGCTTCACGCGGCTGCTGGTGATGAACACCACGCTGGCGACCGGCGACGCGCCGCTGCCGCAGGGGTTCCTGGACTGGCGCGCCTTCAGCAACAGCAGGCCCGACATGGCGGTCGGCACCCTGTTCGAGCGCGCCTGCCCGCACCTCAGCGACGCCGAGGCGGCGGCGTATGACGCCCCGTACCCGGACGCGACCTACAAGGCCGGCGTCCGGCGCTTCCCGAACCTGGTCTGCGACCACCCGGAAGCCGACGGCGCCGCGCTCTCGCGCCGGGCGCGGGACTGGTGGGCCAGCGAATGGAGCGGGGAAAGCTTCATGGCCGTGGGCATGAAGGACCCTGTGCTGGGGCCGCCGGTCATGGCCCGGCTGCGTCAGTCGATCCGCAACTGCCCGGCCCCGATGGAGGTCGCCGAGGGCGGTCATTTCCTGCAGGAGTGGGGAGAAACAGTTGCCGCCGCAGCGCTCAAGGCTTTCAGGCTCGCGTAAAACGCGAAGTTGCGGCAAACTGCAGCGATGCTGCACTACATCAACAAGACCCCCGAGCCGCCCCGCAAGAGCCGCGTCGTGGAGGTCGGCTGGCTGCTGAAGGTGCAGCAGGCCGGCTTCATCTGGGAGGAGCCCCGGCAGTTCCGCCGCACCGACAACCAGGATCCGCGCACCGCCAAGGCGGTGCAGAACTGCCCCGCCGTGGTCGACTACGAGAGCCGCCATTTCGTCGTGCCCTGCCCCATCGATCTGTCGATCCGCCTGGTGCGCGACAAGGAGGGCAAGCCGGCGCTGCAGAACCTCGACGGCGCGCAAAGCGCCATCACCGGCCAGCACCTGTCCAAGCTGGTGCACCTCAACGGCGCCGGCCAGTGGCGCCATCCGCAGCGGCCGGTGATCCAGATCTCGACGCCCTACTACTTCGTGGCCGACGAGGTCTGCTGGATGAACCAGCTGCCGCCCTATCTCACCTACCGCGATCCGCCGCTGCCCGGCGTCTTCATCGGCGGCCGGCTGCCCATCCACATCTGGCCGCGGATCATGATGTGGGCCTTCGAGTGGTGGGACACGACCAAGCCGCTGGTGCTCAAGCGCGGCGAACCGTGGTTCCTGCTGCGCTTCGAGACCGACGATCCGACGCGGCCGGTCCGCCTGGTCGAGGCCGAATGGACGCCCGAGCTTACCCAGTTCGCCAGCGGCGCCGAGGCGGTGACCAACTACGTGCGCCGCACCTTCTCGCTGTTCAAGACGGCCGAACGCCGCCGCCCGGAAAAGCTGATCAAGCGCGTCGAGCGCCGGGCCGTCAGCCGCGAGACCGAGGGCGTCTGAACTCCAATTTTACCTTCCCCCGGAGGGGGAAGGTGCCCGAAGGGCGGATGGGGGATGTTGAAGACGGACTCCTGCGTTCGTCTTCGACATCCCCCATCCGGCGCTCCGCGCCACCTTCCCCCTCCGGGGGAAGGTAAGCTCAGTTCGCCGGCTGATACTGCTCCAGCCAGGCCAGCACCTCGGCGACCGGCAGCACGTCGGCGTATTTCAGGCTGAGGTCGTAGAGGTTGGCGAAGTGCGGGCTCTCGTGCTTGTCGGCGACGCATTCCTCCGGAACGACGGTGCGGTAGCTGCGCGACAGGCTGTCGACGGCGGTGGCGCGCACGCAGCCCGACGTAGAGCCGCCGGTCACGATCAGCGTGTCGACGCGGTGATACGTCAGCAGCGAGGCGAGGTTGGTCTCGAAGAAGGCCGAGGCCATGCGCTTGTGCATGACGATGTCGCGCGCGCGGTCGACCTCGCAGCGATCGTCGAGCGCGGCGCGGCGCGAGTCCGCCTTGATGTTCTGCAGCGAGTCGGGCGTGTCGGTGCGCGTGCCCCACACGCCGCAATCCTCGCCCGAGTCGAGATAGGCGACGTAGGTCCAGACCACCGGCAGGCCGTGACGCCGGAAGTGCCGGGCCAGCGCGTTGACGTAGTCGATCTGGCGCGGATCGGTCTGGTAAGCGGTGACGAATTCGGCTGGCCGCGTGTAGGCGTTCTGCAGATCGACGTTGATCAGCGCCGGCTTGCGGCCGAAGCCGAAGCGACGGCGTTGCGGATCGGCCTGCACCTCGCGGAACAGCTCGCGCGCCGACTTGTTCGACAGTTCCATCATGGGCCCCGGCGGATGCGGTCAAGGAAATCCAGCAGGACGGTATTGAAAAGATCGGGCTGGGTCACGTTGATCGCATGCGCACCCCACGGCGCGACATGCAGGGTCGATCCGGCGATCGCCATGGCCAGCTGCACGGACATGGCGCTGGGCACCAGCACGTCGTCGCGCGCGGCGAAGAGCAGGCTCGGCGTGCGCAGGCAGCCGAGTCGCGCCGTCGCGTCGAAGGCGAGCAGCGCCGCGATGCGCCGCCGCAACGTATCGGAGCCCTGGAAGCCCTGAAGGCCGTGCGCCTCCTCGCGCTCCGCGCGGGCGGCATTCTGCGCCAGCCAGTCGGCGGGATAGAGGAAGATCGGCTGCGCCCTGACATAGGCCTGCGGCCCGCCATGGGCCAGCAGCATGAGGCGGGCCTCGAAGCAGCGCCGCGTATGGGCATGCGCCGCCGCCCAGCCGTTCACCACGATCAGCGAGCGCAGGCGATCGGGATGCCGCGCGGCGAGATCGAGGCCCACCAGCCCGCCCAGCGCATGGCCGACGAAATGGCAGGCGCTGGTGCCGCTCGCCTCGAGCACCGCCAGCACCTCATCGGCCATCGCACCGATGCTGTAGTCGGCGGGCAGCTTGCGACGATCGCGGCCGGTGCCGGCCTGGTCGTAGGTGACGACGCGGTAGCGGGCGCGCAGCGCGGCGAGCTGCGGGGCCCAGTAGCCCGCCGCGCCGCCCAGCCCGGACGACAGCAGGACCGTCTCGGCGTCCGGCCGCGGGCCGTCGAGCACATCGAAATACATGGTGTCGGGCGGATCAGGCCTTGCGGCCGACATGGGCGATGGTGGCGATCTCCACCAGTGCCTCCTTCTTCACCAGGCCGCACTGGATGCAGTAACGCGCCGGCTTGTCGCCCGGGAAGAACTTGGCGTAGACGCCGTTGATCGCCGCGTAATGCGCCCAGTCGGTCAGGAAGATCTGGTTGAAGGTGACATCGGCCATGGCGCCGACGGCGGTCTCGATCACCGACTGGATGGTCTTCAGCACGTACTCGGTCTGCGCCGCGGCGTCGCCGACATGCACCACGTTGGCCTCGGCATCGAGCGCCAGGGTGCCGGCGACATAGACGACGCCGTCGGCCATCGCACCCGGCGAATACGGCGCCAGGGTCTTGCCGGTCCCGGGCGGCACGATCGGGGTTATCGGCATCAGCTATCTCCCTTGGTGGCCAGCGGGTTGGCGTTGGCCTTCAGCGCCTTGGTGAATTCCTCGGTGGACGACACCCAGCCGAAGAAGTTCTCGATGTTGAACAGCGAGGCCTTCTGGATGAAGTCGGGCCCGGCATGGTGCGTGGCGTCGTGCAGCACCACGCCGAAATATTCGAGGAAGAAGCCGTCGCGCAGCGTCGACTCGACGCAGACATTGGTGGCGACGCCGGTGAACACCAGCGTGCGGATGCCGCGGGCGCGCAGGATGCTGTCGAGATTGGTGTTGAAGAAGGCGCTGTAGCGCGGCTTGGGCACGACGATGTCGCCGGGCTGCGGCGGCAGCGCCTCGACCAGCTCGTAGTCCCAGCCGCCCTTGGCCAGCAGCGTTCCCATCAGCTCTGGCCGCTTGCGCATGGTCTTCAGCGCATTCGACTTGTGCCAGTTGGGCGAGCCGGGCCCGCCGGCCTCGACATAGTCCTTGTCCCAGCCGTTCTGGAAGAAGATGACCGGCATGCCGACGGCGCGCGCCGCCTTGGCCGCCTCGTCGATCCTGAGGATCGCCGGCGCGGCGCCGGAGATGTCGAAGCCGGCGATATCGAGATAGCCGCCGGGCGAGGCGTAGGCGTTCTGCATGTCGACGATGATCAGCGCCGTCTCCGACGGCCGGATCAGCATCGGCTCCGGCGCCGCCTGCAGCAGGCGCGCCGACGGATCGTCGGTTGGGAAATAGCTGACGGGCTGGGTCATTCCGCGGCCTGCGCATAAGGGGTGACGTGACGGCGGCACTGCATCAGCGGCTGGACTCGCTCACCGAAGATCTGGGTACCACTGATGAACTCATCGAAGGTCAGCAGCACGCCGGCCAGGCCGGGGATGGTCGCCACCTCGTCGAGCAAAGCGGCGACCTTGGCGTAGGAGCCCAGCAGCAGGCCGATATTGAGGTTGACCATCGACCTGGGATCGATGGCGTGGCGCACGTTGCTGCCGCCGGCGGGATTCTTGTCGGCCGTCGCCTGCTCCACCAGCCAGGCCAGCGCTTCGAGGTCGGCGCCTTCCCGGTACAGCTCCCACTTCGCCTCGGCCTCTTCGTCGGTTTCGCCCGTGATCACCATGAACAGCGCGTAGCTGGCGACCTTGCGACCCGTCTTCTCGGCGAAGGACTGCATGCGCGCGATCGTGCCGCCGCAGGCGACCGGTGTGTTGACGCCCATGCCGAAGCAGAAATTGTAGTCGGCGTACTTCGCCGTGAATTCCAGGCCGGGATCACTGGTGCCGGCGCAGATCACCTTCATGTCGGCCCGCGGGCGCGGGCTCAGCCTGCAGTCGTTCATGGTGAAGAAATCACCCTTGAGGTCCGACACGCCGCGCTCCCACAGATCGCGCAGGACCTGAACGTATTCGGCGGCGTAGTTGTAACGCTGGCCGAAATACGCGTCGCCCGGCCACAGCCCCATCTGCGAATATTCCGGCCGCTGCCACCCGGTGATCACATTGAGACCAAATCGACCATTCGAGATCGAATCGATGGTCGAGGCCATGCGCGCGGCAATTGCCGGCGGAACAGCCAGAGTCGGCACCGTTGCATACAAGCGGATGCGCGAGGTCACGGCGGCAAGGCCGGCCATCAAGGTGAACGAGTCGAGGTTGTGATCCCAGAACTCGCTTTCGCCGCCGAAGCCGCGCAGCTTGATCATCGACAGCACAAAATCGAGGCCATAGCGCTCGGCGTTGAGCGTGACCTGCTTGTTGAGCTCGAAGCTCGGCCTGTATCGCGGCGAGGTCGTCGAGATCAGCCAGCCATTGCTGCCGATGGGAATGAAGACACCGATCTCCATGGGCAAACTCTCCCGAGACGCGAGACCAATCCGCCGGGTGCAATTCCCGGACCGCGACCGCTCAATGTGCTGGCATGGTTCTTGCGGATTTGTCTCCGTCCCGACGTGTGACGTTGAAATGGGGTGACAGATGACTCGCAGCTCCTCTGGAACCGGCAACCTCTCCAACACCAAGAACAGACTGAGCCGGCGCACGCTCCTCAGGGGTGCCGCAGCGGGCGGCGCCGCGGCCGCGACGGCCTCGTGGGGCTTTCCCACGGTGTGGGCGCAGAACACCAAGGACGTGACCCTGGTGCACGCGGGCGGCTCCTACGCCGCGATCAAGGAGATCGGCGAGCAGGCCACGAAGGATCTCGGGTTCAAGATCGTCATGCAGGCGATCACCGACGACGTGCAGCTCAACCGCTCGCTGACCCAGCCGAACACCATCGACATCAACAACATCGACAGCACCAAGCTGCCCTATCTCGCGGGCAAGGGCGTGCTGGCGCCGATTCCGATCGCCAAATACAAGCTGTGGGGCGAGACCGTGCCGCTCTTCACCAAGGGCAGCTACCCCAACGGCAAGATGGCGTCGACGCAGGGCCTCGCGCCGATCGAGGCGATGTTCTACACGGCCGCCGACGGCAAGAAGCTCGCCACGAAGCCCACCGACTTCCTGACGATGATCCCGACGATCTACAACGCCGATACGCTCGGCATCCGGCCCGACCTGGTGGGCGGTCGCGACAAGGTCACGAGCTGGAAGGACCTGCTCGATCCCAAGTTCAAGGGCAAGACGGCGCTGGTCGACTACGCGCCGGTCGGCGTGATGGACGTCGCCATGGCGCTCGAGTCGCGCGGCGACTTCAAGTACGCCGACAAGGGCAACATGACCAAGGCGGAGATCGACAAGACCATCAAGATCATGATCGATCTCAAGAAGGGCGGCCATTTCCGCTCGTTCTGGAGCACCTTCGACCAGTCGGTGAACCTGATGGCCTCGGGCGAGGTGGTGATCCAGTCGATGTGGTCGCCGGCGGTCACCGCGGTGCGCTCGCGCGGCATCGACTGCTACTACGTGCCGCTGAAGGAAGGCTATCGCGGCTGGTTCGTCGGCCTGGCGCCGATGGCGCATCTCAGCGGGCTGAAGCTCGACTGCGCCTACGAGTACATGAACTGGTTCAACTCCGGCTGGCAGGGCGGCTTCATCGCCAAGCAGGGCTACTACTCGGCGGTGCCCTCGACGGCGAAGAAGTTCCTGACCCAGGAGGAGTGGGACTACTGGTACGACGGCAAGCCGGCCGCGGTCGACATCATGGACCCCTACGGCAAGATGATGGAGAAGAAGGGCGCCACGCGCGACGGCGGCGCCATCTGGGACCGCATGGGCAACATCGCCTGCTGGAACACCGTGATGGACGAGGATCGGTACCTGACACGGCGCTGGAACGAGTTCGTCTCGTCGTAGCCCTCATGGCGTCGCATCATGGCGATCGCTGAGCACAGCCGCGGCGGGTTGGGCGTCGCGGCCGACGAGTTGACCGAAGGCAAGCCGGTAGCCGCCAGGGACACCGGCGAGCGCGCCTCGTGGTTCCAGGTCGGGCCGATGGCGCTGGTGCTCGTCCTGTTCTTCGGCGTGCCGATGCTGGTCGTCGTCGCGGTGAGCTTCTTCGACTACAGCCGCGGCGACATCATCCCGGCCTTCATGCTCGACAACTACACCGAGCTGTTCCGCTCGGACGTCACGCTGCGGCTTTACCTAAGCTCGCTGAAATTCGCGGCGATCGTCTGGGCGGTGACCTTCGTGCTCGGCTTCAATGTCGCCTATTTCCTGGTCTTCCACGTGCGCGGCACGCTGTTGCAGGTGGCGCTGTTCCTGGTCTGCACGGTGCCGTTCCTGACCTCGAACATCATCCGCATGATCTCGTGGATTCCCTTCCTCGGGCGCAACGGCATCTTCAACCAGATGCTGATGGGATCGGGCGCGACCTCGGCGCCGCTGGAGTTCCTGCTGTTCTCGGACTTCGCGGTGATCGTCGCCTATGTCCACCTGTTCACGCTGTTCATGGTGGTGCCGATCTTCAATTCCATGGCGCGCATCGACAAGAGCCTGCTCGAGGCGGCGCACGACGCCGGCGCCAGCCGCATCCGCGTGATGAGCGAGATCGTCCTGCCGCTGAGCAAGAGCGGCATCGCGCTGGGCTCGATCTTCGTCATCACCCTGGTGATGGGCGATTCCTTCGTCGTGCGCACGCTGAGCGGCGGGCAGAGCGCCTCGGTGGTCTCGGCGCTGCAGAACGAGGTCGCCGCCCTGCAGTACCCGCCGGCGGCGGCGAGCGCGGTGATCATGGTGATCATCGTCACCCTGATGGTGGCCGGCATCCTGCGCCTGGTCGACGTCCGCAAGGAACTGGCACGCTAGGGAGGCCGCATGCAGACCGCAGACGCAAGACGGCCCTGGACGTTCTACGCCTACGCGGCCTTCTTCACGCTGTTCGTGCTCTTCCTCTACGGCCCGATGACGGTGATCTACATCCTGTCGTTCCAGGGCCCGAACGGCGGCATGACCTTCCCGATGAACGGCGTGTCGCTGGATTGGTTCGACGCGCTGTTCTCGCAGAAGCGGGTCGGCGACATCGCCGGCTCGTTCACCCGCTCGATCGGGCTGGCCGCCATCGTCGCCGCGATCACGGTGCTGCTCTCGGTGCTCGCCGGACTGGGCTTCCGGCGGCGCTTCCGCGGCTCGGCCGTCGCCTTCTACCTGGCGATCGCCAGCCTGATCATGCCCGGCCTGTTCGTCGGGCTGGGGATCGCGCTGACCTTCCGCCTGCTGGGCCTGCAGACCGACTGGCTGACCTCGGGGCTCGCCGCCCAGCTCACCTGGACGCTGCCCTTCGGCCTGCTGATCATGTTTGCGGTGCTCGGCCGCTTCAACCGCGCCTACGAGGAGGCGGCGACCGATCTGGGCGCCACCAACTGGCAGCGCCTGAAAGAGGTGACGATCCCGATGCTGCTGCCGGGCATCATCGGCGTGGCGCTGTTCGGCTTCACCCTGTCCTACGACGAGATCGCCCGCACCTCGATCACCGCCGGCAGCCAGAACACGCTGCCGCTGGAGATCTGGGCGATGACCACCAACGTCACCTCGCCGGCGCTCTACGCCGTGGGCGCGGTCACCACGGTCGTGTCCTTCGTCGTCATCACCCTCGCCCTGACATCGATCGCCCTGATCCAGCGGCGGCGCGCGCGCAGCGCGCGGCGCGCCACCTTGTCGTCGACGGAGTAGCTGACATGCCCGAGTCGGATCGCAGCGGCGAGATCCAGGTGCAGAACGTCACCAAGCGCTTCGGCGAGACGACGGCGGTGCGCAATCTCAGCCTGACGATCCCGCACGGCGCCTATTGCTGCCTGCTGGGTCCCAGCGGCTGCGGCAAGACGACGATCCTGCGCATGATCGCCGGCCACGAGACGCCGACCAGCGGCGACCTGCTGATCGGCGGCGAATCGGTGATCGGCCTGCCGCAGATCCGCCGAGGCACGGCGATGATGTTCCAGAGCTACGCCCTGTTCCCGCATCGCAGCGTGCTCGACAACGTCGCCTTCGCGCTGAAGATGCGCGGCGCCGGCCAGGCCGAGCGGCATGCCAAGGCGCGCGAGCTGATCGCCAAGGTGCAACTCGACTCCTTCGCCGACCGCCTGCCGGCCCAGCTTTCCGGCGGCCAGCAGCAGCGCGTGGCGCTGGCGCGCGCGCTGATCACCAACCCGCGCGTGCTGCTGCTCGACGAGCCGCTCTCGGCGCTCGACGAATACCTGCGCCTGCGCATGCGCGGCGAGCTGCGCCGCGTGCAGAAGGAGCTCGGCATCACCTTCGTGCACGTCACGCACACCCAGCTCGAGGCGATCGCCGTGGCCGACATGGTCGTGGTGATGGCGCAGGGCCGCATCGAGCAGGCGGCCAGCGCGCGCGACATCTTCGTGGCGCCGCGCAGCGCCTATGTCGCGCGCTTCGTGGGCGGCCAGAACGTGCTGAGCGGCGCGGTGGAAAGCGTGCTGAACGACACCGCCGCCCTGATCGCCGACAACGGCGCGCGCTACGCCTTTCCGGTCGGCGATTTCCGGCCGGCGCGCGGCGCCAAGCTCTGGGGCTCGATCCGCCGCGACCGCATCACGATCGAGAAGGTGCCGCCGGGCGCCAAGCCGACGGCCGGGCTCAACGCCGTGCTGAGCGAGGTGCACACGCTGGAGAACCAGGGCACCTACGTGAAGCTGACGCTCGATCTCGGCGACGGCGAGGAGTTCGTCGCCAACATTCCCGACGAGCAGTTCTTTGCCGACCCGCTGGACATCGGCGACCGGGTGATCGCGCGCTGGTCGGCCTCCGAGATCAAGCTGCTCAACGACGGCGCCGGGGCGCGCGAGGCGCCGCCGGCTGCCGCGGCGAGGGCGACGGCGGGCTGAGGGCCGCTGCTCAGGCGACGGCCTTCAGCTTCTCCTGGCGGGTCTTCATCAGCGGCTGGATGCGCTGGCCGAACTGTTCCAGGCCGATCAGGAAGTCGTCGAAGGTCAGCATGATGCCCTTGGTGGCGACCACCGTGGCGCATTCGTCGAGCATGCGCGCCACCGAGGCGTAGGAGCCTACCAGCGTGCCCATGTTGAAGTTGATGGCGCCTTCAGGGGCGGAGATCGCCTTGGCGGTGCCGCCCTCGGGGGCGTTGGGGTCGGAATTGGCCTGGCCCGACATCCAGGCCAGCGCGCCCATGTCGGCGCCCTCGTTGTAGTGCTTCCACTTGGCCATCGCCGCTTCGTCGGTCTCGTCGGCGATCACCATCATCAGCACGTAGTTGCCGACGTCGCGGCCGGTCTTGGCGGCGGCATCGGCCATCGCCTGGTTGAGCGGTGCGTGCGCCGTCGGCGTGTTGATGCCCTTGCCGAGCGTGAAGTTGAAGTCGCAATAGGTGGCACCGAACTCCAGGCCGCGCGGGCTCTGGCCGGCGCAGACGATCTTCATGTCGGCCTGCGGACGCGGGCTGAGCTTGCAGTCCGTCATCTGGAAATGCTCGCCCTTGAAATCCGAGCTGCCCTTCTCCCACAGCTCGCGCAGAATCTTGACGTACTCGGTGCTGTAGTCGTAGCGGTAGCCGAAATACTTCTCGCCCGGCCACAGGCCCATCTGCTCGTACTCGTCCTTGGCCCAGCCCGACACGATGTTGACGCCGAAGCGCCCGCCGGAGATCGAATCGATCGTCGAGGCCATGCGCGCGACGATCGCCGGCGGGATGGTCAGCACCGCCACCGACGCGTAGAGCTGGATGCGGGTGGTCACCGCGGCGAGACCGGCCATCAGGGTGAACGATTCGAGATTGTGGTCCCAGAATTCGCTCTGCCCGCCAAATCCGCGCAACTTGATCATCGACAGGGCAAAATCCAGCCCGTAACGCTCGGCCTTCTGCGTGATCTGCTTGTTGAGCTCGAACGTCGGCATGTATTGCGGCGACGTCTTGGAGATCAGCCAGCCATTGTTGCCGATCGGAATGAACACGCCGATATCCATGATGCCTCCACCGCACTCGGGACGAGCGATTGCCCAAGGACGGAGCAATCGACGTGCCAGCGCGCCGCCATGCGTCGATGAAGGTTCGCGAAAGGTTCAGGCCTTGAAGCGCCGGGGCCGGATCCCGGCATGGAACCAGGTGATCAGCGAGTAGATGTCGTAGATCGGCACCTGGAGCGCCTCGCGCAGCGCCGCCGCATAAGGCGGCATGTTGGTGCACTCCAACACGATGGCGCCGATGTCGGGATGCGACTGCATCAGCGCGCGGCCCGCCTCCAGGATGTCCTGCTCGGCGCGCTCGACATCCATGTCCTCCTTCTCGCCCAGGATCAGGGTGCGGAAGAACTCCCGGCCGCGCTCGGTGCCGACGAAGGGCGTATCGAGCGGCACGCCGGCGGCCTCCATGTGCCGCGGCGTCAGGGAGGAGCCGCTGACGGTGACGACGCCGACCCGCTTGCCCGGCGGCAGGGTGGCCTGCACCCAGGGCACCTGGATCAGCGAGCTGGTGGCGACCGGCACGCGCACATGCGCGGCAAGCTCGCGCTGGAACAGCGACAGGAATCCGCAATTGGTGGTGATCGCCTCGGCGCCCAGCGACACCAGCTCGGCGGCGGCGTCGAGAAAGTCCTGCAGCAGGCCCTCGGCGCCCTTCAGCACCACCTTCTCGGGGCTGGCGCCGCGCACCACCCTGTAGAGCACCGGGAACGGCCAGGTCGCGGCGTTGCCCATGTCGCCGGGAATGCGCGGGAAGCGCGCCTCCAGCATCAGGATGCCCAGCGGCGCGCCGTAGATTGCCTTGCCGCCTTTTGCGATCGTGGACATGCCTGCCGCGTTCAGAAGCGGTCGGGCCGGAACGGCGCGAGGTCGACGGTGGTCGGCCGCCCGGTCGCCAGCTCGGCGATCAGCTTGCCGGTGATGCCGGCCATGGTCAGGCCGAGATGGTCGTGACCGAAGGCGAAGAACACGTTGCCGTGGCGCGGCGCCCGGCCGATCACCGGCTTCGAGTCGGGATGTGACGGGCGTGGCCCCATCCAGCGCGAGGCCGGCTCGCCCTTCAGCCCCGGCACCAGCGCCATGGCATGACGCTTCACCCTGTCGGCGATGCGCATGTCGGCCGGCGCATCGGGCGCGGCGAACTCGGCCACGCCCGTGGCGCGGATCCCCTCGTGCATGTGGGCGATCGAGACGTTGCGATCCGCCGACACCAGCGCGCGCTTCAGCGCGAAATCCTGGTTGGCGAACATCACATGGTAGCCGCGCTCGGCCTCGAGCGGGACGGACGTGCCGAGCTGCTTCGCCAGCGACCGCGACCAGACGCCGGCGGCGATGACGACATTCTCCACATCCAGCGGTCCGCGATCGGTGAGGATCTTCGTCGGGCCGGCGTCGCCGATCTCGAAGCCCCTCACCTCGGCCTGCACGATCTCGCCGCCGCGTCGCACGAAATCCTTCGCCAGCGAATCGGTCAGCCGGAAGGGATCGATGGTGCGGCTGACATCGGGCAGCGACACCGCCTTGATCACGCTTTTCGACAGCGCTGGCTCCATCTGCCGCGCCTCGTTGCCGTCGAGGATGTCCATGTGCACGCCGTTGCGGCGGCGCAGGTCGAGCGCGTAGGCCGCGCCCTCGAAGGCGGCCTCGCTCTCGAACACCATCATCAGGCCGTTGTGGTCGACCCACCGGCTGGCATCGGCGCCTTCGATCAGCGGTGCGTAGCCGGCATGGGTATGGACCAGCAGGCTGTTGCGCGCGGCGGCGTTGGATTCGACGCGTGAAGGACGCGCGTTGGCAATGAATCGCAGGAACCACGGCAACGCCGCCGGCACATGACCCCAGCCCAGCTTCAGCGGCGATTCGGGGTCGAAGAGCATCTTCGGCACCTTCTTCA
The DNA here is from genome assembly GCA_050183765.1 of Reyranellaceae bacterium. Lineage (GTDB taxonomy): Bacteria > Pseudomonadota > Alphaproteobacteria > Reyranellales > Reyranellaceae > JAFAZJ01. The sequence continues at coordinate 3,454 of JBFXAZ010000094.1, read as the reverse complement.
GCACGCCGGGCAGGGCGAAGGGCACGCAGGAGGCGGTGCCGAAGGAGCCGGAATTGCCGAACGATGCCTTCATCCCCGGCTCGCCCTTCTCGACGAGCCGGACCTTGAAGCCCTCGCGCTGCAGGTGAAGCGCGCAACAGACACCGACGATGCCGGCGCCGATCACGGTGAACGTCTTGTCCATCTGCGGCAATCCTAGGCCGCGCGTCTGTCCGCCTCGCGCAGCTCCTTGGCCAAGCTTGCCGGCACCTTCACCGGCATGTCGAGGGCCATCTGGGCGAAGGCCTTGGCCAGCGGGTCGGCCTTGATCGAGGCCATGCCGCCGCCGCCCAGCGCCTCGCGCAGCAGGAAGTTGAAGCCGCCGATGCCCGGCAGGCGCCAGCGGCTCACCTTGCCCCTGATACGATGGGCGAAGAATCTCGCCATCGCCTCCTCGGTCACTTCGGACTCGAGGATCGGCACGTACTCGGGCTTGCGCGCAAAGATGCCGATATTGGCATTGTCGCCCTTGTCGCCGGAGCGGCCGTAGGCGAGCGCGATCAGCGGGACGGTTTCCGTCGCGCCGCTGGCGGCCGACGGCGCGGCCGGCGCCTCGACCGGCAGCTGCGCCTCGGTGAAGCCGCCGGCCCTGGCGCCCTCCTGCATCGGGATGCTCCTGCCGTCGATCTCGACGCTGACCGGCACCATCGACTTCGGAACCAGGCACGAGAACATGCGGATCACCGGCTGCGGCGAGACGCGGCCGGCGCCGAACGATCCCGACATGCCGACCACGCCGCCCGTCGACATCGGCGCGATCTCGCGGCCCAGCAGCGACAGCGCCTCGCGCTGGTCATGGCGCGCGGCGATCTTCACCACCACCTCGCGCGAATCCTGCGCGTGGCTGTGCGGGCCGTAGGTGTCCTCGCCGCCGATCACCTCGATGCTGACGTCGCGGTAGTCGCCGTAGTTCTTCTCGCGAAACATGCGGCGCGTCTTCTTGATGATCGACTCGGCGCTGTGGCGGCCTTTGGCCACCGCCTCGCGGCCCGAGAGCATGAAGATCGAGGCGATCTTGAAGCCGTCGGGCCAGGTAGTGGAGACCTTGTAGTGGTCGGTCGGCGGCCGTCCCTTCGCGCCCGAGACCCGGACGCGGTCCTTGCCGAGCTGCTCGTAGCGCACCTGGGTGAAGTCGCAGGCGACGTCGGGCACGAGGTAGGCGCGCGGATCGCCGATCTCGTAGAGCATCTGCTCGGCCACCGTCGCCGTGGTGATCAGCCCGCCGGTGTTGTCCGGCTTGCTGAGCACGAAGGAGCCGTCGGCCGATACCTCGGCGATCGGAAAGCCCATGTCGTCGTAATCAGGGACGAGGCGCCAGTCGGTGAAGTTGCCGCCGTTGCACTGCGCGCCGCATTCGAGGATATGGCCGGCCAAGGTGCCGGCGGAGAGACGGTCGTAGTCGTCCATCGTCCAGCCGAACTCGTGGATCAGCGGCCCCAAGGTCACGGCCGAGTCGACACAGCGGCCGGTGATCACCACGTCGGCGCCCTCGGCCAGCGCGCGGGCGATGGGAAAGCCGCCGAGATAGGCATTCATACTGACGATCTTCGCTGGCAACGGCGCGTCGCCGCCCATCTCGGTGATGCCCGCCGCGCGCAGCTCGGCGATCCTGCCTATCAGATCGTCGCCCACGACGACGGCGACCTTCAGGCTGACGCCCGCCGCCTCGCAGGCCTTGCGCACCGCTTCGGCGCAGGCCTGCGGGTTCACGCCGCCGGCATTGGTGACGACCTTGATCCCGCGGTCGGCGATCTCCTTGGCCAGCGGCGCCATCACGGCGGTGACGAAATCCGTGGCATAGCCCGCCTGCGGGTTCTTCATCTTCTGCGCCGCCATGATCGACATGGTGACCTCGGCGAGATAGTCGTTCACCAGGTAGTCGATCCGGCCGTGGCGCACGAGCTGGCCGGGCGCCGTCTCGGTGTCGCCCCAGAATCCCGAGCTGCCGCCGATGCGCACCGTCTTGCCGGCCATGGTCAGTCCTCCCGCGTCGCTCCGCGCGTCTTCTTAGCGCCGATCCGGCGTCGGCCGGAAGATGCCGGGGGGCAATTGGCACCGCCGCGACAACTGGGCGCCGCCGCGCTCGCCAAGGACGCTTGCGCGCGGATCGCGGAACGCTACGGTGCGGCCCCCGCACCGAGGAGCGTCATGAGTAGTATTTCGTCGAGCAAAATCGTCCTTCGTCGCCGCACGCTGATCGCCGCCGGCGCCGGCCTGCTGGCCACCCCGGCACTGATCCGCGGATCGCTGGCCCAGGGCACCTATCCCAACAAGCCGATCCGCGTGATCGTCGGCTTCGCCCCGGGCGGCGCCACGGACATCCTCGCGCGCGTCGTCGCCGACCACCTGTCCAACGCCTGGAAGACGCAGGTGATCGTCGACAACAAGACCGGCGCCGGCGGCAACCTCGGCGCCGACCTCGTCGCCAAGGCGGCGCCCGACGGCTACACGCTGCTGCTGGGCACGGTGGGCTCCGCCGTCACCAACCAGTTCCTCTACAAGAGGATGCCGTTCGACACGGCTACCGCCTTCACCAACATCGCGCTGGTCGGCGAGGTCGCCAACGTGCTGGCGGTGCATCCGAGCGTGCCCGCCAAGACGATCCAGGAATACGTCGCGCTGGCCAAGAGCAAGCCGGGCCAGATCAATTACGGATCGCCGGCCATCGGCGGCACCGGGCATCTGGCGATGGAGTACCTGCAGGCCCTGACCGGCATGAAGGTCGAGCACATCGTCTACCGCGGCAGCTCGCTGGTGCTGCAGGACCTGCTGGCCGGCAACATCCCGTCGACCATGGACAACCTGCCGGCCTATATCCCGCACATCAACACCGGCAAGCTGCGCGCGCTGGGCGTGACGTCGGCCAAGCGCTGGTTCGCCATGCCCGACGTGCCGACGATCGCCGAGCAGGGCGTGCCGGGCTACGACGCGGCGCCGTGGTGGTACGTCTCCGGCCCGGCCGGCATGCCGGCGGAGATCGTCAAGACGCTGAGCGACGAGATCGTCAAGGGCGTGGGCTCGGCCGCGGTCGAGAAGCGCATCAAGGACGCCGGCTGCGCGCCGATCATCGGCGGCAGCGAGGCGCTGACCAAGCACATCGCCAGCGAAACGGTGAAGTGGAAGAAGGTCGCCGACGCCGCGGGACTCAAGCCGCAATAGTATCCTTCTCCCCGCGAAGGCGGGGAGAAGGTGCCGAGCGTCAGCGAGGCGGATGAGGGGCTTCCAGGCCTCTCGTCCCCCTCGTTGCGTGTTGGGACGTTGCAAAGCCCCTCATCCGCCCTTCGGGCACCTTCTCCCCGCCTGCGCGCTACGGGGTGCACAGATCTCGGTGCGACGCAGTGACTCGGATTTGAGAAGGCGATGGCGTGCGCGGTAGGGACTGTGATTCTGTAAGTGGCACTTCGCAAGAGGTGTC
>JBFXAZ010000093.1:0-22264 GCA_050183765.1 Reyranellaceae bacterium | reverse complement strand
CGATCTCGACCCGCAGCCGCGCGCGGTGCGATTCGTCCGCGTGCCGCGCGCGGAACGCTCGCGACAGCAGCCCGGCGCGCGACACGTCGCCGGGCCACGCCTCGGCGAGCGCGCGAGCGAGGGCAACCCGGACCGGGCGCGTCGCCAGCGAGACGACCATCGTGCCGGCGCGCACGACATGGCGGCAGGCATCGACGACCAGCGTCTCGGAGGCCAGCAGCCTCTGCACCTCCTGGAGCATCATCGGCCGCTCCGTGCCGCGGGCGATCAGGCGCGCTGCCGGCATGTCGAGCACGCGCGCGGCGCTGTCGACTTCCGCCGCCAGCGCCGGCACGCGCGAGGCAAGCGCGGCCTCGCGGGCGCGGGCGAGCGCGGCGCGCGCCGGATCGGTGCGCAGCCGCCGGATCGCGATGCCGGCGAGGGCCAGCTCGTGCGCAGCGCGCAACGATGGCGGCAGGTTCGCCGGGTCGAAGCCTTGCAACGCGCGTTCCGCCTCGTCGAGCCGGCCGATCAGCAGCAGACGGCGGATCTCGAGCGTGCGGGCGTGCGCGGCGTTGACGCGGTCGCCCTCGGCTTCGAGCGTCGCGCGCGCCGCCGCGAGCGTCTTCTCCGGCCAGCCCAGGTCGCGCGACACCAGCGCGATCTCGGCCTCGGCGACGAGGCAGCGCGCGCGGGCCACCGCCTCCTTCGCGCCGAAGCCGCGCGCCGCGCGGCGCAACAGCATCTTGGCGCGCGCCAGGTCGCCGAGCTGCGCCATGGCGATGCCGCGCAGGGCCAGCGCCGGCGCGTCCTCGCGCAGGGCGACACGCTTGAGCGCGCCCAGCGGATCGCCCGTCGCCAGCGCGCGCGCCGCGGCGGTGATCAACGAGTCCATCGGAATCCCGTCACCGATGTCACTCCCACCGGCTCGCCCCAGGTCCTAGACCAGTCGCACGACAAGCATCCCGAGCGGAGGCCATCATGAACATCCGGATCGTATCGCACGAGGGCGGCTGGCTGTCGCTGGCTGCCGCGCCGACCTTTGGCGCGATGGCGTTCCTGAACGCGCCGGCGGGCGTGCCGGACATGCTCTGCGCGTCCGCTTCGCCGCTCACCGGCATGACCGCGATGTATCTGCTGATGAGCGCCTTCCATCTGTCGCCTTGGCTGAAGATGCTCAGGCACTGGCGAGGCTGAACCAGGCATCTAAAAGCCGTAGTGTGACATCTCCCGGTCGATGTCGGGCTGCATGAAGCGGGCCGTCGCGAAATCGGCGCGCGAGCCCTCGACGTCGCCCTTGCGTGCCCGCGCCACGCCGCGGCCATAGAACATCGGCGCGTACTGCACGATCGAGATCGCATCGGTGAAACCGGCGATCGCCTCGTCGAGGCGACCGGCCTTGAGATGGATGATGGCGCGGCTGTAGACCGCCTGGGGGTTGCGCGGGCTCATGCGCAGGGTCTGCTCGCAGGCGGCCATCGCCGGCTCGAGGCGGCCGAGAATCGCGCCGGCGATGCAAATGCCGGACAGCGCGCTCCGGTCGCCGGGCGCCAGACGGTTGGCTTCGGTGTAGTCGCGCAGCGCCGAGGCGTGATCGCCGGTGTTGAAATGGGCCGCCGCGCGGCTGGTCCAGGCGAGGACCAGCCGCGGATCGATCTGCAGCGCCCTGTCATAGTCCTCGATGGCGCGCTTGCGATCTTGCTTCGCAGCGTAGGCACCGCCGCGCCGCATCAGCGCGAAGGCGTTGTTCGGCTGTACGCCCAGCGCGGCGTCGTAGTCGGCGAGAGCGAGGTCGATTTTTCCACTGTTCACATAGGCATAGCCGCGCCCGATCAGCGCCAGCGGGTTGGGCGGGTTGCGCCGGATCGCCTCGCTGAACTGCTCGATCGCCTGGGGCCACTGCCTCTTCTGCTCATGGCCGAGGCCCCTGTTGTGAAACGCCGTGGCGGTGCCGATGCGGTTTTCGCGGCCGGACTCGATGACGATCGTGCACGATTGAATGCGCTGGTCCGGCGCGACGCCCTCCTTGGCGGTGCACCGGCGCCAGTGCTGCTCGTAATCCTGCGCCAGCGCCGCGAGTGGCACGACCAGCGCCATCATGGACGCAACGGCGAGAGCGATGATGACGCGCATGCTCGAGGCTCCACGAAGCCGCATGCGGCCAGTTCACCTCAGATGGAACGGCCGATCAACCGACGCCGCGCCGGCCACGCCGATATCGCGTCACACTTGTCACTCCCGCCCCTGGCCGGCCGGCGCCTATCTGTGTCGCGTGCACCCCGCACACGACCATGGAGTGAGACCGATGACAACGCATCCGATCGCGACCCGAAATGAGTGGCTCGAGGCGCGCAAGGCGCTGCTGGCGCGCGAGCGCGAGATGACCCACGCGCTCGACGCGCTGCGCTCCGAGCGGCGGGCGCTGCCCTGGGTGAAGGTTGACAAGCCCTATGTCTTCGAGGGGCCCGGGGGTGCCTGCGACCTCGCGGACTTGTTCGGCCAGCGCAGCCAGCTCGCGGTCTATCACTTCATGCTGGCGCCCGATTCGGACCACCAGTGCCCGGGCTGCAGCTTCATCGCCGACCACATCGACGCGGCGCGACAGCATTTCGAGCAGGCCGATCTCGCCTTCGCCGCGATCTCGCGCGCGTCGCTGGCGCGCATCGAGCAGGTCAGGCGCCGCATGGGCTGGAACTTCCCCTGGGTCAGCTCCAACGGCAGCGACTTCAACTACGACTATGGCGTCTCGTTCCGGAAGGAAGACATCGCCGCCGGCCGCGCGATCTACAACTACGGCACCGTGATCAGGAACAGCGAGGACATGCACGGCATCAGCGTCTTCGCGCGCGACGAGTCCGGCGCCGTCTACCACACCTACTCAACCTATCACCGCGGCGACGAGATGACGATGGGCGCCTTCATGTGGCTCGACCTGGTGCCCAAGGGCCGCAACGAAGGCGGCGGCGTCATGAGCTGGATCAAGCTGCACGACGAATATGCGGATACGCCCCGCGACAGCGGCTGCTGCGGTTCCTGAGACGCCGTCCCCCGCCAGGCGAGGGACGGCAGAAGGCTTCACTCCGGCTCGATGCCGGCGTCCTTGATCATCTTGGCCCACTTCGCGGTCTCGGCCTTCACGAACTCGCCGAACGGTGCGAGGCCGAGCACCGAGACTTCCATCCGACCCTGGGTCATGGTCTGGCCGGTCTTCTCGTCCTTCATCGCCTCGGCGATCAGGTCGAACAGCTTCTGCTGGATCGGCGCCGGCGTCGCCGCAGGGGCGAAGACCGCGAGCCAGTAGGTCAGCTCGTAGCCCGGCACGGTTTCGGCGATGGCCGGCAGGTCGGGCGCGATCTTGCTGCGCGTCGCGCCAGTGATGCCCAGCCCGCGGACCTTGCCGGCGCGGATCTGCGTCAGGCCCTGCGGCAGGTCGGGGAACATCACCTGCACCTGGCCGGCGATCACGTCGCGCACCGCTTCCGGGCTCGACTTGTAGGGCACGCGCTCGATCTTCACGCCGGCGAGCTGGTTGAACTGCTCGGCCGACAGGCGCTGGGAGGAGCTGGCCTCGGCGTAGTTCAGCTTGCCCGGATTGGCCTTGGCATGGGCAATCAGCTCGGCTGTCGTCTTGGCCGGCACGTCGGTGTTCACGACCAGGACGTTCACGCCCATCACCACACGCGCGATCGGCGCGAAGTCCTTGGCCGGATCGTAGGTCAGCTTCTTGTAGAGCGAGACGTTGGCGGCATGGGTCGAATTGGTGCCCATCAGCAGCGTGTAGCCGTCGGCCGGCGCGGTCGCGACCGTCTGCGCGCCAAGCTGCCCGCCGGCGCCGGGCTTGTTGTCGATCACAACCGACTGCTTGGTCAGCTCTGTCAGCTTGGCGCCCAGGCCGCGCGCCGTCAGGTCGGTGGCGCTGCCGGCGGCGAAGGGCACGACGATGCGGATCGTCTTGCCGGGGTAGGTGTCCTGCGCACGCACGACTGCGGGTGCCACCAGCGCGGCGCTGCCGAGGGCCAGCGCGTGACGGCGGGAAAGACGGCTCATGAAGACTCCTGCGGTTCTTGTCGGCGCGATACATACCGGACCGGCACGCCGAAACAAGACGACGGTCCTGCCGCAGGCGAAGATCAGCCGGGCGCTACATGAAGAGCTTCTCGTCCTTCATGCCGGCGTAGAGCGGCGCCACGAACTCGGCGTAGCCGTTGTAGAGCAGGGTGGGGACGCGCTCGCTGCTGCCCAGCGGCTTCTCGGTCGCCTGGCTCCAGCGCGGATGGGCGACCTGCGGATTGACGTTGGCCCAGAAGCCGTACTCGTCGGGCCCCAGCTTCGCCCAGAACGTCTCCGGTCGCTTGTCGCTGAAGGTGAAGCGGTTGATCGTCTTGACGTGCTTGAAGCCGTACTTCCACGGTGTCGCCAGCCTGAGCGGCGCGCCGTTCTGCGCCGGCAACGGCTTGCCGTAGAGCCCGGTCGCCATGAACGCCAGCTCGTGGCGCGCCTCGGCCATGGTCAGGCCCTCGGTATAGGGCCAGGGGTAGTAGAACTCGCGCTGGCCCGGGAACATGCTCGGATCGGACAGCGTCTGCATGACCAGGTACTTCGCGCCCGACAGCGGCTTGGCCATGTCGATCAGCGACGACAGCGCGAAGCCCGTGTAGGGTACGTTCATCGACCAGGTCTCGACGCAGCGATGGCGATAGAGGCGCTCCTCCATCGGCATCTTGGCGATCAGCTCGTCGATGCCGATCTCGATCGGCTTCTCGACCATGCCCTCGATCTTGATCGTCCAGGGCCGTGACTTCAGGCGGTCCTTGGCGGTGTGCCAGATGTTCTTGCTGTCGCCGAACTCGTAGAAATTGTTGTAGGTCGTCGACAGCTTCTCCGGCGTGATCGGCCGGTCGAGCTTGTAGCGGTCGTTGCGCGGCGCGCCCTGCGCCAGGGCGAGCGACGGCAGCATCAGTCCGATACCGGCCATGCCCATGCCGGCCAGCAGGGCGCGGCGATTGAGATAGACCGATTCCGGCGTGGCGGCGCTTTCCGGGAGCTCCCATCCGCGTCTGCGCTTGATCAGCATGAGACCAGCCTCCGTCGTGGCTTTGGGTTCGCGATCCGTAACCTCGGGCAATCTACGGGCCAGCGACCCTGCGACGCCAATTACACCCGCTCATTTCGGCGTGACCGCGGCCCTCTCGGCAATGTGAGGTCCCGCGACGGCCCGACGCAGATCGGCGCGCAGGCCCAGCGCGATCAGGGTCTCGGCCACCAGGAACATCGGGCCGATGAAAGCCTGGAACAGGTTGTCGACCAGCGCCGGCCGGCGGCCTTCGTAGGCGTGGCCGACGAACTGGAACACCCAGCCGCCGACGAAGAGCACGGTGAAGGCGATCCAGACGGTGGTCGCGCCGGCGTGCGCGGCGAGCCATTCGGCGATCAGCCACATCGGCACGATCGCCAGCGCCATGGCCAGCCCGACGCCGACATCGAGCGCGATCCAGCCCAATAGCGCCAGCACGCCCACCAGCAGCGCGCCCGAGACGGCGATGCCGCCGAGGCTGAAGCGCCACAGCGCCAGGGCGACCAGCAGCGACAGCACGATGGCGGGGATGCCGACGAAATGCGTCGCCTTGTTGCGCGGGTCGCGGTGATAGGCGGCGTAGATGGCGAGCTGACGCTCGAAGAAGCGCGCGGTCATGATGAAAGTCTAGAGGATGGGGCCGCGCCGCTCCAGCGGCGCGGCCCAAGATGGAAGCCTCACGACGCCGTGCCGGTGACCTCGAGGATCTTGGGCCACATCCTGTCCTTCCAGCCGCCGTTGCCGACGGCGGTGAAGATGATCTTCTCGTCCTGCGCCAGGATGAAGCGCGGCGTGTAGGCGCCGCGCTGCGCGCCCTCGTCGCTCATCAGGAACTCGGTGAGAATCCAGCGGGCTTGCGGCGGCCAATGCTCTTCCTTGAGAATCAGCGAGCCATTGGCGGGATGGACCACGTAGTAGTCGAGCTTCTTGAACGCCGCCGATTGCTTGAAGCCGGGCTCAGACTGGGCACGCCAGACCTTGCAGCCGCCTCAAAGCTCGTGGCCGACGAACACCAGGGCCAGTCGCGACGCCTGCGCGGCGGCCAATCTTGTCAGCGCCGGCAGCGTGGCCAGCGCGAGGCTGCTGCGGACGAGCAGCCGACGGGTGAGCATGAACAAACTCCTTCGAACGGCCGGACATCCAGTCAACGGACGCGGCGGCGCGATATTCCCGCGCAAAGCGAAGGCGCGCCAGCCGTGGCCGGCGCGCCTCAAGCGTTTGTGTGCGAATGTCAGGCGCGCGCGGCGGCGCGTGCCTTGCCCTGCTCGACGGCCTTGTCGGCTGACCGGCCGCTGACTTCCTGCAGGTGATCGAACTCGGCGCGATAGGTGCCGACGCCCTGGGTCTGCGAGCGGATGTCGATGATCAGCCCGTCCATCTCGGCTTCGGGCACCAGGGCGGTGACCTCGTCCCAGCCGGCCCAGCCGTCGCGCGCGTCGAAGCCCAGGATCTGCCCGCGCCGCCCGGAGAGGATGCGCTGCATGCGCGCGGTGGCCTCGTTGGGCGCGGCGATGGTGACCTTGAGGATCGGCTCGAGCAGCACCGGATCGCATTTCGGCAGGCCTTCCTGCATCGCCATGCGCGCCGCCGTCTTGAACGACATTTCCGAGCTGTCGACGGCATGGAAGCCGCCGTCGTACAGCGTCACCGACAGGTCGACGACCTGATGGCCCATCGGGCCGTGCCTGAGCGCGTCGATGACGCCTTCCTCGACCGCGGGGATGAAGTTGCGCGGCACAGCGCCGCCGACCACCTTGTCGATGAACTGGAAGCCCGAGCCGCGCGGCAGGGCGTGGATCTCGACCTTGATGTCGGCGAACTGGCCATGGCCGCCGGTCTGGCGCTTGTAGCGCGCATGCTGCTGCGTGCCCTTGCGGATCGTCTCCTTGTAGGCGACGGCCGGCGGCGCGGTGTCGAGCGGCAGGTTGTAGCGGCCCGCCAGCTTGTCGAGCGCCACCTTCAGGTGCATCTCGCCCTGGCCCAGCAGCACGTACTCGGCCGTCTCGGCGCGATGCTCGATCGACAGCGAGGGATCTTCGTCGATGAGCTTGTGCAGCGCCGCCGAGAGCTTGACCTCGTCGTTGCGGTTCTTGGCCTTCACGGCGAAGGCGTAGACAGCGGGTTCGGGCACCGGCCGGTCGGCCGACTCGGCGATGCCGGCGTTCGACAGCATCTGGCCGGCCGACAGCGCGTCGATCTTGGCGATGGCGACCACGTCGCCGGCCTGGGCCTGGGCGATCTTCTCGAATTTCTGCCCCGCGGGCTTGAACAGGCCGCCGATGCGATGGCCGCCGATGGTCTGGCCGTCAGCGATCGTGCCGGCCCAGACGCGGCAAAGGGACAGCTTGCCGGCATGGCCCTGGTGCAGCGCCTTGAAGCATTCCGCCACCGGGGCACCATTGGTCTCGATGCCGCGGCGCTTGGCGGTGCTCGTCGCGAAGGGCGTGTCATGGCGCAGCGCCTTCAGCAGCCGGCGCACGCCGTGCTCGCGATCGCCCGCGCCGAGCAGCACCGGCGCGATCAGCGCGGCGCCGAACTCGTCGTGCAGGTCGCGATAGATCAGCGACTTTTCCGGCGCCACGTCCTCGATCAGCTGCTCGAGCAGCGTGTCGTCGTATTCGGCCAGCGACTCGAGCATCTCGCGCCGGGCCTCGGCCTCGCGCGGCAGCACCTCGGCGGGCATCTCGATCAGGTCGGAGGCGGAGCTGCTCTTGTAGCGATAGGCGCGCTCGCTCACGAGATCGACGTAGCCCACCGTCTCCTCGCCGCCGCCGGCGACGGCGCGGCGGATCGGCACCTGGCGCAGCACCAGCTTGCGCGGCGAGACGCTCTGCAGCGCGGCCAGCAGGTCGCGCACGCGGATCTGCGCGGCGTCCATCTTGTTGACGAACAGGATATGGGGGATCTGGCGGTCCTCGAGCGTCTTGAAGATCGGCGCCAGCGCCACGGCGCGCTCGGGCTGCGGCTCGCACACCACGACGGCGGCGTCGCACACGCTGAGCGCGGCCAGCGCGTCCTGGCGGAACTCGATCGAGCCGGGACAGTCGAGGACGGTCCAGGTGTCGCCGGCGTAGTCGAAGGTGACGGAATTGATCTCGGTGCCCATGCTGCGCTTGCGCGCTTCCGGGCTGCTGTCGCCGATCGAGGTGCCGTCGCGGGTCGAGCCCTTGCGGGCGATCGCGCCGGTGGCGAAGAGCAGGTTCTCGAGCAGGGTGGTCTTGCCGGAGAGATAGGGACCCACAAGGGCGACGACGCGCTGCGCGCCGCCGCCCGCGCGTTCCCTGCCGGTGTCTGTGGTGGTTGGTCCAGCCATGGCTAAAGCCCTCCCAGCGCGAAGCGAGCGGGATGCTCGCCCGTGATCTCCCGGTCGGAACCGGGCGGGAGGGCCTACGCACAGGCCCTATGTTTCAGCCCCGCGTCCGTGCGCGTCGATGACGCCACGCAAGTCGTGGTGAGAAACCGGCGCGTCGCGAACGCGGAAATGACCCGCTGCGCCGACGTCGGGGCGACCTTGACCGAGGAATGCTGCGCTTGGTTTCGGTTCCGTGTCAACGCGGCGGCCGGTGGATCAGATTTCCGCCAAGCGGACCGGCCAGGGGCAGGGCCTGCCACAAGGAGGTCATTTGGGGAAAGGCGCCGGGGCATGCATCCTTCGTGGCCCTGTCGCGTTTTGACGGTACGAGATTCCGAGTGGGAGGCTTTCATGCGTAAGACGATTCTCGCGACCGCGCTGGCAGCGTCTGTCCTGGCGCTGGGCGCCTGCGGCAACAATCCGGGCGATCGCGCGCTGAGCGGTGGCGCCATCGGCGCGGGTGCAGGTCTGGTGGGTGGTGCGCTGCTGGGCGCGCCGGTGGCGGGTGCGGCGGTCGGCGCCGTGGGCGGCGCGGCCGTCGGCGCGCTGACCACGCCGGATCAGGTGAACATGGGTCGCCCCGCCTGGCGCTAACCCGATTGCGGGCAAGAAGAGGGCCTCGTGGCGCCCACCACGAGGCCCTTCGTTCGTGCGCTCAGCGGTGCTGGTCGTCGCTGTCGGGCTGATCCGCCTCGGCGAGGTCCGGCTGATCGGCCTCGGCGAGATCCGGCTGGTCGGCGTCCGCGGGATCGACCTCGTCGGCCTCGTCCTGCGGCGCGGACTCCAGCGGCTCGAGCTCGGCGCCGGGCACGGTCGAGCTGTCCTGGCCGGCCAGCGCCTCGGCACGCTTCTTCGCCGAGGCTTCGCGGGCGGCCTTCTGGCGTGCCTTCTCCACCGCCGCGTTGAGGTCGCGCAGGCTGCACAGCCCTAGGGTGATCGGGTCGCGCTGCTTGATGTTGGCGCTGTTCCAGTGCGTGCGGTCGCGGATCGCCTGGATGGTGCTCTTGGTCGAGCCGACCAGCTTGGCGATCTGCGAATCCTGCAGCTCGGGATGGTTCTTCAGCAGCCAGGCGATGGCGTCGGGCCGGTCCTGGCGCTTGGCCACGGGCGTGTAGCGCGGGCCGCCGGCACGGGTCACCGGCTGCGGCCGATTGTGCACCTGCAGGCGCAGATGGGCCGCCGGATCGGCCTCGCAGCGCGCGATCTCCTCCTTGGTCAGCTCGCCATTGGCGACCGGGTCGCGGCCGACCATGCCGATCGCGACCTCGCCATCGGCGATCGCCTGGATCTCGAGGTCGTGCAGGCCGCAGAACTCGGAGATCTGCGCGAAGGAAAGCGTCGTGTTGTCGACCAGCCAGACGGCGGTGGCCTTGGGCATCAGGGGCGTAGCCATGACGGATCCTCTGCGGTTCCGGTCCCGGACGGCGCCCGCGTCCGCACGGCACCGCCCACCAGAAATTTCAAGAAATTCCACCGGTTATATAGGGATCGGAGGGGCCCGGGTAAAGCCGGATTCACTCCCTAGCGCCCTGTGGATTTAAGGATTCCGGGCGGATTTCTCAGATGCTCCAAGAGCTTGCGGGCATGGATCGGCAAGGCGGCCGAGCGGCGTACGCAGATCCGCAGCTGGCGTACCGACCACGGATCGCGCAGCCGCACGACGCCGATCGCCATCGAGCGGCGGCAGCGGGCGGCGGCGGTCGCCGGCACGATCGCCAGCCCGGCGCCGTGCTCGACCAGGCGGCATTGGGCATCGAAGCCGGTCAGCCGGACCCTCAGCCGCATCCGCTTGCCCAGCCGGGCGGCGTGACGGGCGAGGTGGGCCTGCAGGGCGCTGGCATGGCTCAATCCCACGAGATCGTGCTCGAGCGCCTCGGTGAACCAGACCTGGCGCCGTCCGGCGAGCGCATGACGGGCGGGCACCGCCAGCACCAGCCGGTCCTCGCGAAACGGCCAGGCGTCCAGCCCCGACATGTCGGGCGGGTCGGCGACGACGCCGAGATCGGCCTGGCCGCCGGCGACGGCCGCGACGATGTCCGGGCTCTCGCGCTCCTCCAGCTCGATGTCGACGGAAGGGTGCGCGGCGAGGAAACTGGCGAGGCTGGCCGGCAGGTGCTCGGAGATCGCCGAGGTGTTCGACAGGACGCGGATGCGGCCCTTCAGCCCGCGCGCGTGCGCGCCGAGCTCGCCCTTCATGCGCTCGAACTGGGCCAGCATCAGCCGGGCGTGGTCGAGCAGCGCCAGCCCCGCGGCGGTGGGCTGCGTGCCGCGCCGGTCGCGCTGCAGCAGCGCGACCCCCAGCGTCTCCTCCATCGCCTTCACCCGCTCGCTGGCCGACGGCAGCGCCAGCCCCGCGCGCTCGGCGCCATGCGTCAGGCTGCCGGCATCGGCGATGTGCACGAACAGCCGCAGATCGGTGAGGTCGAAGCGCATTCGGAGAATCCGAAGGTAAAGTCCGTAGCTTCCAGATTGTCCGCGCGATGCGAGCTGATCAAGGTCCACGGCGATGGACCTCATCCATTTGCTCTGGATCGCGCTGATCTTCCTGCCCGCCGGCCTGGTGAAGGGCGTGATCGGGCTGGGCCTGCCGACGATCGGCATGGGCCTGCTGGCGCTGTTGATGCCGCCGGCGGAGGCCGCCGCGCTGCTGACACTGCCGTCGCTGGTCACCAATGTCTGGCAGATGCTCGCCGGCCGACGGCTGGGCGCCATCGCGCGACGGCTGTGGCCGATGATGCTGGGCGTCTGCCTCGGCACCTGGGCCGGCGCCGGCCTGATGATCGGCGACTCGGCGCGCTACGCCACGGCCGGGCTGGGCGCGGCGCTGATCCTGTACGCGATCGTCGGCCTCACCGCGTTCCGCTTCAGTGTGCGCGCGAGCCTGGAACCCGTCCTTGCACCGATCGTCGGTGCGATCACCGGCATGATCACGGCGGCGACGGGCGTGTTCGTGATTCCCGCGGTGCCCTATCTTCAGGGCATCGGCCTGGAGAAGGACGCGCTGGTACAGGCGCTGGGCCTGTCGTTCACCGTCTCGACCCTGGCTCTTGCGGCCTCTCTCGCCGCCGGCGGCGTATTCGTGCCGACCATGATCGCGCCCACCCTGGTCGCGCTCGGCGTTGCGCTGCTCGGCATGTGGCTCGGCCAGATCGTGCGCGAGCGGATCAGCCCGCCAGCCTTCCGCCGCTGCTTCTTCGCAGGGCTGTTGCTGCTGGGGCTCTGGCTGATGCTGCGTGCTGCCTAGGGAAAATGCTCGACGTGCGTCTCGGCGGTACGGCCGAAATAGAGCGCGCGATGCCCGGAGAACGAGACCACATAGCCTGCGCAGCCCGCCGCTGCAACCTTACGGCAAAACCCCGCATAGGTGTAGCCGGGCACGAGTTGCTGTGCCTCCCTGATCGCGGCCTGCACGGGCGCCGCGTCGAAGGTCGGCGCGATGGCGACGTCGATGCGGTGCGTCGGCAGCTCGACGCTGTTGCCGTCGGGCAGATAGTAAGTCGCGACGGCGCGGCGGAAGTCGACCAGATAGCTCTCGAAGCCTTCATGCATCAGCGTTCCGACGATCTGCTGAAACGTCATCGTGTCGGCTTCGGCGGCATCGAGGCACGCCTTGGCGATAGCCTTTCTACGGTCGTCCATGGCGCTCTCCGACGCTCTCAGTCGAGTGGTATCGTTCGCATCTGGCCATGGTCGACCAGCCGCATCAGCAGGCGCCGCAGTGCCGCGCGCTCGTCGCGTGACAGGTGCCCGAAGAACTCGGCATCGTTGCGGTCGGCGAGCTCGGCCAGCGTCGGCACCAGCTTCTTGCCCTGACGGGTCAGCGCGAGGGTCTGCGCGCGGCCGTCCTCGGAATCGGCCCTGCGCACGACCAGCGACTTGCCGATCAGCCGGTCCGCGAGCTTGGTGACGGCTCCGCGCGTCATGCCCAGATGGTCGGCGAGCCGGCTCGGCGGCATCGCGTCGGCCTGGTAGAGCAGGCGCAGGGTCACCCATTCGCCCACCGAGACGTTCCTCTCGGCGAGCTTCTCGGCGAACGCCTGCGAGACGTGATTGGAGACGAAACGCAGCCAGAAGCCGAGATGGGACGACAGGTCGGAAACGGGTGGTGGTGTGGGCATGGCTTCGATGATTTCCAAGGAAACTATAACATGATAGTTTCCAAGTCAACTATGTCGATGCCGACAACCCTCGCATGAGCGTCCACCGCGCTCCGATCACAACGCCAGCATCACCTTGCCGACGTGATCGGCGCGCTCGAGCTCGGCATGCGCGGCGGCGGCTTGTGCCAGCGGGAACGTCTTGTGGATCACCGGCTTGATCTTGCCGGACGCCAGCAGCGGCCAGGCCTTCTCGCGCAGGCCGGCGGCCATGCGGCCCTTGGCCTCGATGCTCTGGGGCCGCAGCGTCGAGCCGGTGACGGTCAGACGCTTCATCATCAGGAGCGCGCCGTTGATCGTCGACATCGCGCCGATCTGCGTGGCGATGATCACCAGGCGGCCGTCGGGCTTCAAGAGCTCGATGTCCTTGCCGATGTAGTCGCCGCCGACCATGTCGAGCACGACGTCGACGCCTTTCGCCTTGGCCTTGGCTTCGGCCAGCCAGTCGTTGTCCTTGTAGAGGATGGCGTGGTCGGCGCCGAGCGCCTTCACCGCCGCCGCCTTCTCGGCATTGCGCACGGTGGTCAGTACGGCGCAGCCGAAGGCCTTGGCGAGCTGGATCGCCGTGGTGCCGATGCCGCTGGCGCCGCCATGGATCAGGATTGACTCGCCCGCCTTGAGCTGGCCGCGCTCGAAGATGTTGTGCCAGACGGTGAAGTAGGTCTCGGGCAGCGCCGCGGCGTGCAGCATGTCGAAGCCCTGCGGCGGCGGCAGGCATTGCGGCGCGGGCACGGCGACGTACTCGGCATAGGCGCCGCCGGGCGTCAGCGCGCAGACCGCGTCGCCGACGCTCCAGCCGCTGACGCCCGTGCCGATCGCGGCGATGGTGCCCGCGCATTCCAGGCCGGGCAGGTCGGAGGCGCCGGGCGGCGGCGGGTAGAGGCCGGCGCGCTGGGCGATGTCGGGCCGGTTCACGCCGGCCGCCGCGACCTTGATCAGCACCTCGCCGGCGGCAGGCGCGGGCAACGGCCGCGTCGCCGGCTTCAGCACCTCGGGGCCGCCCGGCGTGCTGATCTCGACGCAAGTCATGGTCTGGGGCAGGGGGCTCATCTGCGTCGCTCCGCGCGGGTTCCTGAGAGGGTCGGCGCCTGCTATAGCGGGGGCGGAAGCGGCGGACAATCGGCCGGAGGTCGTCATGGCGCGCGAGGACGAGGATCTTGAACCGCGCAATCGCAAGCCCAAGCCGAAGGATCTCTCCGGCATGTCGGTCGAGGAATTGCGCGACTACATCGCCGACATGAAGGCCGAGATCGCGCGCGCCGAGGAGACCATCAAGGCCAAGCAGAGCCACGCCTCGGCGGCGGCGCTGTTCTTCAAGAAATAAGCCGCATCCGCAGGAAACGCCCGGACTGTTCGTCTGGAGATTTGCACATGTCGCTTTCCGGCAAGACCGCCATCGTCACAGGCTCGACCAGCGGGATCGGGCTCGCCATCGCGCGCGCGCTCGGCAACGAGGGCGCCAACGTCATGCTCAACGGTTTCGGCGATCCCGCCGCGATCGCCAAGGTGAAGGCCGAGATCGGCGTCGCCAACGCGGGCCGCGTCGACTACCACGGCGCCGACATGAGCAAGCCGGACCAGATCGCCGACCTGATCGCCAAGACCAACGCCGCCTTCGGCTCGGTCGACATCGTGGTCAACAACGCCGGCATCCAGTTCGTGGCGCCGGTCGAGAAGTTTCCGACCGAGAAGTGGGACGCGATCATCGCCATCAACCTGTCGAGCGCCTTCCACACCATCCACCACGCCCTGCCGCTGATGAAGGCGAAGAAGTGGGGCCGCATCATCAACGTCGCCAGCACGCACGGCCTCGTCGCCTCGGCCGAGAAGACGGCCTATGTCTCGGCCAAGCACGGCATCCTCGGCCTGACCAAGGCGGTGGCGCTGGAGGCGTCGAACACCGGCGTGACCTGCAACGCGATCTGCCCCGGCTGGGTGCTCACGCCGCTGGTGCAGGCGCAGATCGACGCGCGCGCCAAGGCCGAGGGCATCACCGTGCAGCAGGCGAACGACCAGTTGCTGGGCGAGAAGCAGCCGCAGCTCCAGTTCACCACGCCCGAGCAGATCGCCGCCCTGGCGGTGTTCCTGTGCAGCGACGCCGCGTCGAACATGCAGGGCACGCAACTGGTGAGCGATGGCGGCTGGACGGCGCAGTAAGCCAACCCCGTCGTCCTGAGGGCAGCGAAGGACCTTGCGCTATTGCGATCACATGCAAGCGCGGCGGCTGCATGCGCCGCCGCGAGGTCCTTCGCTGCGCTCAGGACGACGGCTATTCCCGGAACATCGGCCTCAGCTCGACCTCGATCAGATCGAGCCGTGCGGTGTCCGCCGCCGTGCGTGTCTGCGCCGTCAGCATCAGGTGCATGGGCAGGCGTCGCACCGCGGCGCCGTCCTCGTTGAAGGTCTCGCTGATCCAGCCGGCGTCGGTCGCGAACCGGATCGTGCGGATGCCGCCGCGACCGGGCGTCACGCGGTCCGACAGGTCGAGGCTGCGCGCATCGCCGCCGACATCGGCGACCAGCAGCACGCGGCCGCCTTCGCTGCGGCTGACATAGGCGGTCACCGTCACGTCGAAGCCATGCAGCGTTCGCCCGCGCGGCGTGGCGAAGGGCTGGTAGGGCGCGATGGTCAAGGTCTGCGAGCGGCCGCCGACGCCGGCCGAGACCGCGGCGCGCACGTTGGTGGCGCTGCACACCATGCCGAGCGATTTCGGCGTGCACAGCAGGCGAACGGGCATGCCGTCGGCGGCATCGCCGCGCGCCGCGACCTGCGTCGAATCCTGGGCTGACGAGGGGGAAGCGGTCGCCACCAGCAGGGCCAGCGCGACCGGGCTTAATCGGCCGATCAGGGACATAGAGGGGGGCCCTCCGTTTTCTATCGCGGCGCTTTTGCGCCTTGCCGCCCGCAGACAACGTCGCACCGGGCGGAACGATGCGAATCATACGCCCGTTTTTGTGAAATCCGAAGTTCAATGCGGCAAGTCAGGCGGCTAGTGTCTGATCACACGGAGGGGAGCCGCCGCATGGCCGACGCCAATTTCCTGAAGTTCGACACGCTCGCGCTGCACGCCGGCCAGCGCCCCGATCCGGTGACTGGCGCGCGCGCGGTGCCGATCTACCAATCCACGAGCTACGTCTTCCGCGACGTCGAGCACGCCGCCAGCCTGTTCAACCTCGAGGTCGGCGGCCACATCTACAGCCGCATCTCCAATCCCACGGTGGCGGTGTTCGAGGAACGCGTCGCGGCGCTCGAAGGCGGCACCGGCGCGCTGGCCGTGGCCAGCGGCCAGGCGGCGCTGCATATCGCCATCGCCACCCTGATGGGGCAGGGCGGCCACATCGTCGCCTCGGCGTCGATCTATGGCGGCAGCCGCAACATGCTGGGGCTGACCCTGCCGCGCTTCGGCATCACCACGACCTTCGTCGATCCGCGCGACGTCGAGGCCTTCCGCAAGGAGATCACGCCCGCCACGCGGCTGATCTTCGGCGAGACGATCGGCAATCCCGGCGGCGAGGTGCTCGACATCCCGCGCATCGCGGCGATCGCGCACGAAGCCGGCCTGCCGCTGATGATCGACAGCACCTTCGCCTCGCCCTACCTGTGCAACCCGATCGCGCACGGCGCCGACATCGTCATGCACTCCGCCACCAAGTTCATCGGCGGCCACGGCGTGGCGATCGGCGGCGTGCTGGTCGATGGCGGCAACTTCGACTGGGAGAAATCGGGCAGGTTCCCGACGCTCACCGAGCCATACGCCGGCTACCATGGCATCGACTTCTGGGAGGAGTTCGGGCCGCACGCCTTCATCATGCGCGCGCGTGCCGAGGGCCTGCGCGATTTCGGCCCGGCGCTGTCGCCGCAGAACGCGTTCTACCTGCTGCAGGGACTGGAGACCTTGCCGCTGCGCATGCGCCAGCATGTCGAGAACGCGCGCAAGGTCGCGACATTCCTGACGACGCAGCCGGGTGTCGAGCGCGTGCTCTATCCCGATCTCCCCGGCCATCCCGACCATGCGCTGGCGCAGACGCTGCTGCCCAAGGGCAGCGGCGCGATCTTCAGCTTCGACATCAAGGGCGGGCGCGAGGCCGGCCGGAAGTTCATCGAGCGGCTGAAGCTGTTCTCGCACCTCGCCAATGTCGGCGACGCGAAATCGCTGGTGATCCATCCCGCCTCGACGACGCACGCGCAGCTCACCGCGCAGCAGCTCGAGGCGGCGGGCATCGGCGAGGGCATGATCCGGCTCTCGGTCGGGCTGGAGGACGTGTCCGACCTGGTCGAGGATCTCGGCCAGGCGCTCAAGGCCTCGCAGCGCTAGAGTCTCCCTCTCCCCGCCTGCGGGGAGAGGGTCGGGGTGAGGGGCTGAATCGAGTTGCGCACCGCAGCGATACGCCACCTGATGCAACCCCTCACCCGAACCCGCTACCCGCTCGCGGGGTGAGGGAACAACGGCGCAAGAGACGAGAGCTCATCATGCATTTCACCGTCGACGGCCAGCGCATCAACGCCACCACGGGCGGCGCCGCGATCGATCCGGCGCTGCCCGCGGTGCTGTTCATCCATGGTGCCGGCTTCGACCGCACCACCTGGCGCCTGCAGACGCGCTACTTCGCGCATCACGGCCGCAGCGTGCTCGCCGTCGATCTGCCGGGCCATGGCGAGTCGGAGGGCGATGCGATCGCCACCATCGAGGAGATGGCGGACTGGGTGCCGAAATTCCTCGACGCCGCGGGATTGAAGCAGGCGGCTCTCGTCGGCCACTCCATGGGCGCGATGGCGGCGCTGCAGACGGCGGCGCGGCATCCCGGGCGTGTGCGGTCGCTGGCGCTGTGCGGCGTCGCGGCGACCATGCCGGTGCATCCGGAAATGCTCGAGTCGGCGCGCGCGGGCACCGTGAAGGTGCGCGAGCTGATGACCTTCTGGGGCATCGGCCGCACCTTGCAGATGGGCGGCATGGCGAGCCCCGGCCTGCGCCTGATCGGCGAGTCGCTGGCGGTGCTCGGGCGCGCCCGGCCCGGCGTGATCCACACCGACCTCGCCGCCTGCAACGCGCACAAGACGCTGGTCGAGGCGGCGAAGTCGGTGACATGCCCGACCCTGCTGGTGCTGGGCGACGGCGACCTGATGACGCCGGTCCGCAACGCCAAGGCGCTTGGCGACGCGATCGCCGGCAGTCGCACCGAGGTCATCGAGGACAGCGGCCACTTCATGATGGTCGAACGGCCCGACGAGACGCTCGCGGCGCTAAAGACGATCGTCTGAGGAAGAAACCAACCACAGAGACACAGAGGCCACGGAGCCTGAGAAGGCAGAGAGGCCTTCCCGTCTGTCCTCCGTGTCTCTGTGTCTCTGTGGTGATCCTCTTGATATAGTCGAGCGACACCGACGCAGGAGGGAACCCCATGTCGAGCACAACCGCGACCGCCGAAGCGCTGCCTCCCGGCTACAAGGTCAAGCCGTGGTCGCCGCCGGACAAGATCACCGCCGCGATGCTCGTCGAGGCGACGCAGACGCTCAGCGAGCAGCTGCGCCTGCGCACCCTGCCGATCGGCATGAAGCTCTACGAGGACGCCGCCGAGATGGCGACGATCAAGGGCCTGCGCCGACCCACCGAGGGCTACAAGTTCACCATGTGCCAGATGGTGACGCAGTCGCGCTGGCACGGCTTCACGCTCGGCATCGAGGTCGACAACACGCGCGGCGGCAATTGCGGCGGCGTGATCGGGCTCAACCACCCCGGCGAGGGCTTCCTGTCGGGCGACCACATGAACGGCGTGTGGTTCGGCAACAAGGAAGCGGCGCGCCAGCACCAGGCGACCATGCCGCGCGTGCCGCATGGCCGCTACAACGGACTCGTGGTGGCGCCGCTGCGTTCGGCGCGGCTGGACCCGCCCGACATCTGCCTGTTCTACGGCACGCCCGGGCAGATGATCTATTTCATCAACGGCCTGCAGTTCCATCGCTACAAGCGCTACGACTTCACCGTCACCGGCGAGAGCGCCTGCTCGGACTCCTGGGGCCGGGCGCTGTCGACGCGGCAGACCTCGCTGTCGCTGCCGTGCTACGCCGAGCGCCGCTATGGCGGCGTCGCCGACGACGAGCTGCTGATGGCCTGCCCGCCGGACGAATTGCTGCGCGCCGTCGAGGGCATGAGCCAGCTGGCCAGGAACGGCCTGCGCTATCCCTTCCCGCCGTTCAGCCCGCAGGTCGATCCCGCCGCCGGCATGGCCAAGAGCTACGGCTGATGGCGGTCGTCCCCTTTCCCCGCGCCCGGAGAGGGGACGCGCCCGCGCCGTCGGCGCCCCGGCCGCCGCAGTCGAACGAGAACGAGGTCGAGGCGCCCAGCCGGCTCTACGTCGTCGCCGAGCCGGTGCTGCTGCCCGAGGACCGCGCGCGGCTGGTCAATCTGCGCGCGCAGCACCACCGCGGCGAGGCCGATCTGATCGGCCCGCATTTCACCCTGGTGTTCGGCGTCGATCCCGACGCGCGCGAGACGCTGGCCTCGGCGGTCGAGCGCGTCGCTTCATCGGTGCGGCCCTTCTGGTTCGTGCTGCAGCGCCTGCGCGTGGACGCGCCGCCGCGCGCCGGGCGCGCTTGGCTCTACGCCGAACCGCACGAGGGCGCCGAGGAACTCAGCGCCCTGCACGAGATGCTGATGGAGTCGCTGCCCAAGGTGGAGGGTGCGCAGCGCTTCGAGCCGCACCTGACCTTGGGCATGTTCGGCAACGGCATCGACGCCGAGCGCGTGGCGCAGATCGCCGAGCGCCAGACCGTGCCGATGCACGGGCGCATCGACTCGCTGCGCCTGATCGAGACCGACAGGCGCACGCTGAGCGAGATCGCCGTGCGCCGCTTCAGCACCGGCTAGGCCGCCGACCGGACGCGCACGATCGTTCAAGACCCGCTCCAAGAGCGCCTGATATCGAGCGCGCTGATGCCACGCGCCGAAGAGTGATGCCATGACCGATGCCCCGCCGCCCGTCCGCTTCGACACCAAGATCGCCGTCGTCGTGCGCTCGGATCTCGAGGTCTGGCAGAAGCTCAACGTCACCGCGTTCCTCAGCGGCGGCATCGCCGCGGCGTTTCCGGAGTGCATCGGCGAGCCCTACGAGGACGGCAGCGCCACGCGCTATCGCCGGCTGATCGGCCAGCCGATCCTGGTCTACGGCGCCGACGGCCCGGCTCTGGCACGCGCGCTCGACCGCGCGCTGGCGCGCGGCGTCGAGCCGGCGATCTACACGCGCGAGATGTTCGCCACCGGCCACGACGCCGCCAACCGCGCCGTGGTCAAGGCGGTGGAGCGCGCGCAGCTCGATCTTGTCGGACTGGCCCTGCGCGCCGAGCGCAAGGTCGCCGACAAGATCCTCGACGGGCTGAAGTTCCACCCGTGAGGCGGCGCTATCGGTTGCGCAGCGCGATCTCCGCCATGGCGCCGTGGTCGCCCAGGCCGGAGGCGACGACCGAGTTGATGACGCATTGCGAGGTGTGCGCGGCGGCGTGCTTCTGGCCGTTGAGCGGCAGGGTCACCAATGGCCCGACATGGCTGCCGGAGATGCGGCTCACCGGGTCGTAGTTGACGCGGAAGTTCAGCCCCAGCTTGAAGTCCCGGCCCTGGGTGCCGTCCGGCAGCGTGCCGCTGAAGACGCCCATCGCCGGCGGCGCGTTGAAGGTGACGAACGGCAGGTTGCAGCGCACGCCGCAATACTGCGCCAGGTGACCGCCGAGCGAATGGCCGACGATGATGATCACCGCGCCGGGATAGGCGTGCTGGATCTTGCGCGTGTAGTTCAGCGCGTCGGTCGTGCGATCCGGCAGCCTGCCCAGGCCGATCGACACGTCGTCGTCCATCCAGTCCTTGGTGGTCAGCCCGCCGGCGCTGCCGCGCATGCTCAGCATGAAGGTGTTGAAGCCCGCCAGGTGCTTGTAGAGGCCCACCGAGTAGGCCTTCATGCCGATGTCCTTGTTCTTGCCGTCGTAGAACCCGCGCAGCAGCTCGTAGCCCTCGAAGTTCTCGTTCTTGTAGATCGCCTTGATGCCGCGCGCGCAGTCGAGCACCGTCGTGAATGCCATGCCGCTCCCCCAATGTCAGGCCGGGACCATATCAGCCGGCCATCTCCTGTGAACTGATAGTTGCGCCGCGGCCTCCGGCAAGATCGTCGACGGTGCCAGATTCCATCCGTGGTACGATGCCGCCGTGCGCGCAGGGGAGATTCGCATGGCGGACGAGAAGGAATCCAAGCCCACGATCCAGACCGGGGTGCGCTTCGGCACAGGCAAGGAGATGGAAGGGGCCAAGCCGATTCCCGACGATGCCGACAGCGAGCCCGTCGAGAAGGAGGTGCGCTGCCGGGTGCTGCGCGAGGGCGACGAGGAGATGCTCGAGGCTTTCCTTGCCGGCCGTCCCGACACCCATCTCTTCATGCGCTTCAACCTGCGCCAGGGCGGGCTGAGCGACGAGGGCCGCACCTACCAGGGCACCTGGGTGGGCGCGGTCGAGGACGATCCCGAGACCGATACGCAGCGTGTGCTGGCCGTCGCCGCGATCTTCTGGAACGGGCGCGTGCTGCTGCAGCTGCCCGAGCGCGCCACCGACGTGCTCGACGTGCTGGCCGGCGCCGCGCCGCGCGACTTCGTCGAGGTCGCCGGCCCGACGGCGCAGATCGAGCAGACGATCTCGCATTCCTGGCTGCGCGACCGGCCGATCCTGTCGCGCCACGACTGCGCGCTGATGACGGTGAGCGCCGAGACCTTCCGCGCGCCCGACGTGCTGGGCGCCGCCGGCGTCGATTTCCGTCCGCCGATGGGCGAGGAGCTGCCGTTGCTGGGCGAGTGGCACGCCGCCTTCCGCGAGGAGCTGTGGGCCATCCCGCGCAGCGAGGAGAATGACCTCGACGCGCGCAACTGGGTGCGCCGCGCGCACGAGCTGCGCCAGGGCATGGTGGTCACGGTGGGCGACAAGCCGGTGGCCTACGCCGCGGCCACCGCGAAGCTCGACGACTGGGTCAATATCGGCGCGGTCTACGTGCCGCCCGACCAGCGCGGCCGCGACTACGCCAAGTGCGTCGTCGCCGGCATCGTGCGCGACGCGCAGCGCGACGGCATCACCAACGCCTGCCTCACCGCCGAGAAGGAGCAGCCGGCGTCGATCGGCGCCTACACCGCGGTGGGCTTCCAGCCGGCATTCGACTGGACGGTCGTGCGGTACCACGACGTATAGGCGCAGCGCCGGGATTGCGGCTTTTCGGCGGCTTTTCCATCGGCGGCGGGACGTCTCTGCCTCGGCGGCGTTATCGCCGGCGAACAGGGAGTCCATCCATGAGCATTCTCGGCGTCATCCTGCTTGTCCTCCTGCTTCTCTTCGTCGTCGGCGGGTTGCCGCATTGGGGCTACATGGCCGACCGCGGCTATGGCTACTGGCCCAGTGGCGGCCTGGGCCTGGTGCTGGTCATCGTCCTGATCCTGGCATTGATGGGACGGATCTAGCGCAGTCGCGCGGCCACCGCCGCCGCCGCGGCCACTTCGACCTTGGTCTATATTCACCCTTTGCACACAAACTCGGTGTAATGTCGTGGTCCCCGTCGGGGTGGGGGAGCGTCATGTACCGGGTAGTATCGGTTTCCGCGGCCGGCGATCACATGATCGAGGATGTTTCCAGTGCACGAGCTGCGCTGGCGCTCGGGCACCAGCTGATCGCGGCAGGTCACA
>JBFXAZ010000092.1:0-22311 GCA_050183765.1 Reyranellaceae bacterium | reverse complement strand
GCATGAACGGCATTCAAGATTGCCATGAGGTTCGTAGGGCCTGCGACGACCACGTTCAGTTCGCGCGTGATACCTGTGACTAGCCCGGGGCGCTTGACCATCTCGGCGTACAGCCCTTCAGACGGCACATACATGACCGCATACTCAGTTGTGCGCGGCGCCGAGATATATTTGTTGCGGATATCCTTGGCCGACGCTCGAAAGCGAGATTCCAGTCTTTGGCCTGCTTGCTCGGCGCCTGCAGCGTCTCCGCTGTCCGCCGCTTCGACAAGACGCTCAAAGTCTTCAATAGGAAATTTTGCATCTATCGGTAGCAGTATATTATCCTGATGCTCGTCAAGCATCGGGATCTTTACGCAAAATTCGACGATATCGTTCGAGTCGTCCTTGATCTTGACGTTTCTAAGATACTGATCCGGCGAAAGCATATCCTCCAGAATTGAAGCCAACTGGGTTTCTCCCCAAGTGCCGCGGCTCTTGACGTTGGTCAGGACACGTTTCAGGTCCCCAACACCAGAGGCGAGCTTCTGCATATCTCCGAGCCCTTCGTGGACCTGTCGAAGCTGCTGACTCACGAGCGTGAACGAATCGCCAAGTCGCTTCTCAAGAGTGCCTTGCAGCTTCTCATCAACGGTCTGGCGCATTTGCTCTAGTTTTGCTTCGTTCTCGGTCCTCAGTGAGGTCAGGCCTTCAGCGACACTTTGCCTGAGGCTTTCTTGACTACGCTGAGATGTTTCGCCGATCTCAGCAATACGCTTACCCATTGTGTCTAAACTCGCGCGCTGCTCTTCGGCGGCGCTCTTGGAGTTCTCACGTTGCTCGTCGCTCACTTGCTTCAGGGTACCTGAGACCTCCTCGCGCAGCTGCCTTGCGGCCGCCGTGGCGTCCTGCCGCATCTCTGTAAGCTTCGCCTCTGTCGCCTCACGAAATGTCTCGAAGCGAGCTGCAACCCCGTCCCCAAGCGCCGCTAGCTTCGCAGATACTTCCGCAAGGCTGTCCTTCTGAGTAGAAACTGCAGTCTCGGAGCTCTTCCGCAGGTCGTTGCCGAGCGCTGACAATGTTGTCTGCACTTCTTCGCGGAGGCTGCGCGCCGCCTCAAGATTCGCCTGCTGAACAGCATCGAAGCGACTGGCTATTCCACTCACCAAGTCGGCGATCCTCTGATCAACGACGCCTCTTAGCGCTTCCATCCGCTGGTCAAGGCCGGCAAGTCCCTCAGTCAGCTGCCCAGCAAAGCCATCGAGGCGAAGCTTCTGGAGATTTCCTGCTTCGGTGGCGCCCAATCGCAACTCATCGCCTGTAGCACGGAGCGAACCAGCGATCTCTTCGCGAAGCGATCTTGCCGCCTCGGCATTTGCCTGCTGCGTCGCCTCAAGCCTGTTGACCACACCTTCGGTTAGTGTCGTCATTTTCAGGTCAACCGTGCCGCGCAACGCCTCCATACTGCCATTGAGGCTGGAGACGCCTTCAGCGAGCCGAACCGCAAAGCTATCAAGCTGACCTTTCTGCTGTTCCGCAGCAGTAGCAGAGCCCGCCCTCAGGTCATCTCCGACGCCCTTTAGAGATGTAGATACCTCTTCACGCAATGCCTTCGCCGACGAGGCTTGAGCTGTTTGGACTTCGTCTAGCCTAGATGTCAGGGTTGATGAGAGGTCGAGGGTCTTCTGGTCCAAAAAGCGACGCAGGAGCTCAACACGTTCATCGACACTGGCTAACCCGTCACGAAGTAGCGTTGCAAAGCCCTCGAGCTGCGCGCGTTGGCCATCTGATGCGACTTTTGCGGCGGATCGCAACTCATCCCCAACATTCTTCAGATTTGAGCTGACTTCCTCGCGCAACCCCTTCGATTGCCGTTCGCTCGCCTCATGAGCACCATCAACCTTGGCAGTGAGCGTGCCGATCAATTCGTTTGTCTTTTGATCGACTGATCGACGGAGCGCGTCCATTCGGTCGTCAAGAAGCTTAACGTCATCGCTCAGCTGCCTAGAAAATGAGTCGAGCTGTGCCTTCTGCATCTCAGCAGCTTGAGTTGCGTTGGATCGGATTTCCTCCGCTGCTGCTTTAGTGGATGCGCTGAGTACGCTCGCGAAAGACTCAAGTTGGAGCTTTTGTGCGTCACCGATCGCCGCCAAGCTGCCGGCCAAGGTCGTCGTGCTTCGCCCAAGCGCATCGCTAACTTCCGATCGAAGAGATTTACCCCGGTCCTCCGCGCTATTGAAGCTTCGAGCGTCGTTGTCTCGCACCGTTCTTTCTATTCGCTCAATATCGCTTCTAAGCGCATTGACTGGCACCTGCACACCAGACAAGTCAAAGGTAGATGCCTGCATGCGCCTCAGTACCAAAGTCGTCAGCACAAGTAACGCGATGCATGCGGCAAGGATCGCCCACGGTACCAATTCCCCAACAGTCATGGCGGCTTTGCCCCTTTCATTGCGCGATCGTTTCTCAGAACGGATCGACGTTTGACCTATGATTGCAGAATACGCCGAGGAGGATACAACTGCGAGTCACTGAGCCATCGAAAGTGGCCTCATAGTTGGGCTGCATCGTCGTGTCGTCGCAGTGGTCTTTGAGGAGGATTCGCATGCAAGTCGGCGTGATGGTCACGAGCTACAACCACCGTGACTGGGACCGTATGCTCGCCGGTGACTACCACCAGCCGCCGCAGACCAGCGACATCGAGATCCACGAGGAGACGATGAAGCTCGGCGCCATGGTCGAGAAGCTGGGCTTCGATGCGATCTGGTGCGCCGAGCATTACGGCTCGCCCTACTCGATGCAGGGCAATCCGCTGCAATGGCTGGCCTACTGGGCCGGCCGCACCGAGCGCGTCGACATGGGCACGGCGGTGATCGTGGCGCCGTGGTGGCAGCCGGTGAAGCTGGCGCACGAGATCGCCATGCTCGACCTGCTGCTGGGCGGGCGGCGGCTGCATATCGGCATCGGCCGCGGCATCTCCAGCCACGAATATGCCGGCTTCAACGTCGCGCGCGAGGAATCGCGCGAGCGCTTCGCCGAGATGATCCAGATCCTCAAGCGCTCGGATGCCGACCGCTTCGAGTTCCAGGGCAAGCACTACACGGTGCCGCCGACCACCGTGCGGCCCACGCCGCGCCATCGCGGCTCGCTGTTCGCCGACGTCAGGGGCGCCTTCAACACGCCGTCCTCGATGCAGGTCGCGGCCGAGCTCGGGCTGGGCCAGATGTTCGTCACCGCGACGTCGCTGGAGGTGATGGCCAAGGGCGTCTCGCGCTTCAACGCCATCCGCCGCCGCAACGGCCTGCCGCCCAACCAGCCCACGGTCATGATGTACCTGCACTGCGCGACCGACAAAGACGAGATCGCCCGCGCACGCACCTACGCCGCCGAGCAGGGCTGGGCGGCGCGCAATCACTACGCGGTGTGGAACGCCGAGGCGTTCGAGAACGTGCCGGGCTACGAGGACTACGCCAAGGCGTTCAAGCAGGGCCGCGCCCTGCAGGAGAACGAGAGCATCCTCAGCGAGGATTCACACCTGATCGGCACGCCCGACGAGATCCTCGAGAAGATCGCGCGCGTGCAGGAGCGCATCAGCCTGGAGTACCTGATCCTGCATCCGCAGCACGGCTCGAAGCCGGCCGCCGAGGCGCGCGCCAGCCTGGAGCTGTTCGCCAAGGCGGTGCTGCCGCAGGTCCACGCCATGGCGACGCCGCTGCACGCGCATTCGCTCGGCACCGCCGAGACGGCGCCGGTCGAAGGCGTGATGGGCGGCGCCGTCGGCTAGGTCAGAACGGCGAGGGAAAGCCCCGGCGCCGCGGGCGCTTGCGTTCGGGCGCCGGTGCCGGCGCCGCCGCCGAATAGGCGACGTCGTAGGCGGGCCGTTGCTGAACCTGGGCCTGCGGCGGATGCGACACCGCCGCCGACGAAATCTTCGGACAGGCGCCTCGGGGCATGAGCCCGAAATTCTGTGCGGATGCTGGTGCTGCCAAGACGCCGGAAAGAAGAATGCCAGAAATCAAAATCGATGCGTGAAATGAGCGATTGATCATAAAATCTCCCTTCCAACGCTAGCCGCTGGAAGCTTTGCCAAAATAAAGGCGAGACTAAAGCAGCATACTGCATTCAAGTTGTGGATTAAAGTTTAGCGTGAGGAGCGCCTCCGCTTCGACTGCGAACGCTCACTTTTCGCCAGTTCAGCCTGCAGCTGTGCAACATACTGCTCGAGTTCCCGCACGGCCTGATACTGCGCCGGCGCAGGCGTGGCCGCGCGCGCGTGGCCGCCGGAGCGCTTGGGGCAGTCCCAGGTGGCGATCACGCCCTGTCCCTGAGCTAAGACGGGAGCTGAGAATGCGCCTGCAAACAGCAGGCTGCAGGCGAAAATTGCCTGCTTCCGGAAAAAATTCATGTAGACTCCATCAACGGCTCAATCGGCCCAACAAGACAATCGCTGATCACCCCCTCTCAGCGCGAGCCATGAACGATCCAACACGGACCCGACCCGCAACGCTGCCGGCCGTCCCGCCGCGCAGCCCCGTCGCATCGCCGCCGCGCCATCGCGCCGGACGATTCGCCCTCCTTGTTTCAGCCGTCATCGCGCTGGGCGCGATGGAGGCGAGCGCCCAGGCCAACAGATCCGGCTCGGTGCCCCTGAGCGTCCTGACCCCGTCGGGACGCGTCCACAACACGACGGTGATGTGGCAGGGCGACCGCGACGAGCTCGTGGTGACCAACGTCACGAGCCATGTCGACGCCAGCGAGGTGCCGGACCTGTTCGACACGCTGCGCCGGCAACTGGCCCGCGCCACCGCGGTCAACCTGCGGCCGGCGAGCGCCAGGCGCAGCTGCTGCGCGACGATGAGCGGCAGCGGCGTCGGCTTCGCCGGCAACGTGCGCGCCAGCCTGCGCATCGAGCAGCGTCTCGAAGGCCGCGATCGCGTCGTGCAGACGGTCGTGATCCGCGGCTACAGAGGCCCGCCGCTGGACGGCTACACGGCGAAGCTGCTGTTCCAGTAGGCGCCGCCGCGAACGATCCAACGCGGACCCGACCTCGATTGCCGATCGCAGCCCCAGGGTTCATCTGGGCTGCATCAACTTTCGAGGCGGCTTCATGCGTCTGCTCAAGCGATTGGCCCTGATGACGGCAACCCTGGTCGCGTTCGGCGCGATCGAGGCGTTGGCGACGACGCTCAATGGCGGCCCGGTGCCGCTCTCGGTGCGCACCATCGAGGGCCGCGTCCACGGCACGTCCATCATGTGGAAGGGCGACAAGCGCCAGCTGGTGGTGATCAACGTCACCGAGGATGTCGGTGCGGCCCAGGTCGGCGACCTGTTCCGGACGCTCAGCATGCAGCTCGCGCGCGCCACGGCGATCGACCTGCGCCCATCGGGCGGATCGGCCGGCTGCTGCGCCACCATGACCGGCAGCGGCGTGGGCTTCGCCGGCAACGTGCGCGCCAACCTGCGCATCGAGCAGAAGCTCGATGGCGCGGGTCGCGTGGTGCAGATGGTGGTGATCCGCGGCTACGGCGGCCCGCCGATGGACGGCTCGACCGCCAGGATGCTGTTCCAGTAGCCGCCGCGGCGACGGCTCTCTGGCGTCGCGAAGGCTGGCGTGGCGGGCGCTGCCGCCCGTCACGCCGCCTTTGGCCGTCAGCCTACTTCTTGACCAGCGGGCAGCCGCCCTGGTCCATCGGCCGGAAGGCCTCGTTGCCCGGGATGGTGCGGACCAGCTTGTAGTAGTCCCACGGGCCCTTGGACTCCGACGGCTTCTTCACCTCGAAGAGATAGACGTCGTGCACCTTGCGGCCGTCGGCGCGGATCACCGACTTGCCGAACAGCGCGTCGTCGGCCGGCGTCGACTTGAAGCGGGCCATCACCTTGTCGGCGTCGTCCGAGGCCAGCGCCTTGACCTGGTTGAGGTAGCCCTTGGCCGCCGAATAGAAGCCGGCCTGGATGCTGGTCGGCATCTTGCCGCCGTGGCGGGCGGCGAAGCGCTTGGCGAAGGCGCGGCTCTCGTCGTTGCGGTCCCAGTAGAACGCCTCGGTGAGCTGCAGGCCCTGCGCCAGGTTGAGCGTCAGGCTGTGCACGTCGGTGACGAAGACCAGCAGGCCGGCCAGCTTCTGGCCGCCCTTGACGATGCCGAACTCGGCCGCCTGCTTGATCGAGTTGATGGTGTCGCCGCCGGCGTTGGCGAGACCGATGATCTTGGCCTTCGACGACTGGGCCTGCAGCATGAAGGACGAGAAGTCCGAGGTGTTGAGCGGCGCGCGCACGCCGCCCAGCACCTTGCCGCCGGCCGCCTTGACGACGGCGGTGACGTCGCGCTCCAGCGCATGGCCGAAGGCGTAGTCGGCGGTGATGAAGAACCAGGTGTCGCCGCCCGACTTGACCACCGCCGAGCCGGTGCCGTTGGCCAGCACCACGGTGTCGTAGACCCAGTGCACGGTGTAGGCGTTGCACGCCTTGCCGGTGATGTCGGACGAGGCCGGGTCGACGGCCAGGAAGACGCGCTTCTTCTCGCCTGCCACGCGCTGGGTGGCCAGCGACGAGGCCGAGCCGCCGGTGCCCAGGATCACGTCGACGCCGTCGACGTCGTACCAGCGGCTGGAGATGTTGGCGGCCACGTCCGCCTTGTTCTGCACGTCGGCCTGCACGATCTCGATCTTCTTGCCGGCGACGGTGCCGTTGAACTCCTCGACCGCCATCTGCACGGCGATCACCGCGCCCGGCCCGTTGATGTCGGCGTACAGGCTCGACATGTCCGTCAGCACGCCGAGCTTGATGACGTCGCCGGAAACCTGCGCGCTCGCGGGCTGGGCGGCGAGACCCAGACCCAGCATCAACGCCCCAACTACCACCGATTTACGCATTCTCAAGTTCCTCCTCGTGTTCCGGGCGGCCCTTTGCCGGATGCCGGCCGCCTCGTTGGCGCACAGCCTATGACGGAAGCGCCCGAACGGCCAGCCAGCCGCAGCCGCTTGGCAGAACGGGACCCGCTGTGTAGGTTGCGGCCGCCTGCGGACAGGTGGCCGAGTGGTTTAAGGCACACGCTTGGAAAGCGTGCGTGGTGTAACAGCCACCGCGGGTTCGAATCCCGCCCTGTCCGCCATCATCTGGGATGTCCGACGGCCCTGCGTAGGATCGATCGCCGCAGCCCGACGCCGAATTGATCGAGATCAAGGCGCTCCCCCTATCACGGACGAATCCTCGTCGCGTCACTTGCGTGAGGAATCGCACCATGTCCGTCGGAGAGATGTCCTACCTTGGTCTCGTGGTCGGCTGCTTCGTGGTCTTCGCCGTCGCGGTGAGCTGGCTGCGCAGCGACTACGTCAAGCACCGCAAGAGCGGTGCCGACGACATGGGGATGCATCCCGCCGAATAGGGGTATCGTCGTCGGGCGCGGACGACGGCCCGGCGATCCCGCATCCATGACAGTGCCGCTGTCGGCGGCATATGATCGGCACGACCGGTAGGACGGCGTGCCGCAGGGGACGACAATGCCCTAGGGCATTTCCGCTACGATGCGCTACCTTCGGCGCAGCGAACGTTCCCAATGACCCAACCCGTTCCCATCGAAATGGCGCTGCAGGCGGCCGAAGCCCGCCTGCGCTCGATCCTGCAGACCGTGCCGGACGCGATGATCATCATCGACGAGCGCGGCCGCATCGAGTCGCTCAGCACCACCGCCGAACGTCTGTTCGGCTATTCGGCCGCCGAGGCGGCCGGGCAGAACATCAGCGTGTTCATGCCCTCGCCGCACCGCGAACGGCACGACGCCTACCTGGCGCGCTATCTCGAGACCGGCGAGCGCCACATCATCGGCATCGGCCGCATCGTCAGCGGCCAGCGCAAGGACGGCACGACCTTTCCGATGCATCTGACCATCGGCGAGCTGCGCACCGGCGAGCGGCACTACTTCACCGGCTTCATCCGCGACCTGACCGACCAGCAGCTCACCGAGAGCCGGCTGAAGGAGCTGCAGTCGGAGGTCACGCACATGTCGCGCTTCACGGCGCTGGGCGAGATGGCCTCGACCCTGGCGCACGAGATCAACCAGCCGCTGACGGCGATCAGCAACTACCTGCGCGGCTGCAATCGCCTGCTGGAGCGCATCGACGATCCCGCGGCGCCGACCTTGCGCGACGCCATCGCCAAGGCGGCCGACCAGGCACTGCGCGCCGGCGACATCATCCGCCGCCTGCGCGAGTTCGTCGCCCGCGGCGACAGCGAGCGGCGCGTCGAGAGCCTGCCCGGCCTGATCGAGGAGGCCAGCACGCTGGCGCTGATCGGCGCCAAGGAAAACGGCGTCGCCGTCGCGTTCCGGCTCGATCCCGCCGTCGACCAGGTCGTCGCCGACCGGATCCAGATCCAGCAGGTTCTCGTCAACCTGATCCGCAACGCCATCGAGGTGATGGCCGAGGTCGACGGGCCGCGCCAGCTCGACATCGAGACCCGCGCGCTTTCGGACCTGATGGTCCAGGTCAGCGTGGCCGACACCGGCGGCGGCCTGGCGCCCGAGGTCGCCCGCCACCTGTTCCAGCCCTTCGTGACCACCAAGCGAAAGGGCATGGGGCTGGGCCTGTCGATCTGTCGCACCATCGTCGAGGCGCATGGCGGCAAGATCTGGGTTGACGCGCGGCCGGGGGGCGGCACGATTTTCCGCTTCACCCTGCGCGCGGCCGGTCAGCAGGAGGAGGAAGGCCTTGTCGGATAGTCAGGTCGTGCACGTCATCGACGACGATGACGGCGTGCGCCAGTCCCTGGCCTTCCTGCTCGGCACCGCCGGGCTGCCGGTGCGTGTCCACGAATCCGCGGCGGCGTTCCTGAAGGCCCTGCCCGGCGCCGAGGACGGCTGCATCGTCACCGACGTGCGCATGCCGGAGATCGACGGGCTGGAGCTGCAGCGCCGGCTGCGCGCGCAGGGCAACGCCATGCCGGTCGTGGTGATCACCGGCCACGGCGACGTGGCCCTGGCGGTCGAGGCGATGAAGGCGGGCGCCGTCGACTTCATCGAGAAGCCGTTCGACGACGAGGTCCTGCTGGCCGCCATCCGCACCGCGCTGGCGCAGCGCAACAGCGCGCGCGAGCACGGCTCGCAGCTCGACGAGATCCACGCCCGCATGAAGCTGCTGTCGGAGCGCGAGACGCAGGTGCTCGACGGCCTGGTCGCCGGCAAGCCCAACAAGATCATCGCCCACGATCTGGGCATCAGCGCCCGCACGGTCGAGATCTACCGCGCCAATGTCATGACCAAGATGCAGGCCGACAGCCTGTCGCATCTGGTGCGCATGGCGCTGCTGGCCGCCGCCGCGCGCTGAGGCGGCTTGCGCTAGGTCAAGGCCGGGGCGGACGAAAGCCACCATCCTCGGGGCTCCGCATTTCCCGGGGAGGAGCGCTGCAGCCATGGGCGATCAATCGCAGGTCGTGGTGGTCGTCGACGACGACGCCGCGGTTCGCCATGCCCTGAAGTTCGCCCTGGAATCCGAAGGCCTGAAGATTCGGGTACACGGCAATGGCCGGGCGTTGCTGGCCGATCCGGAGCTGAAGCGCTACGCCTGCCTGGTGATCGACTACCGCATGCCCGACATCGACGGCCTGGAGCTGGTCGACATGCTGCGCAGTCGCGGCACGATGGCGCCGATCATCATGATCACCGGTCGTGCCAATGTCGGCATGCGCGAACGCGCCGCTCGCGCCGGTGTGGCCACGATTCTCGAGAAGCCCCTGGCCGACGGCGCGCTGAGCGCGGCCGTCCATGCCGCGCTCGCCCCGCCGCCCGCCACACCTACGTAGAATCCCTTAGGTTCAAGACCTGAATGGTGGGTCCGCGGCCCTGACGGTACTCAGGCCCCTGTCAACGCCGCACAGGGGACCACCGATGCAGATGATCAACGCCACGATCGCCCGCCCGCTCACCCCGGCCGCCGTGGCCCTGCGGGGTCCTGTCGCGATGCTGCGCCGGCCGGCCTCCGAGGACGGTGTGCGGCGCACCTTCTCCAAGGGCGAGGAGCTGTACGCCGAAGGCGACGCGGCGGAGTTCTTCTACAAGGTGGTCTCGGGCACCGTGCGCATCTGCAAGGTGCTGAACGACGGCCGCCGCCAGATCGAGTCCTTCCATCTCGCCGGTGACATCTTCGGCCTGGAGCGCGGCAAGACGCATCGCTTCGCCGCCGAGGCCGTCGACGATCTCGTCGTCCTCGTCTTCCGCGCCCGCGACCTCGATGTCCTGGTGCGCGACAATCCCGATCTCGGCGGCGAGCTGATGGGCTCGATGCTCGCCAGCCTCGACCGCGCTCGCGACCACATGGTGCTGCTGGGCCGCAAGTCGGCGCGCGAGAAGATCGCCAGCTTCCTGCTCGACACCGCCGACCGCCTGGGCGACAGCGACCGTTTCGACCTGCCGATGCAGCGCGCCGACATCGCCGATCATCTCGGCCTCACCATCGAGACGGTCTCGCGCACCCTGACCCAGATGGCCCGCGACGGCTTCATCAAGCTGGCGGCCTGTGGTCGCTCCGTCGACCTCACCGACCGCGACGGCCTGGAGGCGCTCGAAGCCGCCTGAAGCCCGGCGACGGATTAGCGCCGCTCCGACGACCAGGGGAAGTTCACGTAGCGGCCGCGGCTGTCGTGGCAGATGTTGCCGTACATGCGGAGATAGGCGGCACGCCGCGCGGTGTCGCGCCAGACGCTGGCCGGATCGGCGAAGTCGGCCTCGTATTGGGCCAGGTTGGCCTGCGACAACGCGACCGGCAGGGTGTCCATGGCCTGCGGGATGCTGCGGCCCGCCAGCCAGTCGGCGGCGTGCTGGCCCATGGCATAGGCGAAGACCGGCGAATTCAGGCTGACGCTGACCTTGTACGGCCCGCCGCGGCGGATCTCCGCGATGGCCTCGGGCTCGCCGTCGATGCCGCCGAGAAATTGCCCGTCGCTCGCCTTGCCCGCCTCGCGCAGCGCCTGCAGCGCGCCCAGCACGACGGTATCGGCACCGAGCACGACGTCTACACTGGGATGCGCCAGCAGCACCGTGCGCATGGTCTCATAGCCGCCTTGCTTGTTCACGGTGCGCGGCGAGATGTCGGCCACCACGGTGATGCCGGGCATGTCCTTCAGCGCGTGGCGGATGGCGACGAAGCGCGCCGCAAGGTACGGCAGGCTGTCGTGGGTCAGCAGCACGACATTGGCGCGTCCCCGCAGGCGGTCGCGGATATAGGCGGCCGCGGCTTCGCCCAGCACGCGACCGGTTTCGTATTGCGGCGCGTTGAGCAGCTCGATCGCCGGCGGCGGCACCACCGTGCCGACATAGGCGCCCGACCAGATCATCTGCTGCAGGCTGCGCTTGAGCGAGGCCGCGTCGACCGGCGCGGCGACCAGCGCGCCGACGCGGTCGCGGCGCATCGCCTGCACCTGCTCGATCATCCGCGCGCCGTCGTTGTTCGCCTGGGCGAGGCGGAATTGCAGCCCGCGGTGGCGGGCCGCCAGTTGAAGGCCGCGCGACACGCCCTGCATGAATTGACGCTGGTTGTCCTGGGCGAAGCCCAGGACCTTCTCGAGCCCGGGCGGCGGCGCGCAGCCCGGCGTGTTCGGATCGAAGGGCGGGAAGACGGTCGGCTCGGTGATGCCGGGCGGGCCGTCCTGGGCAAGCGCGGCCGGGCCGCCGAGGGCCCACAGGCCGAGCAGCGCGGCGAGCGCCCGTCGCAGCCTGCCTGACCCCATCGTTCCGACCCCCGGGTGATCCCGATACGCCCGAACGCCCTTATCGCATGGGCGTTCCGCGAAGGCGACTCAGGCCGCCGGCAGCGGGAAGACAAGCCGCGCGGCCGTGCCGGGCTGGCGCGTCAGGTACTCGACGTCGGCCTCCATCGCCGTGGCGATGCCGCGCACCACCCGGGTCCCGAGGCCGGTGCCCTTGATCTCGCTGTCCCCGTCGCGCCCGACGCCGTCGTCCTCGACGACCAGCTCGGCGCGTTCATCGCACAGTCGCTTCAGGCGCACGCGGACCTCGCCCTCCCGACCGGGATAGGCGTACTTGAAGGCGTTGGTGACCCATTCGGCGGCCACGATGCCGAGGTTGACGCCGGCGTCCGTGCGCATCCGGATCGGTTCGAGCTCATGACGCAGCGCGGCGCCGGCATGGCCTTCGGCATGCATCGATGTCTCGAGATGCGCCAGCAGGCTCGACAGGTATTCGTCGAGCTGCACGAAGCGCACGTCGCCGGAGCTGTACAGCCGCTTGTGCACCAGGCCGACCGCCAGGATGCGCGCCTGCGTCTCCTCGAGCGCCTGGCGGGCGCCCGGATCGGCCAGCCCGTTGGCCTGCAGCCGCACCAGCGAGGCGACCAGCGCCAGGCTGTTGGCCACGCGATGGTTGACCTCGGCCAGCAGCACCTCGGCGCGATCGCGCGCCAAAGCGAGATCGGCGGTGCGGCGCTGGACCCGCTCCTCGAGGCTGCTGGCCAGGGTGCGGACCTCGTCGCGCGCCCGCGCCAGCTCGCCGGCATAGCGCAGCACGGTGACGGTGACGCCGCCGACCACCAGGATGATCACGATGCCGCCGATCACCGACACCCAGCGCAGCATCCGGGCATTGGCGTGCTGCTCGCGGCCGCTGTCGAGCAGCCGCTCGTCGGCCGCGCGCACGACGCCGGACAGGAAGACGTTGGCCTCGTCCATCAGCGCCTTGCCGCGATTGGTGCTCAGCACCTCCATCACCTGATCGTCCTTGCCGGCGCGCTTGAGCGCGATGGTCTCGTCCATCTCGCGCAGCTTTTCCTCGACCACCAGCGCCAGGCGCCGCAGCAGGGGCCGCGTCGCCTCGTCCGGGGCCAGGGCACCGTTCAGCGCGTCGAGCTGGCGCCGCGCCTGGGTCTTGGCCGTGTCGTAGGGTGCCAGATAGATCTCGTTGGCGGTGACGATGTAGCCGCGCTGGCTCGACTCGGCGGTCTGCAGCGCGCTGCGCAGCTCGACCGCGGCGGTGCGCGTGTCGCGCGCCTCGATGATGGTGGCGAAGATGACCTGGGCCCGCTGCCCCAGCCACGTCGTCGTGCCGACGATCCCCAGCAGCGTCAGCAGGCCGACGCCGAGCAGGACGATCGTCGTGCGGACGACGAAGCGGCTGGAAATGGGCATTCAGGCGTAGTCGACGGGCGTGGTTTCGCCGGGCTCGCGATGCCAGGCCCAGTAGAGCTCGCGAATGCGGCTGGTCATCGCGCCGGGCGCGCCGTTGCCGAGGATGCGGCCGTCGAGCCGCGTCACCGGCATCACGCCGCCGGCGGTCGAGGCGGCGAAGATCTCGTCGGCGTCACGGAACTCGGCCACCGTCACCGGCCGCACCTCGATCGGGATGCGCTCGCGCCGGCACAGATCGATCACCGCGCCGCGCGTGATGCCCTCCAGCACACCGCTGTCGGGCGTCACCACCACGTTGTCGCGGACGGCGAAGACGTTGAAGCCGGGGCCTTCGGTGATGGTGCCCTCGAGGCTGGGCAGGATCACCGTGTCGGCGCCTGCGTCATAGGCCTCGAACAGGCTGCATTCCATGTCGAGCCAGTGATAGTTCTTCACCGTCGGATCGACCGAGGCCGCGGGAATCCGCGGACGCGAGGCGATCACCGCCGACAGGCCGCTGCGCTGCTTCTCCTCGTTGGCGATCCAGACGAAGGGGATCGCATAGGCCATGAAGCGGTTGCGGCACAGCCGGATGTCGCGCACGCCGGGCGGCGGCCGGCCGCGGGTGCAGACCATCGCGACATAGGCCTCGCGCAGCCCGGTGCGGCGCACGCATTCCATCAGGACGGCGCGTATGGCCTCGCGGTCGTGCCCGGGATTCAGGCGCAGCGCCGCCATCGATGCGGCGAAGCGGTCGAGGTGATGCTCGAGGCGAAAGAAGCGGCCGCTCCACACATGCACCACGTCGTAGGTGACGTCCGAGCGGGTGAAGCCGTAGTCGAGCGCCGAAACGGTGAGCTGCTCGACCGGCATATAGGCGCCGTCGGCGAAGGCCACGCCGGAAGGAAGCAGGTCGGACATGCTGTCGATAGTGGCCGAGTCCCGTGGTGTCCGTCCATGCCCGATACGGGTAGCCTATGGCCGAGACAGGTCGGCGTCCGCTGCAGGGTTCGCAGCCACCCGCAGCAGGCGCTCCATGGTCTGCGACCATTGCGGATTGCGCACCCTCAGGCGAGCGACAAAGCGTAGTGAAAGATGGGAGGCCGGACGGGCGGCCGTGATGTATTGCCGTGCTTCCTCCATCCTCCCGTTCGCGACGCAACACATCGCCATGATGTCGAGCGCCAGATCGCCGGCCGGCCGAATCTTCAATGCCTCGGTGGCGGCTTCCGCCGCCTGTGCCAGCTCGCCCGTAAAGAGGTGCGCCATGGCCAGCAAATCGAACCAGACGAAATTGTGCGGGTCATGGGCATTCAGCCTCAGCCCGTTCTGCAGCGCCGCTTTCGCCACGTCCGCCTTCCCGAGAAGAAGGGTCGCCAGGCCGCGCACGAGATGGGCAAGCGCAAAGCTCGGACTGAGCTCGATCGCCTTCTCCGCCGCGCGTTCGGCCTGCTCCAGCAGGTTGGCACCGCAGCTGGCGATGGCCAGACCGTAATGCGCGTAGGCATTCTTCTCGTCGAGATCGATCGCGGCCAGGGCCGCCGCCAGTCCCTCCGCGCGAACGGCGTCCGGATCATCGCCCCAACCAAAGAGGTCCAGGCCGGCCGAAGCGCGCGCGAGCCAGATGTGCGCGTCGGGCAATCCCGGCTCCAGCCGCGCCGCGGCGCGGAAGAGATCGCGCGCCTCGATGTGCATCCGCGGCGCGACGTGATGGAAATGCCAGATGCCCCGACGAACGAGATCCAGCGCCGTCATCTTCTCGCGCGGCGCCTCGACAAGACGGGCTTCCGTTCGCAGCAGCTGCGGTTCGATGGCGCCCACGACGCTATCGGCAATGTCGTCCTGGATCGCAAAGACGT
This sequence comes from Reyranellaceae bacterium, assembly GCA_050183765.1. Taxonomy (GTDB): domain Bacteria; phylum Pseudomonadota; class Alphaproteobacteria; order Reyranellales; family Reyranellaceae; genus JAFAZJ01. The sequence continues at coordinate 7,366 of JBFXAZ010000092.1, read as the reverse complement.
CGGTCCGATCGCGCTCGTAGCGATCGGCCCAGATATGGCTTCCATCGGCCGCGTCGATGAGCTGGGCCGTGATCCGCACGCGCCCGCCGAGCTGCTGGTGGCTACCCTCGAGCACGTAGCGTACGCCGAGCCGGTCGGCGATCTCGCGCACATCGAGCGTTGAATCGCGGAACGCGAAGCTCGACTGACGCGCCACGACTCGGAACCAGCGGAATCGCGTCAGGGCCGTGATGATGTCGTCGGCGACCGCGTTGCCAAGGAACTGCTGATCGGAATTCCCCGACAGATTGGCGAACGGCAGGACCGCGATCGACGGTTGATCCTCTTGCGGACGACCCCGCGGTGCGCCGCGGCGGCTGTCCTGCTCGCTGACGACGGGCGGCCCGACGAAACGGTAGCCGCGGCGCGGCATCGTCTCTATCCAGCGCTCGCCACCGGGAACCTCGGCGAGCACGCGCCGCAATGCCGCGATCTGAACAGGCAGATTGCTCTCCTCGACGATGACCCCACCCCATGCGGTCGCGATCAGGATGTCCTTGGAGACCGGCTCGCCGGCGTATCGCAGCAGCACGTCGAGCAACGCGACGGGCCTGGGACCAAGCGCCGTGAGGAGCGCGCCGCGGTAGAGCGCGCCCGAGTCGGTATCGAGGCGAAAGGGTCCAAACAGGTACGTCTGCGCCATCCCCGTGCCTGGCGTCGTTTCAGGAACATTTTAGCACTCCTTCAGCCGCGTTTCATGACGTCGCTTCAGGGGGCGCCCAGAGTGCGGACCGGGAGTTTCACGCCGCCGGGGAGGCCACCATGCCCAGCATCAAACGTCGCATTCGCGAGACAGGGGATCTGCTCGGCGGATACCTTTGCCTGATCCCGTCGGCGGTGGTGAGCCAGGCCATCGCCGCGGCGGGCGCCGATTGGCTGGTGATCGACCAGGAGCACGCACCCACCGGCCCGGAAACGCTCCACGCAATGGTCGCCGCCACCGCCGGAACCCGGTGCTCACCGTGGGTGCGGGTCGCGAAGCGCGACGAGGCACTCGTCAAGCTTGCGCTCGATGTCGGCGCGGAGGGCGTCGTGTTTCCACTGGTGAGGACGGCGGAGGAGGCCGCCGACTGCGTGGCCCTCACACGCTATCCGCCGCGCGGGCGTCGCGGTTGGGGGCCCTTCCTCGCGCACTCGCGATGGGGCGTGGAGCTGCAAGACTATCTGCCTCGGCATGGCGACGAGATCGTGTGCGGCCTGCTCATCGAGACCAGGGCCGCGGTCGACAACATCGAGGAGATCTGCAAGGTCGAGGGCATCGACTGCATGGTCATCGCCACGTTCGATCTCTCGACCGAGCTCGGCGTGCCGGGCAAGTTCGACGCGCCGATCCTGCTCGACGCCGTCGGGCGCGTCGAGAAGGCGGCGTTGGGTGCCGGTATCGCGCTGGGAGCCGTGGCGCCGACGCGCGAGCAAGCCGTCGCCAACGTCGGCCGCGGTCATCGCCTCCTCGCCTACGGGTTCGACGTGCTGATGCTCAAGCAGCAGGTGCGGCAGTCCATGGCGTGGGCCAGCGGCGCGCGCTGAGGCGGGCTCCGGCCAGCCGCGCCCCTTCCCGGCCGCCGGCCGGACATGCTGGCGATACCGGCCGAGTCCGGTAGTGTCCGTCCATGCTCGAGACGGTGTGGACGATCACGGTCAAGCGGCTGGCGCAGCACCACGCAGCCGGCGGATCGCGGACCTATGGACGCTACGACACGTTCCTGAACGGCAGGCCGATCGAGGGCCTGTCGGGTTTCGTCTGCGAGGCGGTCGGGCCGGGCGACAACAAGACGCTCAACAACGGCCGGCGCATCGAGGCCGGCCGCTATCCGCTCTACACCCACTGGCATGGTGTGAAATACGCCTCGGTCGGCTATTCGCTCGATCGCGAAACGCCCGGCGCGCTGAAGATGCCGGCGATCCGCGTCGGCGACACCGAGGCGCGCACCGACATTCTGATCCATCCAGGCCATCCGCCGACGCCCTATCTGTCGAGCGTCGGCTGCTTCAACCTGACCGCGCCACTGGCGCCGGATCAGGCGATGGATTTCTGGGAGTCGCGCGCCCGCGTGATCGCCCTGCTCGACAGCCTGCGCGCCTTCGCGCCGGACGCGTTCGTCGCCGAAGACATCACCCGCATCCCCGACGCCTGGCTGCTGGTCGAGGGTGAGCCGGCCTAGGGATCAGCGGCGCGATCAGCGGCGGCAGGGCGGCGGCGTCGAGATCGAGATCGTGACCTCCGACATCGCCGCGGCGCGGACCTGCAGCACGACGGCGCCGTCGTCGATGTCGACCTCGCGGCCCTGGCTGTTCCCGGGGCGCGGATGAAGCGCGAGCTGCCGGTAGTTCTGCACCAGCTCGACCGCGGCCGGCTCCGACACATGGACGTAGTAGCGCCCGGCCGCCAGCACGGGGAAGGTCACGACACCGCCGTAGCCGTCGTCGTCGCCGAAGGCGCGGGTCGAGCCGACGAAATAGCGGACCTCGGTGCTGGGCTTGAGCGTCAGCCGGAAGATGCCGGCCATCGGCACCGCGCTGTCGGTCCGGAAGGTGGGCGCGAAGCCCTCCGTGACATCCACGACATCGCCCGGTCTGCGGCGGTCCGGTGCGCAGACCGGCTCGGCTGCCGCGGTAGAAACGACGCCGACGGCGAGGCAGGCCGCCATCACCCACGCTCTCGCCACCCGCACACGACCACTGGTCATCACGCGTACTCCTGTTGCGCAAGGTTAACGCAACTTGCGGGCCACGGACTCGGCAAGCGTATGCACGAACGGGAAGGCAGGTAGAGGCGAAGCGCGATGCTGTGAGGGAACCGGCCGCGCCAGGGCCGCCGATCAGGTGGCCGACGCCGCCCGGCGCGCTGGGCGGGACAGGCGCCGGGCCGCGGCCTCCAGCGAATCGGCCAGCAGGTCGGCCATGCGCCTTGTGTCCTGCTCGCCGTCGATCTGGGCCGCCACGAACAGGCCGTCGGCGGTCGCCATCGAGAACCGGGCCAGCAGCAGCGGCAGGCCCCTGTCGTGGCCGGCGGGCAGGGTCTGGCGCCAGAACCGCGCCATGCTGTCGACGACGTGGCGGCGGATCTCCTGGAAGCGCCGGCGCGCCCGGCGCTCGACCGGCTGGCGCTCGAGCGACAGCATCAGGCCCAGGCGCCAGAACTCGGGGCTGGCGGCGATGCTGTCGATCGCCGAGCGCACGCGCGCGCCCAGCGCGGCGCGCCGGCCGCCGCGCGACGCGGGCTCGCCCGCCTGGCGCATCGCCGCGCGCCATTGATCGAAGCTGTGCTGGATCACCGCCTCGAACAGCGCGTCCTTGTCGGCGAAGTGCCAGTAGACCGAGCTGGCGGGCAGGCCCGCGCGCTCGACCACCTTGGAGATCGAGGTGCCGCTGTAGCCCAGCTCGTGGGCCAGCGCGAAGGTCGCCTCGAGGATGCGCAGCCGCGACTCCGCACCCTGCCGGCTGCGCCGCTCGGTGCGCGGTCCGGCCGGGAACCGGGGGCGATTTTTCGCTTTACCGCCGCGCGCTCTCGCTGTAGCGATCATTACAGCGAATCTACAGGCTCGGCGCGTGCACGACAAGGGCCTGGGGGGAAACGTCATGGCAGCACGTACCGGTCGGCAGTTCCTCGAAGGGCTGCGGCGCACCAGGCGCGAGATCTGGGTCGACGGCGAGCGCGTCGAGGACGTCACCGCGCATCCGAAGCTGGCCGGTGGTGCGCAGAGCCTGGCGGCGATCTTCGATCGCCAGCACGAGCACGCCGCCGACTGCCTCTACGTCGATCCGCACACCCAGGAGCCGACCAATGTCAGCCACATGATCCCGCGCTCGCGCGAGGAACTGTGGCGCCGGCATGCCGGGCTGGTGCGGCTGTCGGAAGGCTCGATGGGAATCATGGGCCGCACGCCCGACTACATGAACATGAAGTTCGCGGCCTTCGCCTCGGCGCCCGGCGTGTGGGCCGGCGCCGATAAGCGCAACGAGCGCGGGGCGGGCAACATCGTGGCCTTCCAGCGCCATCTCGCCCAGGCCGACATCTCGCTGACCCACACCATCATCCAGCCGACGATCGACAAGCGCAGCGACAGCCGCGTCGTCGGCAACAAGGTCGCGGTGCGCAAGGTCGGGCAGACCGACAAGGGCATCATCGTGCGCGGCGCGCGCGTGCTGGCGACCCTGGCGCCCTATGCCGACGAGCAGACGGTGTATCCCAGCCAGCCGCTGCCGCCGGAGGCGACCGCGTACGCGCTGGCCTTCGCCATCCCGCTCGACACGCCGGGCCTGGTCTTCCTGTGCCGCGATTCCGTCGCGACGCCCGGCGCCGATCCCTTCGACAAGCCGCTGTCGTCGCGCTTCGACGAGCAGGATGCCTTCTGCATCTTCGACGACGTGCTGGTGCCGTGGGACCGCGTGTTCATCGACGGCGACGTGGCGATCTACAATTCGCTGCGCGACACCGGCTACGCCATCAACATGACGACGCAGTCGACCATCCGCGCGCTCACCAAGCTGGAGTTCGCCTATGGCCTGGCCAGCCGCATGGCCGAGCTGATCGGCGACCGCACGCCGGCGACGATCGAGATGCTGGGCGAAATGGCCTGCTACGTGCGCATGACGGCCAACGCGCTCGAACTCTCATTGGAGAAGGCCTGGGAGCGCGCCGACGGCGTGTGGTTCCCCGACGGCGCCGCGCTCGATCCGATGCGCGCCATGCTGGCGGTGTGGATGCCGCGCGTGGCCGAGATCATCACCCTGATCGGCAGCCACAACCTCTTGACCACGCCCAGCCGCGCGCAGTTCCACGATGCGCGGCTGCGGCCCCTGATCGACGAGATGCTGCACGGCGCCGATGGCGCTGCGGCCGACGAGCGCGCGCAGGTCTTCCGCCTGGCCTGGGATTTCGTCGGCTCGGCGCTGGGCGGCCGCGGTTTTCTCTACGAGCGCTTCTATCTGACCTCGGCGTCGCGCAACAAGCAGACGCTGCACGAACGCCTGTTCGACCGCAGCCGCAGCCGCGCCCTGCTCGACGACATGCTCTCCCGCGCCGCGCGCTGATCTGGCTCCCATTCCCTCTCCCCGCGAGCGGGGAGAGGGAGAATCAGCGTGCGTCGGCCAGCACCATGTCGGCGGCCTTCTCGCCGATCATGATGGCGGGCGCGTTGGTGTTGCCGGAGGTGAGGGTCGGCATGATCGAGGCGTCGGCGACGCGCAGGCCCTGGATGCCGTGCACCCGCAGGCGATCATCGACCACGGCCATGGCATCGTGGCCCATCTTGCAGGTGCCGACCGGGTGGTAGGTCGTCTCGGCCGCGCGCTTGACCCAGTCGATGATCTCGTCGTCACGCTGCAGCGCCTCGCCGGGCGCCAGCTCGCTGAGCTGCATCGGCGCGCAGGCCGGCGCGTTCATGATCAAGCGCGCGATGCGGATGGCGCGCACGGTGAGCTCGGCATCGACCGGCGCGGAGAGGAAGTTGAAGTGGATCGAGGGCGGCTTCTGCGCATCCGACGACGTGATGTGGATCGTGCCCTTGCTCTCCGGCCGCATGGGATGGGCGTAGCACGTCATGCCCGAGGTCTTGCTGATGCGCGGACCTTTCGGCCCGGGCTCGGTCAGCATCGCCACCCATCCGAGCAGCAGGTCGGGCGCCGCCAGCCCCTCGCGCGAGCGCACGAAGGCGCGCATCGGTGCGCCGACCGAGGCCAGCAGGCCCTGGTTGCGGAAGGCGAACTTCAGCCCCTGCGTCACCCAGCCCAGGCCGCGCGCGGTGTCGTTGTAGGTGTAGCCCTTCGCACCCACCTTCCAGCGCGTGCGCGGCGCGTAGTGGTCGCGCAAATTCTCGCCGACGCCCGGCAGCGCCTGGCGCACGTCGATGCCCAGCGCTTTGAGCCGCTCGGGCTGGCCGATGCCGCTGAGCTCCAGCAGTTGCGGCGAGTTGATCGTGCCGCCACAGATCACCACCTCGCGCGCAGCCGTCGCAGCGCGCATCTCGCCGCCGACCGAATAGCGCACGCCGGTGCAGCGCGTGCCGTCGAAGGTCAGCGCCTGGGCGAGCGCGTCGGTCTCGATGCGCAGGTTCTGCCGCCCGCGGATCGGATCGAGGTAGCAGCGCGCCGTGCTCATGCGCCAGCCGCGCGCGATCGACGCCTGGCTCATCACGATGCCGTCCTGCGTGGCGCCGTTGTAGTCGGGGTTGTGCGCGATGCCGACCTCGGCCGCCGCCTTGATCAGGGTCTGGAAGATCGGCTCGCGCGGCCGGGGGTTGGTGACCGGGATCGGCCCGTCCCGGCCGCGGAAGCGGTCGTCGCCCTCGCCCGGCTCGTAGGCCTCCATGCGCTTGAAGAACGGCAGCACGTCCTCATAGGCCCAGCCCTGATTGCCCATCTGCGCCCAGGTGTCGAAGTCCTGCGGCTGGCCGCGCACGAAGGCCATGCCGTTGATCGCGCTCGAGCCGCCCAGCAGCTTGCCGCGCGGCACCGGGATGCGCCGGCCGTTGGTGTTGGCCTCGGGCTCGGCGCTGTACAGCCAGTTGGCCTCGGGGTTGGTGATCAGCCGCGCCGAGCCCACCGGGATGCGCGACCAGGGATGGCTGGCGTGGCCGGCCTCGAGCAGCAGCACCTTGTGGCGCGGATCGGCGGACAGGCGATAGGCGACCGGGGCGCCGGCGGAGCCCGCCCCGACGACGATGAAATCGTAGTTCATTTGGGCGGGACGATAGCCGGATCGCCGCCCGGGCCGAAACGGGTTATATTGGGGTGGGGTGAGACAAGGGATGTGAATGGGGCTCTTCAGCGGCCTGGGGAATTTCTCTCGCAAGAGCGAAGCGGCCGGACTGGTCCAGCGATTCCTGACGACGCAGCTCGATGGCGGCACGCGCGCGGCCGATCCGGCCCGCCTCGCGCGCGAGCTGGTGCGCACCGTGTGGAACACCAAGCCGGAACTCTTCGCCTCGCCGTCCGGGCAGCGGCCGGACAAGATCAGCATCGCCGCCGCGGCGCTGGCCTTCGGCATCCTCGGCGAGGAGGACGAGCACACCCAAAGCGCGCTGCGGCGCAGCCTCGGCCAGGTGCTGGCCGAGATCGAGGCCAACGCCGCGCTCTATCCCTTCAACGCCATGGACCAGCAACTCCTCGACGGCGCGACCCGGGTCTACCGCACGGCGTAGGGCGCGATTACCTCGCGGGTCGTTGTCCGGCAGCGATGTCATCGGATAGAGCCTTTGCCTCCCTCTCCCCGCCTGCGAGAGCTTTGCAGAAGTCTCGATTTTGTGGGTGAGGGTGGATTGCATGGGATCCGAGGTTGGGTGTCTGCGGTCTGTCTCAGGTCAGCCGCAGGGCTCGGCTGAGGTTG
>JBFXAZ010000091.1:0-22807 GCA_050183765.1 Reyranellaceae bacterium | reverse complement strand
GTCACCGTCTGGTCGAGCGCGCCGTTCTTCATGGTGATGTACCTGGCTGCGCTCAAGTCGGTGCCGCCGGAGCTGCACGAGGCGGCCTCGATCGACGGCGCGAGCTGGTGGCAGCGCCTGCGGCACGTCACCCTGCCGATGACGCGCAACGTCATCGCCGTCACCATGCTGTTCTCGCTGATCAGCATCTTTTCCGGCTTCACCATCGTGAACGTGCTGACCCACGGCGGACCGCTCGGCGCGACCCGGGTGCTCGGCACGTCGGCCTTCGGCATCAGCATCATGGGCGGCAACCTGCCGCTCGGCGCCACGGTGGCGCTGAGCATGGTGCCGATCCTGGCGCTGTCCGCGATCTTCATCCTGCGCGGCATCGCCCGGCGCGGGAGTGAAGCGTGACCGAAGCAGCTTCGGGAGCCTGATGAGAACGGGTTGGGCTTCCTGTTATCCCGAGCGCAGCGAGGGATCCACGAGAGCCGCCTAGATCCCTCGCTGCGCTCGGGATGACAGCAGTGATTGGACTGGCCTTGCCGTGCCCTAAGAAAGATACCGCGCCTTCAGGTGTGCCTTGAACGCCGCCGTGCCGAGCGGCGCGCCGGTGGCCTGCTCGAGCAGCGCGTCGGTCGACAGCAGCGAGCCCTGGCTGTGCACGTTCGCGCGCAGCCAGTGATAGAGCGGCGCGAAGTCGCCGCGCGCCAGGCCGGGCTCGATGTCCGGGTCGGCGGCCTTGGCGGCGGCGAAGAGCTGGGCGGCGGCCAGCGCGCCCATGGTGTAGGTCGGGAAATAGCCCCAGCCGCCGTCCGGCCAGTGGATGTCCTGCAGGCAGCCCAGCGTGTCGGTGGGCGGCCGCACGCCCAGCGCCCTTTTCATGCCCTCGTTCCAGGCGCCCGGCAGGTCGGCGAGCTTCAGCTCGCCGGCGATGATCGCGCGCTCCAGCCGGTAGCGCAGGATGACGTGCAGCGGGTACGTCACCTCGTCGGCATCGACGCGGATGAAGCCGGGCTTCACCACGGTATAGAGGCGATGGACGTTGTCGGCGCTCCACGCGGCGCCCTTGCCGCCGAAGGCCGCGGCCATGCGCGGCGCGGCGAAGTCGATGAAGGCGCGGCTGCGGCAGGCCTGCATCTCCAGCAACAGCGACTGCGATTCGTGCATCGCCATGCCGCGCGCGCCGCCCACCGGCTGGTGCCGCCAATGCGCCGGCAGGCCGGCCTCGTACATCGCGTGCCCGGTCTCGTGCAGCACGCCCATCAGGGCGCGCGCGAAATCGGCCTCGTCGTAGCGCGTGGTGATGCGCACGTCGTCGGGCGTGCCGCCGGTGAAGGGATGCGCCGAGACGTCGAGCCGGCCCTTGGCGAAGTCGAAGCCCACCGCCTTCATCATCTCCAGCCCGAGCGCGCGTTGCGTCTCGATCGGGAACGGGCCTTGCAGCGGCAGCGGCGCCGGACGCGATGCCTGGCGCTCGAGCACCTGGCCCAGCAGCGGCGGCAGGAAAGCCTCGAGATCGGCGAACAGTTCGTCGATGCGCGCCGTGCGGCCATCGGGCTCGTACTCGTCGAGCAGCGCCTCGTAGACCGTGCAGCCGAGCTTGGCGGCCTTCGCCTGCCCGGCCTCGCGCGTGACGTCGAGCACGGCCTGCAGGTGCGGCAGCAGCGCGGCGTAGTCGTTCTTCGCCTTGGCCTCGCGCCAGGCCATCTCGGCGCGCGAGATCGCGCGCGTGCGGCGTTCCACGAGATCCGATGTCAGCGCCGTGCTGTGCACCCAGGCGCGGCGCATCTCGCGTAGATTGGCGAGCTGCCAGGTGTCGAGATCGCCCGTGCGCTGCTCGGCCGAGGCCAGCAGGTCGCCGACCTCGGGCGCCGAGATCAGCTCGTGCGCGATCACGCCCAAAGCGGCGGCCTGCTCGGCGCGATCCTCGGCGCTGCCCGTGGGCATCATCACCGAGCGGTCCCAGCCGAGGATCGCCTGCGCGCCGCCGATCAGCGACAGCCGCCGGAAGCGGGCTTCGAGCTGGGTGTAGGAATTGCTGACGCTCATCCGTTCGTTCCACGTCTGATGGTGACGTGGTCATATCCTCTGAACGCTACTGCGCCAACGCCTTGTCGAAGAACGCCGGCAGCTCAAGAGCCAGCCGGGCCAGCAGCGCCGCGCGATCAAAGCCCGGCGGATCGGCCGCGGCGTCGCCATCGGGGGTCGGGATCGGCATGCCGGGACGATCCATGAAGGCAAAATGCCAGGCGTTGGGAACACGCTGGAACGATACGCCCGGCACGTTCTGCGCGATCCAGTCGGCGTGGAAGCGCGGCACCAGCCAGCGATCGAGCTCGGCTGCGTAGATTGCCATCGGCGTCCTGATGCCTGCGAGAGACGCCGAGGTGAACATCACGCCCAGCGGCGCCATGGCGACAACGGCGCGGACCCGCGTGTCGGCGGTCGGTGCCAGCAACGTCTCCGCCGGCGGCGCCTGGTCGGTCCGCACCATGCCGCAGAGGATCGGATCGTCGGCGCGGCTCGCCCGGCAGTGCTCGCCGAAGCGCGACAGGTCGACCTGGCCGCCGACCAGCGCCACCACGGTGTAGCCGCCGGCCGAATGCCCGACCGCACCGATGCGCGGACCCCGGGCATCCGTGGCGATACGGTCCTTCCAGTCGGGATCGGCCAGCAGCGCGTCGATCACCCGCGACACCTGGCGCGGTCGCTCGGTGAAGTAGGCGCCCGACGGTTTCTGGAACAGCGAGCGATCCTGCCAATTGTCGCCCGGATGGCGCAGGGCCGCGACCAGGTAGCCGTTGCGCGCCAGCGCCTCCGCGAGGCTGCTGTGGGCCAGCTCGGAGCCACCGGTGCCGTGGCTCAGGACGATCAGCCCCTTCACGCGCGCCTCCGGCGGCGCCTGGATCGCGGCCCGCACGGTAAACGGCCCCATGGCGATCGCTCGCGACGTCGCCTGGGTCGGGTAGTACAGCGCGACGGCAATCGACGGGGCGGCGGAGCCCGAGGCCGGTACCGCATAGGTGCGCCATCCCGGCTCGCTGGCCATCGTCGCACCGGGCAGCAGCCCGAAGCAGATCAGAAGGAAGGCGCAGCACCGCGCCAAGCGTGTCAGCGATGTCATGAAGCGTCCCCGAACGACAAACCCCGGGGCTACTACAGGCTCGCCGCGTCTGGGGCCATGCTCCCTTCGTGAACGGCGCCGGATTATTCGCCAACGACGTGGCCGACTTCGCGCTTCGCGATTGGCCCTTGGCGCTCAGCCGCGCTCCGGAATCGGCGGCGGCGCGGGACGGCCGCGGTGCCAGTGGTAGGCGACATAGACGCCGACCAGGCTCAGCGCCAGCAGGAACCAGGTGATGGCGTATTGCAGGTGGTCGTTGGGCAGGTTCACCCGCGTCTGGCCGCCGATCGGATAGCCACCGGGATTGGCCCTGGCGTCCGCCGCCACGAACCATTGGTCGGCCTTCAGGGCCGGCGCGTCGGGCAGGCCCGCGCTGCGGCGCATGGTGGCGACGTCGACGGTCAGCCAGACATTGCGCTCGGGCTTGTTGTCGGGGATGAACCAGCTCTTCACGCCGGCTTCGCTCAGCCGCACGACGCCTTCGACCGTGACGAGTCCGGGCACCTGCCCGGCCGGCCGCCGCGCCGGATCCTTCAGCCTTTCGGGCACCCAGCCGCGGTTGAACAGCACGACCTCGCCCGACTCCAGGCGCAGCGGCGTGACCACCTGCAGGCCGACATTGCGGTTGAGGCTGCGCGCCAGCAGGTGCAGCTCCTTGTCGTGCAGGAACGTGCCGGTCAGCCTGACCTTGCGGTACTCGGCCGCCTTCGGGTCGGCGGCGACGCCCTGGGCGTCGAGCGGCGGCATGGTCATGCGGGTCTGCAGGCGCTCGATCAGGTCGTTCTTCCACTCCATGCGCTGCAGCTGCCAGACGCCCAGCCCGATCATCACCAGGAAGGCCGGCACGCTGAAGACGGTGGGCCAGAGGGACGGCTTGAAGGTGCGCATGGCGCTCATGTAGGGCCGTCGTCGCCCGCCGTCGAGCGATGGCGGTACTGCTGCGCCACTAGGACGCCCTTGATCAGCCGCAGCGGCACGATGGTGAGCGCGATCACCAGCGGCGTCCACAGCACGAGATGCACCCAGACCGGCGGCTCGAAGGTGAACTCGACCCACAGCACCAGACCCATCATCACCGCGCCCAGGCCGAGGATCACGAACACCGCCGGCCCGTCGCCGGCGTCGTGGCCGCGCAGGTCGAGGCCGCACTCGGGGCAGGCCTCGCGCACCTTCAGCAGGCCGTCGAACAGCGAACCCTTGCCGCAGCGCGGGCAGCGCCCGGCCAGTCCGGTCGAGAAGGGCGGCAGTGGCGGCCAGTCGTGTTCCATCCGAAGTGCCTCAAATGACAGACGCCGGCCTCGCGGCCGGCGTCGTCGCGTTGCCGGAAGCGGCGCGGATCAGTGCGCCGCCGGAACCGCCTTGCCCAGCCCCCACCAGTAGATGGCGAAGAACAGGAACAGCCAGACCACGTCGACGAAGTGCCAGTACCAGGCCGCCGCCTCGAAACCGAAATGCTGGGTCGGCTTGAACTGGCCGTCCATGGCGCGGAACAGGCAGACCGTCAGGAAGATGGTGCCGACGAGCACGTGGAAGCCGTGGAAGCCGGTCGCCAGGTAGAAGGTCGAGGAATAGATGCCGTCGCGGAAGCCGAAGGCGGCGTGGCTGTACTCGTAGGCCTGAACGCAGGTGAACAGCACGCCCAGCACCACGGTGAGCAGCAGGCCGCGCACCGCCGTCTTCTGGTCGCCCTCGATGATGCCGTGATGCGCCCAGGTCACCGTGGTGCCCGACAGCAGCAGGATCAGCGTGTTCATCAGCGGCAGGTCGAACGGATCGAAGGGCACGACGCCCTTGGGCGGCCAGTGCCCGCCAGTGAACTCGGTGCGGCCCGGCATGTTCTCCGCGCCGGGAAACAGCGAGGCGTCGAAGAAGGCCCAGAAGAAGGCCAGGAAGAAGAACACCTCCGAGGCGATGAACAGGATCATGCCGTAGCGCAGCCCGAGCTGGACCACCGGCGTATGGTAGATGCGCGATTCCTTGATCACGTCCTTCCACCAGAAGAACATGGTGATGAACACCAGCAGCAGGCCGGGCGCGACCTTCCAGGCGCCCAGCGCCTCCAGCGTCGGCTTCATGCCGGCGCCGAAGATCTCGGGGTGCATGAAGGTGACGCCGCCGAACGCCAGCAGGACGCCAGCGCCGGCGCCGATCAGCGGCCAGATGCTGGGGTCGACCAGATGATACGGATGCTTCTGGGCTTCTGCGGCCATCTTACCCACCCCTCTTTGCGTCCGCCGCGGCGTGCAGCCGGCTCAGCAGGTCGCGCGCCTTCTCGGTGCGCGATTCGAAGAACGTATAGGACAGCGTGATATCGGTCACGCCGTCGTAGCGGCGCTCCTTCGCCATGTCGGGATCGACGAAGAACACGACCGGCATGTCGATCGACTGTCCCGGCATCAGGAGCTGCTCGGTGAAGCAGAAGCACTGGACCTTGTTGAACCACTGGCCGGCGATGTCGGGCAGCACGTTGTAGGTCGCGGTGCCGACGATCGGCCGCTTCGAGAGGTTGGTGGCGCGATAGAAGACCAGCTTCTCCTCGCCCAGCTTCACCCTGACCTCGCGCTGCACCGGCTCGAACTTCCACGGCAGGCCGGCGTCCATGCTGGCATCGAAGCGCACGCGCACGGTGCGCTCCAGCACCCGGCCGGGGGCCGAGTCGGCGACCTGGGTGGTGCCGTTGAAGCCGGTGGCCTTGCAGAACATCTCGTAGAGCGGCACCGAGGCGAAGGCCAGGCCGAGCATGGCCGAGACGCCCAGCGCGACCGCCGCGCCGACCCGGCGGTTGCGCCGCTCGAGATCGGGCGCCGGGCTCACTTGAGGCCCCCGCTGCCCGGCAGCACGCCGGCGCCGCCGAACTTGATGATGGTGATGACGAAGAACAGCAGGCAGATGCCGATGATCACGCCCAGCACCACGCGGTTCTTGCCGCGCTGCTGGATGTGGCGCTCGGTGATGTAGGGCTTGCGCGGATCGGGTGCGGCCACGTCCATGCCCGTCCTCAGCCGAACGCCAGACTGTCCGCGACCATGGCCACGAACAGAAGGAAGAGATAGCCCAGCGAATAGCGGAACATCGCGCGCGCCGCGCTCTTGTCCTCGTCGGGCGCGCGCAGCACGCGCAGCGCATGGCCGACGAAGACCGTCCCCGCCGCCAGCGAATAGAGGCCGTAGCCCCAGCCCACCGCGCCGGTCAGCGTCGGCAGCAGGCCGACCGGCAGCAGCAGCAGGCAATAGGCCAGCATCTGCAGCTTGGTGTGGCGCACGCCGGCGACCACCGGCAGCATCGGCACGCCGGCGCGGCGATAGTCGTCGTCGCAGTACAGCGACAGCGCCCAGAAATGCGGCGGCGTCCAGAAGAAGATCAGCGCGAACAGCGAGAGGCTGGCCCACGACACGTCGCCGCTCACCGCCGCCCAGCCGATCATCGGCGGGAAGGCGCCGGCGGCGCCGCCGACGACGATGTTGTGCGGCGTGCGCCGCTTCAGCCAGACGGTGTAGACGAAGACGTAGAACAGGATGGTGAGCGCCAGCAGGCCGCCGGCGACGGCGTTGGTCGCCACCGTCATCAGCGCCACCGAGAAGATCGACAGCAGCACGCCGAAGCCCAGCGCGTCGTCGGGCGCCACCGCGCCGGTCGGGATCGGCCGGTTGCGCGTGCGCGTCATGACCGCGTCGATGTCGCGGTCGTACCACATGTTGATGGCGCCCGAGGCGCCGGCGCCCAGCGCGATCGCCACGATCGCCACCGCGCCCAGCACGGGATGAATCTGCCCGGGCGCGAGCCACAGGCCGACCATGCCGGTGAAGACCACCAGCGACATCACCCGCGGCTTGAGCAGCGCGACATAGTCGGCCACGCGCGACGGGGCCGGGACGGCCTGCGCCCCGGATGCCTGCAGCGTGATCGCGGTCAAATCGCTCATGTCCTGCCGTCAGAAGACCGGGGGCGCCGCGGCGCCCCCTCCTGCCTCAGTGATGCGCCGCGGGCTCGACCTTCGGCAATTCGTCGAAGGTGTGGAAGGCCGGCGGCGACGGGACCGTCCACTCCAGGGTCGTGGCGCCCTCGCCCCAGTAGTTGGCGCCCACCTTGCGCTTGCTGAAGAACACGGTGTGGATCGCCGAGACGAACCAGACCAGGGTCGCGGCGAAGCCGATGAAGGCACCGATCGAGGAGATCTTGTTCCACAGCGCGAAGGCGTCGGGATAGTCGATGTAGTGGCGCGGCATGCCGGCCAGTCCCGAGAAGTGCATCGGGAAGAACGTCAGGTTCACGCCGATGAACGTCCCCCAGAAGTGAATCTGGGCGATCGTCTCGTTGTACTGCTTCCCGCACATCTTGCCGATCCAGTAGTAGTACCCGGCGAAGATGCCGAACACCGCGCCGAGCGACAGCACGTAGTGGAAGTGGGCGATGACGTAGTAGGTGTTGTGCAGGGCGATATCGACGCCGGCGTTGGCCAGCACGACGCCGGTGACGCCGCCCACGGTGAACAGGAAGATCAGGCCGACCGCCCACAGGAAGGGCACCTCGAAGCGGATCGAGCCGCCCCACATGGTGGCGATCCACGAGAAGATCTTCACGCCCGTAGGCACCGCGATGACCATCGTCGCGGCGACGAAATAGGCGCGCGTGTCGACGTCCATGCCGACCGTGTACATGTGGTGCGCCCACACGACGAAGCCGACGACGCCGATGGCGACCATGGCATAGGCCATGCCCAGGTAGCCGAACACCGGCTTGCGCGAGAAGGTCGAGACGATGTGGCTCACGATCCCGAAGGCCGGCAGGATCATGATGTACACCTCGGGATGGCCGAAGAACCAGAAGAGGTGCAGGAACAGCAGCGGATCGCCGCCGCCGGCCGGATCGAAGAAGCTGGTGCCGAAGTTGCGGTCGGTCAGCAGCATGGTGATGGCGCCGGCCAGCACCGGCAGCGCCAGCAGCAGCAGGAACGCCGTCACCAGGATCGACCAGGCGAACAGCGGCATGCGGTGCAGGGTCATGCCCGGCGCGCGCATGTTGAAGATCGTGGTGATGAAGTTGGCGGCGCCGAGGATCGAGCCCGCGCCGGCGAGGTGCAGCGAGAAGATGGCGAAATCCATCGACGGCCCGGGGCTGCCCTTGGGACCGCTCAGCGGCACGTAGACCGTCCAGCCGGTGCCGACGCCGGCGCCCAGGAAGATCGAGCAGACCAGCATCACGAAGCCGGCCACGGTGAGCCAGAACGAGATGTTGTTCATGCGCGGGAAGGCCATGTCCGGCGCGCCGATCATGATCGGCACGAACCAGTTGCCGAAGCCGCCGATCAGCGCCGGCATGACGACGAAGAACACCATGATCAGGCCGTGCGCCGTCACCATCGAGTTCCAGTGATGGCCCGGATCGGCATGCCAGCCCATGACCTGAATGCCCGGCTCGTAGAGCTCGGCGCGCATGTAGACCGACAGCGCGCCGCCGATCAGGCCGGCGCAGACGGCGAACACCAGGTAAAGCGTGCCGATGTCCTTGTGGTTGGTCGACAGGAACCAGCGGGTGAAGAACCCGGGCGTGTGATCGTGGTGATCGTGCCCGTGAGCGTCGTGATGGGCGCCGTGAGCGGCGTGGGTGGCCATGGCGACTTCCTTCCGTCTACGCGACTGTTGTGGGCCGGCGGCGCGTCAGCGCGCCGGCTCGGCCCGGGCAAATTTCGAGGGTGCGGATTGCCTGGGCGCGGGCAGCGAGGCGGCCTTCTTCGAGTCGAGCCACTTCTGGAACGCCTCCTTCGACACCACGCGCACCGCGATCGGCATGTAGGCATGGCCCGAGCCGCAGATCTGCGAGCACTGGCCGTAGTACAGGCCCTCCTTGCGCACGTTGAACCAGCCCTGGTTCAGGCGGCCGATGATGGCGTCGTGCTTGACCCCGAAAGCCGGCACCGCCCAGGAATGCATCACGTCGATCGAGGTGACGTAGAAGCGGACGTTGGTGTTGACCGGCACGACCAGCTCGTTGTCGACGGCGAGCAGGCGCGGGCGACGGATCTTTTCCTCGGGCGAGAACTTGGCCCAGTCGGCATCCTTCACGATGAAGGCCTCGAACTCGATCTTGTAGTCGGGATAGTCGTACTGCCAGTTCCACTGCTTGGCGGTGATCTTGATGGTCAGCCCGGGCTCCTCGGTGCGGTCCATGAAGTAGAGCAGCTTGAAGGACGGGATCGCGATGATGATCAGGATGATGATCGGCATCACCGTCCAGGCGACCTCGAGCAGCGTGTTGTGGGTCACCTGCGAGGGCACGGGATTTCGCGAGGCGCGGAATCGCACCATCACGTAGACCATCAGCGCCAGCACGAAGGCGGTGATGATCGAGATGATCACCAGCAGCAGGTTATGCAGGCCGACCAGCTTCTCCATGATCTCGGTGGCCGGATGGTGCAGGTTCATCTGGCCGTAGTGCGGCAGGTCGACAAACCCCTGATCCTGCGCCGCGGCGAGACCGGTACCCACGAGGAGAGCGAAGCCGGCTGCCGCCAGCGTCCGCAGGCGGCTCACCATCGACGCGCCGCTGTTCGAACCCATGCCCCCACTCCTTGCCGCAATATCCACGCGGATGATGGCGGTATCTAGCAGAGGACGTAAAGCCCGGTCACCCCAATTCGGCCCCCCGCGCGATGCGTCCGCCTGCCGCACTCCGGCAGGCGAAAAGCCGCGCTGTCTCAGCCGGTTGGCTACATTCCGTCGCGCCGTGGATTTGCCCTCGCCGAGCGCCTATGTTCAGGTCTGAGCCTGCGGAGTGACCATGTCCCATCTCGCCACTGCCAATGACCTCTTCTTCAAGCGCGCCGGACTCGACGAGGCGCGCACCGAGCGAATCGTGCGCGAGGCGCTCGCCGGCAGCGACGACGGCGAGCTGTTCCTCGAATACGCCCAGAGCGAGATGCTGGCCTGGGACGACGGCAAGCTGAAGAGCGCCTCCTTCGACGTCTCCCAGGGTTTCGGCCTGCGGGCGGTGAAGGGCGAGACGGTGGGCTACGCCCATGCCTCGGCGCTCGACGAGACGGCGCTGAAGCGCGCCGCCACGACGGTGCGCGCCGTGGCCAGCGGCCGGGGCGGCACGGCGGCAGAGGGGCCGCGCGGCACCAACCGGATCCTCTACACCGACGCCAACCCGCTCGACGGCATCGACTTCGAGCGCAAGGTGAAGCTCTTGGAGGAGATCGACGCCTATGCCCGCGGCAAGGAGAAGCTGCTGAAGCAGGTCTCGGCCTCGATCGCCGCCTCCTGGCAGGTGATCGAGATCGTGCGCGCCGACGGCCGCCGGGTCGCCGACGTGCGGCCGATGGTGCGGCTCAACGTCTCCGTGGTCGCCGGCAAGGGCGATCGCATGGAAACCGGCTCGTCCGGCTCGGGCGGCCGCATCGGCTACAGCGGGCTGTTCGAGCCCGAGTACTGGAAGAAGCAGACCGACGAGGCGATTCGTCAGGCGCTGGTCAATCTGCAGTCGGTCGACGCGCCGGCCGGCGAGATGCCCGTCGTGCTGGGCGCCGGCTGGTCCGGCATCCTGTGGCACGAGGCGATCGGCCACGGTCTGGAGGGCGACTTCCACCGCCGCAAGACCTCGGTCTTCACCCACCTGATGAACCAGCGCATCGCTTCGCCCGGCGTCACCGTGGTCGACGACGGCACGATGCTCGACCGGCGCGGCTCGCTCACGGTCGATGACGAGGGCACGCCCAGCCAGCGCACCGTGCTGATCGAGGACGGCAAGCTGGTCGGCCTGATGCAGGATCGGCTCAACGCGCGGCTGATGGGTGCGGCGCCCACCGGCAACGGACGCCGCCAGAGCCACGCCCACAGCCCGATGCCGCGCATGACCAACACCATCATGCTGGCCGGCGACAAGGATCCGCACGAGATCATGGCCTCGGTGAAGCGCGGCCTCTACGCCGTGAATTTCGGCGGCGGCCAGGTCGACATCACCAACGGCAAGTTCGTCTTCAGCTGCACCGAGGCCTACCTGATCGAGAACGGCAAGCAGGGCGCGCCGGTGAAGGGCGCCACGCTGATCGGCTCGGGCAGCGAGGCGCTGCTGAAGATCGGCATGGTCGGCAACGACCTGGAGATGGATCTCGGCGTCGGCACCTGCGGCAAGGACGGCCAGGGCGTGCCGGTGGGTGTCGGGCAACCCACCTTGCGGCTCGACGGCCTGACGGTCGGCGGCACCGCCACATAGGCCGGCCGTGGCGTGCTCCTGTAGGATGCGTTCACCCGCATCCACAGGAGGAGCTCATGAAGCATGTTTTGCTGGCGTCGACGCTCGCGGTTGCCTGCGTCGTGATTCCCGCTGCCGCGCAGTCCCTGGCGGCGGGCACCAAATGGGTCAACGAGCGCGGCTCGGAACTGACCATCACCAGCATCGATGCGGCGACCGGCGCCCTCACCGGCAGCTACTTCACGATGGCGACCTTCCCCTGTAAGGCGATTCCGCACCCGGTCGCGGGATACGCCGCCGCCGACCGCATCGTCTTCAGCGTTCACTGGCGCAGCGCGAAGATCGATTGCCAGGCCGACACCGCCCTCTCCGGCATCCTGGCCAATGGCTCCATCGCCATGGACTGGGAGACCATCTTCTTCAATCCGCAGCAGGGCCGGTCGATGCGCGTCAAGGGCAGCGACGTCTACTCACCGAGGAAGTAGCGCCCTCACTTCGGCAGCGACGGCATCGGCACGGTCACCGAGGACGAAGGCGGCGAAGCCTGCGCCGGCGGCTCCGGTGGCTTGGGCGGTTCCGTGGCCTTGGCGGGCTCGGCCGGCTTGGGCGGCTCGGCGGGCGCGGTGACCGGCGGCGGCTCGGGTGCCGCGGGCGCCAGCCGCGCGCTGGTGCGGAACGAGTCGAGGAAGGCGCGCACATGCGGCAGCGCCGCCGGCAGCTTCTCCCGGTTCACCACCACCTCGACCTTGTAGACGGTCTCGGCCGTGACGCAGACGCGCGCGAAGTAGTTCAGCTCGTCGGGCAGCGGCGCCTCGACGATGTAGCCCGGCGCGTCGCCGCCGCATTTGTCGGCTTCGTTGCGGGTCGGCTTGTCGGCGCTGACGCGCGCCAGCATCAGGGTGGCGAAGCGCTGGGCGATCAGCGGCGCGCCGGCGCTGCCGCGGATCGACGGCGGGTAGAACACCACCGTGACGCTCATCGATTCCTCGACGCTGCCGGTGAGGTAATGCGTCGCCGGAAAGCCGGCGTCGTTCCACGGCCGCTTCTGCACGATGCCCGGCACGCGGATGGTGAAGTGGTCCGCGGCGGCGTTGTAGTCGCGCCAGCGCTCGGGCGGCGGCACCGGATCGAGCTGCGCGCGGGCGGCCGGGGCCGCCAGCAGCATCGCGAGGACGAAGGCGAGGGCCCGCATCGCCGGCCTACGATCGCCGGGCCGCGGACTCGCGGCGGCGGCGCTGCGAGTCCAGCGCGGTGTCCTCGGGTCCGCTGACGGCGCGCATGCCGCGAACCTCCGCCGTGTCGCCGGGCGGCAGGCACAGCATGTTGGTCGAGTGCAGGCCGGGAAAGACATCGTCGGTGGCATTGGCGAAATTGTGCGGGTTGAACAGCGGCGCGACGTGCCAGAAGAGCCGGTAGCCCTGCTCCATCAGCCAGCCGATCAGCGGCGGCGAGCTCTCGGTGCCGTTGTTCTCGACGAACAGCCGAGGCCGGTGCGTGCGGATCGTGTCCGCCGCGCCGCGCAGCACGTCGAGCTCCATGCCCTCGACATCGACCTTGATCAGCGCGCAGCCCGGCAGGTCGAGCGAGTCGATGCTCACCACCGGCACGCGCTCGCCCACGCCGCCGGCGCGCAGGGCCACGCCGCCGTAGTTGTTCTCCCGGCCGTAGTCGAGCGCCGGCACCACCGCCACGTCGGCCGCCGCGCCCAGCCCGCACCAATGCGCCACCACGTTGGCGAGACCATTCACGGCGATATTGGCGCACAGCATCTGGTGCACGAGGCGCTGCGGCTCGGCCGCCAGCACCCAGCCGCCCGGCCCGACGCGCCGCGCCATCGGCAGAGAAAGCGCGCCGATATTGGCGCCGGCGTCGACGACGATGTCGCCGGGCCGGGCCAGCCGCAGCAGCAACTGCAGCTCGAGCTCGGCGTACTCGCCGTACAGCTCCAGGCTGCGCCCGATGAAACGATCGCGGGGGTTGTAGAGGAAGGTGCCGTGCCGGCAGCGCCTGGATCGGTACGGCAGGATACCGGCCGGCTCGGCGGGCGGGGCCTCGGCCGATGCGGGCTGCGCCGCGGCCGGCATCGATCCCGCGAACGACATGTCCTCCGGCGTCAATCCGACTTCCTGCTCCACGCCCATCCCGCGTCCGTCGTCGTCCTGGTCGGTGCGACTTTAGCCCAAGCTCCGCCGCCGTGCGAGCGACGGCGCTTCGTCGGGCACCGATGCCGCATCGGCGATACGCCCGGCGATCGCCGCCAGCGGCGCGAGATAGCGTCGCGCCGCTTCGGATTCGCTCATCGCGCTCTTGGGGAAGCGCATCGACAGGCAGCCCAGAACGTGGCCGCCGCCGAGGATCGGCACGGCCAGACCGTTGAGCCGGTCCTGCCGCGTCGAGCGGGTGAAGGCGAAACCCTGGGCGCGGATCTCCGCAAGCGCCGCGTGCAGCGCGCCGGCGTCGCGCACAGCCTCGCGGCCCGTGCCGCCGCCCGTCTCGATCTCGCGCAGGATGGTGCGTCTTTCATCCTCGGGACAGAACGCCAGCCAGGCACGACCGATGGCGCTCTCGAGCACGGGAAAGCGATCGGCATAGCCGGTCGGCTCGAAGGACAGCGGGCTCTCGGGCGAGGTCGTGTAGCGGATCGCCACGCTCGCGCCGCTGACCGTGCCGAGATACAGCGGCCAGCCGCTCTCGCGCGTGAAGCGGCGCATCTCCGGCACGGCGATGTCGGCCACGTGGTGCACGAAGCGCGCGCCGGCCGACAGCAGCACGACGCGGTCGGTGACGCGATAGCCCTGCGCGCGCGAGACGTGGCTGACATAGCCCAGCGCGATCAGGGTCTCGAGCAGCCGCGCGATGGTCGGCTTGGGCAGGCCGGTGGCCTCGACCAGCGCGCCCAGCGTGCCGGTGCGGCGTCGGTTCAGTGCCTCGAGCACCGCGAAGGCGCGGCGCACCGGCTCGATGAAACGGGGAGCGGCAAGGGCCATGCTGTCACCCTATTCCGTATTACGGAATCGTGCCACTCGGGAGTGCAATCGCCCGACCATCCCGGGCACTCTGCCGCCACGCATTCGGAGGAAACGGACGATGGGCTACCAGACGATCGAGGTGCGCAAGCTCTCGCCGGTGATCGGCGCTGAGATCCATGGGGTCGATCTCGGCGGCGAGCTGGGCAACCAGCAGTTCCAGGAGATCCACGACGCGCTGATGGACAACCTGGTGATCTTCTTCCGCGACCAGAAGCTCAGCGTCGAGCAGCACAAGGCCTTCGGCCGGCGCTTCGGCCGCCTGCACATCCATCCCAACGCGCCGCAGCTGATCGAGGGCCATCCCGAGATCCTGGTGATCAAGGCCGACGAGAAGAGCAAGCACGTCGCCGGCGAGGAGTGGCACACCGACGTCTCGTGCGACGAGGAGCCGCCGATGGGCTCGATCCTCTATCTCACCGAGGTGCCGCCCGACGGCGGCGGCGACACCATGTTCGCCAACATGTACCGCGCCTACGAGACGCTGTCGGAGCCGATCAAGCAGATGCTGGTCGGGATGACGGCGATCCACGACAGCCTCAAGGCGCACAGCCACCAGGTGCACAAGAAGGACGGCGCGCAGAACTTCCCGCGCTCGGAGCATCCGATCCTGCGCACCCACCCGGTGACCGGCCGGACGGCGCTCTACGTCAATCGCGGCTTCACCACGCGCATCCCGCAGCTCAGGAAGCACGAGAGCGACGCGATCCTCGAGATGCTGTGGCGCCACGTCGAGACGCCGGAGCTGCAGTGCCGCTTCAAGTGGCAGCCCAACTCGATCGCCTTCTGGGACAATCGCTGCGCCCAGCATCACGCGCTGTTCGACTATCACCCGCACCGCCGCTACGGCCACCGCGTCACGGTGTGCGGCAACAAGCCGTTCTATCGCGCCTGAGCATTGTCATCCCGAGCGGCGTGAGGGATCCAGGCATCACCCGGGATCCCACGCTCCGGTCGGGATGACAGCGTTTCCTTAGTAAGCGTAGGCCTCGTACAGCGCGCCGTAGTCGCCATTCAGGGAATTGGCGAGGCGGTCGCGCTTCTCGTCGGCCAGCGTGACGCCGCTCTCGGCGATGCGCTTGAGCGGATCGAGATACATCGTCTCGTCGCGGCCCTGCGCGTCGAGCCTGGCGCGCGTCTTCAGCCCGGCCTCGGCGATCTTCAGCACTTCGCACGCGTAGCTCTGCAGGGTGTGGCCCTTCATGACGGTCTTCAGGCCCTCGCGCGGCGACTGGTCGCGCAGCGCCTGCTGCTCGGCCACGCTCCATCCCTTTACCAGGTCCCAGGCGGCATCGAGCGACGCGGCGTCGTAGAGCAGGCCCATCCACAGCGCCGGCAGCGCCACGATCATGTCGCGCGGCCCCGAATCGCATCCCCGCATCTCGAGGTAGCGCTTGAGCCGCACCTCGGGGAACGCCGTGGTGACGTGGTCCGACCAGTCGGTGACACGGGCGATGTCGCCCACGTCGTTGTGCAGGCGACCGGCCATGAAGTCGCGGAACGACTTGCCGCTGACGTCGATGTAGATGCCGTCGCGGTAGACGAAGTACATCGGCACGCCGAGGATGTAGTCGGTATAGCGCTCAAAGCCGAAGCCGTCCTCGAAGACGAAGGGCAGCATGCCGCAGCGGTCGGCATCGGTGTCGGTCCAGACATGGCTGCGCCGGCTCTGGAAGCCGGTGTCCTGCGACTCGACGAACGGCGAATTGGCGTAGAGCGCGGTGGCCAGCGGCTGCAGCGCCAGCGACACGCGGAACTTCTTCACCATGTCGGCTTCGGAGGCATAGTCGACATTGGTCTGCACCGTGCAGGTGCGCAGCATCATGTCGAGGCCCATCGTGCCCTTCTTGGGCATGTAGGCGCGCATGATCTTGTAGCGGCCCTTGGGCATCCAGTCGAAATCCTCGCGCCGCCAGGTCGGCGTGAAGCCCAGCCCGGCGAAGCCCGCGCCCAGCGGTCCGGCGACCGCCTTCACTTCCTCGAGGTGATTGTCGGTCTCGGCCGCGCACTCATGCACCGTCGCCAGCGGCGCGCCGCTGAGCTCGAGCTGGCCGCCCGGCTCCAGCGTGATGTTGGCCTGGCCGCGGGTGAGCGCGATGACCTTGCCGTTCTCCAGCGCGCGCTCCCAGCCGAAGCGATCGGCCAGGCCGTCGAGCATCGCCTTGACGCCGCCTTCGTAACGCAACGGTGTTCTGGTGGCGCGATCGAAACCAAATTTTTCATGCTCGGTGCCGGCGCGCCAGTGCTCAGCCGGCTTACACCCGGCCTCGAAATACTCGACAAGCTGGCGGCGGCCCGTGAGGGGCTCGCCTCCGCCGCTGGGCGGTGCCGACATCTGGTGTTCCCCCAGCCGGCGTCGCGGTCGATCGCGCCTGCCGGCGTGTTGCTGTTGGTGGACGCCTGGCGTCCAGGATCGGCGACGTAGCTAGCAAGCCCTGAGCCCGCGCTCAACCTTGCTCGCCGGGGGCTCGCATAAGGTTTCCTCGCTCGACCGTACCGCCATAGTCGGGCCAGCGCCGGGGCGTCGCCTCACGCCAGTCGCCGATCGCCGCCTGCAGGCAGGACAGCGCCGCGACCGCCGCCGTGTCGGCGCGCAGGATGCGCGGGCCCAGGCCGACCGGCAGCACACCGGGCAGGCCCGCGATGCGATCCAGCTCTTCGCGCGTGAAGCCGCCCTCCGGCCCGATCATCACCGCCCAGGCCCCCGGCTGCGCGTCGCGCAACGCATCGAGGATCGGCCGCCCGCCGCCGGTCTCGTCGGCGATCAGCAGCCGGCGCGGCGCGGGCCAGGACTTCAGGACCTGCTCCAGCGACTGCGGCTCGCGCACGTCAGGCACGCTCAGCCGCTCGGTCTGCTCGGCCGCCTCGACGGCATTGGCGCGCAGCCGGCCGACATTGACGCGCTCGACACTGGTGCGCCGCGTCAGCACGGGGACCAGCGCCGACACGCCGAGTTCCGTCGCCTTCTCGGCGATGAAGTCGATGCGCGCCTTCTTCACCGGCGCGAAGCACAGCCACAGGTCGGGCTCGGGCCGTTGCGGCCGCGTCTGCGCCTCGACGCCGAGATCGAGCGACCGCCGGGCCGCAGCCGTCACGCTTGCCCGCCACTCGCCGTCGCGGCCGTTGAACAGCAGCACCGCGGCGCCCACGCCCAGCCGCAGCACGTCGCGCAAGTAATGCGCGCGCGCACCGTCGAGCGCGAGCGATGTGCCTGGCGCGAGATCGTCCTCGACGAACAGCCTCGGTGTCATAGGTCACTGCCCTTCTCCCCGCGCAGGCGGGGAGAAGGAGAGGCGCGCCTGGTCATTTCACCGTGATCGTGATCTTCGGCGACATCACCGGCGGCTGGTGCGGGATGTGGTTCTGGTCGCCGAGCACGAGCTGCAGCGTGTGCTTGCCCGGCGGCAGGGTGATCGTCGTCTCGGTCTGGCCGCCGCCGAAATGACGGTGGGTCGCGTCGTTGGGCAGGTTCTCGCCCATCGGCGGCAGGGTGGCGACATCGATCAGCAGGTGATGGTGGCCGGTGTCCTTCATCTCGACCCCCGCCGGCGCCACGCCCATGCCCTTGAGGCCGAAGCGCACGGTGACGGGGCCGCTGATCACGTCGCCATCCTTGGGCGTGATGAAATAGACCTGCGCCCCCGCGGGGGACGGCGTGCGCGGCAATTGCGCCAACGTGACGCCGGCCACGAGCAATGCCGCTGCTGTAGACAGGATCGCAATCGCACGACGCATCGCTTCTCTCCCTCGGTTGACGATTGAGCATAGCATTTCCGCCGACCATGATGGCGACATGACCGGCAACGGGTTCACCGACATTCGGCCGCGACACTGGACCCTGCGCCTGTTGCCGGCCTGGGCGCGGCCCTATGGCCGGCTGGCTCGCTGGGACCGGCCGATCGGCTGGGAGCTGTTGCTGTTTCCGTGCTGGTGGTCGATCAGCCTCTTCGCGCCGCTGCGGACGCGCGAGCAGATGATCGCCTGGGCGGTATGGATGGCGCTGTTTTTCGTCGGCGCCGTCGCCATGCGCGGCGCCGGCTGCACCTGGAACGACCTGCTCGACCGCCGCATCGACGCCCAGGTCGAACGCACCCGCGACCGGCCGTTGCCTGCCGGCGAGGTCACGCCGGGCCAGGCGCTGACGTGGCTGGTGGTGCAGGCGGCGATCGGCGCCGCGGTGCTCGCCTCGTTCAACCTCATCGCCATCGTCGTCGGCCTGGCCTCGCTGCTGGTGGTCGCGATCTATCCGCTGATGAAGCGCGTGACGTCGTGGCCGCAGGTCGTGCTCGGTCTCGCCTTCAACTGGGGCGCGCTGATGGGCGACGCGGTGGCCAATGCGCGCGTCTCGCCCGCGGCGGTCGCGCTCTATGCCGGCGGCATCGCCTGGACGCTGGTCTACGACACGATCTACGCCATGCAGGACCAGCGCGACGACGCCATCGTCGGCGTGCGCTCGACGGCGCGACGCTTCCAGGGCGCGCCGCAGGCCTGGTTGACGGTCTTTGCGACCGCGACGATCACATGCTTCGCCGTCAGCGGCTGGCTGGCCGGGCTCGACTGGCCCTACTGGCTGGGCATCGTCGCCGTCGCCATGCATCTCGCATGGCAAGTCGGCACCGTGAAGCCGCACGATCCCGCCGATTGCCTGCGCAAGTTCCAGTCCAACCGCGTCCTGGGCTGGATGCTGCTGGCCGGCATCCTCGCGGCGCGCCTGTGATGGCGCGGGCGCCCGCCGATCCCGCCGGGTTCATCCGCACCTACACGGCGCTGGGCACGCCGGCGATGGTGCCGGAGCTGAAGCTGTGGCTCGCCGCCGAGTACCTGCCGATCTGGCAGGCGACGGAGGACTGGCTCGAGAAGCAGAACATCGATCCGCCCTACTGGGCGTTCTGCTGGCCCGGCGGCCAGGCGGTGGCACGCTATCTGCTTGCCCATCCCGACATGGTGCGCGGCAAGCACGTGATCGATTTCGCCGCCGGCTGCGGCGTGGCGAGCCTGGCGGCCGCGCGCTGCGGCGCACGCCGCGTGGTCGGCAACGAAATCGACCCGGTGGCGATCGCCGCCATGAGGCTGAACGCCGAGGCGAACGAGCTTGTCATCGAGACCAGCGAGGCCGACTGGCTGCAGGGCCCGCCCGCCTCGCCGCACGCCGAGGTCGTGATCGCCGGCGACGTCTGCTACGAGCGCGAGATGACCGCGCGCGCCATGGACTGGCTGCGCGGTCACGCCGCCGAAGGGCGGCTGGTGCTGCTCGGCGACCCGGGCCGCAACTATTTCACCGCCGACCGGCTCGAGGAGCTGGCGCGCTACGATATCCCCACGTCGCTGCAGCTCGAGAACCGCGGCCTGCGCGAAACCACGGTGTGGCGGGTCCATGCATGACCCTTCGCATTGCGTGGGCAATAAATCCGTAACTGGTTCTTAACAATCGGAACCGCTACAAGCGAACCGCGTTCCGCCCAACACGTCCGAGCCGCATGCCCTCACCCAAGCTGAAGCCCGAGGATTTCGCCAAGCTCTACGAGGGCTTCGAGGCGCCGGTGTCCCGTTTCGACTGCGGCAAGAAGTGCGCGCCCCTGAACAACGGCTCGGCCTATTGCTGCTCGACCCAGATGGCCGTGCCGGTGGTCGAGAAGAGCGAGTTCGCCTTCCTCAAGACGCGCACCGACCTGTGGCATCGCTTCAAGCCCTACGATGCCGCCACCCGCCAGATCGTCGACGAGCTGCACAACGGCGCCTGCGCCGTCGAGTGCAAGGGCGCCGCCTTCTGCGAACGGCACAACCGCACCATCGCCTGCCGGGCTTTCCCCTTCTTCCCCTACCTCACGCGGCAGAAGGAACTCATCGGGCTCAGCGTCTACTGGGTGTTCGAGGACCGCTGCTGGATGATCTCGAACATGGGCCTGGTCGAGAAGCCCTTCGTCGACGAGTTCATCGCCACCTTCGAGGCCATCTTCGCCAAGGACAAGCTGGAGTTCGACACGTATGTCGACTTCTCCGCCTCGATGCGCCGCGTCTTCAGCCGTTGGGGCCGCGTCATCCCGGTGATCGGCCGCGACGGCAAGCCGATGTTCCTCGATCCCTCGACCGGCGAGCCGGTGAAGCGCCCGCCGCGCGACTATCCGCGCTACGAACCCTTCGACAGCGAAGCGCATTATCGCGCGGCGGTGAAGGAAGCCGGCGGAACCTATCCCAAGGAAGGCCTGAAGCCGGTATAAGGCAACGACTTCCCTGCGCCTGCGTTGTCGCGCCGAAGGGGTCGCCCATGCCCACGACCATCAGCCACATCTTCGACAGCCATCGCCGCGCCCGTGACGCCGTGCGGGCCCTGGAAGACGCGGGCTTTCCCCCGCAGGCCATCAGCATCGCCGCCAGCAAGGACGCGGTCGACGCCATTGGCGAGACCGACCACGACGTCGGCACGGCGGCGGGCGCCGGGGTCGGCGCGACCCTCGGCGGGGGCACGGGGCTGCTCGCGGCGCTCGGCGTCGTCGCCATTCCCGGCCTCGGCCCGGTGATCGCCGCCGGCTGGCTGGCGGCGACGGCGGCCGGGGCGGTCGCCGGCGCCACGGCGGGCGCCATCGTCGGCGGGCTGGTCGACGTGCTGCGCCAGGCCGGCGAATCCGAAGAGGACGCCCATGTCTATAGCGAGGCCGTGCGCCGCGGCGGCACGCTGCTGGTGGCCCGTGTCGAGGATGCCCGTGCCGCCGAGGCCCGCGCCATCATCGCCCGCTTCGACCCGGTCGACGCTGCCGCGCGAGCCCGCGAGTATCGCGCCCAGGGCTGGCGCGGCTTCGACGCCGGCGCCGAGCCCGTTCGCCTGACGCGCGACGAGCTCGATCGCCTGCGCTCGGAATCGGAAATCTGACGCCTCAGCGGACGACGAAGCCGTCGCAGGCCAGGAAGCCGCCGCCTTCGGCCAGCAGCCACAGCACCGTGTAGACACCGGGGCCCAATTCCTGCCTCGGACGGAAGTCGTCCGGAAACTCGACGTCGACGAAGGTGTCATCGACCATGGCGACCGGCTTCGAGTCGAGCGACGTGGCGGCGCCAACGATGCGGGCGCGCACGAGGCGGCGCGTGCCCGCCTCGCCGTACTTCTCGCGCAGCCCCACGGTGATGGGCTGGCCGACAGGCACCGGACCGCGCGGCGCGCTGACCTGCCATGGGCGATCGATCACGCCCTTGCGGTAGGGCTGACAGCTCTGCGCCCCGGCGTCGTAGCGCGGCTCCTGCGCCGCGGCGCCCCGCAGCAGGCCGAGCCAGCATGCGAGCGCCACCACCACGATCCCGCGCATGCGAGCCTCCCTTGCCGCCAACCGGCACCGGGCACATATCCTGACGGCGCCGCCCGCGCACGCCCACAGGGAGCCCGCCATGAACCGCCGTCTCGTCCGTCTCGCCGCCGCCCTGGTCGGGCTCGCGTTCGCGTCGGTCGCGCTGAGCGCAGCGGCCGAGGATGTCGGCGCCGCCAGCTACCGCTTCAAGTGGATCGGCCCGAACGACAAGATCAAGGTCGAGGTGTTCGACGATCCCGATGTCCCGGGCGTCGCCTGCTATCTCTCGCGCGCGGAGATCGGCGGCATCAAGGGCGCGCTGGGCCTGGCCGAGGATCCCGGCGAGGCGTCGATCGCCTGCCGCCAGATCGGCGCCATCGACCTCGACAAGGTCAAGAAGCTGCGCAATGGACGCGAGGTGTTCAGCGCCAGCGCGTCGATCATCTTCAAGCGCACCCAGGTCGTGCGCTTCTACGACGCCAAGCGCAACGTGCTGGTCTATCTGACCTATACCGACAGGGTGATCGACGGCCAGCCGCGCAACTCGATCAGCGTCGTGCCGGTGAACCGGCCGATGTAGACTGGGCCGATGGGACTGATCTGGATCATCCTGGCCGTCATCGTCGTGATCGCCGCCGCGACAGCCTTCCGCGCCCTGCGCCGGCCGGCGAACGACATCGTCGCCGCGGCCCCGCCCAAGGCGCCGCCGCCGCCCGGCGGCGAGAAGCGCTGGGACATCGCGCCCGACGGCGTGAGCGCCGGCCGCTATGCCGCCGACACCACGCGCAACGCGCAGATCGGCGCCCTGGCGGAGTGGCTGGTGCGGCGCGCCTCGCGCGACACCGGCATCGATCTCGCCACCGACCGCATGGCCGTGACGCGCATCGCCGAAGCCGCCGGCAAGGCCTGGCCCGAGCTGCAGGCCCAGGGCCGCGCGCGCATCACGCTTCCCTACATCGCCGCCGATCGCGACGGGCCCAAGCACGTCGATATCGCCGTCGACAGCACGACGCTTGTCGAGGCATCGCGTCACTGGAGGGCATGATGGAGGTCTGGCTTATCGCGGGCATCGCCGTCGTCGCCGCCGTCGCGGTCTTCTCGCTGCTCAACCCGCGCGGCGGCGACGTGATCCATGCGCCGCGGCAGGCCCGCCCGTCGCGTTCCGCCACCGCCGCGGCGCCCGCCGTCCCGATCGAGGATCAGAC
>JBFXAZ010000090.1:0-23013 GCA_050183765.1 Reyranellaceae bacterium | reverse complement strand
GTCGCAGCCCGGGATGCTCACCGCCTTGGCACCGGGAATCGCCTGGGCGAGCGTGCGCGGATTGCCGGCGAGTTCGTCGTGCGAGCCGGCGACCACGAGCGTCGCGAGATCGAGCTTGCCCAATGCCGCGCGATCGATCGGGAAGCGCTCGCCGCGCGAGCAGGCGGCGAGAGCGAGTCGATCCTCGCCTTGCTCGTCGGCGAACTGACGGAAAGAGCGGCGCATTGGATCGGCGATCGTCGCCGGGTCCTCGGCCTCCATCGCCTCGGCCATGCTGTCGTCGCGCGGCGAGTCTTCCAGCAGTCTGCCGCCGATGCCGCCCAGGATCAGGTCGCCGAAGCGCTCCGGCCACAGCAGCCCGGCGGTGAGGCTGAGATGCGAGCCCATCGAGAAGCCCAGCAGGTTGGCGCGGGCGAAGCCGACATGGTCCATCAGCGCCACGATGTCGTGCGCCATGCGCCGGCGGTCGTAGGCGGCGGCGTCGTGCGGCTTGGCGCTCTGGCCGTGGCCGCGCGCATCGAGCGCCACGCCGCGGAAGCCCTTGGCGGCGAAGGCGTCGTACCAGCCCATGCGCTTCCAGCCCTCGGCCTTGTTCGAGCTGAAGCCGTGCACCAGCACGATGCGCCGCTTGGCGTCGGGGCCGCCGAATTCGTCGTAGGCGATGGTCTGGCCGTCGGACTCGAATTGCGGCATCGAACGTTCCCTCGGATCTCTTTGACCGGGATTGTCGACCCCCGGTCGTCCTGAGCGCCAGCGATGGACCTCGCGGTGGTTGCGCCAACCGAACGCGGCGCCGGTATGCTCCCGGCGCCGTTCGTGCTTTGTCGATTGACCGCTGGGACCTTCGCTGGCGCTCAGGACGACGGGAGGGGTGTCAGGCTGCCAGGCCCAGCATCACGCCGAGGTTCTGCACCGCGGCGCCCGAGGCGCCCTTGCCGAGGTTGTCGAGACGCGCGGTCAGGATCACCTGGCCGTGCTGCTCGTTGGCGTAGACGCGCAGCTCCATCTTGTCGGTGTCGTTGAGCGCCTCCGGCTCGAGGCGGTCGGCCGCCTTGTCGGCGCTGTTCACCGGCACGACGCTGATGCGGTCGCTGCCCTTGTACCAGTCGCGCAGCACCGCCTCGAGATCGGCGGCCTTGGGCGACTTGCTCAGCGTGTCGAGATGCAGCGGCACGTTGACGATCATGCCCTGGCGGTAGTTGCCGACCTGCGGCACGAAGATCGGCCGGCGCGTCAGCCCGGAATAGAGCTGCAGCTCGGGCACGTGCTTGTGCTCCATGCGCAGCCCGTAGACCTCGAAGCTGGGCGCCTTGCCGGCCTCGAAGGCCTCGATCATCGACTTGCCGCCGCCGCTGTAGCCGGAGACGGCATGCACGACGATCGGGTAGTCGCGCGGGATGAAGCCGGCGTCGACCAGCGGACGGATCAGCGCGATGCCGCCCGAGGGATAGCAGCCGGGGTTGGCCACCTTGCGCGCGGCACGGATCGCGGCCGGCTGATCGGGGGTCAGCTCGGGGAAGCCGAACACCCAGCCGGGCGCGACGCGATGGGCGGTGCTGGCGTCGAGGATGCGCGGGCTCTTGTCTCCGAGCGAATCCGCAAGCGCCACCGACTCCTTCGCCGCGTCGTCGGGCAGGCAGAGGATGACGACGTCGACATCCGACATCACGGCGCGTCGCGCCTCGGGGTCCTTGCGTCGCTCGGCCGCCACGCTGACCATCTCGATGCCCGGTACCGCCAGCAGACGCTCGCGGATGCCGAGACCGGTGGTGCCGGCTTCGCCGTCGATGAAGACCTTGGGCATGTTCGCCGTGGTGGACATCACCTCGATCCCTTTGAATCGGACACGAGCCACAGTTGGCTCGCGGGGCGATACATACGCCGAACAGCGCGGGAATCAAGAAGTTGCATGGCTGCGAAGCCTTGACCGCTGTCACACGTCGGTCATGGTGGGGTGCCGAAAACACAGGCGTTGAGGGAGCGGGGAGTCGATGGCCGGGCTGATCATTCCGTTCAACAATTTCGTGCCGCGCGTCGATCCCAGCGCGTTCATTGCGCCCAACGCCACCCTGATCGGCGATGTCGACATTGCCGCCAATGCGAGCATCTGGTTCACCTGCGTGCTGCGCGGCGACGGGCCGGGCATCAGGATCGGCGAGAACAGCAACATCCAGGACGGCACGGTGATCCACATCGCCGCGCGCGGGGTGGGCACGGTGGTCGGCAAGAACGTCTCGGTCGGCCACATGGCGCTGCTGCACGCCTGCACGATCGAGGACGACGCCTTCGTCGGCATGCACGCCACGGTGCTCGACAATTGCGTGGTCGAAAGCGGCGCGGTGGTCGCCGCCGGCGCGCTGGTACCGCCCAACAAGGTGGTCAAGGCGGGCGAGCTGTGGGCCGGCAACCCGGCGAGCAAGATGCGCGACGTAGCCGAACGCGACCTCGAGATGATCAAGCGCACCTGCGCCAACTACGTCAAGCTCAGCCGGCGGTATCTGAACGTCTAAAGCTGTCGTCGCTAGCGCAGCGAGGGATCTCGAATAGCCCTGGATCCCTCGCTGCGCTCGGGATGACAAATCGGGGAGGAGGAACACCATGCGTCGCAACAGGCTGCGCCAGAAGCTCGATCGCGGCGAGCCGACGCTCGGCACGCACATCCTGTCGACCTGGCCGACCTTGGTCGAGCTGATCGGCCAGAGCGGGCAATACGACTATGTCGAGTTCACCGCCGAGTACGGCCCGTTCACCATGCACGACCTCGACAATCTCGGCCGCGCCCTTGAGGTCGCGGGCATCGGCGGCATGATGAAGGTCGAGCAGACGCAGTGGACGCACCAGACCATGCGCGCCATCGGCTCGGGCTTCCAGAGCATCCTGTTCGCCGATGTGCGCACCGTCGCCGATGCCGAGGCCTGCGTGAAGGCGGTGCGCGCGGAGTCGCCGCGCACGCGCGGGCTGGCCGGCGTCGGCATGCGCCGCGACGTCGGCACGATGCGCGAGGCGGGCACGCCGGCCTTCGTGAAGGCGCTCGACGACGTGGTCGTGGCGCTGATGATCGAGAAGCGCCAGTGCGTCGAGGATCTCGACAACGTGCTGTCGGTGCCGGGCATCGACATGGTGCAGTTCGGCCCCGCCGACTACGGCATGAGCATCGGCGTGCCCGGCCAGTGGACCCATCCCGACGTGGTCAAGGCCGAGCGCAAGACCATCGAGACGGCGCTGAAGAAGGGCATCCACCCGCGCGTCGAGCTCGGCGATCCGGCGCAGGCCGAACGCTACATCGAGATGGGCGTGAAGCACTTCTGCATCGGCTGGGACGTCACCATCCTGCACGCCTGGTGGCGCGAGAAGGGCGCCGAGATGCGCGGCATGCTCGCCGGCAATAAGGGCGGGAAGAAGAAGACCAAGACCGCGGGCGGCAACTACCGCTAGTCTTGGGGCCGCGCCGCTCCAGCGGCGCTCTTTCGGGTGCAGCTTGAGCGCCGCTGGAGCGGCGCGGGCCAAACGCGTGAGGTTGTCATGGCGCCGGACAGCTTGGCATCGGCTAGCGACCAGGCCTTCTGGGAACGCGCGCGGCGCCACCTGATCCGCTTCGGCGCCGACTTCCAGCCGATGCTGATCGAGCGCGCGGCGGGTTCGTACCTCTACGACTCGACCGGCCGCGCCATCCTCGATTTCGCCTCCGGCCAGATGAGCGCCATTCTTGGCCACAGCCATCCCGAGATCGTCGCCACGGTGCGCCACTGGGTCGGCGAGCTCGATCATCTCTACAGCTCGATCCTCAGCCGGCCCGTGGTCGATCTTGCGGAGATGCTGGCGAAGCTGGCGCCGGGCAAGCTCGATCGCGTGCTGCTGCTGAGCACCGGCGGCGAATCGAACGATGCCGCGCTGAAGATGGCCAAGCTGGCGAGCGGCGGCTTCGAGATCGTCGGGCTCAGCCGCTCGTGGCACGGCGTCACCGGCGCGGCGTCGGCGGCGACCTACAACGCCTCGCGCCGCGGCTACGGGCCCGCGGCGCCGGGCTCGCTGGTGATCCCGGCGCCCGACCTGTACCGGCCGAGCTTCGGCGGCAAGGGCACGACGGCGGAGACCTACGACTGGCGCGCCGAGCTCGACTATGCCTTCGAGCTGGTCGATCGCCAGAGCACCGGCGCGCTCGCCGCGGTGATCGCCGAGCCGATCCTGAGCTCGGGCGGCGTGATCGAGCCGCCGATGGGCTATTTCAAGGCACTGGAGGCCAAGTGCCGCGAGCGCGGCATGCTGCTGGTGTTCGACGAGGCGCAGACCGGGCTGGGCCGCACCGGCACGCTCTTCGCCTGCGAGCGCGACGGCGTGGCGCCGGACCTGCTGACCTTGTCAAAGACGCTGGGCGCCGGCCTGCCGCTGGCCGCGGTGCTGGCGACGCCGGAGGTCGAGGAGCGCTGCCACGAGCGCGGATTCCTTTTCTACACCACCCATGCCAACGACCCGCTGCCCGCGGCGGTCGGGCTGAAGGTGCTGGAGGTGATCCTGCGCGACAAGCTGGCCGAGCGCGCCGGCAGCGCGGGGCGGCGTCTGCGCGCCGGGCTGGAGAGCCTGATGCAGCGGCACGAGGTCGTGGGCGACATCCGGGGCAGGG
This sequence comes from Reyranellaceae bacterium, assembly GCA_050183765.1. Lineage (GTDB taxonomy): Bacteria > Pseudomonadota > Alphaproteobacteria > Reyranellales > Reyranellaceae > JAFAZJ01. The sequence continues at coordinate 18,392 of JBFXAZ010000090.1, read as the reverse complement.
GGCTGCTGCTGGGCATGGAGCTGGTCAGGGATCGTCATTCGCGCGAGCCGGCGCCGGATCTCGCCGGCGCGGTGATGGCGCGCTGCCGCGCGCTGGGCATGAGCACCTCGGTGATCCGCGGCGGGCTGGGCGTCTTCCGCATCGCACCGCCGATCACCATCAGCGACGCCGAGATCGATCTCGGCCTGTCGATCTTCGATCAGGCGCTGGCCGACTGCACCGGACGCTGAGGCGAATTCTTAGGCAGAAACTGGAGGGAACAGATGGCAATCATGAACGGCGTTGTGATGGGCACTGTCACCGATGCGCTCGATCCGATGCGCAAGGGCCGGGTTCGGTTGCTCGTGCCATCGGTGCCTGGCGCCGATTCGTGGGCGCTGTCCTGCGCCGGCGACCTGCGACCGGGCGACAAGGTGGTCGTCGCCTTCGAGAGCGGTGACCCCTCCCGCCCGGTCGTGCTCGGCAAGCTGCCCAACTGAGATCGGCTACTTCGCCTTCACCGTGATGGTCGGGATCGATGTCACCTTGCCGCTGGCGACGTGCACGAACTCCGCGGTGATGCCGATGCTGCCGGTGATCAGCACCCACTTGCCGGGCGCGCGCTCGACGACGATCGAGTAGTCGCCCGGCGGCACCTTGTCGACGTTGTAGGTGCCGTCCTTGGCGGTACGGGTGCTGAAGGTCAGCGGCGCCTGGGTCGAGCAGGGCGTCTGGCCGGTGCGGAAGGTGGTGAAGCGGCTCAGCCGGACATTGCAGAACTCGACCCGGACGTCCTCGAGGCCGGCGTTGTCGTCGCCCTCGAGCTTGCCCTTGATGCCGCCGGTCGGCTTGTCCTGAACCGGCGGCAGGACGCCTGGGCCCTTGCCCACCATGACCAGGCTCCGCATGTCGTCGAACGGCACGTCGGAGTTGGCCACGCGCCAGAACTTGCCGACCTTGTTCTCGACCACGCCCAGGCCCCAGCTCGTCGCGATCCACAGCCGCCCCTTGCCGTCGATGGCGAGGTCGCGCGACTTGACCTGCGCCTCCATGCCGCCGATCAGCGCCTTGCTCCACGTACCGTCGGAGAAGGTGCGGATGCCGTCATGGACCGAGATCCACGCGACGCCGCTGCCGTCGACGGCGATGCCGGCGGGTCCGATCAGGTTCTGCTTGTACGTCGTCCACGTCTTGCCGTCGTGCACCGAGATGCCGCCGCTGTGCACCAGCCAGAGCCGACCGTCCTTGTCGACGGTGGCGTCGCTGAAGCGGACATGCTCGTTGGGCAGGGTCGGCAACTCGGCGACCGGCTTCCACTCGCCGCCCTCGTAGTGGGCCAGGCTGCGGCCCAGCACCGCCCACAGCGAGCCGTCGGGCTTGTTGATGAAGCGCTTGACGCCGTCGAGCGTGCCCTTGGTGACGTTGAGGCTGGCGTAGGGCGTGTCGGTCCACTTGCCGTCCTCGAAGCGCGCGATGCCGTCCTTGTAGCCGATGAAGATCGTGCCCTTGGCGTCGCAGCCCAGCGCGCTCGTCAGCGACTTGCCGTGGCGACCGGTCTTCGTCCAGCCGCCGCTACCCTCGCGAAAGGCCACCTCCGTGGCATTGGCGATCACCAGGCGCGAGCCGCACACCGCGACGTGGCGGATGTAGCGCAGCGGCGGTTTGTCCTTGTCGCCAAGGCCGACGATTCCCGAATCGTCGATGCAGAACGGCGCCACCGAGCCGCTGCCCGCCAGCACGCAGGCCATGTCGTTGGCGCGTGCGCCTGCGGCGGAGACACAACAGGCAACGGCCGCAGCCGCGATCGTAGCGCGCAGAAACATCGGCAATCCTCCAAGCGGTTCAGGCGTCGGTCTTGACCTTGACGTAGCTGCCCGGCGCGTCCTCGATCGCGCCCAGGCCGCCTTCGCCCGGCACGCGGGCGGGAACCTTGGGCCCGGACTGCGCCGACAGCCAACGGTCCCAGTCGGGCCACCACGAGCCCGGGGTCTCGGTCGCGCCGGCGCGCCATTCCTCGAGGGTGGCGGGATAGCTCGTCGTCGCCTGCTCGTTGATCCAGTACTGGTACTTCTTGGCGCGCGGCGGATTCACCACGCCGGCGATATGGCCGGAGCCCGCCAGCATGAAGCGCAGCGGGCCCGAGAAGATCTTCGTGAGCTTGTAGACCGACGGCGCCGGCGCGATGTGGTCGTCCTTGCCGGCCTGGATGTAGCAGGGGACCTGCACCTTGCGCAGGTCGATCGGCACGCCGGCCAGCGTGACGCCGCCCTGCTGCACCAGAAGGTTCTTCTGGTACATGTTGCGCAGATAGTAGCTGTGCATCTTCGCCGGCAGGCGCGTGGCGTCGGAATTCCAGAACAGCAGGTCGAAGGGCATCGGCTCCTTGCCGAGCAGATAATTGTTCACGACGAAGGACCAGATCAGGTCATTGCTGCGCAGCATATTGAACGTCGTCGCCATCTCGGCGCCGTCCATATAGCCGCGCTGCTCGATCAATTTCTCGATGTTGGAGATCTGTTCCTCGTCGATGAAGACAGTGAGCTCGCCGGCGTCGGTGAAGTCGACCTGCGCGGTGAAGAAGGTGCAGTTGCCGATGCGCGGGTCGTTCTTTGCTGCGCAATAAGCCAGCGTCGCGGCCATCAGCGTGCCGCCGATGCAGTAGCCGATGGACGAGACCTCGCGCACGCCGATCGCCTTCTCGATGGCGTCGAGCGCCGCCATCGGGCCTTCGAGCATGTAGTCCTCGAAGCTCTTGTCGCGCAGTTTCGCATCGGGATTGACCCAGGAGATCACGAACACCGTGTACCCCTGGTCGACCGCCCACTTGATGAAGGAATTCTCGGGCTTCAGGTCGAGGATGTAGAACTTGTTGATCCACGGCGGCACGATCAGCAGCGGGCGCTCGTAGACCTCGGCGGTCGAGGGGGCGTACTGCAGCAGCTGCATCATCTCGTTCTGGAAGACGACCTTGCCGGGCGAGGTGGCGACGTTTCGGCCGACCTCGAAGGCCTCCATGTCGGTCTGGCGGATCGCCAGCCGGCCGCCGCCGCGCTGCATGTCCTCCAGCACGTTGCGCAGGCCTTTCACCAGGTTCTCGCCGCCGCTTTCCAGTGTCGCTTTCAGCACCTGCGGGTTGGTGGCGACGAAGTTCGTGGGCGCCATGGCGTCGACGAACTGCTTCACATGGAATTCGACCTTCTTGCGCGTGCGCTCGTCGAGCCCGGCGGTCCCCTTGGGCAGGCCCATCAGCCAGCGCGAGGTCAGCAGGTAGGACTGCTTGATGTGGTCGAAGATCGCCTCGTCGCGCCACGCCGCGTCGGCGAATCGCTTGTCGCCCTTGGTCGCCTCGACCACGGGCTCGGCCGGCTTGCCCATCATGCGGTCGGCGGTCGCCTGCCACAGCTTGACGTAGTCCTGCCACAGGGCGACCTGCGCCTGCACCATCTTCTCCGGGTCGGCCATCAGCTTGGCAGTGAAGTCGAGGAAGGTGCCGGTGATGTTCAGCGGATCCATCGCCTGCGCGTCGGGCGGCTGCTGCTCCTTCTGCCGCTCGGCGAAATCGCGCAGCACGTCCTGGCTGCGCTGGGCGATGTCCTGCCACAGCGCCTGCATTTCAGCCGCCTCCGGCATCTTGAACTGCGGCGATCGCGGGTCGGCCATGGGGTCCCTCCGGTGAACCTTTATCCTTGCAGTTCATTGCCTTACACAACGGCATTTGCGATAGTGTGGCAATAACCGGCGCAACGCCCGCGCAAGCGTCAGGGCTGGCGCAGGGATGGCGATCACCTTATGAACCGCCTCGCACGGCGTCAATTTGGTGAGGCTGGGGCAACGATACGGATGACCGCGTGATGCTGAGGTCGGGTGGAGCTTCTAGGTCGGTGCTGCTGGCGCTCGTCGCGGCCACCACCCTCGTCAGCTGCGACGACGACGGCCGGCCGAAGCCGCCGCCGGGCGCGACGCAGGCCAGGCTTCCCGCCGATCAGCGCGTGCCTACTGGCGGCATCGCCATCGATCGCAGCAAGTCGCGCTACGACGATTCGGTCGCCGCTGCCGACGAGACCCGCGGCCAGCAGATCGGCTCGATCGTGCCGCCCAAGCCTTCGGATTCCGGACCGGCCGTCGCATCGGCGCCGCCGCCGGCGGCAGGGCCGGCCGCTTCATCGCCTGCGCCATCGTCGCCTCCACCGTCACCGCCGCCTGTGACCTCGGCACCGCCGCCACCTCCGCCGGAGCCGGCACCGGCCGTCGCATCGGCGCCGCCGCCGCCGCCCGCGCCGGCCCCCTCGGCGCCAGCCCCGAGCGCGCCATCGCCAGCAGCGGTCGCCGCTGCGGCGCCGCCACCGCCCGCGCCGATGCCGGTCGGGCCGGGGACGACGGCCGAGGAACTCAACCGGCGCTTCTACGCCAAACTGCAGGCCGGCCGCGCCGGTCAAGCCGCGCCCGCGCCGGCCGTCGCCAGCGCACCGCCGTCGCCACCTGTCGAATCCGCGCCACCGCCGCCCGCTCCGGCGCCTGTCGTTGCCAGCGCACCGCCGCCTCCTGCTCCAGCGCCAGTCGTTGCCAGCGCCCCACCGCCGCGGCCCGCTCCGGCGCCAGCCGTTGTCAGCGCACCACCGCCGCCACCTGCTCCGGCGCCTGCAGTCGCCAGTGCGCCACCGCCGCCGGCTCCTTCACCCGTCGCAGCCGCGGCGCCACCGGCGCCCGCACCGATGCCGGTCGGACCGGGGACGACGGCCGAAGAGCTCAACCGCCGCTTCTACGCCCAGCTCCAGGCTGGCCGCGCCGGGCAGGCGGCACCTGCGCCGTCAGCGCCGGCTCCGGCTGAGCCACCGGCACCGGCGCCTGCCGTTGCATCTGCGCCGCCACCGCCGGCACCGGCACCCGCTGTCGCCTCGGCGCCGCCACCACCGCCTGTGGCGCCGATGCCGACCCCCGTGCGTACGCCGGCGCCCAGGATCACCAGTGCGCCACCGCCACCACCGGCCGCACCGGCGCCCGTGGCTTCTCCCGCACCGCCGCCGCCACCGGCTGCGCCTGCCGTCGTCTCGGCGCCACCGCCGCCACCGCCGCCGGCACCCGCCGTCGCCAGCGCACCGCCGCCGCCGGCAGCGCCCGTGCCCGGCGTCCTGTCCAGCCCGCCGCCGACCGCCTATACCGGCGGCCCGCTGCAGGTCGCGGTGATCCAGTTCAACCAGGGCTCGTCGGCGCTGAACGGCGAGGATTGGGCCGTGCTGCACGACGTGGCGGTGATCCACAAGCGCAACGGCGGCACGGTGCTGGTCTATGCCCATGCCAGCCAGGACGTGTATGGCTCCAGCGTCCAGCGCCTGAGGACCGGCAACCTCGACGTCTCGGTCAGGCGCGGCAACGCGGTCGTCAACGCGCTGATCCGCGCCGGCGTGCCCAAGGAGGCCATCGTCATGGAAGCGCTCAGCGACGAGGAGCCGATCTACAGCACCGTCACCGCCCGCGGCATCGCCGCCAATCGGCGAACCGAGATCTTCTTCGAATTCTGACCGCCGGCCGGCGATACCAACAAGCGTAGCGTCCGGCCCCAAGCGGGCCGGATTTGCCATCAACCCCTCCAAAGACGCCTGAACCCCGGATCTTCCCATGGACGACAGCGAATTCCACCGCATCAAGCGCCTGCCGCCTTACGTGTTCGCGGAAGTGAACGCCATGAAGGCGCGCGCCCGCGGCGCCGGCCAGGACGTGATCGACCTGGGCATGGGCAATCCCGACCTGCCGACCCCGCCGCACATCGTCGCCAAGCTGGCCGAGGCGGCCGGCAATCCGCGCACCCACGGCTATTCCAACTCGCGCGGCATCCCCGGCCTGCGCCGCGCCCAGGCCGCGTACTACCAGCGCCGCTTCGGCGTCGAGCTCGATCCCGAGAGCGAGATCATCGTCACCATCGGCTCGAAGGAGGGGCTGGCCAACCTCGCCCAGGCGATCACCTCGCCGGGCGACATCATCCTGGCGCCCAACCCGAGCTATCCGATCCACCCCTACGGCTTCATCATCGCCGGCGGCTCGATCCGCCATATCCCGGTGCCGGGCACGATCAACATCGACGAGTTCATGCCGGCGCTCGATCGCGCCGTGCGCCACTCGGTGCCCAAGCCGCTGGCGCTGGTGCTGAACTACCCGTCGAACCCGACGGCGCAGGTCGTCGATCTCGAGTTCTATCGCCCGATCGTCGAATACTGCCGCCGCGCCGGCATCTGGGTGCTGTCGGATCTCGCCTATGCCGAGATCTATTTCGACGACAAGCCGCCGCCGTCGCTCCTGCAGATCCCGGGCGCGCGCGAGATCGCCATCGAGTTCACCTCGATGAGCAAGACCTACTCGATGGCCGGCTGGCGCATCGGCTTCGCCGCCGGCAACAAGAAGCTGATCCAGTCCTTGGCGCGCATCAAATCGTACCTCGACTACGGCGCCTTCACGCCGATCCAGGTCGCCGCGACCGCGGCGATCAACGGCGCGCAGGATTGCGTCGCCGAGGCGCGCGCCACCTACAAGGAGCGGCGCGACATCCTGATCGAGGGCATGCAGGCGGCGGGCTGGACCATCCCCACGCCGGGCGCCAGCATGTTCGCCTGGGCACCGATCCCCGAGCCCTTCGCGCAGCTGGGCTCGCTCGCCTTCTCCAAGCTGATGCTGACGCAGGCCAACATCGCGGTCTCGCCGGGCATCGGCTTCGGCGAGTATGGCGACCACCACGTGCGCATCGCGCTGGTCGAGAACAAGCACCGCATCCGCCAGGCCATCCGCAACGTGAAGCTCGTCCTCTCGGATCCCGAGAAGGCGATCGACCTCTACCTGCGCGGCGTCGGCGACAACGTCACGCCCATCAAGGCGCGCGCCTGATCGGACACGGAAAACAAGCATGTCACAGGCGTTACGGGTGGGAATCGCCGGCCTCGGCACGGTCGGCGGCGGCGTGGTCCGGCTGCTGCGCGAGCAGGCCGATCTGCTGGCGCTGCGCTGCGGCCGGCCGGTCGTCGTGGTCGCCGCCTCGGCGCGTGACCTGAAGAAGCAGCGCGATGTCGACCTCACCGGAATCCGGCTGGAGAGCGACCCGATGGCGCTGGCGACGGCGAAGGACGTCGACGTCGTCGTCGAGGTGATGGGCGGCTCCGAAGGGCCGGCGCGCCAGCTGGTCGAGACGGCGATCGCCAACGGCAAGAGCCTGGTGACCGCCAACAAGGCGCTTCTGGCGCTGCACGGCTCGGAGATCGCGAAGCTGGCCGAGGCCAACAAGACGCTGCTGGGTTTCGAGGCCTCGGTGGCCGGCGGCATCCCGATCATCAAGGCGCTGCGCGAGGGGCTGGTCGGCAACCGCGTGAAGCGGCTCTACGGCATCCTCAACGGCACCTGCAACTACATCCTCACCACCATGCGCGAGACGAAGCGCGACTTCGCCGACGTGCTGGCCGAGGCGCAGAAGCTGGGTTACGCCGAGGCCGATCCCAGCTTCGACATCGACGGCATCGACGCCGCGCACAAGCTGTCGATCCTCGCCGCCGCCGCTTTCGGCGCGCCGGTGAACTTCGCCGGCGTGCATGTCGAGGGCATCCGCCGCATCGGCGCGCTCGACATCGCCTTCGCCGAGGAGCTCGAGTACCGCATCAAGCTGCTGGGCGTGGCGCGCGAGACCGAATACGGCATCGAGCAGCGCGTGCATCCCTGCATGGTGTCGAACAAGACGCCGATCGCGCATGTCGACGGCGTGTTCAACGCCGTCGTGGTCGAGGGCGATTTCGTCGGTTCGACCATGTTCCAGGGCAGGGGCGCCGGCGCCGGCCCGACGGCGTCGGCCGTGGTCGCCGACCTGATCGACGTGGCGCGCGGTCACGGCCTGCCGCCTTTCGTCGTGCCCACGAGCAAGCTGGCGGCCAAGCCGGTGTCGCCGATCGAGAAGCGGCGCGGCGCCTATTACCTGCGGCTGATGGTTCTCGACCAGCCCGGCGTGATCGCCGACATCACCGCCGTGCTGCGCGACCAGCAGGTGTCGCTGGAATCGATGCTGCAGCACGGCCGCTCGCTCGGCGCCAACCAGCCGGTGCCGGTCGTGCTCGTGACGCACGAGACGGAGGAGCTGGCGATGCGACAGGCGGCCGACCAGATCGGCAAGCTCAAGACCGTGGTCGAGCCGCCGAACCTGATTCGCATCGAGGATTTCTGAACGGGAGGAAAGGTGCCATGGCGATTGCCGACACCAAGATGGATCGCAATCTTGCGCTCGAGGCCGTGCGCGTGACGGAAGCCGCAGCGCTCGCGGCCTCGAAGCTGATGGGTCGCGGCAACGAGAAGGCCGCCGACCAGGCCGCAGTCGACGCCATGCGCCAGGCGCTCAACGGCCTGTCGATCGAGGGCACGGTGGTGATCGGCGAGGGCGAGCGCGACGAGGCGCCGATGCTGTTCATCGGCGAGAAGGTCGGCATGGGGCAGGGGCCCAAGATCGATATCGCGCTCGATCCGCTAGAGGGCACCACGATCACCGCCAAGGGCGGGCCCAACGCGCTGGCCGTGATGGCCATGGCCGATCACGGCAACTTCCTCAACGCGCCCGATGTCTACATGGACAAGATCGCGGTGGGCGGCGGCCTGCCCGACGGCGTCGTCGACATCGATGCGCCGCCGGCCGAGAACCTCAAGAACCTTGCCAAGGCCAAGCAGGTCGAGGTTTCCGACCTCGTCGCCTGCATCCTCGACCGGCCGCGCCACAGCGAGCTGATCACCAAGGTCCGCGAGGCCGGCGCGCGTATCATGCTGATCGGCGACGGCGACGTGTCGGGCGTGATCGCCACCTCGCAGCCCGAATCCGGCGTCGACATCTATCTCGGCTCGGGCGGCGCGCCGGAGGGCGTGCTGGCCGCCGCGGCCTTGCGCTGCATCGGCGGGCAGATGCAGGGCCGCCTGCTGTTCCGCAACGACGACGAGCGCGGCCGTGCGAAGCGGCTGGGAATCCAGGACCTCAACAAGAAGTACTCGATGCTGGAGATGGCCAAGGGCGACGTGATGTTCGCCGCGACCGGCGTCACCAACGGCTCGATGCTCAAGGGCGTGCGCCGCTTCCACAACGGCGCCGAGACCTATTCGCTGGTGATGCGCTCGAAGACCGGCACCGTGCGCTACGTGCACGCGCTGCACAACTACACGGTCAAGACGGGCCTGCCGAGCTGGGCGTAGGAGACCGCCGTCGTCCCGAGCGCAGCGAAGGATCCAGCGGTGGACATTCAAGTCATGCTCGGCGGATGATCGTCCCTCCGCGAGGTCCTTCGCTTCGCTCAGGACGACGGTGGAATTGAGCCGTGTCATCCGCCTTTCTCGGAGTCGAGAACTCGGTCTGCGGCCGACGCTGGATTTCGCGTGCCGGCGACGATCGCTCGGCACTGGCGATCGCCCAGCGCCACGGCCTGCCCGACGCGGTGGCGCGCCTGCTCGCCGCGCGCGGCGTGCCGATCGATGACGTCGGCGACTTCCTCGAGCCGACGTTGCGTCGCTTCCTGCCCGATCCGTCGCATCTCAAGGACATGGACGCCGCCGTCGCGCGGCTCGCCGACGCGGTGACTCGCGGCGAGAGGATCGCGGTCTATGGCGACTACGATGTCGACGGCGCGACGTCCTCGGCGCTGCTGCTGCGCTTCTTCCGCGGCGTCGGCGCGGACATCGTCGCCTACATTCCCGATCGGCTGATCGAAGGCTATGGCCCCAACGCCGCGGCGCTGCTGAAGCTGAAGCAGCAGGGCGTCGCCGTCGTGGTCACGGTCGATTGCGGCATCACCGCCTTCGCGCCGCTCGACGCCGCCGCCGAAGCCGGGCTCGACGTGATCGTCATCGACCATCACGTCGCGGAGCCGCAATTGCCGCGCGCCGTGGCGGTGGTCGATCCCAACCGCCTCGACGAAAGCAGCCCGCATCGTCAGATGGCGGCGGTCGGGGTCGCGTTCCTGCTGATCGTCGGCGTCAATCGCGCGCTGCGCGCGGCGGGCCACTACGGCGCCGACCATCCCGAGCCCGATCTGCGGCGATGGCTCGACCTGGTGGCATTGGGCACGGTCTGCGATGTCGTGCCGCTCACCGGCGTCAACCGCGCCTTCGTGCGCCAGGGCCTGCGGGTGATGCGCGAGCGAGGCAATGCCGGCCTGGTGGCGCTGTGCGACGTGGCGCGCATGAACGAGGCGCCGGGCACGTTCCATGCCGGTTTCCTGCTCGGGCCGCGGGTCAACGCCGGCGGCCGCGTCGGGCAGGCCGATCTCGGCACGCGCCTGCTGTCGAGCGACGATCCGCACGAGGCCGGCGCGCTGGCGTTGCGGCTCGATCAGTTCAACACCGAGCGCCGCGCCATCGAGCAGGCGGTGCTCGACGCCGCGATCGCGCGCGTCGGCGAGCCCGCCGTCCTGCCGCCGGCGATCGTCGTGATGGACGACGGCTGGCATCCGGGCGTGATCGGCATCGTCGCCAGCCGCCTGGTCGAGCGTCTCCATCGCCCGGTCTTCGTCATCGGCTTCGACGGCGACATCGGCAAGGGCTCGGGCCGCTCGGTGCGCGGGATCGATCTCGGCTCGATCGTGATCGCCGCGCGGCAGTCGGGGCTGCTGATCAACGGCGGCGGCCACGCCATGGCGGCCGGGCTGACCGTGGCGCGCGGCATGGCCGACGCCTTCGCCGCCTTCATGGTCGAGCGCGTCGCCGCGCAGGCATCCGATGGCGTCCTGGAAGCCACGTTCAGTCTGGATGGCGCGGTGTCCGCGAGCGGTCTGACGCTGGACTTCCTGAACGTGCTCGACCGCTGCGCGCCCTTCGGCGTCGGCAATCCCGAGCCGCGCTTCGCGCTGCCCTCGATGGTGGTCGGCTTCTGGCAGGGTGTCGGCGAGAACCACGTCCGCTGCCAGTTGATCGGCAGCGACGGCGCACGGGTGAGCGCGATCGCCTTTCGCGCCGCGGGCCGGCCGTTGGGGCAGGCGCTGACGCAGACCGGCGGCGCGCCGCTGCACATCGCCGGGGTGGCACGCATCAACCGCTGGAACGGCCGCGAGGACGTCCAGTTCCAGATCGAGGACGCCGCGGTCGCGCGATAGAGCGAATGACGCGCGGTGCTCGCTAGACGCCCATATGCACGATGGCCGGCAGAATCTGCAGGTGGTTGCGCACACGGCGCACGCCGAAGACGTTTGCCGCCGCCACCTCGTAGGCCTTCTTCACCGCCTCGTTGTTGACGTAGCCCCACAGGTGGATGACGCCGTTCTCGCTCACGACATTGGCGGTGCCCGAATTGGCCCAGCCCTGCTTGTCGAGGGCGGCAAGCACCGCCTTGCGTAGCTTGAGGTCGTCGATGTCGGGCGCGTCGCCCGGTTCCCGGGCCAGCAGCCCCTGCAGCAGGTGCGAGCGGCTGACGATGCCGACAACCTCGCCATCCTCGACGATCGGGATGCGCTTGACCCGGTGCTCGCGCGGGAGCCTGGCGATTTCCGTCAGCGGCGTGCGCGGCCCGGCGGACACCACGTCCTTGGTCATGACATCGGCGACGCGATGGGAGTGCGAGTGGACGAACGCGCGCGCCGAGGCCGCGTCGTCGGAAATCAGTCGCTCGAGCCACGACTTCTTCTCGACGGTGCCGAGCTCGGGGCGGTTCATCAGGTCGGCCTCGCTGACGATGCCGATCATCTTGCCGCCGGCGTTGACGACCGGCGCGGCGCTGATCCCGGCGGTCAGCAGAATGAAAGCCGCGTCGTAGACCGACGCGTCAGCCGGCACCGTCACCACGCCGATGGTCATGACCTGATTGGCACGCATGCGATCCTCCGATCAGCTCCACAGCGGGAAACCCGCAAGCTGATCTTCGGCGCAAGCGCCAGGGCGTGCCTTGAGGCAGATCAACCGCCTTGCGACGGCTGCAGGGCCTGTGCCACCGCATCCTCGACGCGCTCCAGCCAGATGAATTCCAGCGCGGTGCGCACCTCCTCGGGGATATCGTCGAAGTCGCGTTTGTTGCGCGCCGGCAGCATCACCCGCTTCACGCCGGCGGCTGCGGCGGCGACGACCTTCTCCTTGATGCCGCCTACCGGCAGCACCAGGCCGCGCAAGCTGATCTCGCCGGTCATCGCCGTGTCGCTGCGGATGGCGCGGCCAGTCAGCAGCGAGGTCAGCGCCATGAACATCGCCACGCCGGCGCTGGGCCCGTCCTTGGGTGTGGCGCCCGCGGGCACGTGGACATGGATGTCGCTCTTCTCGAACAGGATCGGGTCGATGCCCAGGCTCTGCGCCTGGCTTTTCACCAGGCTCAGCGCGGCCTGGGCGCTCTCGCGCATCACCTCGCCAAGCTGGCCGGTAAGGATCAGCTTGCCGTTGCCCGGCGAGCGCGTCGCCTCGATGAACAGGATGTCGCCGCCCACCGGCGTCCAGGCCAGGCCGGTGGCCACGCCCGGCACGCTGGTGCGCAGGGCGACCTCGTTCTCGAAGCGGATCGGGCCCAGGATCTTCTCCAGCGACTCGACCGTAAGGCGCACGTGGCTCTGCGAGCCGTCGGCGATCTGCACCGCGACATGGCGCAGCGCGCGGCCGATCTCGCGCTCGAGACTACGCACGCCGGCCTCGCGGGTATAGGCGTCGATGATCCGGTGCAGCGCCGCGTCGTCGATCTCGACCTGCTCGGGCTTCAGGCCGTTGGCCTCGAGCTGGCGGCGCACCAGGTAGCGCTTGGCGATCTCGAACTTCTCGCCCGACGTGTAGCCGCTGAGCGCGATGATCTCCATGCGGTCGCGCAGCGGGCCGGGGATCGTCTCCAGCATGTTGGCGGTGGCGATGAAGACCACGCGGCTGAGGTCGAACGGCACGTCGAGGTAGTTGTCGCGGAAGGTGCCGTTCTGCTCGGGGTCGAGCACCTCGAGCATCGCCGAGGAGGGATCGCCCTGGATGCCGCGGCCCATCTTGTCGATCTCGTCGAGCATCATCACGCAGTCGCGCGCGCCGGCCTTGCGGATCGCCTGGACGATGGTGCCGGGGAGCGCACCGATATAGGTCCGGCGATGGCCGCGGACTTCCGATTCGTCGTGCACGCCACCCAGGCTGACGCGCGCGAACTTGCGTCCCATGGCGCGCGCGATCGACTGGCCGAGCGAGGTCTTGCCGACGCCGGGCGGACCGACGAAGCACAGGATCGGCGCCTTGCCCTCGGGCGCCAGCTTGCGCACGGCGAGGTACTCGATGATGCGCTGCTTGATCTTCTCCAGACCGAAATGATCCTGGTCGAGGATGCGCCGGGCCTCGGCGATGTCGATCGGCCGCGCCTCGGGCGGCGCCCAGGGCAGCTCGAGAAGCGTGTCGAGATAGGTGCGGATCATGCCGTGCTCGGCCGACGCGTCGGGCGTGCGCTGCAGGCGGCGAAGCTCCTTGCGCGCCTGCTTCTCGACCTCCTCCGGCATCTTCGACTCGGCGATCGCCTTGTCGAGCGCGGCGATGTCCTGCTTGCCGGACTCGTCCTCGCCCAGCTCGCGCTGGATCGCGGCCATCTGCTCGCGCAGCAGCATCTCGCGCTGGCGCGCATCCAGCGTCTGCTTGGTCTGGCGGCCGATCTCGTTGGACAGCCGCAGCACCTCGAGGCGCTTCGCCAGCAGGGCGGAAACCTTGTCGAGGCGTGGCGCCAGCTCGTTGGTTTCCAGCACCTCCTGCTTCTCCTCGACCTTTGAGTCGAGATAGGTCGCCGCGAGGTCGGCGAGCGCGCCGGGCTGCTCCGTCGCCTCGATGGTCTGGCGCAGCTCGGCCGGAACCTGGGGCAGCAGCTCGAAGACTTCGTTGACCTGCTGGCGCAGCACGAGGAAGCGGGCCTCCACGTCGGCGCCGCCTTCCGAGGGGTCGGCGATGTGCAGGCCGCGCGCCACCGGGAAGGGGAAGCCATCGAGATACTCTGTGATGCGGAAGCGCTGCACGCCCTGGCAGACGATGTGGTGCGCGCCGTCGGGCGCCTTGATGTAGCGCAGGATGTTGGCCACCGTGCCGGTGCCGTGGAGGTCGCCCGCCTTGGGCTCGGCGACCTCGACATCGCGCTGCAGCACGACGACGATCTGGCGCTGCTCGCGCGCCGCCTGCTGGACCGCGGCGATCGAGGCCGGCCGGCCGACGGCGATGGGCATGACGATCTGCGGAAACAGCACGACGTCGCGCACCGGCAGCACGATCATGGCGTCGGGCGGCAGCGGCTTGTCGAGCACCTGGGAGGCGTTCACGTTGACGTCGTCGGGGGTCATGGCGTTGTCCTGCGCATGCCGGCCTTGGCGAGATGGACGACGAGGCAGCCATTGGCGGCGAAGTTGCGGACGGAGTCGTAGCGGCCGGGCGGCAGCTCGATCTGTCGCTCGAAGCGACCGCGCGGCAGCTCCAGGCGGTGAATCACCGCCCGGTGCAGTTCCTCCGGCAGCACGCGTTCACCCGCGACCAGCAGCGCGCCATCCTTGATCGCCACCTGCACCTTCGCCGGATCGACACCGGGCAGGGCGAGCAGGATCAGCACGGCGTCGTCGGTCTCCAGGACGTCGACCGGCGGCTCCCAGGTCACGTCCCGACGCGGCGTGACGCGCGGGCGGAACACCTCGCGATGCAGCCCCTCGGCGCGCGCCAGCATCTGCAGCGCCTCCGACCACATCCAGTCGCGCGGATCACCCCGGGCCATCTTTTCCCTCCTCGTTCCGCGGGAATATGGGAACGCCGCCAGGCAAATGCCATCGCGCCGGCGGCTGCGATGGGGGCGGCCGCCCCTTGCCGTGCCGCGAAGCCTGCAGGCTGCGGGCGCCGTCGTCCTTGATGCATGTCATCGACACGGGACTGGCTGGTATCCCGGCAGCCTGTCTTGAATCCCCCGCCGTCGCGCGCGACTGTGGCGCCATGCGGGGAGAGACGAATGGCCGACAGCGTCTTCCGCAAGGACTTCAAGCCCATGCGCCGGTGGTGGGAGTACAAACCTACTCAGAATTGGACTTTGGCTTTGGCGCAGGACGCCGCCTCGGCACATGGGCAGGCGGTTGAAAACGAAAGCATACTTGGCAAACGTGTTTGGTATTGAATTTGTGGCGCCCCTGATCAATCTCACAAAATGGAGTGTACGCAAGTGTTCTTCCGATGCGGTCCTTGTGTGGGGGCTCTCGATTGGGCGCTCGACTGATTGGATGGTATGACCCGTGCCACAAACCCTCGAACACATCCGCAGGAAAAGCCACAAAGGGGAGCACCTTCATTTGCTGCTCGTTGCTGGGCCATGGTCCAGAAACAGCCTCATACACTGACTTGAACCATGCATCGATGTCCAAGAGTATCGTCTTTTCCGTTATTCGGTAAGGAAGCACACTGTCATCTTTGGCGCGCCTATGATCCAAGGCTATCTCTATTGACTTTGATACACCAGGCAAACGCAAAAGGCTTGTAAGAGTGCTATCTAGATCTTGAGAGTATCTTCTATAATAGAATGCAAAGACGCATAGCAAAGAGTCTCCAAAGCGTTGATCAACTTTAAAATAAGGGTTCTCAATTTGCAGCCGGGAGACAAAGCTTCGAAGATTGTTTGCGGTGCCTTGACCGAAGAGGTCAAAAGATAGTTGATTTTCCACCGTTTCCGTGCGCAATGCATCATGTGGGTTGCGAAATTTATCGCCTAAATGTCTGTTAATCATCTCAGAAAAGAAAACACTTGGGTTTGATGACAAAGCGCACGCCACGGCTACGGGCGCGGGATACTGAGAAAGATACTGTTTCAGAAGATCTGGATGAGGTGATCGGCATATGTAGTTAGCAGCCAAATATTCTTGAATAGACAGATGAGAAAACTCGAATCTATCTATCCCAGTCACGACAACAATGCCTGTATGCGTCTCGATCTCTTGAGCAACCTGGACATACTCCCGACTAGGAAGATTAAACGACGAATGAATATCCTTGTATGCTTGTCGGAAAATCTCTCCCGAAAAGGACTTTGCCTTTAACTCATATGTTAGATGATAGGCTAACTCTGAGAGGAAGTCTATTTTCCGATCTGAGTCAAAATGAGCATATTTGGATGCCCGTTTTATACGCCGCTCTTCATCCCATTCATTTAATAAACGATAGACAACCTTACGATAGATCTGCGCTGGTTGGTTGGGCAATTCACCTTCTGAAATGAACAGGTATAAGATGAAGCTCAACAAGAGCGGTCGGTCGACAATGTCCGAGTACGGGGTGCGCTTAAGTGCGGCAATGAACTCGGTAGAATCTCCTAGCCATAGTTCAGCAATGTTCTTTATTTCCGCGTCGTTTAACGGAGCAATCTCAGTAAGTCGAAATCCGTGGAAGTTAGTTGAGTAGTCTCCGGAACGACAAGACAAAATGATTCTGGAGTTCGTGAGGCGGGAATCTAGTGCCTCAATTTCACGCTCCACGGAATGCCGTTGGCTGGGGTCAAGTTCGTCAAGGCCATCAACGAGAATCAAAGGCTTAGTGGCATTAAGAATATCAGAAAGAACATCTTCAATTGTGCGTCCTTCAACGCGAATTTCGTAATCAGATCTTAAATGGAGAAGACTCTCATCTCTCGATACAACTTCGGGGCGAAGAGTTTTCTCGTAAACTATGTCAAAAATATCGGCTATCTCCTCACATACAAACTTTCTGCGCGGAAGATCCCTGAGCACCAGTAGAAGTGGAAACTGGAAGATGTCGAAGGGCGATCTTGGGCCATCGCCAAGGAGGGAAAGAGCAAGGCGTTTCAAAGTTGTTGTTTTCCCAGCACCGGGATCACCAAGAAGTAACACAGAGTGTTGGGTAGTTAGAAACTCTTCTTCGTTTGAACTGCTCTGATCCTGCGAGCCCAGCGCTCTATAGCGTCGAGGTGTCGCGTGGAAGCGTAGTTGAATGGTGTCGGAACTACTGCTCTTGGGAAGTCCGAGGCCTAAAAAGTTGTAGGTTGATGCCCAGTTGTGCACACGCACCAGGTGCCGCGACAACTGGGCGAGTCGATCCGGCTCGGTTGAAGGCGAGAAAAGATAGTCGATTGCAGCCTTACCGCTTTGCAAAATGGCATTGGCGAGAAGCTTGGCAGCCTCTGCGCTGAGGGCCTTCTCGAGGGACCCATCCATAGTCGTGTTCTCGTCGTTGTTCGATCACGTGGCTGCGGACGCCCGAGAGCGACGCCATGCCTGTGAGACTGTAAACGAATGCTGCGTTGTTTGCACCATCGCGGCAAGTCGCGGGGCAAGCCGCTTAGGCACCATCAGGCGCCAAGCGCGGATCACGCTGGCGGTGAGGCTCTTGTCGCTGGCCTTCGATAGGCGCACCAGCACGGCGGGTTGGCCCTTGTAGTGGTCGGCTTCGAATTAGACCCTTCGGCGCCGTCGCAATCAGGATCTCCTTGTCGTCAAGCAAGCAGCTGAAGGCTAGTGTATTGTCGTTCTTGTTGCGCATCATCGACGCGCCGGCGACCTTCAACGACGGGTGCGGTACCAGATGCCGTCCTCGACTTGGGCCATGCCAGTTTTCGCGGCGAGCTTCAGCAGGCGGGCGATGACGGGATCGATCGGCATGCGCCATTTTCCTGTCACGAGAAGCGCGGCAACGGGGAGCGACGAATGGCCGACAGCGTCTTCCACAAGGACTTCAAGCCCATGCCCTGGTGGTGGGAGTGGTGGCATCCCAGCAACGAGCTGTCGCAGGACCCGCCGCTCAAGACCGACGTGCTGGTCGTCGGCGCCGGCTATGGCGGGCTATCGACGGCGCTGGAGCTGGCGCGATCGGGCATCGATGTGACGGTCCTGGAACGCGGCGATTTCGGCGTCGGCGCCTCGACGCGCAACGGCGGCGGCGTCAGCGGCGGCACCACCCTGGGCAAGGGCTTCTCGGGCAAGGGCGTCAAGAGCGATCCCGAGGAGTGGAAGAAGGTGATGAGCCGCATGCTGGCCGATGCCGCGGACTCGCTCGCCCAGGTCCAGACCGTGATCGAGCGCGAGGGCATCGAGTGCCACTGGCGCATGAGCGGCCGCTTCAGCGGCGCCTATACCCAGCGGCACTACAACGAGCAGGCCGCCAAGACCGGCACCTACAACGACAGCGCCGGGCTGGGCACCTACATGATCCCGCGCGAGCGGCAGCGCGAGGAGATCGCCTCCGACTACTACTACGGCGGCATGGTGGTCGAGCGCACCGGCCAGCTGCATCCGGCGATGTACTACGGCGGGCTGCTGAAGGCGACGCACCGCGCCGGGGCGAGGCTCTGCGCGCAATGCGACGCCGAGAAGATCGAGCGCAAGACCGGCGGCTTCACCGTGCTGACCAGCAAGGGCCCGATCGAGGCGCGCGAGGTGGTGATCGCGACGAATGGCTACACCACCGACCTGACGCCGACGCTCAAGCGCCGCCTGGTGCCGGTGGCCAGCCACATCATC
>JBFXAZ010000089.1:0-23488 GCA_050183765.1 Reyranellaceae bacterium | reverse complement strand
GGCGCCCCGGCCGGGGGGCTAGGGCCCCGGCGGTCTGGGCGGGTCTCCCTCCCCCCGGGGGGGGGGGACGGGGGCGCGCCGCGCGGGCGGGGGGGGGCTGTCGACGACGACGGCGATGTCCTTGCCCGATCGCGTTTGGCCGCGCGAGCCACCCCCATCCGTCAGCGCTTCGCGCTGCCACCTTCCCCCGCCAGCGGGGGAAGGTAGAGATGAATATGTGCTGCCAGCGCTCACGCCGAGGCCCGGCGCTGGGCCAGGCTCACCGTGAAGATGCCCCAGCCGTCGATGCGCTGCTCGATCTTGCTGAAGCCGGCCTCGGCGACGAGCTGGTCCATCTCCTCCTGCGTGCGTCGGCGCATCACCCAGGCGGCGCCCTGGCGATGGCTGGTCAGCGCGCGCGCGATCAGCTCGATCTGCGGGTGCCATGGCTGGTTGGTGTAGAGCAGGTAGCCGCCTTCGGGAATCGCGCGGGCGAAGCCGGCCAGCGAGCGCCGCACCATCTCGTTGTCGGGGAACAGCTCGTAGAGGCCCGAGACGATGCCCAGCGTGGGCGCCGGCGCGATGGCCTCGAAGCTCGCTGGATCGAAGGCGTCGGCGCGCACGAAGCGGGCGATGCCGCCCAGCCCCTTGGCCTCGATCAGCCTGCCGCCGGCCTCGACGTTGATCGGGCTGAAATCGCGCAGGGTGATCTGCTCGGGCTTCAGCTCGGGCGCGCTTTCCAGCGCCTCCAGCACGTAGCGGCCATGGCCGGCGGCGATGTCCATGATCCGCGCCGGCTTGCCCTCGCCGCTGAGCCGCGCCAGCGCACGGCGGATCAGCTCCTCGACGTGCACCTTGCGCTGACGAATGCCGCGCCAGCCGATCGAATAGAGATAGATGCGGTCGACCAGACGGCCGATCGGTCCCAGCCCTTCCGGCGTGTTGCGGTAGACGTAGTCGAGGCTCGAGCCGGAATCGAAGCCGGTGTCATGGCCGACCTTGATGCCGCGCGAGAACAGGCCGCCGACCTTCAGCCAGAAGCGCGTCATCGCCCAGTACAGGCCGCGCGCCGAGAGCGTCGGCAGCGGCGTCGCCAGCCGGTCGGCCTCGTCGCGCGTGTAGCCCCAGCGATCGGCCTCCAGCAACGAGGGCCGCGTCAGCTTCTGCGCGAAGCGCGCCTCGATGAAGCGCCGCGCGTGGTCCAGCGCCACGGCGCGGTCCCTCTCGCCCAGGGTGTCGTGATAGAAGCCCGGCAGCACGTGGCGCTCCTTGATCGGCGTGCCGAGGTTCTCGAAGAAGCGATGCTGCGGGCCGTGATGCACGACCCAGTCGCTGCCCGAGATCAGCACCTGCGTCGGAATCGCGATGGCGCGCGCGTCGGCCACGACGCGCTCCGCCGCCTCGTAGAGCTGGGTCAGGATCTTCACCGAGATCGCCCGCGTGATCAGCGGGTCGGTGTCGTACGACGCGATGCGCGCCGCGTCGTGCGTCAGGAACTTCGCCTTGACGTAGCTGTTGACGAAGCGGCCGGGCGAAACGCTCTCCAGCAGCTTCAGGCCGGGCCGCGCGAAGGGCACGTAGAGCTTCACCTTGAAGGCCGGCGAGGCCAGCACCATGCAGCGGATGCGCGGCGCATAGTCGTGCGCCCAGGTCGCCGCCAGGACCGCGCCGACGCTCTGGGCCACGACCACCATGTCCTCGACGGCGATGCCGTGCGTGGCGGCGATGTGATCGACGAAGCCCTGCAGGTCGCGCGCCGAGGTCGCGAAGCTGGGGCTGTCGCCGCGCGCGCCCGGCGAGCGGCCATGGCCGCGCGCGTCCCAGGCGAAGAAGCTGAACCCGGGCAGGCCGAGCTCGCCGACCAGATGCTCCATGCGGCCGGAATGCTCGTGCCCGCGATGCAGCAGGATGACGGCGCCGCGCGGCGTGTCCACCGCCGGCCAGTGGCGGTAGAACAGCTCGACACCGTCATGGGTCGTGAAGACGCACTCTTCGATGCGCATGGAATCCCCTTCAGGATTTCGCCGACGCCAGGCCGGCGCGCACGCGATTGACGATGTTGAGCAGCAGCAGCAGCGCCAGCGCCGGCCACAGCCAGCCCAGCCAGGACGGCAATCCGAAGCCGAAACCGATCCACGCCCCCGCAGCGGCGAACACCAGCGCGCGGTCGCTCTTGCCCATCGGCCCGTCGTAGCGGCGTTCGCCGCCGACCATCGTGCCCAACACGCCGGCGAACTCGCTGAGCGTGGCCAGGAAGACGACCGCGGCGACGCCGGCAATGCCCCAGGGCATCACCAGCGCGAAGGGCAGGTAGAGGGCGGCGTCGGCCACCACGTCGCTGAGCTCGTTGAGATAGGCGCCCAGCCTGCTCTTCTGGCCGAACTCGCGCGCCAGCATGCCGTCGGCGGCGTTCAGCGCCATGCGCAGCAGGAACCACACCGGCAGCAGCAGGAACAGCCAGCGCACCGATCCGCCCCACACCGTGAGCACCGCGCCCAGCGCGATCGATCCCGCGGCGGCGAACACCGTCACCTGATTGGCCGTGACGCCCCCTTGCGCCAGCGCCCCCACAGCCGGCCGCAGCAACGCCTGGAAGCGCGGCTTGAGGTCGTAGAGAGACAATTTAACGGCGTTCATAATAAGTGAGTAGGTACTCTCTTTTCTGTGAACGCGTCAAGCGAAGAAGTGTATCGTTGGTGACGCGCCGCATACTATGCCTGCGATTGCGGAAACGCGGATGGTGGAGCGGTCTATGGACAAGCAGGCGCGCGAGATTCCGGACGACATCTTCACCGAGCCCGACGACGTCAATCCCGACACGCTGGCCAATCTGGGCCCCCTGCGCCGGCTTGCCGGCGTCTGGGAAGGCCGCAAGGGCGTCGACCGCGCGCCCAAGGCCGACGGTCCGGAGCAGCGCGAGTACTACGAACGCATCGAGATGCAGCCGATCGATCCGCAGGCCAACGGCCCGCAGCTCTTCTACGGCCTGCGCTACCATATCCACGTCAACACGATCGAAGAGGACACGACCTTCCACGACCAGATCGGCTACTGGCTGTGGGAGCCGGCGACCGGCCTGATCCTGCAGAGCCTGACGATCCCGCGCGGGCAGACGGCGCTGGCCGCCGGGCACGCCGCGGCCGACGCCACCGAGCTGAAGGTCGCGGCCAAGCGCGGCGAGACCGAATACGGCATCTGCTCGACCACTTTCCTCGAGCAGGCCTTCCGCACGGACTCCTATACGCTGACCGTCACCTTCAACAGCGACGGTACGTGGAGCTACGTCTCCGACACGATCCTGATGGTGAAGGGCCAGGACGAGCCGTTCATCCACCGCGACCGCAACACGCTGGTCAAGGTCGCGGAACCCAATCTCAATCCATGGCTGCGCATCATCCGCGGCGAGAAGAAGCCCTAGGCGGGCGCCGCTAGAGCGGCGTGCTGTTTATCGGGCGCATCCTGTCATCCTCGGGGCCGTCCGCGGCCCCTGTAGCGCCGCGAGGGATCCAGGCGGCTTCCCTAGATCCCTCGCGGTGCTCCGGATGACAGGGGCTACCTAGATGATCTTGCGCGCCTTGAGGTCGGCGATCTGCTCCTTGGTGTAGCCGATCCCGAGCAGCGCGGCCTCGTTGTGCTCGCCCAGCTCCGGCGCGATGCCGGGCTTGGCCGGCGTCTCGGAGAATTGCCACGGCGTGCCGTGCACCTTCAGGCTCTTGCCGAGCTTGGGGTACTCAACATGGGTCACGTAGCCGTTGGCGATCACGTCGGGATCGTTCGACGCCTCGAGCATCGTGTTGATCGGCGCCGAGACGATGTCCGCCTCGCGCAGCCGCCTGACCCACTCGTCGCGCGAGCCCGTGGCGAACAAAGAGTCGAGCAGCGCCAGCAGCTCGATCCGCTTGGCGTCGTTGTCGATGATCACGCCGAGGTTCTCGAAACCGGCCGCCTTGATGCGCTCGTGGAAGCCCAGCCCCTTCATCGCGTCGGCCCAGTTGTCCGGCCCGGTGAGCTGGAAGACCAGCGGCTTGCCGTCCCTGTCGTTGAACGAGGCGCTGATGCCCGGCCGCGCCGGCGTGCCGGTGATGCGCGCCTGGCCGGTGACCGGGTTCTGGTCGCGCCACATGGTCGTGGTGAAGGTCCAGCCCATCAGCCGGATCACCGCGCCCAGCAGCGACAGCTCGATCTTCTGCCCCTGCCCCGTGGCGCGCGCATGCGTGAGTGCGGCGAGCGCGCCGCCGAAGGCCAGCATGGCGCAGCTCTCGTCGGCCACCGAGGCGATGCCGGTGCGCATCGGCAGGCCGGGCGTCGAATACGCCTCGGCGATGCCGCCCAGCGCCTGGGCCATCGAGTCCGTGCCGGGCAGATGGCCGTTCGGGCCCTTGGTGCCGTAGCCGGAGATCGAGACGTAGACCAGCCTGGGGTTGATCTTGCGCAGCTCCTCGTAGCCGAAGCCGTTGCGCTCGGCGGCGCTGGGCCGGAAGTTCTGGCCGAAGATGTCGGCCTCAGCGACCAGCTTGTGCAGGATGGCGCGGCCTTCCGGCTCCTTCAGGTTCAAGGTGACGCTCTTGACGCCGCGGTTGTTGGTCTCGAAGAAGGTGCTGGCCATGCCCGGCAGCACGGTCATGCGGCGCGAGCCGTCGCCGCCCTCAGGCGTCTCGATCTTGATCACGTCGGCGCCGAGATCGGCCATCAGCATGTAGGGCACGGTGCCGGCCTGCGCCGTCGAGCACGACACCACCTTGACGCCCTGCAACGGACCGTGCGGCATGGAACTCACTCCTCTATTCCCGTCATCCTGAGCGAAGCGAAGGATCCGGCAGTGTGACCCATCGCACCACCGCAAGGTCCTTCGCTGCGCTCAGGACGACGTCTCCTCGAACAGATGACAGGCCACGGCGTGACCCGGCGTGACCTCGCGCAGCGGCGGCTCATCCTGCGAGCAGCGCGCCATCACATAGGGACAGCGCGTGTGGAAGCGGCAGCCGGAGGGCGGATTGAGCGGCGACGGCACCTCGCCCTTGAGCTCGATCTCCTCCTCCTGCCGGTTCGGCCGCGCCATCAGCACGGCCGAGAACAGCGCCTTGGTGTAGGGATGGCGCACGTCGTCGAACAGCGCCTCGGTCGGCGCCTTCTCGACGATCTTGCCGAGGTACATCACCACCGTGTGGTCGGACATGTGCCGGACCGTGGCGAGATCGTGCGCCACCAGCAGGTAGGCGACGTTGCCCTCGGCCTGGATGTCCTTCAGCAGGTTCATCATCTGCGCACGGATCGACACGTCGAGCGCCGAGACCGGCTCGTCGAGCACGATCAGCCTGGGCGACGAGGCCAAGGCCGCCGCCAGCGCGACGCGCTGGCGCTGGCCGCCGGAGAATTCGTGCGGGTATTGCTGCGCCTGGTCGGGCCGCAGGCCGACCTGCTTCAGCAGCTCCGCCACGCGCGCGGCGATCTTCTCCTTGTCGCCCCACTGCGTGACGATCAGCGACTCGGCGATGATGCGGCCCGCCGTCATGCGCGGGTTGAGCGACGACCACGGGTCCTGGAACACCGCCTGCACCTTGGTGCGGTAGGTCTTCAACGCCTCGCCCTGCAGGCCGTGGATCCGTTCGCCCTCGAGCAGGATCTGCCCGTCGGTCGGCTCCTCGAGGTTGAGGATCATGCGCGAGGTCGTGGTCTTGCCGCAGCCGGACTCCCCGACCAGTCCCAGCGTCTCACCGGCGCGGATCTCGAAGGAGATGTCGTCGACGGCCTTGACGTGCCCCAGCGTCTTCGAGAACACGATACCCTTGGTGAACGGGAAGTGCTTGCGCACGTTCTCGACGCGCAGCAGCGGCTGGTCGGTTTCGGCGCTCATATCTGACCGATCTTCCAGCAACTGGCGGTGTGCTCGGCGCCGATCTGCGTCGTGCCGGGGTACTGATCCAGGCAGCGCTGCTCGACATGGGCGCAGCGCGAGGCGAAACGGCAGCCAACCGGCATGTCCATCAGCGAAGGCGGCTGGCCCTCGATCGCCGTGAGCCGGCCGCGCGCGCCGGTCATCTTCGGCACCGAGGCGATCAGCGCCCGGGTATAGGGATGCGACGGCGCCTCGAAGATCTGCTGCACCGGCCCGCACTCGACGATGCGGCCGGCGTACATCACCGCCACGCGATCGCACATGCGCGCCACGACGCCGAAATCGTGGGTGATGAACAGGATCGCCATGCCGTTCTCGCGCTGCAGGCGCTTGAGAAGCTTGAGGTACTGCAGCTGGATGGTGACATCGAGCGCGGTGGTCGGCTCGTCGGCGATCAGCACCTCCGGCTCGCCGGAGATGGCGATGGCGCCCACCACGCGCTGCTTCATGCCGCCCGACATCTGGTGCGGATACTGGCCGATGCGCTGCTCCGGCGCGGCGATGTCGACGCGGCGCAGCGCATCGACCGCCCGCTTCATGATCTCCTTCAGCTTCGCCGGCCCGCGCCGCAGCAGCGCCTCGCGCAGCTGGTCGCCGACCGAGAAGACGGGATTGAGCGAGGTCTGCGGATCCTGCAGCACCATCGAGATCTTGCGCCCGCGGATCTCGCGCATTTGCCGGGGCGTGCGCTGCAGGATGTTCTCGCCGTCGAGAACGATCTCGCCCTGGACGGTGCGCGCGGCGCCTTTGGGCAGCAGCCGCATGACCGACAGGGCGGTCAGGCTCTTGCCGCAGCCGGATTCCCCCACCAGCCCGAGGACCTCGCCGCGCTTCAACGTGAAGCTCACGCCGTCGACCGCCTTCACCACGCCGCGGCGCAGGAAGAAATGGGTGTGAAGATCGCGGACGTCGAGGACGGTCTCGGCGGTACTCGTGCTCATAGCTGGCGCAACCTCGGATCCAGCCTGTCGCGCAGCCAGTCGCCGAAGAGGTTCACCGACAGCACCAGCAGGGTGATGGCGATGCCCGGGATCAGCGCCACCCACCAGGCGTCGGCGATGCGTCCGCGGCCCTCGGAGATCATCAGGCCCCAGGTCGGCGTCGGCGGCGGGATGCCGGCGCCGAGGAACGACAGCGACGCCTCCGCGATGATCACCACACCGATGTTGAGCGTCACCAGCACCATGAAGGTGTTGAGCACGTTGGGCAGGATGTGGGTGAGCATGATGCGCAGCGAGGAGCAGCCGCGGACCTTGGCCAGGGCCACGAAGTCGCGTTGCCGCAACGACAGCACCTCGCCGCGGATCACGCGCGCGAAGCTGGCCCACAGCAGCAGCGAGATGGCGGACACCAGCGTACCCAGCCCCTGCCCCATCGTCACCGACAGCAGCAGCGCGAAGAGGATCGCGGGAAAGGTGAAGGCGGCGTCGACCAGACGCATGAGAACAGCGTCGACCTTGCCGCCGACATAGCCCGACACGACACCGATCGTCAGGCCGACGCCGCCGCCGACGGTCAGCGCCAGCAGCGCCACGAGCAGGCTGACGCGCGCGCCGTAGATCAGCCGGCTGAGGATGTCGCGGCCGAAATGGTCGGTCCCCAGGATGTACTTGGCCTCGCCGCCCTCCATCCAGAACGGCGGCAGCAGCTTGTCGCGCAGGGTCTGGTCGATCGGCGAGTGCGGCGCGAGCAGCGGTGCGAACAGCGCCATGATGACGATGATCGAGATGATGACGATGGGAATCCACGGCACCCGCGACGTGCGCCGGACGCCGGCGCTGCCGCGGATCTTCAGCAGTGCGCGCCAGAACGGCCGCGGCGGCTCCGCCGGCACGGCCTCCTGCGGCCGCTCGACTACGGCCATGGCACGCCCTCCCCGTCGTCCTGAGCGCAGCGAAGGACCTTGCGGTGGGACGAGCGGGCACCACCGCTGGATCCTTCGCTTCGCTCAGGACGACGATGGGGATTCATGCCAGCCGGATCCTGGGGTCGACGTAGGCATAGAGGACGTCGACGCCGAGGTTGATGGAGACGATCAGGATCGACTTCAGGATGATCACCGCCTGCAGCAGCGGAAAGTCGCGGTAGATCACCGCCTCGTAGGTCAGGCGCCCGATGCCCGGCCATGCGAACACGGTCTCGGTGACGATCGCGCCGGTGATCAGATTGCCGATGAACACGCCCCACAAGGTCAGCACCGGGATCAACGCGTTGCGCAGGCAGTGCTTCCAGATCACCGTGGTCTCGCTCAGGCCCTTGATGCGCGCCAGCTTGACGAACTCGCTTTCCATCACCTCGAGCATCGCCGAGCGCGTGATGCGCATGAATCCCGCGATCAGGAACGTGCCCAAGGTGATCACCGGCAGCACGTAGTGGTCGGGCCCGCCCATGCGACTCGACGGCAGCCAGCCGAGCTCGACGCTGAACAGGAAGATCAGCAGCACGCCGAGCCAGAAGCTGGGCATCGCCACGCCCAGCACGGCCACCGTGCCGGCGAGCCTGTCGAGCATGCCGCCGCGATTGAGCGCGGCGAGCACGCCCAGCGGAATGCCCAGCGACATCCCGAGAATCAGCGCCCACGGGATGATGGCCAGCGTGTTGGGCAGCCGGTCGAAGAAGGCCTCGGCGGCCGGCTGCTTCATGCGGATCGATTCGCCGAGATCGCCCTGCACCGCCCGGACGATAAAGTGCACGAACTGATCGAAGATCGGCTCGTCCAGTCCCAGCGTCTTGATGAGGGCGGCGCGGTCCTCGGCGGTGGCGTCCTCCGGCAGCATCAGATCCACCGGGTTGCCGGTGAGCCTGCCGAGGAAGAACACGATGGTGGCGACCATAAAGAGCAGGATCACGCCCTGCATCAGTCGCCGCGCGATGAAGCGCTTCATCGTGACCGCCCCGCCGCCGCGCCGCTACCTCACTTCTTCTTCGGCCACGCCTTCTCCTCCGGCCGCGGGATGCGCTCGAACACGTCGCCCAGTTCGTGCCGGCCGGGAATCGCGTTGAACTGGCCGACCTTCTTGGTGTTGATGGCGTAGTAGCCCATGCCCTCGATGAGCGGCACGACGACCCACGAGTTGGCGACCACCTCGACCATCTTGTCGGTCAGCGCCGTGCGCTTGGCGGGATCGCGTTCGTCGAGCAGCGCCTTGTAGATCTTGACGAACTCCTGGCACGCATCGCCGCACGTATCCTTGTCGCCCAGCAGGCGCTGGCCTTGTCCGGGCTGGAAGGCCGAGTTGTAGCGCCACTGCGCTTCGGGACGGCCGGCCGTGCGGTACATCGTGGCCCAGCCGATCAGCTGCTTCTGGTCGCCGCGCTCCAGCGGCACGAAGGCGCCGTACTCGTAGTGCTTCGTCGTCACCTTGACGCCGATCTTGGTCCACATGTCGGCGATCGCGGTGCCGATGTCGATCATGAACTGCGTGCCGGGCAACGCCATGTTGGCGAACTTCAGCTCGAAGCCGTTGGGGTAGCCCTCCTCGGCCAGGATCTTCTTCGCCAGCACAGGATCGTAGCGATAGTTCTCCTGCGCCCACTTCGCCCATTTGTCGGCGCTGTAGTAGTCCGTGTACTCGAAGGCCGAGAACGGGTGCGGGATGCGCGCCTTGCCGTTCATTACGTGCTCGATGAGCGCCTTGCGATCGATCGCCAGCGACAGGGCCTGGCGCACGCGGACCTTGGCGATCGGCGAGTCCTTCACCTCCGGCTGGTAGCTGCCGTAGAACTGGAAGATGGCCTGCATCGTGCCCGGCACCGCCAGCACCTCGAGGCCGGCGCGCGCCGCGCTCAGCATGGTCTCCGGCCCGATCGAGGCGATCGCCGCCTCGCCCGTGCGCACCATGGCCACGCGCGTGCTCTCCTCCGGCACCAGTAGGATGTGCAGTTCCTTGAAGTGCGGGCGGCCGCGCCAGTGGTTGTGGGTCACCGCCACGAACTCGATGCGGTCGCCCGGCACGTTGCGCTTGAACTTCCACGGCCCGCTGCCGATGGGCGCCTTGCGGAAGCCCTCGTCGCCCACCTTCTCGATGTAGTTCTTGGGCATGATCGCGCCTTCCGGCGCCACCGCGCGCGACAGGCTGGCCGGCAGGCCGACCTGAGGCGCCGAGGTGTTCACCTTGACCGTGAGCTCGTCGATCACCTCGATGCTCTTGATCGTGCGCCGCATGGTCGCCGCCATGGCGGCCGTCGAGCCTTCGCTCATCTGCCGCTCGAGGCTGAACTTCACGTCGTGCGCGGTGAGCTTGTCGCCGTTGTGGAACACCTGGCCGGGGCGCAGGTAGAACGTCCAGCTCAGGCCGTCGGCCGACATCTCCCAGCGCTGAGCCACGCCGGGGCCGACGCCGCCCTTCTCGAAGTTGAATCCCACAAGCGAGTCGTACATCACCGCCTGATAGACGGCGTTGCCGGGGCGCTGCTCGAGAATCGGATCGAGCGTCTGCGCGCCGAGCGACTCGACGGCGAACACGAGCGTGCCTTTCTGCTCCTGCGCAGAAAGCGGCATCAGGGCGCCGAGCATCAGGCCCAGCGCCAGAGTCAGAGTCCGGGCGACACCACGAATCATCGTTTCCTCCCAAAACACACCCAGACTTATGACGTTGGGTTGTCGCTTTCAGGATTCTGACTATCGGGTGCCCATCGAAGCGTTGTCAACGTACGACGCTGATCACGCGCGCAAGTCTGCTTCCACGTATGTCGCTACGCCGGCGCCGGCTTGCGTTGCGGCATGCGATAGCGGTCCTGCGGATCCTTCCAGCCCTTGAAGTTCGGCTTGCGCTTCTCCGCGAAGGCGGCGCGCGATTCCATCAGGTCGCTCTTGTCGCCGTGCTCGTGCAATTCAGCCGCAAGCGCTTTGATGTCGGGACCGGGCTCGGGCCGCATCTGGCGCATCATATGGACGGTGTTCACGCGCGAGGCCGGCGGCAGGCTCAGCATGTGCTCGGCCATGCCCATCGCCTCGGGCATCAGCTGCTCGGGCTCGACCAGGCGGTTGACGAAGCCGATCTGATGGAAGCGCTCGGCGCTGAAGCGGAAGCCCAGCGCCATCTCCATCGCGATGGGATACGGCAGATTGGCGATGTGTCCGTGATTGTAGCCGCCCAGCAGCCAGCGCTTGGCCTCGGAGACCTCGAACACGGCGCTGCGTACCGCGACGCGCAGGTCGGTGCGCTCGACCAGCATGAAGCCGCCGCCCATGGCGAAGCCGTTGATCGCCGCGATCACCGGCTTCTCCAACTTGCCGGTCATGAACGGGTCCTCGATGTCGATCTTCTTGCCGCCGGGCGTCTTGTTGGCCAGCGTCTCCTTCATGTCCTCGCCGGCGCAGAAGCCGCGGCCGGCGCCGGTGAAGATCGCCACCTCGAGGTCGTCGTCGTGGCGGAAGGCGGTCCATGCCTTGGCGAGCTCGGTGCGCATCTCCTGGTTCAGCGCGTTGAGCCGATCCGGCCGGTTCATGCGCACCACGAAGATCTGCCCGTGGCGCTCGGTTTCGACGACGCTCATTCAACCCCTCCCTCGATCCAACAAAACCTGGCTACGTCAGGAACCTAGCCTCATTCGGCGGCCGACGAACAGTGCGGACGCGGACATGGCCGCTCGGCCGAAATCGGGGGTACTGGACAAGGTGCAAAAGAACGGGGGATGCTTCGGCAGCGCGTTGCGTAAGGTCAGTTGTGCGTCTTCGGACGCGTCGCAAACGCTCGGGGAACCTCATGCGCAACCGTCTCGCCGTTCTCGCGTCGATCGTTTTGGCGTTCGGCCTCGCGGCCGCCGGACCGGCCGTCGCCGAGCAGAAGAAGCCGGGCGGCAAGCCCACTGCCGTCAACCGCAAGGGAGCCGGCGAGCCTACGTGCTTCAACCGGTCACTTTGCAATAACGAGAACGTCGAGAGCATCCGGAGCAACAACAAAGGCGATGGCAAGGGCAAAGGCGGCACGCCGAAATAGCGCTCCGGGCAATGTCGAACTCCGGCCTTTGATCCCGCTCCTCGGGGGTGCACGATGGCGTGCACCCGGCAACGAGAGGACCGCACCATGAAGATCGGAGTCTTCGCCACCTTCATGTCGCCCCAGGCGACGCCCGCGATGATCAGGGATTTCGGCAAGCGCGCCGAGGGTATGGGCCTCGACTCGATCTGGATGGGCGAGCACGTCGCGCTGTTCGACCGCAACACCTACGGCTATCCCGGCTCCAAGGACGGCCGTATCCCGGTGCCCGACGGCGGCGGCATGCTCGACGTCACCGCCACCTTCGGCTACCTCGCGGGCGTCACCAGCAAGGTGCGTTTCGGCACCGGCGTGGCCCTCGTGCCGCAGCGCAACCCGATCTACACCGCCAAGGAGATGGCGACGCTCGACTGGCTCACAGATGGCCGCATCGATTTCGGCATCGGCGTGGGCTGGAACAAGGAGGAGGTCGAGGCCTGCGGCTATCGCTGGGAAGACCGCGGCGCGCGCTGCGACGAGTTCCTCACCGTCATGCGAAAGCTGTGGACCGAGCCGGTGGTCGACTTCAAGGGCAAGTGGGTGCAGTTCGAGACCATGCGGCTGGACCCCAAGCCGATCCAGAAGCCGCACGTGCCGATCATCGTCGGCGGATATGCCGACGCCGCGTTCCGCAGGGCCGTGCGCTTCGGCGCCGGCTGGTACGGCTTCAACCTCGATCCCGAGCGCACCAAGGGCATGCTGGCCAAGCTCGACGCCGCCTTCGCCAAGGAAGGTCGCAAGCGCACGCCCGACTACCAGATCATCATCACGCCGCCGATGACCATGGCGACCGATGCGATGCAGGGCTACGCCGAGCTCGGCGTGCATCGTCTGGTGCTGAACCTCGGCAGCCAGCGGCCCGAGCGCGTCGACGTGCGGCTGCCGGAGATCGCCAGCCTGGTGAAGCAGGCGGCCTAGACGAAGTCGGCGGCGGACCAGACGTAGCCCGTCTGGGCCGTGATGGTGGCGCCGTCGGAGAGCACGGCGATGTTGCCTGTGGCGCCGGTGCCGACGAAGTCGACGCCGGCGAGGTCCACCCTGTCGCCTTCGGCCGCGTCGAAGTCGGTGATGGTGTCGTTGCCGTCGCCGGCGGCGTAGATGAAGAGATCGGCGCCGCCGCCGCCGGTCAGGGCGTCGTTGCCCAGCCGGCCGGCCAGCGTGTCGTCGCCCGCGCCGCCCACCAGCGTGTCGTCGCCGACGGAACCGCCGATCACGACCGGACTCGCGAGCGATATCCCGCCTGTCGAGCCGATACCGCCGCTTGCGGCCAAGACAATGGCTCCGCCATTCAGCACGAGATTGCCCGGCGGGGCAGAACCCGCGTCACCAATGTTCGCGAGTGTTCCGCCGGTTATCGTTACGCCGCTGTCCGGCGCTTCCACGCTGATCGATCCGCCCACCGACGAGAGGCCTGGCCCGACCTCTGGCCATGCATATCCCGGCGTCGTAATCGTGGTCTCGACGCCGTCGACGACGATCTGCATGACGTTGCCGGATTGGACGATGCTGATGCTCGTCGCAGCACCAAAATCGAAGTCGAAGGCATCTTTGTCCGGATTGAAGTCGGTGATGATGTCGTGCCCTTGGCTGGCGCCGTCGAACGAGTAGGCAAAGACGTCGTTGCCGGCGGCGCCGGTCAGGATGTCATTGCCGAGCCCGCCGGTCAGAGTGTCGTCGCCATCGCCACCGACGAGTATGTTCGCAGCGGCGCTGCCGAGGAGCGTATCGGCGAAGGCGGAGCCGACGACCGCCTCGACGCTATAGAGCGTGTCGCTGCCCTGCCCGGCCGCCGTTCCAGCCGCCAGGTCGACGATCACCGAGCCCGTCGCGTTGCCGTAGTAGGCCGTGTCGACGGCGTCGTAGGCCGGGCCGCCGATCAGCGTGTCATTGCCGTCGCCGCCTTCGAGGAAGTTGCTGCCCTTGAAGTTCAGGCTCCCGTCGCTCGACAGGGTGTCGTCGCCGCTGCCGCCGTAGAGCGTGTCGTCGCCGTCGCCGCCGATCAGCACGTCGTTGCCGGCGCCGCCGTAGAACGTGTCGGCGCCGGCGCCGCCCACTCGCGTGTCGTCCCCGTCCGGGTTGCCGCCGAGCGCGATCGGCTCGAGCCCGGTCCAGGTGTAGGTCGGCGCGGTGATCGTCGAGAGCACGCCGTCGACATTGAACTCCAGGACGTGGCCGGAGGCCGTGATGGTCACGCTCTGCGCGTCGGTGAAGCCGTAGAAGAGCCTGTCGCCCTCGCCCGGATTGAAGTCGGCGAAGATGTCGTCGCCGGCTTTGGTGAAAAAGAACGTATCGGCGCCGCTGCCGCCGACGATCATGTCGTTGCCTAAGCCCCCGTCGAGCGTGTCCTCGCCGCCACCGCCGATCAGCGTGTTGGCACCGCTGCTGCCGAGAAGCGTGTCGCCAGAGGCGGAGCCGACAACCGCCTCGACGCTGTACAGCGTGTCGCTGCCCTGCCCCGTCGCCGTCCCCGCCGCCAGGTCGACGATCACCGCGCCGGCCGCGTTGCCGTAGTAGGCCGTGTCGGCGGCGTCGTAGGCCGGGCCGCCGATCAGCGTGTCGTTGCCGTCGCCGCCTTCGAGGAAGTTGCTGCCCTTGAAGTTCAGGCCGCCGTCGCTCGACAGCATGTCGTCGCCGCGGCCGCCGTATAGCGTGTCGTCGCCGTCGCCGCCGATCAGCACGTCGTTGCCGGCGGCGCCGTAGAACGTGTCGGCACCGGCGTCGCCGACCAGCGTATTGTCGCCGCTCGAACCGTCGTCGACCACGGCCGGAGTCGGCTCGAGCCCGGTCCAGGTGTAGGTCGGCGCGGTGATGGTCGAAAGCACGCCGTCGACATTGAACTCCAGGACGTGGCCGGACGCTGTGATGGTCACGCTCTGCGCACCGGCGAAGCCGTAGAAGAGCTTGTCGCCCTGGCCCGGATTGAAGTCGGCGAAGATGTCGTCGCCGGCGTTGGTGAAGTAGAACGTATCGGCGCCGCTGCCGCCGGTGATCACGTCGTCGCCGACGCCGCCATACAGCACATCATTGCCGCCGCCGCCGTAGAGGGTGTCGTCGCCGGCGGCGCCATCGAGCGTGTCGTTGTCGTCGTTGCCGGTCAGCGTGTTGCTGGCGTTGCTGCCGATCATCGTGTCGGCGAAGGCCGAGCCGAACGCCGACTCGATGCTGAACAGGATGTCGTTGCCCTGCCCCGCCGCCGTCCCGCCGGCCAGGTCGACGACCACGGAGCCTGCCGCAAAGCCGTAGAACGCCGTATCGAGCGCGTCGTAGGCCGGCCCGCCGATCAGCGTGTCGTTGCCCTCGCCGCCCTCCAGGAAGTTCGTGCCCTTGAAGTTGAGGTTGCCGTCACTGGCGAGTGTGTCGTCGCCGGCTCCGCCGTACAGCGTGTCGTTGCCGTCGCCGCCGTACAACTTGTCATTGCCGCCGTTGCCGATCAGGATCTCGGCGCCATTGCCGCCGGTGACCGTATCGTCCCTGGAACCACCAATGACGCCTTCGACCTCGAACAGGCGATCGGTGCCTTCGCCAGTGAAGATACCGGTGGCGAAACTGCCAACGATCCCGATCCCGACAGATCCGAAGTCGGCGAGGTCGGTACCCAGGCCCCCGTAGAGAACGTCGTTGTCCAGGCCACCCGACACCGTGTCGTCATGCGCGCCACCATAGAGCGTATCGTTACCGGCGCCGCCAAACAGCCGGTCGTTGCCACCCGCGCCTTCAAGCGTATCGTCGCCACTGTCGCCCATGAGGGTGTCGGCCGCATCGTTGCCGGTCATGGTGTTGGCAAGCGAATTGCCGAAGGCGTAGAGCGGCGCGTCGCCGGTCAGGATCAGACGCTCGATTCCAACACCGAGGAACGTGACGTTGGCGGAGGCAAACACCGTGTCGGTACCGCCCTCGAGGTCCCTGACCAGCTCCGCGGCGGAATCAACGAAATAGGTGTCGTCGCCGAGCCCGCCGTACATCCAGTCGTTGCCGGTGCCGCCTTCGAGCGTGTCGTTGCCGTCACCGCCATAGAGTATGTCGACCCCGTCGGCGCCATACAGCGTGTCGTCGCCAGCGCCGCCGTCCAGTCCGTCGCCGTCCGCGCCGCCGTACAGCGTATCGGCGTTCTCTTCGCCGAGGAGCATGTCGCCGCCGGCCCCGCCGAAAAGCGTGTCATCGCCAAGGAGACCGCGAATCTCGTTCTGCGCGTCGTTGCCGATGATGATATCGGCCGAAGCGCTCCCAAGGGCAGTGCTGGTTGTGGCAGTCGATGCCATGATGAGGCGCTCGACATTGGCCGGCAAAGCGAACAACTTCGCCGTGGTGACGATCGTGTCCATGCCGGAGCCGGGCATCTCGACCACGAAGTCGAGTGCATCGTCGACGAAGTAGGTATCGTCGCCGTCTTCGCCCAGCATCGTGTCGGCGCCGGTTCCGCCGTCGAGCAGATCGTTCTGCGTTCCTCCGACCAGCGTGTCGTTGCCGCCTCCGCCATACAGCTCGTCGTCGCCACCAAGTCCCGCGAGTATATTGGCGGCGTCCGACCCGTAGAGCCTGTTGGCGCTGTTGTCGCCGGCAGCGCCGAGAGCCGTTCCATAAAGGAAGACGTCCTCGGCATTGCCGCTGAGGGCGACGATGACGGTGCTGTGGATGACGTCGTGACCGCCGGAGTCGCGAACGATGTCGTCGATATCGTCGATGTAGAACGTATCGTTGCCGAGCCCTCCGTCCAGGATGTCGACGCCGGGACCGCCATACAGCGTGTCGTCGCCGCCGCCGCCATAGAGCGTGTCGTTGCCGGCGCCGCCGTAGATCGTGTCGTCGCCGGCGCCACCCTGCAGCCAGTTGGCGACGTCGTTGCCGTTGATCACGTCGCCGGACGACGTGCCGATCGCGTTCTCGATGTAGGAGCGCGCATCGTCGTGATAGAGGAACGAATTGTAGATGTTGCCCTGCGCGTACTGGTCGCCGTTGATGCTGTCGAGCAACGAAAGCTGCGTCGTGAGATTGGTCCAGGCGCCCGGGCGCAGATCGATCAGCGGATGGCTGTTGACGCTCAGCTCGACGTAGTTGGAGAAGTCGTAGGTGTCATTGCCGCCGCCGTCCCAGGTGGTGAGAAAGACGCGGTTGGCGCCCGGCGCGCCCTGGGCGACGCCGTTGAGCGACATCTCGCCGGTCGTCGGGCTCCACGTATAGATCGTGTCGGTGGCATTGGTGGCGAAGTCGGCGCCGTACATCTCCTGCAGCGCCGCGATGTCGTACATCATCAGCGTCTGCGGCCCGCCGAACTCCTCCGGCATGTAGAAAGTGGGCGGCCCGCCGACATAGCTGCGGTAGGTCATCACCGAGAATTCGAGGCTGTCGCGGTCGGCCGGCAGCGCGCCGTAGACGTCGGTCTCGTGGCCGTGCTTCAGGCCGAAGGCGTGCCCCAGTTCGTGCAGAGCCGCGTGCCATCCGGTCGAGCCGACGATCGGGTTGCTGTAGTCGGTTTGGGTGCCGAACCAGACATCGCCGGAGTAGGTCGGCCCGCCATTGTCGGGCGCCGGGTAGTAGGCATAGGCGGTGGGATTGGCGAGCGACGACTGGGCAACCCGGATGTCGGCGATGTTCAGGCTGCCGTCGGCGGGGCTGGCGACCTCGCTGATCGGCAGCAGGATCAGCGACTCGTATGAGCCGTAGCGGAAGACCGGCCCGCCCGCCAGGGTGCTGCCGCCTTCGAGGATGTAGCGGAACGCCTGCTGCTGGGCGAAGGAGATCGTGCCGAAGCCGTTGGAGGCTTCCGCGATGCCGGGTTCGTAGTTGGTCGCCGCCGTCGCGAAGCTGTAGGTGACGGCGCCTTCCCAGACATAGCCCGACAGCACGGGATCGCCGATCGAGTTCGGCTGCGACGCCAGCGTCGAACCCTGCGCCGCCGCCGGTACTGGCGCATCCGCATAGGTATTGAGATAGCTATGCGCAGGATCCGTCGACTCGACGCCCCCGCGACACAACACACACGTACAGAATAGCTGGGGCATTAGTCTTCAGTCTTTGGAGGGCTTCGGCGAGAAGAATTTTCACACAGAGTATCACAAGGTTGTAGCCGGCACACCTAACTCTCGTTTCCCCCCGGCTCTTGTCCGCACAGCGCGCTTGACGGGCCGTCGGTCGGTCGGCGCACAATCCCGCAGCACGGGAGGAGAGCTATGAAAATCGGCGGGGTGATGTTCTTCACCACGGAGTCGATGCAGCCGGCGCCGCTGGCGAAGGCGCTGGAGGAGCGTGGCTTCGAGTCGCTGTGGGTGCCCGAGCACACCCACATCCCCTCCTCGCGCAAGTCCGAGTATCCCGCGGGCGGGCCGCTGATCCGGCCCTACTACGAGATCATGGACCCGTTCCTGGTGCTCAACACCGCCGCGACGGTGACGACGACGCTGAAGGTCGGCACCGGCATCGCCCTGCTGACCCAGCGCGATCCGATCGTGACGGCCAAACTGGTCTCGTCGATCGACCAGCTCTCGAACGGCCGTTTCCTGTTCGGCGTCGGCAATGGCTGGAACCAGGACGAGATCGAGAACCACGGCACCGTCTTCGCGACCCGGCACAAGCTGGCGCGCGAGCGCATCGAGGCGATGAAGACGATCTGGACCAGCGACGAGCCGGAGTATCACGGCGAGTTCGTGAACTTCGACAAGATGAAACAGTGGCCCAAGCCGAAGCAGAAACCGCATCCGCCGGTGATCGTCGGCGGCGCCTTCCCCTACGCCGCGCGGCGCGCCATCCGCTACGGCGACGGCTGGATCCCGCGCGCCGACCGGCTGGAGCAGGACGGCATCGGCCAGACCTTGGAGAAGTTCCGGGCGATGGCGAAGGAGGCCGGGCGCGATCCCGCGTCGCTGCCGATCAGCATCTTCCGCGTCCCCGACGACATCGAGAAGCTGCGCTATTGCCGTTCGATCGGCGTCGATCGCGTCACCTTCACCCTGCCAGCGGAGAAGGAGGACAAGCTGCTGCCCATCCTCGACCGCTGGGCCGACCTGCAGCGCCAGCTGGCGAAGGGCTGAACGCATGCCGTCGTCCTGACCGACAGCGAAGGACCCGGCGGTATCGCGGTCATCCCGGCGTGGTGTAGGCTCGCCCGACCGCAAGGTCCTTCGCTTCGCTCAGGACGACAGGTTCGATGACTGGATCCACCATGCCCCGCCGGCGCATCGGCAAGACGGCGCTCGAGGTCACCGAGCTCGGCCTGGGCGGCGCGCCGCTGGGCGGCTTCCGCGCCACCATTCCCGATGCCGATGCGACCGCCATCGTTGCCGCCGGCCACGATGCCGGCATCAACTTCTTCGACACCTCGCCCTACTACGGCTACGGCCGCAGCGAGCTGCGCTTCGGCGCGGCGCTGCGCGAGAAGCCGCGCGAGAGCTACATTCTGTCGACCAAGATCGGCCGCATCCTGCATGCGCAGAAGCCTGGCGAGGCACCGCCGCCGGAGTTCCGCGACAACGGCCTGCCCGGCTTCCTGCCCACCTTCGACTACTCCTACGACGGCATCATGCGCTCGCTCGAGCACTCGCACCTGAGGCTCGGCATCGCGCGCATCGACGTGGTGCTGGTGCACGACGTCGATTTCTGGACGACGCAGGACCGAACCGTGCTGGAG
Organism: Reyranellaceae bacterium; assembly: GCA_050183765.1. Classification (GTDB taxonomy): domain Bacteria; phylum Pseudomonadota; class Alphaproteobacteria; order Reyranellales; family Reyranellaceae; genus JAFAZJ01. Next base: position 4,011 of record JBFXAZ010000089.1, on the reverse strand, counting down.
CAGCGCTTCCGCCAGGTGATGGACAGCGGTTACCGCGCGCTCGACGAGCTGCGCTCAGCCGGCGTGATCGGCGCCATCGGCGTGGGCCTCAATGAGGCCGACATGAGCCTGCGCTTCCTGAAGGCCGGCGACTTCGACTGCGTGCTGCTGGCCGGCCGCTACACCCTGCTGGAACAGGGCGCGCTGGCCGAGTTCATGCCGGAATGCGTCAAGCGCAATGCCTCGGTGATCCTCGGCGGGCCGCTGAACTCGGGCATCCTCGCCGGCGGCGACACCTACAACTATGTCGCGGCACCGCCCGAGATGGTCGCGCGCGCGCGCCGGCTCAAGGAGGTGTGCGATCGCCACGGCGTGCCACTGACGGCGGCGGCGCTGCAATTCCCGCTGGCGCACGAGGCGGTGTGCTCGGTGATCCCCGGTGCGCTGAGCGCCGCCGAGGTCATCGCCAACGTCGCCCACATGCGCCGCCGCATCCCGGTCGACCTGTGGGCCGAACTGGTGCGCGAAGGCCTGCTCGATCCCGCCGCCCCCGTGCCGACGCAATAGGATATACCTTCCCCCGGAGGGGGAAGGTGCCCGAAGGGCGGATGGGGGATGTCGAAGACGCACTCCTCCGTTTGGCTTCGACATCCCCCATCCGTCAGCGCTTCGCGCTGCCACCTTCCCCCTCCGGGGGAAGGTAGAATTGAAAGGAGTTCCCATGCCCCGCATGACCGGCGGCGACGCCATCGTCGATTCCCTGCTGAAGCACGGCGTCGAGACCATCTACGGCCTGCCCGGCGTGCAGATGTACGGGCTGTTCGACGCCTTCGCGCGCAACGCCAACCGCCTGCAGGTGATCAACGCGCGGCACGAGCAGACCACCGCCTACATGGCGCTGGGCTCGGCGTTGAGCACCGGCAAGCCCTCGGCCTATACCGTCGTGCCCGGCCCCGGCGTGATGAACACCATGGGCGCGCTGACCACGGCGTGGGGCGTCAACGCGCCTGTCATGTGCATCACCGGCCAGGTGCCCAGCGCCATGATCGGCCGCGGCCGCGGCCAGCTGCACGAGATGCCCGACCAGCTCGCGACGCTCAAGACGCTGGTGAAGTTCGCCGAGCGCATCGAGCATCCCACCGAGGCGCCGCAGGTCATGGCGCGCGCCTTCCAGGCGATGCTGTCGGGCCGGCCCGGTCCGGTCGCGGTCGAGATGCCCTGGGACATGTTCTCGGCCAGCGCCGACGTCACGCCGGTCGAGCCGCTGGGCAAGCGCGCCAACCCGGTGCCCGATCCCGAGAAGATCGCGGCGCTGGCCAAGCTGATCGGCGAGGCCAAGGCGCCGATGATCTGGGTCGGCGGCGGCGCGGTCGATGCCGGCAAGGAAGTGCTGGAGCTGGCCGAGAAGATCGGCGCCCCCGTTGTGTCGTTCCGCACCGGCAAGGGCGTGGTCGATTCGCGCCACGCGCTGTCGCTCAATACGGTGCAGGGCTTCCATCTCTGGGACAAGACCGACCTGCTGATCGGCATCGGCACGCGGTTGGACGTGCCGCTGTCGCGCTGGGTGCCCCTGCCCGCCGGCCTGAAGGTGGCGCGCATCGACATCGACCCGGCCGAGCACCGCAGGCTGGCGGTGAACGTCGCCCTCGTCGTCGACGCGGCCGAGGGCACGCGCGCGCTGATCGACGCGCTGTCGAACAAGGCCAATGGCAAGGCGTGGCGCGACGAGATCGCCGCGGCGCGGGCCGCCGGCCAAGCGCAGATAGAGAAGGCGCAGCCGCAGTACGGCATGGTCGAGGCGATCCGCGAGGCGCTGGACGAGGATGGCATCGTCGTCGACGAGGTGACGCAGGTCGCCTACATCGTCTGGTATGGCTATCCCGTGTACCACCCGCGCACGCTGATCTCCTCGGGCTTCTCCGGCACGCTGGGTTACGGCTTTCCGACGGCGCTGGGTGTGAAGGCGGCGAACCCAGACCGCAAGGTGATCTCGGTGACGGGCGACGGCGGCTTCCTCTTTGCGGGCTCGGATCTCGCCACCGCCGTGCAGTTCGGCATCAACCTGGTGACGGTCGTGGTCAACAACGCCAGCTACGGCAACGTGCTGCGCGACCAGCAGCGCCTCTACGACGGGCGCCACTCGGGCTCGGTGCTCACCAACCCCGACTTCCAGACCTACGCCAAGGCCTTCGGCGTGCCGTCGTGGCAGGTCAGGGACGCCGCCGGCCTGAAGGGCGCGCTCAAGGAGGCGCTGGCCGCCGACGCGCCGGCGATCGTCGAGGTCGTGTCGGATATCAAGGCCGACTATCCGCCGTATGAGTTCCATCAGCCCCGGGTGAAGGTCGCGGTGCGCTGACGATGACGCAGCGGTGCGTGATCTGTGGTGCGGCCGCCCTCGACGACGTGCCACATTTTTCGCAACTGCGGCGCGTGACGTCCGATTGCCGGCCATTCGAAAGCGGTGGCGAGCTTCGACAGTGCACGAATTGCCATGCGGTGCAGAAGCCGAACACGCCTCGATGGCGCGCCGAATGTGAGCGCATCTACGCCGCGTACGACAGCTATGGCCCAACCGACGGCGCGGAACAGGCGGTTCGCAGCGGCGATGGACGCGCCTTCGCACCGAGATCCGAGAACGGCGCATGCTCAGCCGCGTGGACCTGTCACATCACCGGCCGCTCTTGGTCGCACCGGGCGAAACGGCCATCTTCTCCGGCGCTCTGGTCCATGGCGCCGCCAACAATCGTTCGGACCAGATCAGGTTCAGCGTGGACTTCCGGGCCATCGCGATGTGCAACAGCACGACCGCCAAGCAGCACTTCACCAGCGGCAAATCGTACTTCGAACGAATTTGAAAGTGACGGACAAACGCGCTGGCCTCGACAACTCCGCCCTCGGCGACTAAATGGCAGGTATGAAGGATAGGAGGTAGGTGGAATGACTGGCGCCATTGCCGGGCACACCGTCAAGCCGCTTCCGGCGCGCAACGAACTTATCGACGAGATCCGACGCGCCGGCTCCGGTTGCCCCATAACGTTTGGCTATCCAGAGTTGCCTGACGGCCTCTATCTCCAGCAGGACCCGCCCGAGTTCGCCGACTTTGTCGCCTTCATGGCGAAGGAGGCGCCGCCCGCCGAGTTGTCGATCGATATTGGCGTGGCGAGCGGTGGGCAAACCAAGTTCTTGCGGGACTACTACCCCTGCGCGCGGACCATCACCGTCGACCTTGGCGCGCACAATGACGCACGCCACTGGCCACGCATCAAGCAATCTCTCAATACCGACCACGTACTGGAAATTCTCGACGACTCTCACGCGCCGCGCGTCCGCGACAGCTCATGCCCTTCAAAGGAAAGATAGATTTCGCCTTTGTCGACGGCGATCACAGCTACAAGGGTTTGCGCCAGGACATATTCCTTGTGCGGGAGTTGTTGAAACCCGGCGCTCTCATGGCACTCCACGATACAGTCGCCGTTCCGGACTGCGCCCGCGTCTACTCTGACCTGAAGCGATCCGCGAATTTCCAGCACGTCAAGGATTTCACCAGCAAGTATGGAATATCGCTGTGGCGTCTTGTGGAACCGCTTGCCTCGACATGGGCAAATCGCCGCTTCGGGTGGGGTGCATTGTAGTCTCAGGGTTGATCCGTTAGGCGGCGCTGTCGAATGATGTGTGCCTCTCGCACAAGCCTGTTGGCGTCCTCCGGCGAGGGCTGCCGGGCTCGACGCCACATCACAAAGCCAAATGCGACAAGGACTGGAATCGTTGCGGCGAGCAACTCGATCAGGCCGTCCCCGATTGGCACCTATGCATAGACCCGAACCTGACCGCTGGTCTACGAATGCCGCTCAAATGCAGTTTGGGCGCGGCATCGCCGCCCGCTGCGGCATTCGCACAGTCGAGCACTAGAGCGGGATGAAATCAGGCAGAGTCGGCAGGGATTCTCAGAGGTCGGGAAATGTGATTCAAGCTGAGTGCTGAGAGGAGGTCAGCACTGAATGGCGAAGCCGATGCCGATGGAGTTGCGGGAGC
>JBFXAZ010000088.1:0-23725 GCA_050183765.1 Reyranellaceae bacterium | reverse complement strand
TGGCTGTACTTCGCCGAGGCCAAGCACGCGGTCACGCTGTACTCCGGCGAGGCGGCGGTCTGACGCTTCTTCCTTCTCCCCGCGAAGGCGGGGAGATGGTGGCGCGAAGCGCCGGATGAGGGGCTTCGCGGCGCTTCTACGGCGATGTCGATGCGTGTTGCGCGACGAAGCCCCTCATCCGCCTCGCTGCGCTCGGCACCTTCTCCCCGCCTTCGCGGGGAGAAGGAACACGTCACTCCGCCGCCATCGCTGGTGGGGCGGCGGGGCTGCGGAAGAGGGCGAGGAGGTTGGCTTCGCGCTCCTGGGCCTTCTTCAGGTTCTTCTCCTTGACGTGGCCGAAGCCGCGGATGGTCTCGGGCAGGCCGGCGATCTGCAGCGCCAGCGCGTGGTTGGACTGGTCGAGCTTGCCGAGGATCTCCGACATGGTCTCCATGTACTCACCGATCAGGCGGCGCTCGGTGCGCCGCTCCTCGGTGTAGCCGAAGATGTCGAAGGCGGTGCCGCGCAGGCCCTTCAGCCCCGCCAGCACGCGGAACATCGTGAACACCCACGGCCCGTACTCGCCCTTCTTCAGCTCGCCGGTCACCGGATCCCGGTCGGCCAGGAGCGGCGGCGCGAGATTGAACTTCAGCTTGAAGTCGCCCTCGAACTGCGTGCGCAGCTTCTTCTCGAAATCGCCGTCGGTGTACAGGCGCGCGACCTCGTACTCGTCCTTGTAGGCCATCAGCTTGTAGAGCGCGCGCGCCACGGTCTCGGCGAGACCGCTGCGGCCCTGGGCTCGCGCCTTCTCGGCCGACGCGACCTTCTCGACGAAGGCACGGTAGCGCTCGGCATAGGCGGCGTTCTGGTAGGCGGTGAGCAGCGAGACGCGCTTGCGCACCAGCTCGTCGAGCGACTGCGGCGGCAGCTTCTCCTCGCGGATCTGCGGGCGCGCCACGGCCTCGACGGCGGCCGGGTCGTGCGCCGCCAGCCGTCCCCAGTCGAAGGTGCGCAGGCTGGTCTCGACGGCGACGCCGTTGAGCTCGATGGCGCGGCGCAGCGCCTGCAGCGACAGCGGGATCAGGCCCTTCTGCCAGGCGTAGCCGACCATGAACAGGTTGGTGGCGATCGAATCGCCGAGGATCGCCGTGGCCAGCCCGGTGGCGTCGACGAACTCGGTGTTCGACGAGCCCGCCGCCTCGCGGATCGAGCGCATCATCGCCTGCTGCTCGAAGTTGATGTCGTTGTCGATGACGAAGGAGGCGGTGGGCGCGACGTAGCCGTTGATCAGCGCGCGCGTCACGCCCTGCTCGATGCGCGACAGCGCCGCCGGTGCCGCCGCCACGACCATGTCGCAGCCCAGCACCAGATTGGCGCCGCCGGCGGCGATGCGCACGGCGTGCAGGTCGCCGGGCGTCGGCGCCAGGCGCACGTGGCTCATCACCGCGCCGTTCTTCTGCGCCAGGCCGGTGAAGTCGAGCGAGGTGCAGCCGCGGCCTTCGAGGTGGGCGGCCATGGCGATCAGCTGGCCGACGGTGATCACGCCGGTGCCGCCGATGCCGGTCACCAGGATGCCGTAGGCCTCGTTCAGCGGCCGCACCGTGGGCATCGGCAGGTCGGCGAAGGGATCGGCCTGCACCGCGTCGGCCGCGGCCTTGCGGTTGCGCCTCAGCCTGCCGCCATGGACGGTGACGAAGCTCGGGCAGAAGCCTTTGACGCAGGAGAAGTCCTTGTTGCAGTTGCTCTGGTCGATCTGGCGCTTGCGGCCCAGCTCGGTCTCCAGCGGCCGCACCGACACGCAGTTGCTCTGCTCCGAGCAGTCGCCGCAGCCCTCGCACACCGCGTCGTTGATGAAGGCGCGCTTCTGCGGATCGGGGAAGGTGCCGCGCTTGCGCCGGCGGCGCTTCTCGGCGGCGCAGGTCTGGTCGTAGACCAGCACCGTGAGGCCGGGAGTCTCGCGCAGCTCCTTCTGGATCGCGTCGAGCTCGTCGCGGTGATGGATGGTGACGCCGGGCGCGAAGTCGCTGCCCATCGGATACTTGTCGGGCTCGTCGGTGACGACGACGACACGCTGCGCGCCCTCGGCCGCGACCTGCCGCGTGATCTGCGGCACGGTGAGCGGGCCGTCATGCGGCTGGCCGCCGGTCATGGCGACGGCGTCGTTGAACAGGATCTTGTAGGTGATGTTCACACCGGCGGCGCCGGCGGCGCGGATCGCCATCAGGCCGGAGTGGTGATAGGTGCCGTCACCCAGGTTCTGGAAGATGTGCTTCTCCGACGTGAACGGTGCCGAGCCGATCCACGGCACGCCTTCGCCACCCATGTGCGTGATCAGCGAAGTGCGGCGGTGCGGCATCAGCATCGCCATGCCGTGGCAGCCGATGCCGGCCATGGCGCGGCTGCCGTCGGGCACGCGGGTCGAGGTGTTGTGCGGGCAGCCCGAGCAGAAGAACGGCGTGCGCACCGTCTTGGGCGGCGGCGCCTGCAGCAGCTTCTCCTTGGCTTCGATCCGCGCCAGGCGCTGGATCATCTCCGGCCCGCCTTCGCCGCGCTGCTTCAGCCGCTCGGCGATGACGCGGGCCACGCCGGTGGGCGACAGCTCGCCCTCGGTCGGCTGGATGCGCCGGCCGGTCTCGTCGTACTTGCCGATGATCTTCGGCCGGCGCTCGGCCGGCGTGTTGTAGAGCAGCTTGACCAGCTGGTCCTCGAGGATCTCGCGCTTCTCCTCGATGACGATGACCTCCTCGAGGCCCTCGGCGAATTCGCGCGCGCGCATCGGCTCGAGCGGCCAGGTCATGCCGACCTTGTACAGCCGGATGCCGAGCTGCAGCGCCTTGTCCTCGGTGATGCCGAGATCCTCCAGCGCCTGGCGCGTGTCGAGATAGGCCTTGCCCGTGGTCATGATGCCGATGCGCGCCCTGGGCGGATCGAACACCAGCTTGTCGATGGCGTTGGCGCGCGCGAAGGCCTTCACCGCCTCGAGCTTGAACAGGTGTAGGCGCTTCTCCTGCTCCATCGGCGGATCGGGATTGCGGATGTTCAGGCCGCCGGGCGGAATCTCGAAATCGGCGGGGATCACGACCTTGAGGTTGTCGGGATCGATGTTGACCGAGGCGCCGCTCTCGACCGTCTCGGAGATCGCCTTGAAGCCGATCCAGCAGCCGGAGTAGCGCGACATCGCGAAGCCGAGCAGGCCGAAATCGATGTACTCCTGCACCGTCGCCGGGTTGAGCACCGGGATCAGCGCCGCCTGGAAGACCTGCTCGGACTGATGCGGCAGGGTCGAGGACTGGCAGCCGTGGTCGTCGCCGGCCAGCACCAGCACGCCGCCGTGCGGCGAGGAGCCGGCGGCGTTGCCGTGCTTGATCGGGTCCATCGAGCGGTCGACGCCCGGGCCCTTGCCGTACCAGATGGCGAAGACGCCATCGACCGTGGCGCCCTGGAACAGGTTGACCTGCTGCGTGCCCCAGACGGCGGTGGCGGCGAGATCCTCGTTCAGGCCGGGCTTGAAGTGGATGTTGTTGGACGCGAGGAACTTCTTCGCGCTCCACAGCGCGTTGTCGTACATGCCCAGCGGCGAGCCGCGGTAGCCCGAGATGAAGCCGCCGGTGTTGAGCCCGGCGGCCTGGTCGCGCTGCCGCTGCATCATCGGCAGGCGCACCAGCGCCTGGATGCCGGTGAGGTACACGCGGCCCCGCTCGCGGACGTAGCGGTCCTCCAGCGTGTAGTTGTCGAGCGTCAGGTCGGCGATCTTCGCTGGCGCGTTCATGCGGGCGTTTCCTTACGCGGTGTTTGGTGCTGAATGGTAGTTTATAGGAACGGGAACCCACCGCTATAGCGCTGTCGCAGGGCTGGGGCTCTAGTAGCGCCGAAACTTGACTCGGCTAACCCACTGTTATGTCGAGCTCAGCAAAGCGTCCAACGCGTCGCTAGCGTCTCAGTTTGACCGGATTTCAGATTGAGACACAACGTTGCTATTGATCGTCGTCGAGCCAGAACCGATTGGCGCGCATCAGCTGCTCCCATTTGAGATCAGGCGATCAGCAACCGATTCTGACCACAACAGACTAGGGCCAAAACTCAATAAAAGTGTTGAGGGAAGAATCGCTTGGTGATTCTGTGCCGTGAAGGAGCACAGACCATGCGTAGCAATCTGTTTTGGCTGAGCGATGAGCAGTGGGAGCAGATCGAGCCGCACCTTCCGAAGGATGTGCGCGGCAAGGAGCGTGTCGACGATCGGCGAGTGATCAGCGGCATTTTGCACGTGCTGAAGAGCGGCTGCCGCTGGTGTGATCGCCCTCCGGAGTACGGACCCTACACGACGATCTACAATCGCTTCGCGCGGTGGGCCGAGCGCGGCATCTGGGAGGCCTTGCTGCGCAAGCTGGCCAGCCGCGGTCGGATGACTGATACACAGATGATCGACAGCACGCACATCAAGGCACACCGCTCGGCCTCGGGCGGAAAAGGGGGGAGCAAAAGCAGGCGATCGGCCGCTCTCGCGGCGGGCGCAACACGAAGATCCACGCACTCGCAGATGCTAAAGGCCGTCTTCTCTCCATCCTGCTGACCGGCGGTCAGGCGCATGATTGTCCGCCCGCGCCGCGCCTCATCCGCCGCCTCAGGCCAGCCAAAAAACTCCTCGCCGACAAGGCCTACGACAGCGCGCCGCTTCGCCAATGGTTGGCCGAACGCGGCACCATCGCCGTCATTCCCAGCACTTCAAGCCGCAAACAGCCCTTCCCCTACAGCAAGCGCGCCTACAGGCTACGCCACCGCGTCGAGAACGGCTTCTGTCGGCTTAAGGACTTCCGCCGCATCGCCACACGCTACGACAAGCTGGCGCGAAACTTCCTCGCTTCCGTCTGCCTCGTCGCTGCCATCGTCTGGTGGATTTTATGAGTCTGGGCCCTAGTTGGATCTTGACCCTAGTCCGTGGCGTGCCCGCACCCCATCCGGAATGACTGGCGGTCTGCCGGCACCCAAGTAGTCAAGCCACCCGTCTGACTTCGCGTTACCTTTCGAGGCAGGAACGACGACGGCCTAACGCCGCGCAAGTCCGGATTGAATCGCCTCTTGGAGACGACCTTTGAACCCGTCGTAAGCCTTTCTGAAAATCTGCTTCTCGTCTTCTGGAAGCAGCTCAGCAGCTGTGTCGAGGGCGCCAGCGTACTGCTTATATGCATTCCACGGATCTGCATCCTTGAGCATGTCTATTGCAAACATTGTTGCGAGATGCGTTTCCATGATCGTGACACGCGCTCTAAGTATCATGAGGTCTTCTTCAGTCATCTCAGCCCCATTTGTGTCTCTCATGTTTGCTAGCTCTAAAGATACCTCGGTTTCTCTACTGTCGAAATCCTGATTCTCAGCTCCGTCCACAGCGCCCGGCTACAATGGCATCAAGATCGTACTCTTGCTTTGTTTACAGCATCGCACACGCATTCCCTCGGAACTAGGCGTCTGTCCGAGTAGCAGTGTCAACTTTGCGTTGTTGCATTGTTCCTAGCAACGCTAGCGCGGCCTTCTTTAGGACTATGTCATCAACGCAAGAACGCACGCCTGACGCTTAGCACAGTAGGTAGCCCGATCGGCGTCCCGAACCCATTGCGTTCCTTTCTCGTGGAAGGTCGGGCGAATTGCGCCGCAATCGCTGTCTGGCTACGCCAAGATCACAATGGTGGTCGCTGGCCCGCAATGAGCAACTGCATTTCTTTGTCAAGCGCTCGAAGGCACATCCACTTCAAAGAACTAAAGAGCACGCGCTCTTCGTAGCTAAGTCGGTGTTTCCCTTTGTGTACGATCTGGGAACGCACCTGATATATTTTTCGGAGATCCGTGATGAGTCTCTGCCGCTCAGAATGCGTAGTGCCGACAAAGTACGCAAAGCGGTTTGCGATCAACTCGATAATCCCGACCTTCTCAGTTGGTTCCTTCTCACCAAGTAGGATTTCGAGGACGATCATTGCTTGCACAAACGCCAATAACTCGTCCGTTCCCGCGTAGCTGTCGAATAACCACTGCGCGGCTCGTATGGTTGGCTCGGCGCTATCTCCCGCGTCCAGAGCCCTTCCAATGTTCTTGAGCCCACTGACTATCCGCAATCTCGGATCAGCCAAGCTAGCCAGTGCCCCACTAGATGCGGCAATCTTCAGATTGCGAAGGCACTTCGTTGCTGCATCATCAAGATCGTATCGGGTTACGAATCCCCAGTTTCCGCCATCGGATAGGCGGTGCACAAATATGTGCTGCTTGAGCTCTTCTGCGGTGTAGGACCAGTCGTACTCGAAAAGATGCGTGGCGATACCCATGCCAACGAATGACCGGACTAGGCGCTCCGCGTCGACAGCCGTCGGTGTAAGACCATATGGTCCGATGAAGCCCTCGCATCGAACCTGAACATATACTTCGTTTTCCTGCCACGTCGGTTCGCGCTGCGCAAACAATGCGCCAAGGACGCCCCGCTCGCCGCGCGATCCCTCTTTCCGCATATGGTCCGCGGCCGAATGGAACCGCTCCTGGAAATCAGAAGTCGCCCGAACCAATCGCACTTTATCCGATACCTTTAGCTCCGTGTCGGATGGACCTAGGAGGAGCGAAAGCGCTGGCGGGAGCGGGATCGATATAGCGTATGTCCAAGGCAAGGAATCGAAGGCATCAAGGAGGCGATCTGCGGTGACAGCAGAATCTTGGTAAGGGGCCATCTCGACAAGATTTTGCGACTTGTCCCGCTCATAAGTGTGCGCGCGTAATTCAAGCGCTAGTACATCCAACACAAAGGCGGTGAGTGGCCGCTCGTCGAGAATAGAAACCAGAGTGTCCCGGATCCGCCCTGTCTGAGGAAGTGCCGCGTCAGCCGAAAGAAGTGCCGCGCCGGATTCGCGCTTCAAGAACATGCCGTTTTCAACCACGAGGGTCTTGAGGGCATCCATGAGTTTATGGCGTGTGCTCGATCGAGCACCGGCATGGAGGTTAAGTGGCATTCGTCACTCGTACCTGATGCACCAGATTGTCAACCTTGCTCGACCTGCGCCAGCAATCGCGCACATGGCACCGCAGCCGACGAGGATTGGCGCTCTGTTTCGCCGTGACGCCATGAAGCGGCGCGGCGTGGGTCACGAAAGCCGCCGAGACTACGCCGCACGATCCGCCAGCAATCGCCGCATGACCTCCGGGTCGCGCTCGATGGCCAGCAACAACGCACGGGCCGGTGCGTCGGGCGTGCTGCGGCGCTGCTCCCAATCGCGCAACGTCGTGATGGGCAGGTGGAAGGCCTCGGCGAACTCCGCCTGCGTCATCCCGAGGCGCTGTCGCATTGCCTTCACGCGCGACACCCGGCGCATCCTCGTCAGCTGCTCAGGTGTGAGGGGATGCGCATCCGGATCGGACAGCGCGGCCGCCACGACTTCCTGATCGGTCATGGCTTTGACCCGAGCCCAATCGGTCTCGTCAGCGGGAAGCTTGTCACGAGAATAGCGGACCACCTTGGTAGTACTTTTCTTGCTCATGTCGTGTTGCCTTGCGGGCGCTGATGATGCGGCAGGTGTTTTCGTCGGGCATGACGGTCACAACGAACAGAACCTCTCCGTGATCCATGCACAGGCTTTGAATTCTCTCCTCGCCGTAGTCGAATCTGTCGTCGAGAATTTCGATTCTGCGCGGATCCTCAAGAGCCCGCGCGGCGGCCGTGAAGCTGATGCCGTGCTTCGCGAGATGGCCGTCGTCTTGACCTCGTCCCACTCATATTCCACCTGCGGAGCACTACCGGATACCGGTAGTTCTGGCGAGTCGGGGCGAGGTGGTCCGGGATCGATGCAGGGTCGGAACCGGCGGGGCGCGATCGGGGCCAACCAGCTGGATCATGGCGCGCGCGATGTCGCAGCCAGCGACGGGAGCGCTGGCTCCTGAGCGCCGCTGGAGCGGCGCGGCCCCAACGCGGGGCGACATTCCTAGGGGCGGAAATAGGGCCGGCCATGACGCACGCGTAAAATCGGTCAACCACCCACCGGAAGACCGACATGACCGACCACAAACCCCTCTCGACCCGCCACGAACGCTTCGTCCAGGAGTACCTCAGGGACGGCAACGCCACGCGCGCCTATGTCCGCGCCGGCTATTCGCCGCGCCACGCGCAGTCCTCCGCCTCGCGGCTGCTGGCGCAGCCGCCCATCGAGGCAGCCGTCACCGCCGGCCGCCAGCGCCTGGCCGAGGCGCTGGAGGTCAGCGTCGAGCGGCTGGGCCGGGAATACGCCAAGATCGCGTTCGCCAGTGTCCGCGACTTCGTCGACACCGGCGACGACGGCCGTCTGCGCATCGATCTCGACAAGGCGAGCCAGGCGCAGCAGGAGGGGATCGTCGATCTGACCGTCACGGACCATGGCAAGGCATCGCAACGGGTGCGCCTGAAGCTGGGCAAGCTGCAGGCGCTGGCGGCGCTCACGCGTCATGTCGGCCTGTTCACCAGGAAGCCCGAGCCGGGGCTGACGGCGGAGGATCGCGCGCGCTACCAGGCGACGATCGCCCGGCACGAGCGCAACTGGGAGCACGGGCTGAACCAGCTCCGAGAGGTTGCGGGCGAGCGCGACAAGGCGCGGATCGCGCTGGCGGCGGCACAGGCGACGATCAACAGGCTGGAGCGGCAGGCGGCGGCGAGGGCCGAGGAGCCGCCGCCGGGTCCCGGCCACGCGCCGTCCGGGGAGCCGCCCGAGGCGGAGATCGTGCTGCACGGGCTGGGGCCGGCGGATCCGCCCGGCGCGCGGCTGGCGCGCCGGCAACCGCGACCGCATCTGGATCCGGACGCGCCGCGGGAGGTGCCGCTGCCCGCCGTGCTGAGCGGCCTGTATCCCAACGCCAGGCTCGTCTGGTCGGGCGGACGCAAGCCGGGCGATCCCCCGGACTCGGCCGAAATCCTGAAATCCATGTCAAACCATGGCAAGCCGAGGTAGGGCCGGGTCGTCAGGCCCTCAGGCAGTCACGCCGTCGTGGGGCGTGGGGCCGAACGCCTTGAGCAGGCCGGCGAGCAGGTCCTCGACGACGGCGTCGATCACGCGCTCGCCCTTGTAGGCGGTGGCGCGGGTGGCATCGCCGGTGGCGCCGGTGGGGGCGAGCTCGTCGCCATCGCCAACCATGGCATCCGGCGACAGCCGCACCGGCCGGGCGAAGCCGGCGGGCAGGGCGGCGCCTGCCATGCCGCGCTCGGCGTTGGCGGCGGCGTCGGGCAGCCTGTCCATGCGCACGGCGCGCCCGTCGATCGCCAGCATGACGGAGGTCTCGCGCTCGTCGGCGTGGCCGCCCTCGCGCACCTCGATCCATCGGTCGGCGGCGCGGCCGAGGAAGCGCAGATGGGCCGCCACCACGCGCACGCCGGTGGCGCCATGGATCTCGCCCAGCAGGGTGTTGATCGGGGCCTCGGTCGAGACGCCGGTGTTGAGCAGCATCAGGCGATGGGCGCCCTGGGCGATGAAGCCCTCGGCCAGCTCGCGCAAGAGCGCGCTGAAGGTCGCGGCGGAGAGGTGCTGGCTGCCGGCGTAGCGGGTGAAGGCGGGGTAGTAGCCGAAGGGCACCAGCGGCGCGATCAGGGCGGGCAGGCCGGCCTCGCGGGCGCGCCGGGCGAGGCGCTCGGCATAGGCGCGGGCGGTCGTGGCGTCGGTGCGCAGCGGCAGGTGCGGGCCGTGCTCCTTGGCGGCGGCGCCGATCGGCAGGATCAGCACGTCGCCGGCATCGAACCGGGTCTTCGCCTCGATCCAGGTGAGATCTTCGAGCCACAAGGGCAGGTCCATGGGTGGAGCCTAGCATACGGATGTTCTGTCATCCCGAGTGCAGCGAGGGATCCAGGCAGTTTCCCTATATTCCTCGCTGCGCTCGGAATGACAGGAACCTCGTCAGGCTGCGCGGCCCATCACCAGGATCTTGCGGATCCACGCCAGCGGCGCGCTGTCGTCGGTCGCGATGCCGTCCGCCGTCAGCCGCACGCCGAGATCGCGCCACAGCGCCGGCAGGTCGATTTCGACCGACTTGCCGAGGTGGCGTTCCAGCATGCCGGCCATCACCGGCGCGCCCAGTGCGGCGTCGCAACGCTGCGCGAAGGTGGCGAGCGGCCAGCGTTCGGCGGGCGCCATGTCGCCGCCGGCGCGTAGCGCGCCGCGCAGGCAGTGCTCCAGTCCCTTGGCGCCCGATGTGGCGCGGCGGATCTCGATGTCGGCCAGCAGCATGAACAGGCCGCCGCCCCAATAGGGCGAGCCGCCCGACATGCCGCGCCTGAGCGCGCTCAGGCCGCGCGGCATGTGCTCGATCCATTCGCGCCAGACCTCGGCCTCGCGCTTGAAGCCGGCGCGCGCGCGGATCACCGGCTCGACATAGGTGGCGGCGCCTTCCATGAACCAGGCCGAGCGGCCGGTGATCATCGGCATGCCGGTATGCACGAACTCGTGCGGCAGGATCCAGTCGTCCCACAGCTCGGCCATCGTCGCGCGCGCACCCAGCTGCAGCATGACCGAGACGCCGCCGCCCGGCACGACGCGGCCGAACACCACGCCCGGACGGCCGGGCATCGGCACGATCGCGAGCAGCACGCGGCTGGTGGTGAAGCCCTGCCAGTAGGCGACCTCGGCCAGCGCGATCTTGCGGATCCAGTCGAGCAGCTCCGGGCGCGTCACGGCCAGCGCGCCGTCGAGCCGCGCAACGTCGAGCACGGCATTGCCCCGCGCCGCCGGCAGCACGATCCGCTCGCGGTCGAAGCGGCCGACCACGCTGTAGCCGGCGAAGCGCACGGTGGTGCCCTGCAGGCGCCAGCCGCCTTCCATCGGCGGCAGCGCCAGGGCGACCTTGAGCTCGGGCGGCGCGGCGATGCGGATGTCGATGACCGGGATTCTGCCCGACGGCAGGTGCGGCTCGAGCAGCCAGCTCGAGAGCAGGGCCATCGCCGCGCCGCCGCGCTCGAGCGCCGTGGTGGCGCGGTCGACATCGCGGGCATAGGCGCTCAGATCGAAGGCGTAGCGCAGGGTCGCGCCGCCGCCCTGCGCCGGCACGCTCCACGATCCGTCGCTCTCGCCGATCGCGCCGCCCTGGCCGTCGCGCGCGTCGCCGACATGCGCCTTCATGGCTGCGTCGTCCGCGGCGAAGCGGACCGTGCCGTCGGCGCGGCAGGCGATGGCGACGATGAGGCTTGGCGCGCGGCTGGCGCCGCGATCCTCGAGGCGCACGTCGGCGACGCAATCGGCCGTCGTCGCGGCCGACGCGGCAAGGGTCGGAACCAGCCACAGCAGCAGACCCAGGCAGCATCGCCGCAACACGCGCATGGCCTCACGCTAGCGGCTGGCCGAGGCGGCGGCCACCGGCAGGCATGCGACTCACGACGTTGTGACGCCGCTGCGGCCTGCTATGGTCGCGCCCGTGCTGCGCCTGCTCGTCCGATTGCTGACCCTGCTCGCCGAGCGCGCCACGCTTTTCCTGCCGATGGCGCTGCTGCTGGGCCTGTTCCTGCAGGACCTCGCGGCCGCGCTCAAGCCGCTGGTGACGCCGCTGGCCGTCGTGCTGCTGGGCATCGCCATGGCGCGCACCGACTGGCCGGCCTTCGCCGCCGTGCTGCGAAGGCCCTGGCTCGGCATCGCGACGCTGCTCGCGGCGATGATCGCCGTGCCGCTGATCGCCGCGCCGGTGCTGCGGGCGATGCCGATCTCCCACGGCCTCGCGCTGGCGCTGGCGTTGATGGCCTGCCTGCCGCCTTTGACCTCGATGGCGGCGATGTCCGGCTTCCTCGGGCTCGACCGAGCACAGGCGCTGTTCGCCGTGCTGGTGGGCACGGCGCTGGCGCCGCTCACCATCCCGCCCATGGCCCTGGCGCTGTTCGGGCTCGACCTGAAGATCGGCTTCTGGGCCTTCATGGCGCGGCTGGCGGCGATCGTCGCCGCGGGCTTCGTCATGGCGCTGCTGCTGCGCCGGCTCAGTCGCGGCCGCGAGGCCAGGGCGGCGCCGCTGATCGACGGCGGGCTGATCGTGGCGCTGCTGGTCTTCGCCATCCCGATCATGGACGGCGTCAGCGCGCGCATCCTGGCCGAGCCGTGGCGCACCGGCGGGTTCGTGCTGTGGTCGTTCCTCGCCACCTTCGCCTACATGGCGATGGTCACGCTGGCGTTCTGGCCGCTGGTCGGCCGCCAGCTGGCCTGCACCGCGGGCTATGCCGCGGGCAGCCGCAACAACGCGCTCCTGCTGGCGGCGCTGCCGGCGTCGGTCGATCCCGACTACTTCCTGTTCATCGCCGCCGTGCAGTTCCCGATCTATCTGATGCCGACGCTGATGCAGCCGGTCTACCGCAGGCTGCTGCGCCCGGCATCGGGCTGAGCCTTGCGGGCCGACCGAACGGCGTGCCACGATCCGCACGGCTTTCTCATGGGAGACGGATGATGGGAATTGGAGTGAGACTGGCGCTGGCCGGTGCCTTCGCCTTGGTGGCCTCGACGGCCATGGCGCAGACGAAATGGGATCTGCCTGCGGCCTATCCGGCGACCAATTTCCACACCGTGAACATGCAGCGCTTCGCCGACGCGGTGAAGGAGCGGACCGGCGGCAAGCTGCTGATCACCATCCATCCCGGCGGCGCGCTGTTCAAGGCGCCCGACATCAAGCGCGCGGTGCAGACCGGCCAGGCGCAGATCGGCGAGATCCTGATCTCGAACTTCGAGAACGAGGATCCGGTCTACGGCCTCGACGTCGTGCCGTTCCTCGCCACCAGCTATCCCGACGCCAAGAAGCTGTGGACGGTGCAGAAGCCGGCCCTCGAGAAGAAGCTGGCGGCGCAGGGCATGATCTCGCTGTTCGTGGTGCCGTGGCCGCCGCAGGGCCTCTACGCCAAGAAGGAGATCACCCAGCTCTCCGACATGAAGGGCCTGAAATTCCGCGCCTACAACCGCGGCACATCGCGCATCGCCGAGCTGACCGGCGCGCAGCCGATCACCATCCAGGCCGCCGAGCTCAGCCAGGCGCTGGCCACCGGCAAGGCCGACTCGTTCATCTCGTCGGGCGCGACCGGCGTCGATTCCAAGGTGTGGGAGCAGCTCACGCACTTCTACGACACGCAGGCCTGGCTGCCCAAGGACATGGTGCTGGTCAGCAAGGCGGCGTTCGACAAGCTCGACGAGGCGACGCGCAAGATCGTGCTGGAGGAGGCCGCCAAGGCCGAGATGGCCGGCTGGGCCGAGAGCGAGAAGCTGGCCAAGGGCTTCCTCGTGACCCTGGCGAAGAACGGCATGAAGGTCGCCCCGCCCTCGGCCAAGCTGGCCGCCGAGTACAAGGAGCTGGGCAAGAAGCTGACGGAGGAGTGGCTGCAGAAGGCCGGCGCCGAGGGCAAGGCCCTGGTCGAGGCCTATCGCAAGATGTGACGTGAGCCGACGCCGCGCGGGCGGCAAGGCGAGGGCCGGCCCCTGTGGCCGGCCCTTTGCATTCTGGACAGGACGTTGGCGGCGGGCGACACAGGGCACAAGACGACAGGGCATGAAGACAACGGGGAAGACGATGCGCGACATGCTGCGCCGGCTCTACGACGTCACCGGCTATCTCGGTGGCGTCTTCATGATCCTTCTGCTGCTCTTCGTGCTGTATTCGGTGGGGCCCGGCGTGGGCCTATGGATGGACCAGTCGCTGGGGCTGCCCAATCCGTTCAACTACGTCGCGCGCTCGGCCGACGAGCTGGCGGGCTACGCGATGTGCGCCTCGGCGTTCCTCGCCTTCGCCGGCACCTTCGGCCGTGGCGAGCACATCCGGGTCACGCTGATCCTGCAGCGTTTCGAGGGCCGCGCCCGGCGCGCGCTCGAGCTGTGGTGCCTGGCGATCGGCGCGCTGCTGGCCGGCTATCTCGCCTGGTACTCGGTGAAGCTCTGCTGGGTCAGCTGGCAGATCAATGACCTGTCGACCGGGCTGCTGCCCATCCCGCTGTGGATCCCGCAGGTCGGCATGGCGCTGGGCGCCGTGGTCTTCGCCATCGCCGTGGTCGAGCAGCTGGTGGTGGTCGCGATGGGCGGGCCGCTGATGCAGGAGGTGTCCGCCGAGGACGCCCATATCGAGCGCTGAGGGCATCATGGACAGCATCGACGCCCAGATCGCGCTGCTCGCCATCGCGGCGCTGTTCTTCCTGTTCGGCACCGGCATCTGGGTCGGGCTGTCGATGATCGGCGTGTCGATCGCCGTGATGTGGATCTTCGCGCCCAACCGGCTGGCCGGCGACGCGATGGCCACGACGATCTTCTCCGACAGCTCGTCGTGGACGCTGACCGCGCTGCCGCTCTTCGTCTGGATGGGCGAGATCCTGTTCCGCACCGCCATATCGGAGGACATGTTCCGCGGCCTGGCGCCGTGGATGCAGCGCCTGCCCGGCCGGCTGGTGCACACCAACATCATCGGCTGCTCGATCTTCGCCGCCGTCAGCGGCTCCTCGGCGGCGACCTGCGCCACGATCGGCAAGATGACGGTGCCGGAGCTGCGCAAGCGCGGCTATCCCGACGAGATCGCCATCGGCTCGCTGTCGGGCGCCGGCACGCTCGGCCTGCTGATCCCGCCCTCGCTGATCATGATCGTCTATGGCGTGCAGGCCGAGGTCTCGGTCGCCAAGCTGTTCGCCGCCGGAATCGTGCCGGGCATCATGCTCGGCGTGCTGTTCATGGGCTATGTCGGCGTCTGGGCGCTGCTCAACAAGGACAAGGTGCCGCCACGCGACCCCTCGACCTCGTTGGGCGACAAGCTCAGGGCATCCGGCTCGCTGATTCCCGTCGTGCTGCTGATCCTCCTCGTGCTGGGCTCGATCTACGCGGGCATCGCCACCGCCACCGAGTCGGCGGCCTTCGGCGTGCTGGGGTCCTTCGCCATCGCCGCGGCGCAGCGCCGGCTGAACCTCGACACCTTCTGGCAGAGCGTGATGGGCGCCACGCGGCTCACCGCGATGATCCTGCTGATCCTCGCCGGCGCCTCGTTCCTCAAGCTCGCGATGGGATTCACCGGCCTGCCGCGCCATCTCGCCGAGACGATCGCGGCGTGGCAGCTCACGCCCGCCATGCTGATCCTGGTGCTGGCGATCCTCTACATCGTCCTCGGCTGTTTCCTCGACGGCATCTCCATGGTGGTGCTGACCATCGCCATCGTCATGCCGATGATCGAGCAGGCGAACATCGACAAGATCTGGTTCGGCATCTTCGTCACCTTGGTGGTCGAGATGGCGCAGATCACGCCGCCGGTCGGCTTCAATCTCTTCGTGCTGCAGGGCATGACCGGCAAGTCGATCCTGTGGATCGGCAAGGCGTCGTTCCCCTTCTTCCTGCTGATGTGCGTCGCCGTGGCGATCACCTACATCTTTCCAGAGCTGGTGATGTGGCTGCCCAACCAGATGGCCAACGCGGCACGTTGACTGAGCGGTCGGGGCGCGCCCCCAGCGGCGTCAACGCAGGCGCGCGGGACTGAGCGTCGCCTCGTCGACGCCCAACGCCCGGATGTCCTGCGGCATGGCCTCGCCCAGCGCGAGCGCCGCCGACAGCCGGCCCATGGCCGGCGCGCTCTGGATGCCGTAGCCGCCCTGGCCGGCGAGCCAGAAGAAGCCCTCGGCATCGCCGTCGAAGCCGACGACGAAGTCCTTGTCCTTCACGAAGCTGCGCAGCCCGGCCCATTTGTTGCGGATGCGCGGCACCGTGAGCGTGGTGTGCGTCTCGATGCGGTCGACGGCGATGGCGATGTCGAGCTCCTCGGGCTGCGCGTCGCAGGGCTCGCTGGGCGTCTCGTCGGCCGGCGAACCCAGGAACTGCCCGACCTCGGGCTTGAAGTAGAAGCTCTCGCCCAGGTCGATGACGATCGGCAGCCGGGCGATGTCGATACCCGCCGGCGCATCGAAGGTGAAGGCGGTGCGCCGCTTGGGCACCAGGCCGATCGGCCTGGCGCCGGCCATCGTGCCCAGCACGTCGGCCCAGGCGCCCGATGCGTTGATCACGGTGCCGGCGACGACGGTCTCACCATTGCCGAGCCTGATGTGCCACCGGCCGTTCCTGCGCTCCAGCGCGGCGACCTCGGCCTTCAGGTGCAGGCTCGCGCCCGCGGCGCGCGCTCCCTTGAGGAAGCCGCCGTGGATCGCCGCGACATCCATGTCCTCGGCGTCGGGTTCCCACACCGCGCCTTCGACGACCTCCGGCCGCAGCAGCGGATGGCGCTTCAGGGTCTCGGCGCGATCGGCGCGCTGGACCGTCTCGACCAGCGCATGGAACTCCTTGTAGGCGGCGTCGATCTTGTCGGCCTCGCCCGGCGCGCCGAACAGCAGCGCGCCGCGTGGCGAGAGCAGCGGCACATCGGCGAAGCCCGCCGGCGGCTGGCGGTAGAACACCCCGCTGCGCACGGTGATCGCGCGCACAGCCGGGCTGCCATAGGTCTCGGTGTAAAGCGCCGCCGAGCGGCCGGTGGTGTGATAGGCCGGCACGTGCTCGCGTTCGAGGATCGCGACCTTGGCGCGCGGCGCCAGGTAGTACGCACAGGACACGCCGGCGATGCCGGCCCCGATGATGGCGAAATCGACTTCCATGACGGCGGACTATCGCAAGAGCCGCGCCGCTGCGATAGTCGCGCGCGGGAGGACGGCATGAATATCGCGTCTCTGCTCGTGAAGTCGGCTCAGGCATTCCCTGACGGTGTCGCGCTGGCGAAGGGCGAGGCGCCGCACGCGACCTGGCGCGCCATGCTGCGCAAGGTCTCGGTGATGGCCACGCATCTGCGCCACCGCATGGGCCTGCAGCCGGGCGAGCGCGTGGCGCTGGCGATGACCAACGGCGTGGAGTCGCTGGAGGCGATGTACGCGATCTGGCACGCCGGGCTGTGCGCCGTGCCGATGAACGCCAAGCTGCATCCCCGGGAGTTCGCCTTCATCCTCGAGAATTCGGGTGCGCGCGCCTGCTTCGTCACGCCCGACCTCGCCGAGGCCATCGCTTCGGTGAAGGACGAGTGCCCGGATCTCGCGCGCGTCGTCGACTGCTCGACGCGCGACTACACCTCGATGAGCATCGGCGATCCGATCGCCCAGCACCGCGCGCTGCCGACCGATCCGGCCTGGCTCTTCTACACCTCGGGCACCACCGGCCGGCCCAAGGGCGCGGTGCTGACCAATCGCAACCTGCTGGCGATGAGCCAGAACTACTACGCCGATGTCGACCGGCCCGAACCCGGCGGCTCGATCATCCATGTCGCGCCGATCAGCCACGGCTCGGGCCTGTGGAACTTCCCGATGCTGGCGCGCGGCGTCACCCAGGTGTTCCCCGAGAGCGGCCGCTACGAGGTGCCGGAGACGATCGGGCTGCTGCATCGCTGGCCCGACGCCACCATCTTCCTCGCACCCACCATGGTGAAGCGGCTGATCGATCACCCGGCGGTCGGCGAGATCCGCCCGGGCGAGATCCGCACCATCTCCTATGGCGGCGCGCCGATGTACGTCAGCGACCTGAAGAAGTCGCTCGACATGCTGGGCAACGTGATGGTGCAGCTCTACGGCCAGGGCGAGAGCCCGATGACCATCAGCCATCTCAGCCGCGCCGTGCACGCCGACCGCCAGCATCCGCGCTGGGAGCAGCGCCTCGCGTCCGCCGGTTTGCCCGACACCTGCGTCGAGGTGCAGGTGGTCGACGAGGAAGGCCGGCCGATGCCCACGGGCGAGGTCGGCGAGATCATCGTGCGCGGCGACACCGTCATGGCCGGCTACTGGAAGAATCCGGAGGCGACGGCCAAGTCGTTGCGCGACGGCTGGCTGTGGACCGGCGACGTCGGCTGCTTCGACGACGAGGGCTTCCTCACGCTGAAGGACCGCTCCAAGGACATGATCATCTCGGGCGGCAGCAACATCTATCCGCGCGAGATCGAGGATGTGCTGAACATGCATCCCGCGGTGCTCGAATGCTCGGTGGTCGGCCGCCCGCATCCCGAATGGGGCGAGGAGGCGGTGGCCTTCGTCGTGCCGCGCGAGGGCCGGACGGTTACGCCGGCCGAGCTCGACCAACTCTGCCTCGACAACATCGCGCGCTACAAGCGGCCCAAGGAGTACCGCTTCATCGATGCGCTGCCGAAGAACAACTACGGCAAGATCCTCAAGACGGACCTGCGGGCGAAGTTGTGATGCGCGCTGCGCTCGCCCCGACCTTGTCGATCCTGCTGGCCGCGCCGGCGATGGCGCAGGACGGGTGGCACGGCCGGGGACATGCCGAGCAGCACGAGTGGTATCGCACGCTGGTTCATCCCTTCACCCACCGTCCGTGCTGCGATGATCGAGACTGCCGGCCGACCCGCGCCTATGTCGACGACGACGGCGTCTGGCACGCCATGCTCGACGGGCGCTGGGTGAGCGTGCCGGCCGACGTGGTGCTCAGGCAGACCCCGCCCGACGGCCGCAGCCACATCTGCGCCGACCAGCGCGGCATGATCTTTTGCTTCGTCGGCGGCGTGCCGAAGAGCTAGAGCAACGAGCGCAAGATCAGAGTCTCCTTGTCATCCCGAGCGTAGCGAGGGATCCAGGCGGCTTCCCTAGATCCCTCGCTACGCTCGGGATGACAGGTTGCACCCGATTAACTGCACGCCGCTCAAGGGCCGTCCGGGCCGCGTCGCTCCAGCGACGCATCATGGGCGCCGCTGGAGCGGCGCGGCCCGAAGAGGCTACGGCGCAGCCTCGCCGATATCGGGATGGGCGCCGGGCGGCGGCGTGCCCAGCGCCGGGCGCGTGTCATATTTCCAGCGCGCGAAGGGACCGGCTTGCCGGACATAGAAGAACATCACCTGCAGGCGCCAGTCGCCCTCGAGCGGCTCGCGCCAGTGCCGGCGCTCGCGGCCGGCATAGACGAGGATGTCGCCCGGCGCGAGGTCGACCGACTCGATGCCGCCGTCGCCGGCCTCGATCAGGATCGGCCACGGCGTGGCGTCGCTGCCGTCGACCGCGGCGGTGATCGCGACCTCGCAGGAATCGCGGTCGGTATGCGGCGCCAGCCTGGTGCCGCGCGGATAGAGGCGCAAGTAGGAGAAGGTCGGCCACAACGCGCCGCCGCCGCTGGCGT
Organism: Reyranellaceae bacterium; assembly: GCA_050183765.1. Classification (GTDB taxonomy): domain Bacteria; phylum Pseudomonadota; class Alphaproteobacteria; order Reyranellales; family Reyranellaceae; genus JAFAZJ01. Next base: position 4,694 of record JBFXAZ010000088.1, on the reverse strand, counting down.
GGGCGATCATCGGGGCGAGGAACTCCATGACCGTGTCGACCGGCTTGTGTCCATACCAGCCGGTGCTGCCTTCCGACTCGCCGTCGGTCTCGCGCCAGTTCCCGGCGCGGGCGCGATCGAGCAGCGGCGCGGCGACCTGCTTGAGGCTTTCGCGCAGCGGGGCGATCAGTCCGCCGCGCAGGACGCGAAAGCCTCGTTGCTGGTAGTCGCCGGCCAAGCCCGCCTCAGCGCCCCTTGAACACGGGCGTGCGCTTCTCGCGGAAGGCGCGTCCACCCTCCTGGCCGTCCTCGCTCACCCGCACCCGCTCGAGGTCGACCATGGCGTGGCCCATCAGCTCCGATGGGCCCTTGGGCAGCACGCTGCCGGTGATGAAGCGCTTGATGGTGCTCAGGACCAGCGGCGCGAAGGTTGCCAGCTCCTGGCCCCAGGCGACGGCCTCCTCGACCTGCTTGCCCACGGGCACGATCTTGTTGATCAGGCCGACCTCGTAGGCGCGCTTCGCCTCCATCGGCTTGCACATCATGATGATCTCCATGGCGATCTTGTGCGGGATGCGCCCGGCGAGGCCGGAGATGATGCCGCCGGTGAAGCCCAGCTTGGCCTCGGGATAGTAGAACTTCGTGCTCTCGCTTGAGATGCACAGGTCGGCCATCATGGTCATCACCATGGCGCCGCCGACCACCCAGCCCGAGGTCGCCGCGATCACGGGCTTCTCGGTCTGGATGCCGACGGTGGGGATGCAGCGCCACAGCTCCGGCAGGTCGGTGACGTCGGCGCCGGCCGAGAAGTTGCGGTCGCCGGCGCCGGTGATGACGGCGACGCGCTGGGCGTCGTCGGCATCGAACTCCACGAAGGCGGCCTGCATGTCGGCCGCCACCGCCCGGCTGATGGCATTGCCCTTGTCCGGGCGGTTGATGGTGAAGACGGTCACCGCGCCCTGGCGGTCGACCTTGACGACGTCACTCATGATACTTCCTGCCTAGATCTTGATGTTGGCCTTGCGGATCACCTCGGCGAACGCCCTGCTTTCGACCGCCACGCGGTCGCGCATCTCCGCCGAGTTGAGATAGGTGGGACGCAGCCCGCCGGTGTGCAGCTTGGCGATCACGGCGGGGTCCTTCACCGCCTCGCCGATCGCCTTCGACAGCTTGTCGACGATCGACGGCGGCGTTCGCGCAGGCGCGGTGATGCCGTACCAGCTGTCGGCCATGTCCTTGCCGTAGCCGAGCTCGCGCATGGTCGGGATATCGGGATGATCGGGATGGCGCGATTCGCCCAGCATGGCGATGCCCCTGAGCTTGCCCGCCTTGACCTGCGCCAAGGTCAGCTGGTCGAACTGCAGCTGCACCTCGCCGGACAGGACCGCTTGCAGCGCCTGGGCGCTGCCCTTGTACGGCACGTGCACGAGATCGATGCCGGCCTCGAACTTCAGCGTCTCGCCGAAGAGCTGGGTGATGGTCGCCATGCCGGAGGAACCCCAGTGCAGCTTGCCGGGGTTGGCCTTGGCGTAGGCGATGAGCTCGGCGAGGTTGCTCGCCGGCACCGACGGATGCGCCGCCAGCGCGCCCCACGACGTCGCCATGCGCGCGACGGGCACGAAATCCTTCACCGGATCGTAGGGGATCGGCTGCAGGTGCGGCGTGATGCAGACCATCGCCACGGTCATCCCGAGGATGGTGTAGCCGTCGGCCGGGGCGTTCTTGACGATCTCCGCGCCGATCGCGCCGGAGGCGCCGCCGCGGTTGTCGAAGATGAAGGGCTGCCCCAGCATCGACTGGACCTTGTCGAGCACGATGCGGGTGGAGATGTCGGTCGGCCCGCCGGGCGGATAGGCGATGACGACGCGTACCGGTTTGCTTGGCCATTCGCCCTGCGCGATGGCCGGCGCCGCGAGGGTTGTCGCGGCCGCACCCACGAGGACTGCGCGACGGCGCAGCCTCGTCGAATTTTTCGTCACTCGTTTCCTCCAGTTTTCCTTTTGCGTGTCGCCCCAACGGTCAAACAGGTCCGAATCGCGCCTTCGCCGCGACCACCATGCAGCCTTTGCCCTTCTCCAGCACCGCGACGCGCTCGGCTTCGAGGGTGGCGACGAAGGGCGCCTCGTGCGCGAACCAGCTGAGATAGCTCACGGCATGCGCCAGCGCCTCGACGTCGAGACCGTCGAGCTGCGGGCGGCAGCGCAGGCTCGAGAGCAGCGAACGGCCGCGCTCCACGTCGAACGGCACCCATTCGCCGGTCTTGTCGCTGACGTCGTCGATCGCGCCGACGATGACCGCGGCCTGCCCGCCGGGCAGGCGATGGATCGCCATGCGGATGGACGGCGCGTCGCCCGCCGCCGTCGGCTCGCCGGCGGGAATGCCGAAGACGCCGATCACCTGCTTGACGTCGGCGTCGGCGATCTCGCCGACGAAGCTCGAGCCCAGCCTCATCGGCGGCAGGAAGCCGGGGCGCTCCGGCAGCGCGCTCGTCGCACGCGCCGCCAGTCCCGTGACCAGATCTCGATCGTCCATGCAGCAACTCCTGGGTTCGCGTCGCGGGCCGCGGAGCTTCACACAGGACGCGGCGGGGCGCTAGGCTTCGCCGCAAGAGGGAAAGGATTGGTCTCACATGGGTACGCGGCTGAAGGGCAAGGTGGCGTTGGTGGTGGGCGCCGGCTCGAGCGGGCCGGGCTGGGGCAACGGCAAGGCCACCGCCGTGACCTTCGCGCGCGAGGGCGCGCGGGTCTTCTGCGTCGACCGCAATCTCGCCGCCGCCGAGGAGACCGTGGGCATCATCAGGGGCGAGGGCGGCGAGGCGGTCGCCTTCGCCGCCGACGCCAGCGATTCGGCCGACGTGAAGGGCATGGTGCAGGCCTGCCTCGGCAAATGGGGCCGCATCGACGTGCTCGACAACAATGTCGGCATCAGCCGCGACGGCGGGCCGGTCGAGCTCGAGGAGAAGGACTGGGACCTGGTGTTCGACGTCAACGTCAAGAGCTTCTTCCTGACCTGCAAGCATGTGCTGCCGGTGATGGAGGCGCAGCGCGGCGGCGCGATCATCAACGTCTCCTCGATCGCCTCGCTGCGCGCGCCGCGCGGCATCCGCTACATCGCCTACAACGCCAGCAAGGGCGCGGTGAACAGCTTCACCCAGGCGGTCGCGCTGATGTACGCGGACAAGGGAATCCGCTGCAACGCCATCCTGCCCGGCCTGATGCACACGCCGATGATCGACATCCTGAAGAACCAGTACGCCGCCGGCGACTACGACCGGATGATCGCCATCCGCGACCGCGCCTCGCCCACCGGCAAGATGGGCACGGCCTGGGACACCGCCAACGCCGCGCTGTTCCTCGCCTCCGACGAATCGGCCTACGTCAACGGCCACCTGCTGATCGTCGACGGCGGCATCACCATCAGGGCGTAGGCGGCGGCTCGCGCAGCCTGGGCGCGACGATGCGGCGGAAGAACCAGCTGCCGACGAAGACGATGGCGAAGATGCGGAACAGATGGTGGGTGGCCACCATGGCGATGTCGGCGTGCAGCGCTAGGCCGACCAGGCTCATCTCGGCGAAGCCGCCCGGCGCGTAGGAGAGCGCGATGTCGTCGGTCGGCAGTCCACTGAGGTAGTGGCCGAGCTGGGCGAAGGCGACGGCGACGAGGATCAGCAGCAGGGCGGCGAGGAAGCCGTAGGCCATGTCGCGCGCCACGTCGCGGAAGACGGCGCCGACGAAGCGGCAGCCGATCGCCGAGCCGATGATGACCTGGGCGAAGGCCACCAGCTCGCCCGGCGGCTTCGACGCCGTCCAGCCGAGCAGGTGCACGATGCCGCTGGCCAGCATCGGGCCGAACATCATGCCGGCCGGCATCTTGACGCGCGTCGCGATGACCGCGCCGACGACGCCGCAGGCGATCAGGATCGCCACGTCGCGCAGGGAATGCGACGGCGCCGCGGCGGCCTGGAAGACCGAGGAGACCGTGCCGTACATCAGGCGATAGAAGAACGGGATCACCGTGACCACGGTGAGGATGCGCACGGCGTGCATCAGCGCGATGGTGCGCTCGTTGGCGCCGTAGACCGAGCCCAGCATCACCATCTCGTTGAGCCCGCCGGGCATGGCGGCGAAGTAGGCGGTGCGCGCGTCGTAGCCGCCGCGCTTGCGCAGCAGCCACCACACGCTGGCTGCACTGGCGACGCTCATGCTCACCAGCACGACCATGGTCACCGCCCATTTCGGCACGTGCTCGAGCATCTGGGGCGAGAAGCCGCTGCCCAGCAGGACGCCCAGGATCACCATCATGACCTGGCGCACCCGGTTGTTGACGCCCACCGGCAGGCCCGCCATGGCCGCCACCGTGCAGAACACCGCGGCGCCCATCATCCAGGCCAGCGGCATGCGCAGCATGTGGAAGGCGAATCCGCCGACCCCGCCGATCGCCATCGCCAGGGCGAAATAGCGCCAGCCGGTGTGGCCGACGAAGCCCCTCACCCGCTTCGCACGCTCCTCGGCGACGCGCTGCTTGTCGTCGACGCTCATCTACCTTCCCCCGCCTTGCGGGGGAAGGTGCCCGAAGGGCGGATGGGGGTGCCGGCATAGCGGTCAGTCACGAACGACAGTGCGGTCGCACCAACCACCCCCATCCGGCGCTTCGCGCCACCTTCCCCCGCCAGCGGGGGAAGGTAGAGAGTCGACTCACCACTCACGAGAGGAACT
>JBFXAZ010000087.1:0-24000 GCA_050183765.1 Reyranellaceae bacterium | reverse complement strand
GCAGGACGCGATGACCCAGTGGTGGTACGGCCACAACGCCGTCGGCTTCTTCCTCACCGCCGGCTTCCTGGGCATGATGTACTACTTCATTCCCAAGGCGGCGAACCGGCCGGTCTATTCGTACCGGCTGTCGATCATCCACTTCTGGGCCCTGATCTTCCTCTACATCTGGGCCGGTCCGCACCACCTGCACTACACGGCGCTGCCCGACTGGGAGCAGTCGCTGGGCATGGTGTTCTCGGTGATGCTGTGGATGCCGTCGTGGGGCGGCATGATCAACGGCCTGATGACGCTGTCGGGCGCCTGGGACAAGCTGCGCACCGATCCCTCGCTGCGCTTCACGGTCACCTCGGTCGGCTTCTACGGCATGTCGACCTTCGAGGGGCCGATGATGTCGATCAAGCAGGTCAACGGGCTGAGCCACTACACCGACTGGACCATCGGCCACGTGCATTCCGGCGCGCTGGGCTGGAACGCCTTCATCACCTTCGGCGTGCTGTACTACCTCGTGCCTGTGCTCTGGGGCCGCAAGGAGATCTACTCGCGCGCCTTGGTCGCCTGGCACTTCTGGACCGCGACCCTGGGCATCGTGCTCTACATCACCGCGATGTGGGTGAGCGGCATCATGCAGGGACTGATGTGGCGCGCCTACGACGAGCTCGGCTTCCTGCAGTACTCCTTCATCGAGACCGTCGAGGCGATGAAGCCCTTCTACTTCATCCGCGCGCTGGGCGGCGTGCTGTTCCTCACCGGAGCCCTGATCATGATCTACAATTTGTGGCGCACCGTCACCTCGGGCGAGAAGGCGGAAAGGCCCGCCCGCCTCGCCGTGGCCGCGGCCTGAGGGGGCGACGATGCGCTTCAACCATGGAATGATCGAGCGCAACTCGGTCCTGCTGCTGGTCCTGTCCTTCCTGACCGTGACCATCGGCGGCATCGCGGAGATCGTGCCGCTGTTCGCGGTCGAGACCACGATCGAGCGCGTCAAGGGCGTGCGGCCCTACACGCCGCTCGAGCTCGCCGGCCGCAACATCTACGTCCGCGAGGGCTGCTACCTCTGCCACAGCCAGCAGATCCGGCCGTTCCGCGACGAGTACGAGCGCTACGGCCACTACAGCCTGGCGGCCGAGAGCATGTACGACCATCCGTTCCAGTGGGGCTCCAAGCGCACCGGCCCGGACCTGGCGCGTGTCGGCGGCCGCTACTCGCATGAGTGGCACGTCGCGCATCTGATCGCGCCGCGTTCGGTGGTGCCTGAGTCGATCATGCCCGGCTATCCCTTCCTGACGCGCAAGCTGGAGTTCGACGACGTCGTGGCGCAGCTCAGGACCAACCGCGCGGTCGGCGTGCCCTACACCGACGAGATGCTGGCCAACGCCCGCGCCGATCTCAAGGCGCAGGCCAATCCCGACGCCGATACCAGGAAGCTGCTGGAGCGCTATCCCAGGGCCGTGGTCGGCAACTTCGACGGCGATACCGCGAAGCTGACCGAGATGGATGCGCTGATCGCGTATCTGCAGGTGCTGGGAACGCTGGTGCGCTTCTCGGATGTCAAACCCGAGCACCTCGAGCAGTGACGGAGAGCGCCATGCTTGCCGAGTACGTCCCCTATCTCCGTTCGCTGTGGACCGTGTGGTTCTTCGCCGTATTCATCGGACTGGTGATCTCGGCCCTGCTGCCGAAGCGTCGTGCCCAGTACGACCACACCGCACGCATCCCGCTGAACGACGATCCGGCCGAAGGAGCCGCGCGCCATGGCCGCTGAATTCGAACGCGATCCCGTCACCGGCCGGTCGACCACCGGCCACGAATGGGACGGCATCAAGGAGCTCAACACGCCGCTGCCGAGCTGGTGGCTCTACACCTTCTACGCGTCGATCGTCTTCGCCGTGGTGTGGTGCGTGCTCTATCCGGCGATCCCCGGCGTCGGCGGCGTGCTGGGACATACGAACCGGCGCGACCTGGCGCTGAGCGTGAAGGCGGCCACCGAGGCGCAGGCGCCGATGGTGGATCGCATCCGCGCCCTGCCCATCGAGGACATCCGCAAGGATCCGAAGCTGCTGGCCTTCGCGCGCACCGGCGGACGCGCCGCCTTCAACAACACCTGCGCGGCGTGTCACCAGGTCGGCGGCGCCGGCGCGCGCGGGTTTCCCAGCCTCGCCGACGACGACTGGCTGTGGGGCGGCAAGCTGGCCGACATCGAGCAGACCATCCGCTACGGCGTGCGCAGCGAGCACGACAAGACCCGGACCTCGATGATGCCGCGATTCGGGATCGACGGCGCGCTGACGCCGGCGCAGATCGACGACGTCGTCGAGCATGTGCTGGCCCTGTCGCGCCAGCCGCACGATCAAGCCAAGGCGGCGCGTGGCGCGACGGTGTTCGCCGAGCAATGCGTCGCCTGTCACCAGCGCGACGGTTCGGGCAATCGCGAGCTGGGCGCGCCGGCGCTCACCGACCAGATCTGGCTCTATGGCGGCACGCGCGCGGCGATCCGCGAAAGCGTCTTCAATGCGCGTGCCGGCGTCATGCCGGCCTGGGAGGGCCGTCTCGACGAGGCGACCATCAAGATGCTCACGCTGTACGTCCACGGCCTGGGCGGCGGCAAGTAGGCCGGGCCCGTGACGATGAAGACCATGTCGCCCGAGGAGCGTGCGGCCACGCCGTCCGGTGTGTCGGAGTCCGGCCCGCTCTATGCCAGTCGGGTGAAGGTCTACCCCAAGCGCATCGCCGGCACGTGGCGGCGCGTGAAGTGGGTGATCCTCGTCGCGTGCCTGACGGTCTACTACGGTGGCGCGTGGCTGCGCTGGGACCGTGGACCCGGCGCCCCCGACCAGGCGCTGCTGATCGACATGTCGGGGCGGCGCGCCTACTTCTTCGACATCGAGATCTGGCCGCAGGAGGTTTACTACATCACCGGCCTGCTGGTGCTGGCGGCGGTCGGCCTGTTCTTCGTCACCAGCCTGTTCGGGCGCGTCTGGTGCGGCTATGCCTGCCCGCAGACCGTATGGACGGACCTGTTCATGCTGGTCGAGCGCTGGATCCAGGGCGACCGCAGCGCGCGCATCCGTCTCGACAAGGCGCCGTGGAGCGCACGCAAGCTCGCGCTGAAAGCCGCCACGCATGGCGCCTGGCTGCTGATCGCCTTCCTCACCGGCGGCGCCTGGGTGCTCTACTTCGACGACGCGCCGACGGTCGTGCGGCAGTTCTTCGCCGGCGGATCGGCGGTCGGCGTGTACTTCTTCGTCGGACTGTTCACCACCACGACCTACGTGCTCGCCGGCTGGGCGCGCGAGCAGGTCTGCACCTACATGTGCCCGTGGCCGCGCTTCCAGGCGGCGATGCTCGACGAGCACAGCGCCGCCGTGACCTATCGCGCCTGGCGCGGCGAGCCGCGCGGACCGATCCGCAAGAACGCCGATCCCGCCGTCAAGACCGGCGACTGCATCGACTGCAAGGCCTGCGTCCATGTCTGCCCGACCGGCATCGACATCCGCGACGGCCTGCAGATCCAGTGCATCGGCTGCGGCCTGTGCATCGATGCCTGCAACGAGATCATGGGCAAGGTCGACCGCGCGCCCAACCTGATCGCCTGGACCAGCGTCGCCGCCGAGGCCGAACGTGCCCAGGGGCAGCCCGGCCGCTACAGATTCGTGCGGCCACGCACGATCCTCTACGCCGCCCTGCTGGCCGTCGTCGCCACCGTCATGGTCGTGGCGCTGGCGCTGCGCTCCACGGTCGAGGTCAACGTGCTGCGTGATCGCATGCCGCAATTCGTCCTGCTGGCCGATGGCTCGGTGCGCAACGGCTACACCGTGAAGATCCTCAACAAGGCGCGCGCGGCGACGACATTCCGTATCGAGGCGACGGGCGTCGCCGGCCTTGTGCTGCAGCCGGCCGAAGGCGACGACGTCCGCGACGGCGCGATCACGGTCGAGGCGAAACCCGACTCGGTCGAGACCGTGCCGCTCTTCCTCAAGGGGCCGCGAGGCGCGGCCACCGAGGGGAGCCACACGGTGACGTTCCGCGTGCTCGACGAGAAGGGTCGCATCGTGGCGCGGCGCGACGCCGTGTTCATCGGCCCGGCGAAATGACGGTGGAGGGCAGCATGGACGTCATCGCGTCGCCGCGTCGCTCGATCATCCCGTGGCTCTTTCCCATGGGGTTGGCTCTGGTCGTCGTCGTGAACCTGGTGCTGCTGCTCTTCGCGCTGCGCAGCGCGCCGGGCTTCGTCGTCACCAATGCCTATGACCGCGGTCGCGGCTACGATGCGGTGATCGCGCGCATAGAGGCGCAGGATGCGCTGGGCTGGCGCTTCGACGTCAGGCACGACGGCGGCGCGGATCGCATCGTCGTGCACCTTGCCGACGGCAAGGGGGGCGAGATCTCCGGCCTCGTCGTCTCGGCCATCGCCGATCGACCGGTCGGCCCGGTCGCGGCGATCGACGTGCCGCTCGCGGCCGCGGGCCCGGCGAGCTACGCCGGCAAATTCGCTCCCCCGGCGCGCGGCGCCTGGGACATCACCGTGATGGCCCGGGACGCCGCGGGGCATGAGTTCCGGGCCACGCGCCGGGTGATCGTCCGGTGAGCCTGTCGCTCGCCCTGCCGGCGACGGCGCGCGCGTCCGGCGATGCGTTGTGCGTGCATTGCGGCGGGCGTACGAGCGCGGGCGAGAGCTTCTGCTGCGGCGGATGCGCGGCGGCCTATGACCTGGTCGGGCGGCTGGGCCTCGACCAGTACTACGCCCTGCGCCCGCAGCGGCCGGATGGCGAGCGGCCGGCGCCGGCCGACATCACCGACCCGACCCCGTATGTGCGCGAGGCCGACGGCGTGTGCAGCCTCGATCTCGCGGTCGACGGCCTGCGCTGCGCCGCGTGCCTGTGGTTGATCGAGCATGCGCTGGCGCGCGACGAGCGCGTGACCGAGGCGCGGCTGAACGCGACGACGCGGCGGCTGAGCCTGCGCTGGAAGGGCCCGGCCGGACTCGGGGAAACCTTCGCCGGCCTCGTCGCCGATCTGGGCTATCGCGTCGCGCCGTTCACGCCGCAGGCGGTGCGCCGGCTGGGCGATGCGGAGGAGCGCGACCTGCTGCGCCGCATGGCGGTGGTCGGCTTCGCCGCCGCCAACATCATGCTGCTCAGCGTCTCGGTGTGGTCCGGCGCGTCGGGCACGACTCGCGACCTCTTGCACTATGTCTCGGCGCTGATCGCGATCCCGGCGCTCGCCTACGCGCTCAGGCCCTTCGCCGTCTCGGCCTGGATGGCGCTGCGCCAGCGTCGCGGCAGCATGGATCTGCCGGTCGTCGTGGGCGTGCTGCTGACGCTCGGCATCAGCCTGGCCGAGACCATGCGCTCCGGGTCGCATGCCTATTTCGAATCGGCCGCCATGCTGGTGTTCTTCCTGCTGGTCGGCCGCTACCTCGAGCGGCGCGCCCGCGGCCGGGCTCGGTCCGCGGCGGCGCATCTGCTGAGCCTCGCCGGCTCGGTCGCGATGCTGGAGCAGGAGGACGGCACCCTGCGGCACGTCACGCCGGCCGAGCTGAAGACCGGCGATGTCGTGCGTGTCGCCGCCGGCGAGCGTCTGGCGGCCGATGGCGTGGTGCTCGACGCACCAGCCTTGGTCGACAACAGCTTCGTCAGCGGCGAGAGCCGGCCGGTGCGACTGGCGGCCGGTGCCCTGGCGCATGGCGGGGCGATGAACGTCGGCGCGCCCTTGCGGCTGCGCATCACCGCGGTGGGCGAGGATACGCTGCTGTCGCGCATCGCGCGGCTGCTCGAGGCGGCGGAGCAGGGCCGTTCGCGCTTCGTCGCCTTGGCCGACCGCGTGGCGCGCGTCTACACGCCGCTGGTCCACCTGCTGGCGCTGGCGACCTTCCTTGGCTGGTGGCTGTTGGGCGACCTGGCCGTGCGCGACGCGCTGCTGGTCGCCGTCGCGGTGCTGATCGTCACTTGTCCGTGCGCGCTGGCCCTGGCGCAACCCACCGTCGCCACCGTGGCCATCGGCCGGCTGGCGCGACGGGGCGTGCTCACGGTTTCGCCGACGGCGCTGGAACGGCTGGGCGATGTCGATCTCGTGGTCTTCGACAAGACAGGCACGCTGACGCGCGGCAAGCCGGTCCTGCTCGAGGACGCCGCACGTCCCGCCGATGTGCTGGAGCTGGCGGCACGCCTCGCCGCGACGTCGCGCCATCCGCTGGCACGCGCGCTGGTCGCGGCCGCGCCGGCCGTGCGGCCACTGGCCGACGTGCAGGAGCATCCCGGGCAGGGCCTGTCCTGCGGCGCGCTGCGCCTGGGCTCGCGCCAGTTCTGCGGCGTGCCCGAGGATGGCGCGGCCGACTCGATGGAGCTGTGGCTCGCGCGGCCCGATGCGCCGCCGGTCCGCTTCGTCTTCGAGGACGTGCTGCGGGCCGACGCCAGCGCCACGGTCGCGGCGCTGAAGGCGCGCGGGCTCGAGGTCATGCTGCTGTCGGGCGACCGGGCGCCCACGGTGCGCCGATTCGCCGAGACACTGGGCATCGCAGGCTGGCAGGCCGGTCTCACGCCGGACGACAAGCTCGCGCGCATCGCCGAGCTGGTCGCGGCGGGACGCCGGCCGCTGATGGTCGGCGATGGCATCAACGATGCTCCGGCCCTGGCGGCGGCGCATGCCTCGATGTCGCCGGGGGAGGCCGCCGACGTGGCCTGCGCCGCGGCCGACGCCATCTTCCAGGGCGAGGGCCTGATGGCGGTGGCCGATACCCTGGCCCTGGCGCAGGCGGCCCTGAAGGCCATGCGCCGCAACCTGGCGCTGGCCGTCGTCTACAACACCATCGCCGTGCCGGTCGCCATCGGCGGCCTGCTGACCCCGCCGCTGGCCGCGCTCGCGATGTCGGGCTCCTCGCTGCTGGTGGTCGCGAACGCGCTTCGCCTGCGCGTGGCGAAAGGCGGTGCGTGATGGACATCCTGCTCTACCTGCTGCCGATCGCGCTGTTTCTGGGCGGCCTCGGGCTGGCGGCGTTCATCTGGTCGCTCGGCAGCGGCCAGTTCGACGACCCCGAAGGCGACAGCGCCCGCATCCTGTTCGATGAACCCCGTGGAGGTAACGATGGACGACGTCTCTGAATGGATCTTCGGCATCCTGGCGGCGGTGATGGCGCTGCTCGGCCTGGTGCTGTGGGCGAAGTCGTATGAATTCGCCATGGCCTGGTTCGGCTTCGGCCTGACGTTCTTCGGCGTCGCCTTCGACTTCTTCCTGGTGAAGCGCCACTTCGACCGGGCAGAGGCCGGTCGATGAGCGCCTACCAGATCGTGGCGAAGCACGCCCAGGCGGCGCGCGCGGAGGCGGCCGGGAAATCGATCAGCGCCGACGTCGTGGGACGCGCGCTGATCGCCGAGGCGATCAACGCGTTTCGCAGTGTCGGACGGTCCAATGCGGACATCGCCGCCGAGCTCACCGCCAGCGCCGAGAACCTCGACGACGACGAGCCCATGGCTTTCATGCGACCCTGAGCTCGACGTTCAACGGCGGCGCGCGATGGGTTGAGCCAGGTCAAGGTGCGCCGATCGGGATTGGTCCAGTATCTCAATCATATTCAAGAGATGCTGCAGGATCCTCATGAAGGTCATCGATGTCATGACGCCTGACGTGGTCACGGTCCCGGCCGCGGCCAGCGTCTACGAGGCGGCGAGATTGATGCTGAGCCGGCGTATCAGCGCCCTGCCGGTGCTGAACGCCGATGGCAGGCTCGTCGGCCTGATCAGCGAGTCCGACCTCATGCGCCGCGGCGAGATTCGATCGGAGAAGCGGCATTCCTGGTGGAAGGATCTCACCACCAGCGACCTGCGTCAGGCCGCCGAGTACCTGCGTTCGCATGGTCGCAGGGTGGCCGACGTGATGAGCCGCGACGTGATATCGGCGCATGGCCGCATGCCGTTGCGCGAGGTGGCCGAGCTGATGGAACGCCACGCCATCAAGCGCCTGCCGGTGATGGACGGGCATCGCCTGGTCGGGATTGTCAGCCGAAGCGACCTGTTGCGCGCGCTGCTGGCGGTCGCGCCGGCCGATTCGCCGGCGGCCGAGGTCGAGGACCAGACGATCCGTCAGCGCCTGCTTGCAGAGCTCAAGGCGAAGCATTGGGCCGGCTCGATCGTCTCGAACGTCATCGTCGACGGCGGTATCGTCCACCTCTGGGGCGAGGCCGGGACGCGGCAGGAGATCGACGCCTGCCGGGCGCTGGCCCAGTCGATCGAGGGCGTGCGCGAAGTCTCCAGTCACATGGTCGAGGTCAAGACCGTCATCTGAGCGGCAGGCTCGTCAGCGGCACCGATCGGGCGCGGTCGCCGGCCGCACGGTGGATTCGAGCTGGTCGACCGCCTGCGCGAAGAGACGGTACTTCATGCCGACCACCGCCAGTTCGCGCCACCAATTGACCAGGTCGCCCCAGGGATCGTTGAGACGGCCGATGCCCGCGACGATCGCCACGACCGAGCCGACCTCGGTGCGCCCGTTGACCACGAAGTAGCCGCCAACGCCCAGCGCGACCGCCACCGCGCAGTGGTAGGTCACGTTCATCAGGAAGTTCTGGGTGAACTTGATCTTGTAGATGCCCATGTTGAGCCGGAACACCTGGTCGATCGCGGTGTTGCGGATGCCCGGTCCGTGATGGTTGCCGACCATGTCGGCACCGACCGTGCGCAGGATGCCGATGCGCCGCTCGGCGCGGCGGTTGATCATGGCCTGCAAGGGCGGCACGAAGAACAGCTGCGGCAGCAGGAAGGCGACGCTGAGGGCCGCCATCCAGGGCTCCAGCCATGTCATGTAGCCGATCACGCTCAGCAGCACGCCGGCCTGCAGCAGGGGCTCGGACAGGCTGACGCCGACGAATTGGCCGATCGGCTCGGCCTCCGACAGCACCATGGCGATCTCGATGCCGGCCTGCTCGGCCGAATGGTCATGACCGGCCGCCGCCGCGGCCAGGCCGAAGATGCGCTGCCGCAGGCGCCGCACGGCGCGCTCGCTGACCCAGCCGCGATAGATGTTGAGCACGAGCTTCAGGCCGTTCTGAAGGACCGCGACCCCCGCATAGGCCGCCGCGAGCCAGACGATGGTGGCGGTGACACCGGACTTGATGGCGTCGTTGATGATGCGCCGCTGCAGCTCCAGCGGCACCGCGCTGATCCCGAACACGGCGGCGGACAGCAGCGCCAGCGCGATCTGATGCCTGCCGCTCGAACGCATCACGTAGCCCGCGATGGTGCGCGGAAGCGCTCTGTGTGTCGTCGGTACAGGCATTCTCACGGTCCCCATCCCGCCAGATGGTGGGCCTAACCCGCGGCGCGACCCAGGGCTTCGACCTCGTCGAGCCACTGGCGCCGCATGCCCTCGGTGGCGATGTCGACCATGCCCAGCAGCGTCGAGCGCACGGGCGCGATGCCGACATAGCCCAGCACGTTGCGCTTCAGGGCCTTCAGCTCGTGGGCGCCGAACCACCAGCGATAGACGGGGGCGGGCGTGCCCATCGTGATGATCACGCGCGCCGACTTGCCTTTCAGGAGCGGCTTGTAGCCGGCGTCGCGTCCATCGGCCTCCATCGCGAAGCCGGGCTGCAGGACGCGCTCCAGGAAGCCCTTCAGGATGGCCGGCATGGTGCCCATCCACAGCGGGAAGACGAGCACGAGATGATTGGCCCGGCCGATCGCGTCCTGTGCCGCCTGCAGGTCCGGTTCGAGCTTCTGCACCGACTTGAAGCCGTCGTGCAGAATCGGATCGAAGCTCATCTTCGAGAGCACGAACAGCTCGGCCGCGTGATCCGCGGCCTGCGCGCCGCGCAGGTAGGCGCCCCCGAGCGCCTCGCAATAGGTATCGCGGCGCGCATGTCCGACGATGATGGCGATTCGTGCCAAGCGACACCTCCCATCTCACTGAATCATCCGGACGGCGAAGCCCGGTTCCGGGCAGGAGATTTGGTGAATGGTGCCCCAGCCGCCCGGGACGCACCTTGATCTAGCCCAACCAGGGCATGGCCAGCTTATGGGCCGGCGTTGCCTTGCTCCAGCAGCCGCACGATTTCCCACGCGACCGGCAGGAGGCTGAACAGGACGCCCGCCACGGGAACCCACGCGGGCACGCGGAACACCGAATCGTCGGCAGGGTCGTGCCGCGCCTTGATGCGCACGAGCGCGGCGTTGACCGTGGCGAAGACCAGCAGCAGCACGGTCGAGGACAGCCGCGCCAACGGCTCGATCGGCGCGAGCCACGCCAGCAGCAGGACCACCGCGGCCGTCGCCAGGATCGCGACCAGCGGCGTGCGCGTGCGCGGCCAGACATAGGCCAGCGCCGACGGCAGGAAGCCGCGCTCGGCCATGCCGTACATCAGGCGCGAAACCATCACCATGAGCGCCAGGACCCCGTTGATGGTCGCCAGCGCCGCCAGACCGTTCAGGAAGGCGCCGTCCCTGCCAGTCGCAATTCGGTAGACCAGGGCCAGCGGCGCGTCGGCCGCGGCCAGCTCGGCCGGGCTGGCGACGTCGAGCGCGGCGGCGGAAACGAGGGTGTACAGCGACGCGACGATCACCAGCGTTGCCACCACCACGATCGGGATCGTGCGCGTGGGACGTCGAACCTCTTCCGCCATGTTGACGGCGCTCTCGAAGCCGGTGAAGGCGAAGATCGCCAACAGCAACGCGCCGAGCATCCCCGGCAGCGAGTCGGGCGGCGCGACCGAAAGCGCTTCCGCCGCGGGACGTGCGCCGCTTGCCAGCGCGAGAGTCGAGACCCAGACCAGCGTGCCGACCTCCAGGATCGTCACGAGTCCGGTGGCGATCATGGATTGGGTGACACCCCAGACGGCGATGATCGTCATCCCGGCGATGATCGCGAGCTCGATGGTCCAATCCGGAGCCGGCAGGAGTTGCCCGACATAGGCCCGGCAGCCGTTGACGATGGCTGCCGCCGAGATCGCGCTGGCGGCGGCGACGGCCAGCCCGACGACACGAGTCAGGGTCCCTTGGTGGAAGGCGGCGTGGACATAGGCGGCCTCGCCGGCGGCCAGCGGCAGTCGCGAAGACAGCTCGGCGAAGCTGAACGCCGTCAGGGCGACGATGCCGCCCGCCAGGAGGAACGTCAGGGGCGCGAGGTCGCCGGACAGCCCGGCGATGCGCCCGACAAGCACGAAGATGCCCGCCCCGACCGAGACGCCCACGGCGTACAGGACAAGCGCAAGCGGGCCGACGGCACGACGCAGGCCGACGCCCTGGACTGCGGCCGGTCGCGCGGAGGGACGGGAAGAATCTCCGGCGGCGGCCTGAACGGATCTGTCGTCGGTGTTCAAGAAATCGGTCCGCCAGCGGTGAAGCGCCAGTATCGCCGGTGCCGGCCCGTCTCTCCTTGACGCAGGTCAAGCACCATGGCGGCGCCGCAGGCGCGCGCGATCCTGGCCGGTTCCGCCGGGTGCTGGCGTTGTCCTGTCCATGCATGATCTTCTATGAGCCGATGATCGAAGAAGTCCGCGGCGCAATCACCGGACTGGGGGGAGGAAGCGTTCATGGCTGAAACCGAGATGGTGAACGTGCCGGCGCAGACGGTGCGGGCGCAGTGCGAGGCGATCCTGCGCGCCTGGGGCATGTCGGACGAGCACGTGAAGATGACCGCCGGTGTGCTGCTGGAAACCGATCTGCGCGGCATCGAATCGCACGGCATGTCGATGCTGCCGATCTACAACGACATGCGCGGCAGGAAGATCAACATGACCCCCAACGTCCGCGTGGTGAAGGAGACGCCGGTCTCGGCGCTGATCGATGCCGACAACGGCATCGGCCACATCGCCTCGACCATCGGCATGGGCATGGCGATCGCCAAGGCCAAGGCGATGGGCCTGGCGGTGGTCTGCGTGCGGCGCTCGGCGCATTTCGGCGCGGCCGGCTGCTACAGCGACATGGCGGCGCGCGCCGGCATGATCGGCATCGTCACCACCTCGGCGCGCGGCATCACCATGGTGCCGACGCACGGCACGGTGCCGGTGTTCGGCACCAACCCGATCTCCGTCGCCGCGCCGGCGGGCCGGCACGAGCCCTTCAACCTCGACATGGCGACCACGCCGGTCGCGGTGAACAAGCTCAAGGTGTACTGGCTGAAGGGTAAGGAACTGCCCGAGGGCTGGGCCTACAACGAGCAGGGCGGCTCCGAGCGCAACGCCGAGCGCGCCTTCAAGACCAAGCGCATGGCACCGCTGGGCGGCACGCGCGAGAGCGGCGGCCACAAGGGCTACGGCCTGGCGATGGTGGTCAACATCCTCTCGCAGACGCTCGCCGGCACGGCCTTCCAGCCGCTGCGCGTGCAACGCGAGGGCACCGACACGCCCGACAATATCGGCCACTTCTTCCTGGTGATCGACCCCAAGCTGTTCCGCGAGGAGGGCGAGTTCGAGTCCGATCTCGACGAGATGATGGATTTCCTGCGCGGCCAGGTGCCGTCCGATCCGGCGCAGCCGGTGCTGGTGCCGGGCGATCCCGAGTACGCCGAAAAGGAGAACCGGCTGCGCAACGGCATCCCGGTGCCGCGCATGCTCGCCGACCAGATCCGCGACGTCTGCCGCAAGAGCAACGCGGCCTATTTGCTCGAAGGCTAGCGCGGCACGCCTCT
The DNA here is from genome assembly GCA_050183765.1 of Reyranellaceae bacterium. GTDB lineage: Bacteria > Pseudomonadota > Alphaproteobacteria > Reyranellales > Reyranellaceae > JAFAZJ01. The sequence goes on along the minus strand of JBFXAZ010000087.1, from coordinate 11,382 downwards.
TGCTGGCGATGGGATGATGCCCGAAATCCACATGATGACGGCCACGGCACTGGCCGAAGCGATCGATTCCGGCGCACTGAGCGCCGAGGCGATCGTGCGCGCCCATCTCGATCGTATCGATGCGCGCGATGCCGACGTGCTGGCCTGGTCGCACATCGCGCGCGATGCGGCGCTGCGCACCGCGCACGACCTGGATCGCGGCCCGCGCAAGGGGTTGCTGCATGGCATCCCGTTCGGCGTGAAGGACATCATCGACAGCTTCGACCAGCCGACGACCTACGGCTCGCCGATCTTCACCAAGCACTATCCGGCGGCCGACGCGGCGAGCGTGGCCCTGCCGCGCGCCGCCGGGGCCATCCTGCTGGGCAAGACGGTGACGGCGGAGTTCGCCAATCGCCATCCCGGCGTGACACGCAATCCACACAATCCGGCGCACACGCCGGGCGGTTCGTCTTCCGGCTCGGCAGCCGCGGTCGCCGACTTCCAGGTGACCTTGTCGACCGGCACGCAGACCGGCGGCTCGACGATCCGCCCCGCCGCGTTCTGCGGCATCGTCGGCTACAAGCCGACCTACGGCCATTTCGCGCCGGCCGGCATGAAGGCCAACACGGAGTGGCTCGATACGATCGGCGCCTATGCGCGCACGGTCGAGGACATCGCGCTGTTCCGTGCCGTGCTGATGGCGATTCCCTACGCACCGATCGCCGGGCTCTCGCGCCCGCCGCGTGTCGCGGTTTGCTTCACGCATCATCGCGACGAGCTGTCGAGGGAAGGTACCCAGGCGGTCAACGACGCCGCCGCCCTGCTGGCCGCCGCCGGTGCCGAGGTACGCGAGATGGACCTGCCCGCGCCGGTTCGCGAGATGACCGCGGGGCAGCAGACGCTGTCGAACTTCGATGGCCCGCGCGCGCACGCCGACGAGGCGCGTCGCTTCTTCGATCAGCTGAGCGCCAGCCTGAAGGCCGACAAGCTCGAAGCCGGCGCGACGGTCGACTATGCCGCCTGGGTCGCCGCCCGCACGCTGGGCGAGCGAGGCCGTGCGGCGGTCGATGCGCTGTTCGACGACATCGACGTGATCCTCACCGCGCCGGCGGCCGGCGAGGCGCCGGTCGGCCTGCAATCGACCGGACGCGCCACGTTCAACCTGCTGTGGACCTATCTCTGGATGCCCTGCATCACGCTGCCCGTCGCGACCGGGCCGACCGGCTTGCCCGTCGGCATCCAGCTTGTCGGCCGTCAGCACGAGGACGCCCGGCTGCTCGATATCGCCGCCTGGGCGCGCAAGGTGCTGTCATGAGCGCGATGCTGAGCGCATGCGCGGCGGTTGCCGCCATCGAGGGCGGCACCCTGACCTCGGAGAAGCTGGTGCGGGCTTGCCTGGAGCGCATCGCGGCACGCGAGCCCGTCGTGAAGGCCTGGGTGCATCTCGATCCAGATCTGGCGCTGGCGCAGGCGAGGGCGGCCGACGCCGCATCCGGTGGCATCCTGCGCGGCATTCCGGTGGGCGTGAAGGACATCATCGACACCCACGACATGCCGACGCAGCACAACTCGCCGATCTTCGCCGGCAAGGTGCCGTTCAGCGACGCGGCTTGCGTGGCGCTGACGCGCACCGCCAACGGCGTGATTCTCGGCAAGACGGTGACGACGGAATTCGCCAACCGTCATCCCGGGCCGACCACCAATCCGCACAATCCCGCGCATACGCCGGGCGGCTCGTCCTCGGGCTCGGCGGCGGCGGTCGCCGATGGCCATGTGCCGCTGGCCTTCGGCACGCAGACCGGCGGCTCGGTGATCCGTCCGGCCGCCTATTGCGGCGTGATCGGCTACAAGCCGACCTTCAACGATTTCTCGCGCACCGGCATCAAGATGCAATGCCATTCGCTCGACACGCTGGGCCTCATGGCACGCACGCTCGACGACATCGCGCTGTTTCGCGCGGCGGTGCTGAAGCTGCCGCCGGTACCGATCGACCGCGCCATCGTCGCGCCGCGCATCGGTTTTGTGCGGACGCCGATCTGGGACGACGCCTCCGCCGACACCAAGGCTCTCCTGGAGGAAACCGCCCGCTCGCTTGGCGCCAAAGGCGCCACTGTCGCCGATGTCGCCTTCGATCCGTCTTTCGCCGACATCCTCGACGATCACGCTGCCATCAGCGGCTTCGAGATCGTGCGCAACTATGCCGACGAGCGTCTGCGCAATCCAGACAAGGTGAGCCGCGAGCTGACGGATGGCCAGCTGGCGAGCGGTCTCGAGGTGACCTTGGATCGCTACGTCGCGGCGCAGCGCAAGGCGGTGGCGTTCCGTGCCCATGTCGAGTCCCTGTTCGACCGCTTCGACGCGCTGCTCTGCCCGAGCGCGCCGGGCGAGGCGCCCCACGGCGTCGAGTACACCGGCGATCCGCGCTTCAATTCGATCTGGACCCTGGCGCACACGCCTTGCGTGACCCTGCCGGCCGGCACCGGCGCGAAGGGCCTGCCGCTCGGCGTGCAGCTCGTCGGGGCGCGCCACGAGGACGATCGCCTCCTGAGCGTCTGCGCCTGGGTGGCGGCGCGGCTGAACTGAGCGGCGGCGCTACCTGGCGGCGCGCATGTCGCGACGCTGCGAGCGCGACAGGATGTAGGCGGGCAGCAGCGCCAGCAGCGTCACGCCTCCCACCACCATGAACGTGTCCTGGAAGGCCATTGTCTGGCTTTGCGCGTGCACGACCGTGCCGAGGTAGTCGAGCGCGACGTCGTGGCGGATGCGTTCGGTCAGCCCCACGGTCTTCAGCAGCTTCTCCACCCGGTGCAGAAGCATGTCGGTGGCGTGGTTGGCGTAGTCCTGCGTCGCGGTGAGCGCCTCGGCGTGGAAGCGCGCGCGGGTCTCGAGCACGGCGACGAAGCAGACCGTGCCCAGCGCGCCGCCCAGCTGGCGCATAAAGTTGGTGGCGCCGGCACCCTGGCGCACCTTGTCGGGCGGCAGCACCTTCAGCGACGAGGCGTTGAGGCTGGGATTGATGAAGCCCAGCCCGAGGCGCGAGATCATGGTGACGACGACCAGCGTCCAGAAGACCGTGTTGACGTCGGCCAGGCTCATGAAGTGGAAGCCGATGGCGAACAGGATCAGCCCGCCCATGATCATCAGCGCTGGCGGCAGCACGTCGGCCATGCGGCCGGCGACCGGAAAGATCACCGCCAGCATCAGACCGGCGGGCATCATCATCAGGCCGGAGAGCAGCGGCGTGAAGCCCTGCGTCGTCTGCACGAAGACCGGCACGAGATAGGTCGAGCCCATCATGCAGGCGCCGAAGATGAAGGCGACGATGCCGGCCGAGGCGAACTGGCCGTTGGCGAACATGCGCACGTCGAGCAGCGGCCGGTCGGTGTAGAGCTCCCACAGCACGAACAGGATCGCCGCCGCCGAGCCGCCGACCAGTCGCGCGACGATGGTGTTGGAGTTCCAGCCCTCGCTCTGGCCGTCGGCGAAGCCGGTCATGATGCAGAACAGCGCCGCGCCGATCAGGGCGAAACCGATCCAGTCGAAGCGCGGCAGCGTCTTGGGCAGCGGCTGCGTGGGCATGAACAGCGTGCCCAGCACGCCGGCCAGCAGGCAGAAAGGCAGGGCGACGTAGAAGACGTAGTGCCACGAGAAGTATTCGATCATCAGCCCGCCCAGGGTCGGGCCGATCGCCGGCGCGAAGACGACGCCCAGGCCGAACGTGCCCATCGCCATGCCGCGGCGCTCGGGCGGAAAGACGCTGAAGATGATCGCCATGACCATCGGCTGGCCGATGCCGGAGGAAAAGCCCTGCAGCACGCGGGCGAAGATCAGCACGTCCTCGTTGGGCGCGCCGCCGCCCAGCACCGCGCCGAAGGAAAAGATCGACAGCACGCTGATGAAAGTACGCCGCTCGCCCAGCACGCCGACGATCCACGAGCTCAGCAGCATGCCGAAGGTCATGGTGGCGGAGAAGGCCGAGGACATCCACTGCGCCACGTCCTGGCCGATGCCGAAGGCGCCCATGACGTCGGGCACGGCGACGTTCACCGTGGTCATGCTGAGCACCATGGCGACGACGCCGACCATGCCGGTGATGGTCACCAGCCAGCGATAGGAGGGACCGTAGCGTTCGCCGAGGACCTCGGTGCTATCGTACATCGATGGCGATCTCGACCATCATGCCGGGCGCCAGCATCTTGGGCTTCTCGACCAGGTCGATCTTCACCGGCACCCGCTGGGTGATCTTGGTGAAATTGCCGGAGGGGTTGGGCGTCGGCAGCAGCGCGAAGCGCGCCGTCGTCGAGCTGCCGATGCGCGCGACCCGACCCACGAAACGCTCGCCGGGATAGGCGTCGACGGTGATGGTCACGGTCTGCCCGAGCTTGAGATAGCGGACGTGGGTTTCCTTGATGTTGGCCTCGACCCAGACGTCGTTGGGATCGTGGAGCATCAGGATGCGCTGGCCGGCGGCGGCGTACTCGCCCTGCAGCATGAAGGTGCGGTCGATGATGGCGGCGATCGGGCTGCGGATCGTGCGGTCCTCGACATCGACCAGCTGCTGGCGCAACTGCGACTGGAGGTTCTCCTTGGTGTGCTTCAGCCCGGCCAGCATGCCGTCGATCACCGCCAGCCGGTCGAGCTCGGCCAGCGCCTCGGCCAGCGCGCCTTGCGCTTGCGTATGCTCCGCGTCCATGCGCCGGCGCGTGTTCTCCAGCCTGGCGACGGCGGCCTGGGCGGTCTCTAGCTGCTTGTCGGTGATCACGCGGCGCTCGTACAGCTGCTTGCTGCGCTCGAGCTCCTGGTTGGCGAGCAGGATGTCGGAATCCAGGGCGTCGCGCGCCGCCTGGGTGGCCTTCACGCCCGAAGCGCGGGTGCGCGCCTTCGCTTCGGCCTGGTTCTCGACCATCTTGCGTTCGGCCATCAGCCGGTCGTGGTCGGCGTCGACCGCCGCGATCTGCGCCCGTAACGCCTCGGCCCGCAGCTTGGCGGTGCGGTCGTCGATGCGCACCACCACCTGGTTGGCCTCGACCCGCATGCCCTCGCGCACCGGGACTTCCATCACCCAGCCTTCGGTGCGGCTGGACATGGTCACGATATCGGCCGTGACGCGGGCGTCAGTCTCGTAGACGTGCGTATAGCGAAGGTAGACCTCATACCCGCCGAAGATCGCGACGATCGCCAACACGGCGCCAATCACCAGCAGCCGAATGCGCTGGCGGCTCATTCTGCCTCGGACGACCTGTACTTCCGGCCTGAATTTGAGTGACCCGTCTATGCGCGTTTCTTCCCGCTGCTTGTGGGGTGATCATCCGCTCACTGGCGGCCCTGTTCAATGGGCGTCCCGCACAGGGCTGCTACGCGGTCAGGGAAGCTCCAGGCTGACCGCGACGGCGGCGCTGGCTATCACGGCGATATCGCCGACTTCCTCATCCGGGACATCCAGTCCGCCCTTCACCACCTTCACGGTCACGATGCCGTGGGGCAGCGAGGCCTTCACCGCCGCGGCGTCGACCTTGTCAGGTTGCTGCACGCCGATGGTGACCTCGACGAACATCGAGGTCTTGGGGTTGACCTTCAGCGTGCGCAGCACGGTCAGCGAGCTGTGGTGGATGGCATCCTGCACCGCGCGCAGGGCGGCCTTGGTGTAGTCCCCGCCGTGCAGGTCGTTGCCGGTACCCATTTCGAGAATGACGCGCTTGGTCGGCATGGCCGTTCTCCTCAAGGCAGGTCGAGCCGCACGACGGCGGCGGCATTGGCCATGACGGTGACGTCGGTGCCGGCGGCGTTGGGGATCTCCAGCCCGCCCTCGACCACGGTCACGGTGCCCGTGCCATGCGGCAGGACGGCCAGCACCTCGGCCTTGTCGACCTGGTCCGGCTTCGGCACGCCGATGGTCACGTCGACCCGCATCGAATCGACCGGCTTGCCCACGGCGTCGGCGACGGTCAGCGAGTTGTGCCACAGCGCATCGCGCAGGGCGCGCACGGCGGCCTTGGTATAGTCGCCGCCGCGAATGTCGGTGCCCATGCCGATCTCCAGAACCACCCGCCTGTAGGCCATCGCTGCCGCCCCCCAAATTCGAGCCGAACACCGACTGTAGGCGGGTTGCGGCAGGCATGCCACGACGCGAAACCGGCAGGCAGCCATGCCTCCGAAGCGGCCGGCCGCGTGCTAGACAGGACGTCATGGATGCCGACGCCTCGACCGACCTCTCCGCCATTCCGCCGATGGCCGACGGCCGCACGGCCGCCGAGCATATTGCCGAGATCGAGGCCCGGTCGCACGCCGAGCGGGTGCCGATGGGCAATGGCGGGCGCATGATGTGGCACGTCTGGGGGGCCGAGCCGGGCAAGCCGATCCTGGTGCTGCTGCACGGCGGCGGCGGCTCGTGGCTCCACTGGGTGCGCAACGTCCTGCCGTTGTCGCAGCACTTCGCGCTCTACGTCGCCGACCTGCCGGGCCTGGGCGAGAGCGATTCGCCGGACAATCTCGGGGACGTGTGGTCGGTGACCAACGCGGCCAAGCATGCGATGGACGCGCTGCTGCCCAGGGACCGACCATTCGACATCGCCGGCTTCTCCTTCGGCGGCAACATCGGCTCGCACATCTGCACGCTCTACGGTGATCGCGTGCGCAGCATGACCCTGGTGGGGCCGGGCGGCTTTCGCATGAAGCGCCAGGCGCGCGCCGCGCTCACGCGGCTCACCCGCGACATGTCCGGCGACACGCTGGTGGCCGAGGCGCGGCGCAATCTCGAGCTGCTGATGGTGCACAATCCGGCCCTGATCGATCCGGTGGCGCTGCACATGCAGGTCGTGAACTCGCTGCGCGCGCGCACCAAGAGCCGCGGCATTTCCTCGAAAGGTCTGCTGAGCGACGTCGTGCCGACCCTGCGGCCCCATGTGAACGCGATCTGGGGCGAGTTCGATTCGACCGCCTATCCCTATTTCGACGAGCGCGAGGAATTCCTGCGCACGCATCACCCGCGGATCGACCTGCGCTACATCCCCGGCGGCGGCCACTGGATCGCCTATGAACGCGCCGAGGCGTTCAACGCGATGCTGCCGGACATGCTCGCGAAGCTGCCCGGCTAGGGAATCGTTCCCTCCGGCAAGGACAGGCAATGCGCCGCGATCGTGCCCGGCGTGGTGATCCATAGGCTGTCGCGATCGGCGGCGATGTGGGCCAGCGCCCGGCGCAGATGCTTCAGCCGGTAGGGCTGGCCCATCAGGTAGCCGTGCAGGGCGATGCCCATGACCAGCGGCTGGCCCGCCGACTGCCGGCGCATCTCGTCGAAATTGTCGACGATCATGTCGGCGAAGGTCGCGGCGTCGATCTTGCGGCCGACGATCATCGGGATGTCGTTGAGCTCCTGCGGATAGGGCACCGCGAGGATCGAGCCGCCGCCGCGCACGCGCATGCGGATCGGCTGGTCGTCCATGCACCAGTCCAGCATGTAGCGGTAGCCGGCCTCGGCCAGCAGGTCGGGCGTGACGCGGCTCTGCGAGATCCACGGGCCCAGCCAGCCGCCCGGCGGCGCGCCTTCCTCGCGCGTGATCCGCGCCGTCGCCTCGTCGATCAGCCGCCGCTCCGCCGCTTCATCGAGCACGCCCTGGCGTTCGCTGTTGCTGCGGCCATGGCCGACGATCTCGTCGCCGCGTCTGCGATGCGCGTCGATGAGCTGCGGGGCATAGTCGTACATCGCGCTGTTGACCAGCGCGGCGGAGGGCAGGGTGAGCTCGTCGAACAGCTCCAGCAGGCGCCAGGCGCCGACTCTGTTGCCGTAGTCGCGCCAGGCGAAGTTCAGCACGTCGGGCTGCGGCCCGCCCGGTGCCAACTCGGCGCCCAGGCCTTCGCCGAAGGCGAAGTGCTCCAGGTTGAGCGCGACATAGACGGCCAGCCGCTTGCCGCCCGGCCAGTGGTAATCGGGCCGGGCGTTGATCGGCACGTAGTCGTAGCGGCCATGGGAGGGAAGGCTCATCGCCGGCTCGTCATAGCACGCCCCATGCCACCCTCAGCTCACCAGCTTCAGCCCGCCAGCCATCCGCCATCGACCGGCAGCTCGATACCGGTGACGAAGGCCGACTCGTCGCTGGCGAGGTAGAGCGCGGCCCAGGCCATGTCGCGCACGTCGCCGAAGCGTCCCATGGGATGGCGCGCCAGGGAGCGGGCACGCGCCGCATCGGGATCGGGCTGGCGGCCGAAGGAACGGCGCAGCAACGGCGTGTCGGTGGCGCCCGGCAGGATCGCGTTGCAGCGAATCCCCTTCTCGACATAGTCGAGCGCCACCGACTTGGTCAGCGCCACCACCGCGCCCTTCGAGGCGACATAGGCGGCGTTGCCGCGGCCGCCGGCGCGGGCCAGCTGCGAGGCGATGGTGACGATCGAGCCGCGGCCCTGTCGCGTCATCGGGCCCAGGCATTCGCGGATCCAGATGAAGGTGCCGGTGACGTTGACCGCCTGCACCGTGTTCCAGTCGGTCACCGAGGTGTCGAGCACCGGCTTGCCGAGCGAGATGCCGGCGGCGGTGACGAGGATGTCGACCGGGCCGCACTGCTCGACGCAGGCGCGCGCCCGGGCCTCGTCGGCGACGTCGGCGATGAAGGGACTGCCGCGCTCGCCCAGCTCGGCGGCGATCGCGGTCACCGCGGCCGCGTCGCGATCGACCAGCGTCACACGCGCGCCCTCGGCCGCGAAAAGCCTGGCGGTCGCCGCACCGATGCCCGAAGCCGCGCCGGTGATGATCGCCGTCCTGTCCTTCAATCGCATGCGCCCCTCCATCGGCTTACAGGCTAGCACCCTGTTCGTGCCGATGGGGATCGGCTATGAGCGCGGTATGTCCTATCCGCTGAGTTCCGCTGTCTGTGGCGTCGAGGCCGCGCCCATCGCCACCGTCCGGGCGCTGGTGTCCGGCCGCAGCTTCCCGGCCGAGCGGCCGCTGATCGACCTGACCCAGGCCGCGCCGAGCTATCCGCCGCCGGCGGCGCTCACCGAGCATCTCGCGGCACGCCTCGCCGACCCCGCGCTGCATCGCTACGGCGACATCCTCGGCGTGCCCGCCCTGCGGGAAGCCTATGCCGCGCATCTGGCCGCCTTTCACCGCACGACGATCGAGCCATCGCAGGTGGCGATCACCGCCGGCTGCAACCAGGCCTTCTGCGCCGCGATGATGGCGCTGGCGGCGGCAGGCTCCTCGGTGCTGCTGCCTCGGCCGCACTATTTCAATCACGCCATGTGGCTGCGCATGCTGGGCGTGCGGCCGGTGCCGCTCGATTTCCGCGACGGCAGCGGCGCGGTGCCCGATCCGGCCGACGCCGAGGCGCTGATCGACGCCACGACGCGCGCCATCGTGCTGGTGAGCCCCAATAACCCCAGCGGCGCCACCTATCCTCCCGAGGTGATCGAGGCGTTCTACGCATTGGCAAAACGTCGGCGCATCGCGCTGGTGCTCGACGAGACCTACAAGGACTTCCTGCCCGAGGGGACGCGCCCGCATCGCATCTTCGACGACCCGGACTGGCCGGGCACGCTGATCCATCTCTACAGCTTCTCCAAGGTCTATGCGTTGCCGGGCCATCGCGTGGGCGCGCTGACCGCCGGCACGGCGGCGATCGCCGAGATCGAGAAGGTGATGGATTGCGTCGCGATCTGTGCGCCGCGATCGGGCCAGGAGGCGGCGCTCTACGGGCTGCGGCATCTCGCGGGCTGGGCGCGCGAGCGCATCGCCGCGGTGGTGGCGCGCGGCCGCGCCTTCGGCGATCTCCTCGCCAGCTCCAATCGCTGGCGCCTGGTGAGCCTGGGCGCCTATTTCGCCTATCTCGAGCATCCCTTTGCCGGCACCGCGGCCATGGACGTCGTGCGCCAGCTCGCCGAGGCGCAGCACCTGCTGCTGCTGCCGGGCACGACCTTCGGCGAAGGGCAGGAGCGTTTCGTCAGGCTGGCCTATGCCAATGTCGCCGACGCCGTGATACCCGAGGTGGTGGCGCGACTCGACGCGGCGACGCGATAGCGGAAGGAGCGGGAGCGATGTCTTTCATCACCACCGACGACGGCGTGAAGCTGTACTACGAGGAGGCCGGCACCGGCACGCCGCTGGTCTTCGTGCACGAATACGCCGGCGACTGGCGCTCCTGGGAACCGCAGATGCGCTTCTTCTCGCGCAAGCATCGCTGCGTCACCTACTCCTTCCGCGGCTATGCCCCCTCCGACATTCCCGACGCCGGGTCGAAATACGGCCAGGACCGCGTCGTCGAGGACATACGCTGCGTGCTCGACGGGCTGCAGATCGACAAGGCCCATATCTGCGGCCTGTCGATGGGCGGCTTCGCCGCGGCGCATTTCGCGCGGGTCCACCCTGAGCGCATGCTCTCGGCGGCGATCTGCGGCTGCGGCTTCGGGTCGGAGAAGGAACAGCATGCCGCCTTCGCCGCCGCGTCGCGCGCCAATGGCGAGAAGATCCGCAAGATCGGCCAGGCCGCCTTCGCCGCCGAGTACGGCGAGGGCGCGGGCCGCAAGCGCTTCCGCCAGAAGGATCCGCGCGGCCATGCCGAGTTCATGGACCAGTTCGCCGGCCACGACCCGATCGGCGCCGCGCATACCGTGATCGAGTTCCAGGGCAAGCGGCCCTCGCTGTGGGACTTCGAGGAGGCGTGGAAGGCCTGCACCGTGCCGTCGCTGATCGTCGCCGGCGACGAGGACGACATGGTGCTGCTGTCGAGCCTGTACCTGAAGAAGGTGATGGGCAATGCCGGGCTGCTGGTGATGCCGAAGACCGGCCACGCCGTGAACCTTGAGGAGCCCGACGCCTTCAACCGGGCCCTGTGGGACTTCATCGCCCTGGTCGAAGCCGGCCGCTGGACGCCGCGCGAGGACTAGGCGGGCTCATCCGAGCATAAGAAACACCAGTTCGACGGCGCCGGCATGTCGTGGCTATAAGCGTGCATATGCACCTATGTGGGAGCCCGCCGATGTCCGCCTGGAGGGAAGAAGTCGAGGCCAGCAAGCGCCGCCTGGCGCCGCCCGGGCCGCTGCCGCTGGCCGAGATCGCCGACTGGCCGGGCGAGCGGATCTTCGCCGCCATCGGTGCGGGCGAGTTGCCGTCGCCGGAATTCGCCGTCGCCGCGGGAATCCATCCGATCGAGGTTGGTGGCGGTCGCGCCGTGTTCCAGGGCGACCCGTCGCAGGCCTTCCGCAACATCATGGGGGCGGCGCATGGCGGCTGGATCGCGACCCTGCTGGACACGGCGCTGGCCGTGGCGGTGCACGCCACTCTGCCGCCGCGCACCGTCGCGACCACGGTCGAGATGAAGGTGAATTACGTCGCGGCGGTCACCGAGAAGACGGGTCCGGTGCGCGCCATCGCCACCGTGCTGTCATCGGGCCGCACGCTGGCGACATCGG
>JBFXAZ010000086.1:0-24275 GCA_050183765.1 Reyranellaceae bacterium | reverse complement strand
GTGCTTGTGCCCTCCGGGCGCAAAGTGGCCGCCGGCCGATTTGAAGCCGGCTGACGCCTCGCACTTGCCGACTCCGTGGATGTGGAACGCATGCGGGCCGGGCGCCAGACCGCGGACCTCGACGTGGATCAGCAGGCCGTTGGGTGTCTCGGTCAGGCTGGCCTTGCCGATCTCGTTGCCGGACCTGTCGATGAACGTGGCGCCCGCTCGGTCGCCGCTTGCCGCCATGGCCGGCAACGATGCCGCGACCGCAAGAGCGGCGGCAGAGAGTGTCGAGAGTATGGCGTATCGGCTCGACCGCATCGCAGGCCTCCGCAGCTAGGAAGGTGGCCGCGACAAGTGCCAAACACGACCACCTTCGATCGAACGCCGCTCATCGATGTCCGTTGCACTCGACGTTCGCGGTGCCTGGACGTATCGAGACTGTCGCGTCCTTCGGACGCAGGTCCGCGCGGGGTCGGCTGTCAGCCGTTGTAGAACGGCCGCCCCTCGTTGCGCAGCCACAGGCGCACCAGCAGGCGCTTGCGCTCGGTTTCGGGCCAGTCCTCGAAGCCGGTGCGGCGGTGGCCGATGCGGCGATTGTCGATGAACTGCATCTCGCCGGGCCTGAAGTGGAAGTCCACGCCCATGCCGGGCGCGTTCATCACCTCCTCCAGCGCGGCAATCGCGGCGGCGCCGTCGGGATCGAGCTCGCTGCCGGCCAGCCGGTAACCGTTGACCACCTGGAAACGCGACAGGCGCGCGCGCAGCCGGCCGGCGTGATCCTCGAACATCGCGTGCCAGGTGGTCATCGCGTCGCCGGGCGCGTGCTCGCGCTGTCGGTCGAAATGGAACGGCTGGTAGAGCCGCGGCAGCAGGTTGCCGTGACGCCGGCGCAGCTCGTTGTGCGCGGCGGCGAAGCTCACGATGTGACTGACGCCGCCCGTCTTGGCCGTACGCAGGCACAGCAGCCCGACATAGGCTGGCGAGCAGTTGTTGTAGCTGTTGTCGGTGTGGAAATTCTGCTCGGCGTTGGTCTGGTCGGGGCGCACGCCGTTGCCCGGCTTCCGGCCGGTGTCGTGCACGTCGTAGATCATCGTGCCGTCCCATTTCTGGGCGACCGGCCGGGCGATCATCGAGCCCAGCAGCCAGTAGATCCTGCGGGCCGTCTCGCCCGACAGCCGCTCGATGGGCAGGCGGTCGAGGATGACGAAGCCGTGGCCGTCCTCCAGCGCATGCGACACCCGCGCCATCAGCGCCGACAGATTCGGCAGGTCGAAATCGGCCGGCCGCAGCGCGGCCAGCGGCAGGGGATTGGCTTCGAGTTCCGCTGCCAGGCCGTCGATCTCGGCGAGCGAATCGGCCTCGATGCAGACGCGGCCCGGATCGGGCCCCAGCTCGGCGCCGCGCCAGGCGATCGGGCCGGTGATGTCGCGGTCAATCATGGCGTACATGTTGGGATACAAGATCGGCGCCGACAACATGGCTCGCGGACTGGCCGCCATGCGATAGTTCCCCCGCACAACGGAAAGCCGCGGGAGCCATGAGCAAGAAGGTCAAGTTCAGCAAACCGGACACGATCCTCACCGTCGCGGGGCGCGATCCGGAGAACAATTTCGGCATCGTCAACCCGCCGGTCTATCACGCCTCGACCATCCTCTTCCCCACGGTCGAGAAGCTGCACGATCGGGTGCCCTTCGAGGGCGTCACCTACGGCCGCAACGGCACGCCGACGCAGTTCGCGCTCGAGGAAGCCTTCGCCGAGCTCGAGGGCGCGCATCGCTGCGTCGCCGTGCAGTCAGGCCTGGCGGCGGTCACCGGCGGCATCACCGGCTTCCTGAAGTCGGGCGACCACATGCTGGTGACCGACAGCGCCTATGGCCCGACGCGCAAATACGCCAACACCTTCCTGCAGCGCTTCGGCGTCGAGACCACCTACTACGATCCGCTGATCGGATCGGGCATCGCTGCGCTGATGCGGCCCAACACAAAGGTGGTGTTCGTCGAGTCGCCCGGCTCGCAGACCTTCGAGGTGCAGGACATCCCGGCGATCGCCGAGGTCGCGCACAAGGCCGGCGCCACCGTCGTGATGGACAACACCTGGGCGACGCCGCTCTTCTTCCGTCCCTTCGACAAGGGCGTCGACGTCGTCGTGCACGCCGCCACCAAGTACGTGGTCGGCCACTCCGACGCGATGCTCGGCCTGATCAACTGCAATGACCGCGCGACCTTCGAGACGGTGAAGAACACCTGCATGACCTTGGGCTTCCACGCCGCGCCCGACGACGTCTATCTCGGCCTGCGCGGCCTGCGCTCGATGGGCGTGCGCCTTCGCCAGCACCAGAAGAGCGCGCTCGATATCGCGCACTGGCTCAAGACGCGGCCCGAGGTCGACAAAGTGCTGCACCCCGCCCTGCCCGACTGTCCCGGCCATGCGCACTTCAAGCGCGACTTCAAGGGCTCGTCTGGCCTGTTCGCCTTCACGCTGAAGGGCGAGTGGAGCGACGAGGCCGAGGCGCGCATGCTCGACGGCCTGAGCATCTTCGGCATGGGCTACAGCTGGGGCGGCTACGAGAGCCTGATGATCCCCGGCCATCCCGGCCAGTTCCGCACGGCCGTGCCGTGGAACGACCGCACGCGCATCTACCGCGTCCATATCGGCCTGGAGGACGTCGAGGATCTGCGCCAGGACCTCGCCGACGGCCTCGACCGGCTGAAGGCCAACGTCTGATGGCGCTGGCGCTCAGGATCGTGCGCGCAAGCCCCGACCAGCCCGACGTGCGCGCCGAGCTGAAGGCGGCCGACGACTGGTATCGCGCGACCTATCCGGCCGAGAGCATCCACACCCCCGATCTCGCCGAGCTGATGGCGCCGGGCGTCACCTTCTTCACCGCGCGCAACGCGGAGGGCGTGCTGCTGGGCTTCGGCGCCGTGCTCGAGCGCGCCGACTATGCCGAGATCAAACGCATGTATGTCAGCCCGTCGGCGCGCGGCCTGAAGGTCAGCCGGCGCATCCTCGAACGGCTCGAGGCACACGCCAGATCGCGCGGCTTCAAGGTCGTCCGGCTGGAGACCGGCCCCTTGCAGCCCGAGGCACTGGGCCTCTACCGCACGCACGGCTACCAGCCGATCCCGCACTTCGCCGATTACGACCCGAGCGATCCCAACAGCCTGTGCTTCGAGAAGCGGCTGGACTGACACCCCGTCATCCTGAGCGTGAGCGAAGGATCTCGCGGTCGACAATTCATTCATCGACAGCGTGAGTCCCGCACGGCCGCCAGGTCCTTCGCTCTGCTCAGGACGACGGTCTCCAGCCGCCTGTGCTTCGCCGTCATCCTGAGCGAAGCGAAGGATCTCGCGGTAGTCGGTTCGTTCAGCGACAGCGTGAGTCCCGCACGACCGCCAGGTCCTTCGCTCTGCTCAGGACGACGGTCTCCAGCTGCCTGTGCTTCGCCGTCATCCTGAGCGTGAGCGAAGGATCTCGCGATCGACAGTTCATTCACCGACGGCGTGAGTCCCGCACCACCGCCAGGTCCTTCGCTGCGCTCTGGACGACGATGTGCGTCACGCAGCCCGGCAGCTCGCGCAGGTGCCGGCGACTTCCAGGGTGGTGTGGCGCGGGGTGAAGCTGCGGGCTTCGGCGGCGCGGGCGATCGCGGCGTTGAGGCGATCGTCGTCGAGCTCCTCGGCGTTGCCGCACTGGGTGCAGATCAGGAAGAAGCCGCGGTGCTTCTCGCCGGGATGGGCGCAGCCGACGAAGGCGTTGAGCGATTCGACGCGGTGCACAAGCTCGTGCTCGAGCAGGAAATCCAGCGCGCGATAGACCGTGGGCGGCGCCGAGCCGAGGCCTTCGTCGCGCAGGGTCTCGAGGATGGCATAGGCGCCGACCGGCTTGTGGCTGGCCCAGACCAGCTCGAAGACGCGCCGGCGCAGATCGGTGAAGCGGACGCCGCGCTCGCCGCACACCCGATCGGCGACCGACAGCGCATCGGCGACGCAAAGCCGATGATCGTGCGCGGGATCGGCCGGCGCCGGATGGCTCCGATGCGGTTGGACTGTGGCCATGCGAGCCGCTAGCGTCCCGCATCCTTCGACGCGTCGAGCCGCAGGCGGCAGCCGCAGACCGGGCAGGCGATCGCCGGCTCGGACGCACGCTCGAGCCGGCCGCCGGTCGCGAGCTTGCGCTGCAGGTCGTCGAGCAGCTGCTGGTGATAGGCGAGCGGCCCGCAGGCCTGGTGGTAGGCGGCCTGCACGTCGGAGTCGGCTTCGACCAGGGTGATGGCGCCGGCGCGGCGCGCCAGCAGGACCGTCGCGGCGGCGCCGGCCAGCGCAGCCCCGGCCCAGACCAGCGCCTGCCGGCGGCCGGCATCGATGGCCTCCGTACGCGCCACCGCGCCCTTCCTCGTGCTCCGCATCGCCGGCTCCCGCATTGAGTTCCGTCCGCATCGCGACTATACGCGCCGCTTGCCGGGCCAGCCAAGCCCGGCACGGAGGCTTTATCGTGGCAGTCACGCCCGCCATCTCTTCGCCCGCCGCCATCGCCCAGGCGCTGGCGGCGATCCGGTTCGACGCCCAGGGCCTGGTGGCCTGCATCGCCCAGCAGCAC
The DNA here is from genome assembly GCA_050183765.1 of Reyranellaceae bacterium. GTDB lineage: Bacteria > Pseudomonadota > Alphaproteobacteria > Reyranellales > Reyranellaceae > JAFAZJ01. The sequence goes on along the minus strand of JBFXAZ010000086.1, from coordinate 19,690 downwards.
GACAGCGGCGAGGTGCTGATGATGGCGTGGATGAACCGCGACTCGGTGACCGAGACGCTCAGCACCGGACGCGTCTGCTACTGGTCGCGCTCGCGCGGCCGGTTGTGGCGCAAGGGCGAGGAATCGGGCCACGTCCAGACGCTGGTCGACCTGCGCATCGATTGCGACGGCGACACGCTGCTGGCGCTGGTCGAGCAGCAGGGCGTCGCCTGCCACACCGGCCGGCACAATTGCTTCTTCCGCGCCCTGCGCGAGGAGACGCTGTCGGAGATCGCGCCGGTGCTGGTGCCGCCGCAGGAGATGTACGGGCCGGGCTGACGCGCCATCACCCCTCGTCTAAGATGCCAACCAATGAATGATACCCCCTCGGCGCCGCACCGGCGTTTCGTGCTGACCGCCCTGCTGGCCGCCCCCCTCGGCGCCTGCACCCTGCCGGAATGGCTGTCCTTCGGCGGTTCGCGCCCGGTCCCCAGCCGGGCCGAGCGGCTGATCCGCATGGTCAACCGCGAGGGGGTCGACAAGATGTTCGCGCCCGAGGCGCTCACCGTGATGGGGCTGAACAACGGCACGCGCGACATCCCGGTGAAGCAGCTGGCGATGGACGACCCGAGCGGCCGACATGTCGTCAGCGTCACCCATATCCGCGGCCGTCCCGAGGTGATCTTCCATCGCCGCCAGGGCAACGTCCTGGTCTTCCACCTCACCACCTCGACATTGGTGCGCATGGGCAGCGCCACCTATCCGCGCTACGGCCGGCCGTCGCGCATGAACGAGGCCGCCGGCGACGTCGACTACCAGAAGCAGCTGGCGTTCTGGATGGAACGCGTCCCGGGGCGCTAGACTGGGCGCCTCCACCGGGGAGCGATCGATGCGCACAGCCCTCGTCGTCGCGCTGATGGCAATGCTCGCGGCGTGCCAGCCCAAGCCACCGCCGAGTCCCGAGCTTGCCTATTGCGAGGAGATGTTCGCGACCTTCGACCGCTACCTGCAGCCGCGCGATTTCGACGGCAACGAGCGGCGCGATCCGTGGGCCGATCTCGCGGTCGATCTGTGCCGCCGCAACCGCGCCGCCGAGGGCATCGCCATCCTGGAGCGCAAGCTGCGGCTCGCCCACTGGCCTTTGCCGCAGCGCTAGCGATTCGTTGACCGGCGCGAAGCCGCGCCGCGATACTCCGCCCGCCTGCAACAACGGGGGCAACATGGCGTGGCGTAGTCGGGCGGGCAGCCCCTTCACCTGCGAGAAGACGGCGGTATCGGCGAGCCGCGGCATGGTGGTGACCAACCATCCGCTGGCCTCGGCGGCGGCGATCGAGATGATGGCGGCCGGCGGCAACGCCATCGACGCCACCGTGTCGGCGCTGTTCACCCTCACCGTCGTCGAGCCGATGATGGTCGGCATCTTCGGCGGCGGCACGGCGGTGATCCACCTCGCCGACGGACGCGAGCTCGTGCTCGACGGCCTGTCGACCGCGCCGGCGATCGCCCGGCCCGACAGCTACAGGCCGATCGCCGACACCTGGCCGGACTACATGGAGGCCGAAGGCCGCGCCAACCGCGTGGGCCCCAAGGCCATCGCCGTGCCCGGCAACCTGAAGGCCTGGTGCGAGGTCGCCGAGCGGTTCGGCCGGCTGGACCTCGCGGCTCTCATGGCGCCGGCGATCCGCCACGCCGAGAGCGGCTTCCGGCTCTCGCCCTATCTCGCCACCTGCATCCAGGAGATCGAGCTCGATCTCGCGCTCGACAAGGAGATCGCCTCGGTCTTCCTGCCCGGCGGCAAGCCGCTGCAGGCGGGCGATCTGCTGGTGCAGCGCGACTACGCCGGCACGCTGCGCCAGATCGTCGAGGGCGGTCCCGACGCGCTGCACGGCGGCGAGCTGGGCCAGCGCGTCGCGCGCTATCTCGAATCCGTCGGCTCGTTCGTCCGCCTGGAGGACCTGACCGACTACCGGACGATCCAGCGCGAGCCGGTGCGCGGCACCTATCGCGGCCACGAGATCGTCGGCCCCGCCCCGCCCTGCTCCGGCGGCGTGCAGTCGGTGCAGATCCTCAACATCCTCGAGGCCTACGACGTCGGCGCGATGGGCTTCGGCACGCCGCAGACGCTGCACCTCCTGCTGGAGGCGCTGAAGATCGCCGCCGCGGACCGCCGTGCCGTGACCGCCGACCCCGCCTTCGTCGACGTGCCCGTCGGGCGCCTGACCTCGAAGGACTATGCCGAATTGCGCCGGCGCGAGATCAATCCCGGGCGCGCCGGCACCTTCGACTCGCGCGTGCTGTCCAACGAGTCGGCGAACACCACGCATGTCACGATCGCCGACGGCGAAGGCAACATCATCACCTCGACGCAGACGCTCAACAGCTTGTTCGGCGCGCGCATCATGATCCCCGGCACCGGGATCATCCCCAACAACTACATGTACCTGTTCGACCCGCATCCCGGGAACGCGCTGTCGCTGCAGCCCGGCAAGCGCATCACGTCAGGGATCACCGCGCTGATCGTCAAGCGCGACGGCAAGCCCGTGTTCGCTCTTGGGCTACCTGGCGCGCATCGCATCCCGGCCACGGCGACGCAGGCGGTGATCAACATGATCGATCACGGCATGAGCATCCAGGAGGCGGTCGAGGCGCCGCGCGTGTTCACCTGGGGCCAGGAAGCCGAGCTCGAGCGCGGCTTCGCGCCCGCGGTGCGCGACGCCGTCGCCGCTCTGGGCCACCGCGTGGCGCCGGTCGACCACGTCGCCGGCGGCATGTGCGCCATCGCCTTCGCGCCCGACGGCACAATGACCGGCGCCGCGTGCTGGCGCGCCGATGGCATGCCCGTGGGCATCGGCGGCGGCGCGGCGCGCCACGGCACGTCGTTCTGGCCCGATCCGCGGCGCGGCAAGGTCTACTGAGATCTCTGTCATTCCGAGCGGAGCGAGGAATCCAGGCGGCTGACTGGATTCCTCGCTCCGCTCGGAATGACAGTCAGGCCAGCGCGGTCCTGTAGTCGAAATCGTAACCGAAGCCGCGCGGGCCGACGCGCTCCAGTGCCTTGGGCGTCAGGAACATCGACGGCGGCGGCAAAGCGATGACGGTGATGCGCTGGCCGTAGCGCAGCATCTCGGTGCCGACCGCCTCGCCCGACTCGCTGTCCATGGTGCAGATGATGTCCGGCGTCGTCGACACGATCTCGCCGTCGCGCCGCGCCACCGCGTACTCGTTCTGGAACTCGAGATCGAAGATCGCGCCGCGATCGCCGTCGAGCCCCAGCAGCCGCGCGCGTCCGCGCAGGAAGCCGGCCGTGGTGCGCCGCTCGACGTCCTGCACCTTGCCCCTGAACAGCACCACGCCTGCTTCCGCCTCGACCAGCGCCTGCACGGCGTCTTCGCGGCGGCGGCGCGCGTCCTCGACCACGCGACCGATGCGGATCGCCTTGGTCGTGGAGTACAGGATGCCGTGCTGCTTGACCTCGCGGCCGGTGCGCGGCGCGCTGCAGGTGGCGGCGACGGAACCGAGCTCGGCGCAGATGCCGCGCGCGATGCGCTCGCGCCGCTTGGCGTTCTCTGCCTGCGGCACGACAACCTCGTTGCCGCGGATGTCAGCGACGATCAGCGGCACCAGCGGCAGCCCGGCGATCGCGAAGCTCGTCATCTGGCCTTCGGGAAAGGCGCGGCCCATCGTGTCGGCGTCGACCACGGGCAGGCCGGTCATCGCCGCGGCCATCATCGGATACAGGCCGTTGCTGCCGCCGATCTCGATCGACATCACCGCGTCGAGATCGCGCCCGAGATATTTCTGCATCGCCAGCAGCGGCTTGGCGGCGAAGCGTGGGTCCGACATGCGCTCGCGTCCGACCAGCGGCGCGCCCATGCTGGCGCAGGTCGCGACCAGCGCGTCGTCGGCCAGCTCCATCGGATCCATCAGCGAGACGCGCGTGCCGTCTTCGTAGAGCCGTCGCAGGTTGAGATGCGTGAGGTATGGATTGCCGCCGCCGCCGGCGCCCAGGATCCAGGCACCGATCGCCAACGGTTCGAGCTCATCTGCCTGGATTTCACGCATGGACTGCTCTCGCGACTCGTGCCGGATTCATGGACGCCCATGCGGGCCGGCGCTGGCTCATTCTCGGCGTAGTCTGTGGTCGACGCCATGCCAATCGCATAGAGTTGTGATGTTCGAGTTGGGGGATTCCATGCGCCGATTGTTCCTCGCGTCTCTCGTCCTGCTCGCGGCGCTCGCCGCGGCCCCGTTCGCGACCGCCCAGACGACACTGCGCGTCGCCATGCACGCCGATCTCAAGGTCTTCGATCCGGTCTGGAGCGGCGCGTACATCGTGCGCAACCACGGCTACATGGTCTACGACACGCTGTTCTCGATCGACGAGAACTACGTCGTGAAGCCGCAGATGGTCGACAGCTGGACCACCAGCGACGACGGCCTGGTCTGGACCTTCAAGCTGCGCGAGGGATTGGAATTCCACGACGGCGCGCCGGTCACCTCGGAGGATGTCATCGCCTCGCTCAAGCGGTGGGCGGCGCGCGATTCGATGGGCTTGAAGCTCGGCCAGGCGTTGAAGGAGTACAAGGCCGTCGATCCGCGGACCTTCCAGATCATCCTGAAGGAGAAGTTCGGCGCGGTGGTCGAGGCGCTGGGCAAGCCATCGGTCGTCGTGCCCTTCATCATGCCCAAGAGGGTCGCCCAGACCGATCCCTTCAAGCAGCTCGACGACACCACCGGCTCGGGCCCGTTCATCCTCAAGAAGGACGAGTGGAAGCCCGGCTCGCTCACGGTCTACGTCAAGAATCCCAAGTACAAGCCGCGCAACGAGCCGCCCTCGGGACTGGCCGGCGGAAAGGCGGTCAATGTCGACCGTGTCGAATGGGTGTGGATCCCCGACACCGAAACCCAGGTGAACGCGCTGATCAACGGCGAGATCGACATGATCGAGGGCGTCAACCACGACGTCCTGCCGATCCTGGAGAAGGACGCCAACGTGCGCATCATCGCCGGCCGGTCGCCTGGGCAGGTCACCTTCCGCATGAACTGGCTGATCCCGCCGTTCAACGACGCGCGCGTGCGTCGCGCCGCCATGATGGCGCTGTCGCAGGAGGAGTTCCTGCAGGCCAGCATCGGCAATCCCAAGTACTATCGGCCGTGCAAGGCGCTGTTCACCTGCGGCTCACCGCTCGCCAGCGACGCCGGCATGACCGACACGCTCAACGGCAACGCGCAGAAGGCGCGCGCGATGCTCAAGGAGGCGGGACAGGAAGGCGCCGTGGTCGTCATGCTGCAACCCACCGACCTGCAGCTGCTGCGCCCGTGGCCGCTGGTCGCCAAGGCCCAGCTCGAGCGTGCCGGCTTCAAGGTCGAGGTGCAGGCCACCGACTGGAGCACCATGGTCAACCGCCTGGTCAGCAAGAAGGGCCCGCCCTCAGAGGGCGGCTGGAACGCCTTCGTGACGAGCTGGGCGCAGGTCGATGTGCTGGATCCGCTGATGAACCCGTCACTGGCCTCGACCTGCGCGAAGGCGCGCGCCGGCTGGCCCTGCGACGAGCAGATGGAGAAGCTGCGCGACAAGTACGTGCGGGCCTCGACCCTCGCCGATCGCAAGGCCGTGGTCGACGAGATCCAGCGGCACCAGGCCGAGATCGTCACCCACGTGCAGCTCGGCGAATGGTTCGGCGTCACCGCCGTGCGCCGCAATATCGACACGCTCGCCGTGCCGCCGCAGGTCATCGTATTCTGGGCCGTCAGCAAGAAGTAGCAGCCTCGCGTTTCTTCTCCCCGCGATGGCGGGGAGAAGGTGCCCGAAGGGCGGATGAGGGGCATTGTGGAGACTCAACAGCAACGACCGACGTTGTTGCGTGAGGAAGCCCCTCATCCGCCTCGCTGGCGCTCGGCACCTTCTCCCCGCCTTCGCGGGGAGAAGGGCTTTACTCCCGCGCCGGTCCCAGCGGCCTGAGCTTCATGCCCTTGCGCAAATGCCGGTACGGGAACTCGACCGGATCGGTGATGTGCGCGCCGGGCGACTGCACCACGAGGATGGTCTCGGCGATCGGCTGGAAGTCGGCGCGGAAATGCACGGTCGACTTCAGGCCGAGGATCGGCGTCTTCGCCGGCTCGACGCCGACATGGCGGAACATCTCCTGGTCGGCCGCCTGGATGCGCTTGCTGGCGAGCACGACCGACACGCCGCTGTCCTCGTGCGTCAGCAGCGCCATCGGGCCGATCTGGAACTTGGCGCCGCCGTAGAACGGCCCGGTGCCGGTGAAGACGCCGCTGCCCAGCTTCACCACCCGCCAGTCGGCCTCGACCGGCGTTTCGCCGGCGTAGCCGACCACGGCGCCGATGCCGCGGCTGAGGATGTTGCCCTCGCCGGCTTCGACCGCCGCGGCGGCCGCCGGCGGGTCGACCAGCATGCCGATCACCGCGCCCTTCGCCTTGTGCCGCATCAGCGCGCGCAACAGGCCGACGGTGTCCGACGTGCCGCCGGCGCCGGGATTGTCCTGCACGTCGGCCAGCACGATCGGCTTGCCGGCGCCTTGCGACAGCCGGATCGCTTCGAGCGCCGCCTCGTCCGGCGACCACAGCTTGCCGGCGAAGGCCGACTCCTTGGCGCGGATCGCCTCGGCAAGGCGGTCGGCCGCCGCCTCGGCTGCGGCCTTGTCGTGGCCGTAGACCACCAGCGCCGGCCCGCATTGCGCGATGTCGGCCGGCGGGAAGCCCGGCGTGTGGGTGACGCTGACGATGCCCTGGTTGTGCGAGCCGCCGGGCGTGCCCTTCGCGCCGCCGGTCTCGATCTCGTCGAGCAGGTCGAACAGGCCCTTGGCCGGCTCGAGATAGGTGCATTGCCAGACCAGCGGGATGAGGAAGTCGACCTGGCGATAGGCCTTGAAGAGCGGCCGGCCGTCCTTCAGCAGCCGGTCGAGCAGCTCGGCGGCGCGCCTGCCGGTGGCGGCCATGTCGACATGCGGGTAGGTGCGATAGCCGACCATCGCCGTGGAATGGCGCACCATCTCGGCGGTCATGTTGGTGTGGTAGTCGAGGCTGGCGACCAGCGGGATGCTCTCGCCGACCACGCCGCGCACGCGGCGCATCAGCTCGCCCTCGCCGTCCTCGAAATGCTCGGCGACCATGGCGCCATGCAGGTCGAGATAGACCGCGTCGAACGGCCCGAGCTTCGCGAGGTCCTCGACCATCCAGCCGGCGACCTTCTCGTACGCGTCGCGCGTGACGTAGGAGCTGGGCGGCGCGGAGCACCAGCTGAGCGGCACGACCTCGTGGCCGCGCTCCTTGAGCGCGGCGACGGCACCGGCGATCGGGATGTTGAAGCCTTCGACGGCGGCGATCAGCTCGGGCCCGCGCACGAACGGTGGCCAGGCATCGGCCCGTTCGAATTCTTCCCAGGTCGCCTTCTGCGGCGCGAACGTGTTCGTCTCGTGCTGAAAACCACCGACCGCGATACGCGCCATGACCTTGTCCCCGACCGAGCTTGGGCGGTCGGGACGTTAGCAACTATTGGCGGTCGACGGCGACCCGCTCGCTCGACATCGGGACCTGCTTGACGTTGATGGCGCTGAAGGTCGAGACGGTCGCGAACCCGGCGATGGCGACGACCAGGCAATATTCGACGGCAAGGCGATGACGGCGAGGCGTCTTCGATGGCGAGAAAAGGGAGATGCCCTTCAACATCGTCTGCTCCAGACTTCGCGTGCGATCTGAAGATACGCTCCAACCCTTGTCAGCCCTACTGAGAAAAGGTTCAGAATGGAGCAGTCCGACCGCAGCAATATCAATGAGTTAAATATTTACTTTAAAAATATCTGTTATCATATTGTAATATATTTATTTTGTCAATTGCACGCCTTGTGAAGCCCGCGTCGGTCTTCACATCTGCGGACGGCTCGGGGATAGTGGGCGCCACGGCCGACGAACCGCCGCGTTTTGCCGCACGGAGGATGGACATGGCCGCGAAGTCAGGTTTCCTCACGCTGCTCGTCATCGGCCCGCTGGTTGTCGGCTGCGGCCCGCCCATGCGCTGGGACAAGGCCGGCGCCAGCGCCGAGAACGTGCAGAGCGACCAGCTCGAATGTCGGCGCGCGGCGGCCGACGAGGCGTTCCGCAACTACGCCTTCCATACGGGCTTCGGCATCATGGGGCCACCCTTCTGGGGCTATCGCAACCGGCCCGACTATTTCATCTGGCGCCAGCGCCTCGAGACCGACCGCGCCTTCTACGAGATGCGGCTGGCCAATTTCTGCATGCGCAACAAGGGCTACACCCAGGTGCCGGTCAACCAGCCGGCGGCACCGGCCAAGTAGGATAATCCACCGCTTGTCATGAGGCCGTCACCCTGCGCCTTTACCCGGCGCCAGGAGGTGTGGTGATGGCAGCGTCCCTGAAGCTCGCGGGTGTGCGTGCATTGGTCGACGGCGCATTGAGCGCGCCGACGACAATCGAGATCGACGGCGCGACGATCGCCGCCATCGGCGGCGACGGCGACGCCCGCCGCGAGATCCGCGCCGATGGCCTGCTCGCGCTGCCCGGCATCGTCGACCTGCACGGCGACGCCTTCGAGCGCCAGATGATGCCGCGGCCGGGCGTCTACTTCCGCGAGGACCTCGCGCTTCTCGACACCGACCGCCAGCTCGTCGCCAACGGCGTGACCACCGCCTATCACGGGCTGACCTGGTCGTGGGAGCCGGGCCTGCGCGGCACCGACCGCGCGCACGCGATCGCCGACACGCTCGATCGCCTGCGGCCGCGGCTGGCCTGCGACACGCGCCTGCATCTGCGCTGGGAGACCTACAACCTCGACGCGGTGCCGATGGTGCTGGACTGGCTGGCGCGCGGGCGCATCCACCTGCTGGCCTTCAACGACCATACGCCGGCGATGCTCAAGCGCGGCGAGGATCCGGTCGCGGTGCTGAAATACGTCGAGCGCGCCGGCGTGCCGGTCGCCGACTTCAAGGCGCTGCTGCGCACCGTCGGGGAACGCGCGCAGGAAGTGCCCGCCGCCATCGCGATCCTGGCCGAGGCCGCGCGCACGCGCGGCATCCCGCTGGCGAGCCACGACGATCAGTCGCCCGAGACGACGCGCGGCTTCCAGGCCCTGGGCTGCACGCTGTGCGAATTCCCGCTCACCGAGGAGACCGCGCGCGTCGGCCGCGACGGCGACGGCCACGTGCTGATGGGCGCGCCCAACGTCGTGCGCGGCGGCAGCCACCTCAACCTGATCTCGGCCGCCGGGATGGTGCGCGCCGGCCTCTGCGATGTGCTGACCTCGGACTACTACTACGCCGCCCTGCCCTGCGCGCCGTTCCGGCTCGCACGCGAGGACGGCTGCGATGTCGCGGCCTACTGGCCGCTGGTCTCGACCAACGCGGCGCGCGCCGCAGGTCTGCATGATCGAGGCCGCATCGCGCCGGGCCAACGCGCCGACATGGTGTTGCTCGACGCGAGCGACCCGAGCAGTCCATTCGTGGTGGCGACCTTGGTCGCCGGCAAGGTGGTGCACCATGACCGGCGCCATGAAACACTCTGACACACGGGGATTCGCGCGTTATTCCATCGACTTATGAGAATCTTCTTTCGCAATTGGGAATGACTCGCAAGCAAAATTCTGTAAGCTCCCCGGCAGCTAGCGTTTGGGGGGCCTGTCAGGCAATGACGGACGTATTGCGCAGTACTGGTGCGGCTCATTATCAGTCGCACTCAAATAATTGCCCACTTCAACGCCCAGCCGTCAAAGCGCCCCGCACGCTGCGGCCCACGGTTGTCGGATTGGCGCTGACGGGCCTCGCGCTGCCGGCCCTGGCTCAGACGCCGCCGGCGGCGACGCCCCCGACCGAACAGCTGCCGACCCTGCCGGTGAGCGCCGATCGGGTGCCTGGCGACTACCGCGTCGATCGATCCGCCAATCCGAAGCTTCCGAGCCCGGTGCTCGACACGCCGCGCTCGCTCACGATCATTCCCAAGGAGCTCATCAAGGACCAGGGCGCGACCACGCTGCAGGATGCCCTGCGCACCACGCCGGGCATCAGCTTCGGCACTGCGGAAGGCGGCGTAGGCTTCGGCGATCGCATCTACATTCGCGGCTTCGATGCGCGCGGCGACATCTTCATCGACGGCATGCGCGACCCCGGCGCGCAGGCGCGCGAATCGTTCAACATCGAGCAGATCGAGATCAACAAGGGCCCGGCCTCGAGCTACAGCGGCCGCGGTTCGACCGGCGGCAGCATCAACATCGTCACCAAGACGCCGCGACCGACGAGCTTCTACGCCGCCGACGTGACCTTCGGCACCGACGGCACCAAGCGCACCACGGCCGATGTCAACCAGGTGGTGAACGAATGGCTGGGCTTCCGGGTCGCGGCCATGTTCCATGACGGCGGCGTCGCCGGTCGCGACGCGGTGTTCACGCGGCGCTGGGGCATCGCGCCGTCGCTGAAGATCGGCGGCAATGGTCCGACGACGCTGACGCTGAGCTACTATCACCTCACGACGGAAGGCCTGCCGGACTACGGCATCCCATTCGATCCGCGTACCCAGCAGCCGCTCAACGTGCGACGCAACGCCTTCTATGGCCTGGTGAATCGCGACTTCCAGTTCACCAACGCCGATATCGCCACCGGGCTCCTCGAGCACCAGTTCAACGACAACCTCAAGGCCCGCGTGCAGGTGCGCTACGGCTCGACGCACAACAACTACGTGGTCTCCGCGCCGGAGTCGCCGAACCCGACCGCCGGCACGGTGAACTCCAACGCCAAGAACCGCAACGCGCACAACACCCTGTGGGCCGCGCAGGCCGACCTGACGTGGAAATTCGCAACCGGTTTCGCCAAGCACACGATGATCGGTGGCGTCGAGGTCACGCGCGAGCGCGTAGTGAACAATCCCTATCTCATCACCCCGACGGCGGTGGTCAACAACTACTACAATCCCAATCCCTATCTGCCCTGGACCGGCACGATCGTGCCCAACGGCACCTATACGCAGTTCACCACGAATACCCAGGCGGCCTACATCTTCGACACGGTGAAGCTCAACGAGCAGTGGGAGGTGACGGGCGGGCTGCGTCTCGACCACTTCGAGACGGCAAGCGCGTCGAATGTGGCGGCGAGCAACGGCTTGCGCAGCGAATCGACGCTGCTGAACTGGGCCGCCAGCGTGGTCTACAAGCCCAGGCCCAACGGCAGCATCTACATCACCACCAGTTCCTCCTCGAATCCCTCGGGCGAGCAGTTCGACGGCGGTGCTGATTTCGGCGGTCTGGCGGCGACCAGCAACAACCTGCCTCCGGAGCGCAACTACAGCTACGAGATCGGCACCAAGTGGGACGTGCTGAACGAGAAGATCACCCTCACCGGCGCGCTCTTCCTCACCGACAAGACCAACGCGCGCGTCACCGTCCCCGGCGGCACGGTGCAGGCGATCAGCGGCAAACAGCGCGTCTACGGCGTCGAGCTGGGTGCCAACGGCAAGATAACCGAGGATTGGAGTGTCTTCGCCGGCTTCACCTGGCTGCATTCCAGGATCGAAAGCTCACCCAACGCCGCCGACGTGGGCAAGCAACTGCCCAACGTGCCGGAGTTCACGGGCAGCATCTGGACGACCTATCGCATCAATCCGAAGTTCACAGTGGGTGGGCTAGCCTACTATATCGGCAAGCGTTACGGCGGCACTTTCACGTCGACCAACGCCTCGATCCCCGCCTACTGGCGCTTCGACGCGATGGCCAGCTACAAGGTGCTCGAGAACGTCGATTTCCGGCTCAACGTCATCAACATCACGAACGTGGCGAATTTCGACTCCATCTACCGCAGCGCCACGCCCTTCGCCTACATCGGGCCGGGCCGCACGGTGTTGTTCACCGTCTCGACGCGCTGGTAGGTAGGCTGGCTGCCTGAAGCGCCTGCCCATCCTCGTGCCCGATCGGCGCCTCGCGGCGCCGATCTATTTTGGCGGTGTCGATTCATGGAAAAGGATCGATGACAAGGCGGCCGACCCCAATCCAGGAATCGCATCGTTGTGATGGAATAATTTGTAACTGCGAATGACTCGCATTACCATTGCCCTGTTTCTGCCATAAGTTGGAGTATAGGGCGATGGCGAAGAGAGCGTACGAAGGCGTCGGGGGTCGTGAAAACGGCGCTACCAGAGCGATCAGGAAGCCGGCTTCGCTGCGAAGCTACGGCGTAGCGTCGGCAGTTGGCTTGGCGCTCGGCGGGCTCGCCGGTCCTGCCCTATCGCAGCAGCCCTCCTCCCCCACGACCACCCAGACACCCGCCGAGCAATTGCCGACCCTTCCCGTCAGCGCCGACCGCGCGCCCTTCGACTACAAGGTCGATCGCGCGGCCTCGCCGAAGTTCACCGAGCCGCTACGCGACACGCCGCGCTCCGTGGTCGTGATCCCCAAGGAGCTGATCAAGGACCAGGGCATCACCACGATGAAGGACCTGCTGCGCCTGCAGCCCGGCATCACGCTGGGCACCGGCGAAGGCGGCAACGCGCTGGGCGATCGCATCCTGATCCGCGGCTTCGAGGCGCGCGGCGACATCTTCGTCGACGGCATGCGTGATCCAGGCGTGACCTCGCGCGAGACCTTCAACGTCGAGCAGGTCGACATTATCAAGGGTCCGGGCTCGACCTATATCGGCCGCGGCGGCACCGGCGGCAGCGTCAACATCGTGAGCAAGACACCCAGGAGGCAGACGTTCTATGCCGCCGATGTCACCGGCGGCACCGACAACTTCGCGCGCGTCACGGCGGACATCAATCAGGTGGTCAACGAGAACATCGCCTTCCGCGTGTCCGGCATGTTCAACTACTCGGAGACGCCGGGTCGCAGCCCGGTGTTCCAGCAGCGCTGGGGCATCTCGCCGTCGCTGACCATCGGCCTGAACTCCGATACCAACCTCACGCTGAGCTACTATCACCTGTCGTCGAAGGAGCTGCCCGACTACGGCGTGCCCTTCGACTCGCGCACCCAGCATCCGCTCTACGAGGCCGGCCGCAACTTCTACGGCCTGGTCAATCGCGACTTCCGCCATGTGTCGGCCGACGTCTTCACCGGCACCTTCAATCACAAGTTCACCGACTGGCTGTCGTTCCGCCAGCAGCTGCGCTACGGGTGGACGACCAACAACTACGTCGTGTCGGCGCCCGAGGGCCCGAACCTCACCGCCGGCACGGTCAGCGCCAACGCCAAGAACCGCAACTCGATCGCCAAGCTGTGGGCCTCGCAGAGCGACTTCACGGCGAAGTTCGCGACGGGGCCGGTGCGGCACACCTTGGTCGCCGGCTTCGAGATCTCCAAGGAGATCTCGCAGAACAATCCCTACACCGTCTCGCCGACCGGCGTGACGCAGAACATCTGGGATCCCAATCCCTACCTGCCATGGACAGGCACGGTGCGGCCGGCCGGCACCTTCACGCGCTCGACGGTCGACAGCAAGGCGATCTACCTGTTCGACACGATGAAGCTCGGCAGCCAGTTCGAGCTCAGCGGCGGCGTTCGTCTCGACGACTACACGATCTACACGGCGGCGACGGCGGCGGCGAGCAACGGGCTCTACAACCACTCGACCTTCCTCAACTGGAACGTCGGCGCGACCTACAAGCCGCTGCCCACCGCCAGCTTCTATGCCCTCTTCGCCTCATCCTCGAACCCCTCGGGCGAGCAGCTCGATGGCGGCGGCTCCGCCTATGGCGCGCTGGCAACGACCAACCAGACACTGGATCCCGAGCGTACCTACCTCTACGAGGTCGGCACGAAATGGGACGTGCTGGACGAGAAGCTGGCGCTGACCCTCGCCGCCTTCCGCATCGACAAGACCAACGCGCGCGTCACCGTGCCCGGCGGCGGCGTCGAGGCCCTGGCCGGCCGCCAGCGCGTCTACGGCGTCGAGCTGGGCGCGAACGGCAAGATCACCGACAAGTGGAGCGTGTTCGCGGGCCTCACCTGGCTCAACACCAGGATCGTGTCCTCGCCGATCGCTGCCGACGTCGGCAAGGAGCTGCCCAACGTCGCGCCGTTCAGCTTCAGCCTGTGGTCGACGTACCAGGTCCTTCCGCGACTCACCGTCGGCGGCCTGGTACAGTACACCGGTCCGCGCAATGGCGGCACCTCGGTGTCCGGCTCGTCCTATATCCCGGGCTACTGGCGTTTCGACGCCATGGCCAACTACAAGCTGACCGACAATGTCGACGTCCGTTTCAACGTCCAGAACATCACGAACGTGGTGTACTACGACGCCGTGTACCGCAGCGCGACCCCGTTCGCGTATGTCGGACCGGGCCGATGGTTCAGCCTGACGACCGCGGTCAAGTTCTAGGGACCGCACCGTCGCAATGCACCGGCGGCGCGGCGTGCGCCGCCGGTTGTATTGTGGAGGATCGACATGCTGATCTGCATCCCCGGTGTCCTGACCAAGCAGCAGGTCGCGGAATGCCGGGGCGTCATCGACAAGGCCGCCTGGATCGACGGCAACGCCACGTCGGGCCGGCAATCGGCCCTGGCCAAGCGCAACATGCAGCTGCCCGAAGACGCCCCCGAGGCGCGGCGCATGGGCGACATGATCCTCGACGCACTCGCCGCCAATCCGCTGTTCATCTCGGCAGCCCTGCCGCGCAAGACCTTCCCGCCGCTGTTCAACAGCTATGGCGTCGGCCAGACCTTCGGCACGCATGTCGACAACGCCATCCGGCAGATTCGCGGCACGCCGCACCGCGTGCGCACCGATCTCGCCGCCACGCTGTTCCTCACCGAGCCCGAGGACTATGACGGCGGCGAACTCACCGTCGAGCTCGCCTTCGGCGCGCAGGAGGTGAAGCTGCCGGCCGGCGACATGGTGGTCTATCCCGCGAGCTCCCTGCACCGCGTGCAGCCGGTTACGCGCGGGGCGCGCGTCAGCTCGTTCTTCTGGATCGAGAGCATGGTGCGCGACGAGGGCGAACGCACCCTCCTCTTCGATCTCGACAACGCGATCCAGGAGGTCGCGCGCGACCAGGGCCTGGACCATCCCGCCGCGATCAGGTTGACCGGCATCTATCACAACCTGCTGCGGCGCTGGGCCGACTCCTGATCTGCGACCAATTGCGTTATTATGTAACGTTCCTCTGCAATTGCGAACAATTCGCGTTGAAGCTAGGTTCCGGCATGACCGCGTTCGTTCCGTCTCCCGCCGCCCGCAGGATTTGCGCCATCGGCATCGCCCTGTCCGTGACGCTGCTGCCGCTGCTTGCCTTCGCCCAGGATGTCGTTCCGGCCCCGGCCGAGCCGCTCGCCGTGCCGCCGCCGGCGCCGCCGGTAGCCCACCTGCCCAGCAATCTTTCGCCCTGGGGCATGTTCCTCAGCGCCGATATTGTGGTGAAGGCGGTGATGATCGGGCTGGCCTTCGCCTCGGTGGTCACCTGGACGGTGTGGCTGGCCAAGTCGATCGAGCTGATGCTGGCCAAGCGCCGCGCCGCCGCCGGGCTGCGCAAGCTCGGCAACGTCCCGTCGCTGCCCGAGGCGCAGCTGCGTCTTGGCCGCGACCGCACGCCGATCGCCGCGCTGCTGCGCGCCGCCAACGACGAGATTCGCCTGTCCAGCGACCTGCCGGCGGCCGGCATCAAGCAGCGTATCGCCGGCCGTCTCGAACGCATCGAGGCCGCCGCCGGCCGGGCCATGGCGCGCGGCACCGGCCTGCTCGCGACCATCGGCTCCACCGCCCCGTTCGTCGGCCTGTTCGGCACCGTGTGGGGCATCATGAACAGCTTCATCGGCATCTCCAAGGCGCAGACCACCAGCCTCGCCGTGGTCGCGCCGGGCATCGCCGAAGCGCTGCTGGCCACGGCGATCGGCCTGGTCGCGGCGATCCCGGCGGTGGTGATCTACAACGTCTTCGCGCGCGCCATCGGCGGCTATCGCGCCATGCTGGCGGATGGCTCGGCCGAGGTGCTGCGCATCGCCGGCCGCGACCTCGATCGTCATCATCCACGCCTCGCCGAGGCGGCGGAGTA
This sequence comes from Reyranellaceae bacterium, assembly GCA_050183765.1. Classification (GTDB taxonomy): domain Bacteria; phylum Pseudomonadota; class Alphaproteobacteria; order Reyranellales; family Reyranellaceae; genus JAFAZJ01. The sequence continues at coordinate 3,706 of JBFXAZ010000086.1, read as the reverse complement.
GGCCATGGCGGCGAAGCTCGACGACGGCGACGATCTCGCCGAGACCCACGAGATCAACGTCACGCCCTTCATCGACGTGATCCTCGTGCTGCTGATCATCTTCATGGTCGCGGCCCCCCTGGCCACCGTCGACGTGCCGGTCGACCTGCCGGTCTCCACCGCGGCGCGCACGCCGCGTCCGGACAAGCCGCTGTACCTCACCCTCAAGGAGGACCTGTCGGTCGTCGTCGGCGAGAAGGCGGTGCCGCGTGCCGATCTCGGCGCGGCTCTGGACACCGCCACGAACCGCGATCGCGAGCAGCGCGTCTTCGTCCGCGCCGCGCGCAAGATCGACTACGGCCAGCTCACCGACCTGATGAACGACCTGCGCAAGGCGGGCTATCTGAAGATCGCGCTGGTCGGCCTAGAGGGCGAGGCCAAGACGCGATGACCGGCGCGCCCTCGCTCGACCTGCGCGAAGGCATCTCGCGCACCGTTCTGCGCTGGGGAGCATGCCTCGCCGCCGTCCTGCTGGCGCATGGCGCGATCGCCGCCGGCCTGCTTGCCTGGCAACCGCCGCAGGACGCCGGCGCGCCGCCGCCCTCGCCGATCCTGATCGACCTGACCGAAGCGGCCACACCGATGGCCTCGATCGAGGACGTCTCGAAGCTGCTGCCCGAGCCGCAGATGCCGGAGCCGATCGCGCCCATCCGCAATCCGCTTCTCGACATGGCGCCGACACCGCAGCCGCCGCCCGAGGTGAAGATCGAGATCACCATCGACATCCCGCCGCCCGAGCCGCCGCCCGAGGTGAAGATCGAGATCACCGTCGACATCCCGCCGCCCGAGCCGCCGCCGCCGGTCGATCTCAAACCGCCGCCGCCGAAGGTCGTGCACAAGCCGCCGCCGAAGCCGCCGGAGAAGGTCGTCACCAGGCGCCCCGAACCGTCGCGCGCGCCGCCGAGCCCCGCTCCTGTGGCCGCCAGAGCTTCCGGCGCGCCCTCGCCGGCACCGCCGGCCGCCGTGCCGCAAGCCAATCCGCGGGCCGAGGCATCGTGGAAGGGCGCGCTGCTGGCGCATCTCGCGCGCCACAAGCGCTATCCGCGCGCGTCGCAGAGCCGCGGCGACGAGGGCGTGGTCTATCTGCGCTTCACCATGACGCGCCAGGGCGGCGTGATCGCGGAACGCGTCGAGAGGGCTTCGGGCCACGACCTGCTCGACCGCGAGGCCGTCGATCTCGTGCGCCGGGCGCAGCCCCTGCCGAGGCCGCCGGCCGACGTGCCCGGCCAGGTCTTCGAGTTCGTCGTGCCGATCCAGTTCCGCCTGCGCTGACCTCAGCGGATCGTTCTGGCGATCACCGGCCAGTAGCAGGCGCCGTCGCCCGCCGCGATCGCGCGCTTGAGCATGTCGACCGCGTTGGCCGTGCCCCTGGCATCGACGCCGCCTTCGCGCGCGAGGTCGAGGGCGTAGCCCATGTCCTTCAGCATGTATTCGGTCGAGAAGGCGCGCTCTGGATAGACGCCCGGCAGCATCGCCTTCATGCCGTGGTTGCGCAGCGCGAAGCTGTCGGCCGAGCCCTTGGTCAGGGTCTCGAACAGCCGCGCGCCGTCCATGCCGTTGTTGCGCGCGATGGCGAGCGCCTCGGCCAGCGCCGCGACCGTCTGCGCCAGCACCATGTTGTTCATGATCTTGGCGATCTGGCCGGCGCCGACGTCGCCGCAATGGCTGACCTCGCTGGCCATGGTGCGCAGCAGCGTCTCGATGCGCGCGAACACGGTATTGCTGCCGCCGACCATGATGCAGAGCGTGCCGTCGATCGCCGCCTGCCGCGTTCGCGCCACCGGTGCGTCGGCGTAGTCGACGCCCTTGTGCGCGAAGCGCCGCGCCAGATCGCGCGACAGCGGCACGGGCGACGTGCCGAGATCGACGATCGTCTGGCCCTTGCGGCTGAGCGCCATCAGCCCGGCCTCGCCTTCGCAGACCTGCGCCAGCTCCTTGCCGCCCGGCAGCGAGAGAAAAACGATGTCGCTGGCCTGCACCAGCGCGGCCGGCGACGCCGCGGGCGTCACACCCTGCGCCGCCAGGCGCTCGAGCGGCGCGGGCGACAGGTCGGACGCGCACACCGGCATGCCGGCCTTGCGCGCGAGGTTGGCGCACATCGGCTCGCCCATGGTGCCCAGCCCGATGAATCCCAGCGTTGTCACGATCGTTCCTCCCGCATCGCGTTTCCTCTGCGATGCGCTCCCAGCCTTGTCAACGACACGCCGCGGCCGCATCCTCGCGCCCCAACTCGCGAGGATGGCATGCGCTTGAAGATCCTGCCGGTCGCGGCGTGCGTCGCGGTCATGCTGAGTGGCCACGCGATCGCGCAGAGCGTTCCCGCCGGATGCATGGACGCCGCCGAGAAGGACGTGCGCTCAAGGAAGGAGCGGCCGATGGCGGAGCGCGTCCTGCCCTGCACCGCCGCTGCCAACAGCGGCAAGGCCTGCACGCCGAAGGATCGCGTCATAGAGGTCGACGTTGCGCGCGGCTCGGGCCAGGCGACGCACGTCTACATCTGCAACTTCCCCGCCGTGCGCCTGCTGTCGACGCGCTAATCGGGCGGCACCGCCCGCAGGCGATCGAACAGAGGTGATGGCGCGCATCGATTGGGAGAATGCGCGGTTACGCGCGATGATCGCCCATCCACAAGGAGACGCACGCCATGGCCGAATTCAGCCGCACCTTCATGACCCCGAAGGAATCGCCGCCGCCGGTGGGGTATTCGCACATCGCCAAGGTCAGCAACGCGACGCTGATCTATCTCGCCGGCCAGGTGCCGATGGATGCGACGGGCAATCTGATCGGCGCCGGGGACTTCAAGGCGCAGGCGGAGCAGGTGTTCCGCAACATCGGGATCGCGTTGGCTGCCGCCGGCGCCACGCCGCACGACATCATCAAGCTCAACTACTACGTCGTCGCGTCGGTCGAGCCGGCCGAGCGGACGGCGATCCGTGCCATCCGCGACCAGTACGTCGACACCGCGGCGCCGCCGGCCAGCACGCTGGTGATCGTCGCCGGGCTCGCCCAGCCCGGGTGGCTGATCGAGATCGAGGCGGTCGCGGCGATTGCGGGATAGCGCCCCGCTCCCCGCGTCCCCGAACGGGCGCGCGGGCCGCTGCGAAACCAGGCCGGATCAGGCGGCGGCGAGCGCGCCGAGCCAGGGGTGTCGTGCGCTGCGCGATGTCAGGCCGGGCCTGCCGCGCGGCACGCTGGCACGCCGCCGGCCGCGCCAATCGCCGCGCAGGCCCGGAGGCGGCTCCTTCGCGTCGAGCTGCCGGAAGTCGTAGCGTGCCTTGCACATGCCCGGCGATCCCTCATGCGCGGCGAAAATTTCCACGCGGTCACCAGGCTCAACAACCATCAGAATGCCGGGCTCGTACCAGAGGCCATCACAGCGAGCGAGCAATCCCGGTTCGAGAAAGAATGCCTTGGGCAAATGCCTTACTCCCTACACTATAGCTTCAATAATCCACCCTAAATCGCTGCCTGTAAATGCCCTTTGCCGATTTTCTGATGATTTTTTAATTATTCCGGCTTACTGCTTTGATTTTACGGAGATTTTTCACTCGGAGAGCATCGCCCAGCGGCCCGGCGAGAGGCCATACGCCCGTCGGAAATGACGTGTCATGTGACTTTGATCCGCGAAGCCACTGGCAACGGCTGCGTTTGCCAAGGTAACGCCCCG
>JBFXAZ010000085.1:0-24400 GCA_050183765.1 Reyranellaceae bacterium | reverse complement strand
AGTGGCCAGCTTGGTGAAGCTGGGCAATCGTGCACCGCTCTTCGAGCGTGAGGTGACCGTACTGTCTGCCCATGGCAACACCCTAGTCGGGTGTTGCACTTCGTTTGTGAACTCAGGGGGATCCAGGCGGGCTGCATAGATCCCTCGCTGCGCTCGGGATGACAGGATCAATTGGAGACAGGCCATGAGTACGCCGCGCATCGCCCTGCTGGGCTTCGCCATCGAGTGCAACCGCTTCGCGCCCGTCGCCACGCGCGAGGATTTCGAGAGCGACGTCGATCTGTCGGGCGAGGCGATCGTCAAGGACGCGCGCCTGCCGGCCTCGATAATGCTGCCCGACCTGCCGGGCTTCGTCGCCGAGATGGACCGCACCGGCGCCTGGATGCCGATCCCGCTGCGCGTGGCCCAGGCGCAACCTGGCGGGCCGGTCGATGCCGCCTACTTCGCCGAGCTGATGGCCGATTTCGAAGCCGGCCTGACACGCAACCTGCCGCTCGACGCGGTTTACGTCTCCTCGCACGGCGCGGCGCTGGCGGTGGGCAACGACGATCCGGACGGCGAGATCTACGCCATGATCCGGCGCATCGTCGGCCCCGACGTGCCGGTCATCGGCGTCTTCGACCTGCACGCCAACGTCTCGCAGCGCCTGGTCGACAGCATCAGCGTCTATGTCGGCTATCGCGAGAACCCGCATACCGACATCCGCGAGCGCGGCATCGAGGCGGCGCGCCACATGCGCGAGGCGCTGGGCGGCACGAAGACACGCTGCACGATGGTGAAGACGCCGATCGTCTCGCCGCCGATCTCGTTGCTGACCGCCGCCGGGCCGAACCAGGGGCCCTATGCCGACCTGATCCAGTATGGCCAGACACGCGTCGGCGGGCCGGTGATGAACGTCTCCGTGATGGCCGGCTTCGCCTTCGCCGACTCAGCCCTCAACGGCCTGTGCACCATCGTCACCGTGCGCGGCCCCGACGTGACGCCCGGTCGTGCCGTCGCGCTGGAGATCGGCACCCGGGCGTGGAGCATGCGCGAGCGGTTCAAGCGCACGATGACCTCGCTCGACGCCGCAGTGCGCCGCGCGGTCGAGACGGGCCTCGATGCGTCGAAGCCGAAGCTGATCCTCGCCGATTGCGCCGACAATCCCGGCGGCGGCGGGCGCGGCAACACCATGTACCTGCTGAAGGCGCTGAAGGCCGCCGGCGCGCAGCACGTGCTGTTCGGCCTGATCAACGACCCGGCGTTGGCCGCGCAAGCGCATCGACTGGGTGAGGGCGCGCGCTTTCGCGCCCGCTTCAACAGCGCCGAGACACAGTCCTTCTCGCAACCCTGGGAAGCCGACGCGACCGTCGTGAAGCTGCACGCTGGTCCCTTCGTCGGCCGCCGCGGCCTGATCCGCGGCGTCGCCTCCGACCTGGGCCCGGCTGCCCTGCTCGATCTCGGCGGCATTCATGTCGCCGTCATCACGCTGCGCCAGCAATGCCTCGACCCGATGCAGCTCGAGGTCTTCGATCCCGACATCCTGGTGAATGCGCGCACGCTGTGCGTGAAGAGTCGCGGCCACTTCCGTGCCGGCTTCGATCAGTTCACCACGCCGGAAAACATCATCGAGGTCGACAACCCGGGCCTCACCTCGCCCAACCTCGCGAACTTCGATTGGACCCGGCTGCCGCGGCCGGTCTACCCGCTCGACGAAGACGCGACCTGGACCGTGCCCAACGCCTGAGGTGCGACATCGGGTGAGATCGGCTGTCCACGCCGCTATCCTGCTGAATGGCAACGAGGATTTATCCCCAAGACAGTCGTTCGCACACGCACACTGTGGCAATTTTGTCACGAATTTGGCTTTACAGCCCAATTTTGGCGTGGTCCAAGAGTGTCCAAGTTTTGGACAGGGCCGGCCGATCCACGCGCTGTCGCGGATCGACCCACCCCGTCCCGACAACCAAGACTCCAGTTGCGTAGCGTCCTGTTCTGGAAATTGCGGGAAGGGGTTTCATGCCGGAGACGTTCGTGCGCCGTTGGCGCTCCCTCGCCGTGGTGGCCGTAGTGGCCACGTCCGCCGCCAGCCTGCTCTTCGTCCAGGCGAGCGTCGCGCGAGAGGCCAAGCCCACCAAGCTTCACGTTCGTCAGCCGCAGACCAGCACCGCCTCCAAGAAGCCGGTCGTCTATCGTGGCGTGCCGACGCGACGCGGCACACGCGCCACCGCCGCGGTGCGCAAGCCGCCGGTCCATGTCAACAAGGGCGCAATCCCCGGCGGCGAGGCCTCGGCCTTCTCGATCGATCCCGCCAAGGGCTGGGCCGATCACCTGACGGCGCTGGGCGTCGCCAAGGTCGATGCCGAAGCGGTCGCTCGGGCGATCGAGATCGAGCTCGCCGCACGCCCGATGGCGCTCACGTCGGGTCGCGCCATGATCGGCGCGGCCATTCCCGGCGCCGGCGGCCGCCAGCTCGAGAATCTCCGCCTGTTCAACAGCGGCGGTGCGTCGGTCGAGCTGCAGCGCGGCGGCACCGGCCAGTTCACCGTTACCGGCGCGCCGCCGGCCGCGCCCGCCGCGAACACCACGCAGGTCGCGGCGGCCCCTTCGGCCGCAGCGCCGGCCGCCGCCGCCCCGGCCCCGCAGCCCTCCGCCGACAGCCCGCGCGCCGAAGACGATCCGCGGCACTGGCGCGCGCCTGGCGACAGCCCGGTCGCGCCGCGCCTGTCGAGCCTGCCGCGCAGCATGCCGGTCGCCGCCGGTCCCGGCGTGTACCGCGTGAGGGCCAACGGCAACGCCGCCGCCGCGCTGTCCGGCGCCGGCCTCGATTCCGGTTCGGCCCAGGCGGCGGCCGCGGCGCTGACCTCGGTCGCGCCGATCGGCCTCAACCTTGCGGCCGCCAATGTCGAGATCGTGCGCCAGCGCAATCCCGACGGCCACGTCACCATGGTCGCCGCCTCGATCTACGACGACAGCCGGCGGGCGCGAATCTGGTGGTTCTCGCCCAAGGACCAGCCCGAGGGCTTCTTCGACGACAACGGCGGACGCATCGGCGGCGCCGCCTTGCTGAAGCCGATCGACAGCCGCATTTCCTCGCCCTTCGGCTACCGCCGCCTGTGGGCGCGCGGCGGCTACGCCTTCCACAACGGCATCGATCTCGAGGGCAGGTACGGCACGCCGATCATGGCGGCGGCCGACGGCGTGATCGACTATTCCGGCTGGTACTACAATTACGGCCGCACGGTGCGCATCGTGCACAACGACCAGCTGGCGACCACCTACAGCCATATGTCGCGGTTCGCGGCCGTCGCCAAGCCCGGCACGCGCGTGCGCCGCGGCGATGTCATCGGCTATGTCGGCAGCACCGGCCGGTCGACTGGCCCCCACCTGCATTTCTGCGTGCTGATCGACGGCCAGTTCGTCGATCCGACGCCCTACGTGCAGGCCGGCAGCGGCAACCTCGCGGGCCGCGATCTGGTCGCCTTCCGCGAATGGCAGCGCCGCGGCACCGAGCTCAGCCGCGGGGCGCGACGCGACGCCCAGCAGCAGCGCTTCTCAGATCGGCTCTGAGCGGCGGCACGCGCCGCCCTTTGGCAATGGCGGCAGCGGCTTGCCGGCCACGTGCGCATCGCAAGAGGCGATTGCGCCGAAGCTGCACCCGTGCAAGCATTCCGACCAATCAAGAGGCGGGAGGGAATAGTCGGAAGGTCGTCCGACCAAATATCGACCAACCGTCGATGTTGGGGGACGCGTCGCCGCATTTTTGCGGGGACAGGCACAGTTCGTGCTTCTGAATCCATCAAGGTGCATTGGGCCGGCGCAAGCCGGCGACGGACTACAGGGAGAGAGCACATGCGAATGATGACATCGCTTGCGGGAGCCGCCGCATTGGCCGTTTCGGTCAGCGTGGCCGGTGTCGCCCATGCCGGCAAGGATCTCGATGCGGTCAAGGCCAGGGGCCAGTTGATCTGCGGCGTCGGCACCGGCACCGCCGGTTTCGCGCTGGCCGACAGCAAGGGCGTGTGGACGGGCATGGACGTCGATATCTGCCGCGCGGTGGCGGCGGCGATCTTCGGCGATGCCAGCAAGGTCAAGTACGTGCCGACCACGGCGCAGCAGCGCTTCACCGCGCTGCAGTCGGGCGAGGTCGACATGCTGTCGCGCACGACCACGTACACGCTGACCCGCGACACCGCCCTGGGCTTCGACTTCACCGGCATCACCTACTATGACGGCCAGGGCTTCATGGTGAACAAGAAGCTCGGCGTGAAGAGCGCCAAGGAGCTCGACGGCGCCACGGTCTGCGTCAGCCCCGGCACCACCACCGAGCTGAACCTCGCCGACTACTTCCGCGCCAACAAGATGAAGTTCAAGCCGGTGGTGATCGAGAAGGCCGATGAGATCCGCGCCGCCTTCTTCTCCGGCCGCTGCGACGTGTACACGACGGACGCCTCGAGCCTCTACTCGACGCGCGCCGCCAACGTGCCGGCGCCGATGACGGCCGCCGACTTCATCATCCTGCCGGAGATCATCTCCAAGGAGCCGCTCGGACCGGTGGTGCGCCACGGCGACAACCAGTTCGGCGACATCGTGCGCTGGGCGCTGTTCGCGATGCTCGAGGCCGAGGAGTACGGCATCTCGTCGGCCAACGTCGACCAGATGCTCAAGAGCGAGGATCCCACCATCAAGCGCATCCTCGGCGTCACCCCCGGCATGGGCAAGGCGCTGGGCGTCGACGAGAAGTGGGTCGTCAACATCGTCAAGCAGGTCGGCAACTACGGCGAGGCGTTCGACCGCAATCTCGGCATGGGCTCGCCGCTGAAGATCGAGCGCGGCCTCAACCGGCTGTGGACGAAGGGCGGCCTGCAATACGCCCCGCCGATCCGCTAGCACGCAGACCGGGTCAGGACCGCCGCCCGCGCGCGGGCGGCGGCTCCCGACCGGATCGCAGGGCATAACGAACGCGGGCTCAACCGCGATGCCGCACAGGGGGCATGGAGCATGGCGGTCGATACCTTAGGCTCGCTGCCGCAGACCAGGGTCGCGCCCTGGAACAACCCGGTCATCCGCGGCTGGGTCTTCCAGATTGTCGTCGTCGGCCTGGTGGCCGGGCTGGCGTGGTACCTCGTCAGCAACACGATGGAGAACCTCGAGCGGCAGAAGATCGCCACCGGGTTCGATTTTCTGGGTCGCGAGGCCGGCTTCGAGATCGGCGACACCATGGTCGAGTACTCGCCGGCCAGCACCTACGCCCGCGCCATCTGGGTCGGCATCCTCAACACGCTGCGCGTGGCGGTGATCGGCATCGTTCTCACGACCATCCTCGGCACGCTCATCGGCATCGGCCGGTTGTCGCCGAACTGGCTGATGGCCAAGATCTGCGAGTGGTACGTCGAGATCTTCCGCAACGTGCCGCTGCTGCTGTGGCTGTTCCTGTTCTACAAGCTGATCAGCGAGGCCTTCCCCGGGCCGCGCCAGGCGATCCGCATGCTGGGCGATTCGGTGTTCCTCAGCAATCGCGGGCTCTACTTCCCGATTCCGGTCGCCGATCCCGTCCACAAATGGGTCGGCATCGGCTTGTTGATCGGGATCGCGGCGGCCTGGGCGCTGCACCGCTGGGCGAAGGCGCGCCAAGCGTCGACCGGCCAGCAATTCCCGTCGATCCTCGTCGGCGCGGCCCTGATCTTCGCCGTGCCCTTTTTCGTCTGGCTGGTGGGCGGCGCACCTTCCAAGATGAGCTGGCCGGAGCTGAAGGGCTTCAACTTCCAGGGCGGCCTGGTCATCCAGCCGGAATTCACCGCCCTGCTCGTCGGCCTCACCCTCTACACGTCCGCCTTCGTCGCCGAGATCGTGCGCTCGGGCATCCTGGCGCTGCACAAGGGCCAGAGCGAGGCGGCGGCGGCCATCGGCCTGTCGCGCGGGCAGTCGATGCGACTGGTGCTGCTGCCGCAGGCGCTGCGCGTCATCGTGCCGCCGATGACCAGCGTGTTCCTCAACATCACCAAGAACAGTTCGCTGGCGATCGCCATCGGCTATCCCGATCTCGTCGCCTCGATCAACGTCACGATCAACCAGACCGGCCAGGCGATCGAGAACATCCTGATCATCATGGCGGCCTACCTCACGGTCAGCCTGTCGATCTCGCTGTTCATGAACTGGTACAACAAGCGGATCGCCCTGAAGGAGCGCTGAGCCATGGCCGACATCGCCGAGCGCGAACAGGCCGGCAAGACCACCCGGGCGCCGCCGATGGCGGAGGGCGGCGCGCTGGGCTGGCTGCGCCGCAATCTGTTCTCGAGCTGGGGCAACGCGCTCACGACGGTCGTGCTCGTGGCCTTTGTCGTGTGGATCGCGGCCTGGTTCGTCGACTGGGCGATCGTCAACGCCACCTTCGTGGCCAAGAACGGGCCGGAGTGCGGCAAGAACCAGGGCGCCTGCTGGGCGCTGATCGGCGAGAAGTACCGCTACATCTTCTTCGGCTCGTTCCCCTACGACGAGCACTGGCGGCCGCTGTTCGCCTGCATCGCCATGCTGGCGATGCTCCTGCTGAGCTGCGATCGGCGGATGTGGAACTGGCGCCTGCTGGTGATCTGGGCGGTCGGCTCGTTCATCACTTTCCTGCTGATGTTCGGCGAGCTGTATTTCCCGCTCTCGCTGCTCTTCCTGGCGAGCCTCATCGCCGGCGCGGTCGGCTGGGGCATGCGCGCCGGAATCGCCAGCCCGCGCGAGATGGCGATCTACCGTGTGCTGACGGTCGCCGGCATCGTCGGTCTGACGCTGCGCGTGGTCGGGGTCATCCCGGCCTGGGGGCTGGAAATCAACGCCTTCGGCTACGTCGAGACCGGCCTGTGGGGCGGCCTGCCGGTGACCCTGATCCTGGCGACCTATGGCCTGGTGTTCGCCTTCCCCTACGGCATCCTGCTGGCGCTGGGACGGCGGTCGAAGCTGCCGCTGGTCCGGGGACTGTGCGTCGGCTTCATCGAGCTGATCCGCGGCGTGCCGCTGATCTCGCTGCTGATCATGGCCTCGGTCATGCTGCCGCTCTTCCTGCCGACCGGCTCCAACATCGACAAGTTCCTGCGCGCGCTGGTCGCGGTGATCCTGTTCGCCGGCGCCTACATCGCCGAGATCATCCGCGGCGGCCTGCAGTCGCTGCCGCGCGGCCAGTTCGAGGCGGCCGACGCGATGGGCTTCAACTACGTGCAGCGGACCTCGCTGATCATCCTGCCGCAGGCGCTGCGCGTGGTGATCCCGCCGCTGATCAACACCTTCATCGGCTTCTTCAAGGACACCTCGCTGGTGCTGATCATCGGCATCTTCGACTTCCTCAACACGGCGAACCAGGCGCTGGTCGATCCCAACTGGGCGGGGTTCCCGGGCGAGGTCTACCTCTTCGCCGCCTCGATCTACTTCATCTTCTGCTTCTCGATGTCGAGATACAGCAAGTACCTCGAGTTCGAGCTGAACAAGGGAACCCGGCGCTGAGCGCCGCCTGAGGAGCATCACGCATGGCCCGTCAGCGACGCGATCTTTCGGGAGCCCCGACCGTCATCGAGCTGCGCAGCGTCAACAAGTGGTTCGGCCAGTTCCACGTGCTGACCGACATCAACCTGTCGGTGAAGCAGAGCGAGAAGATCGTCGTCTGCGGCCCCTCCGGCTCCGGCAAGTCGACCCTGATCCGCTGCATCAACCGGCTCGAGGAGCATCAGGAAGGCGACCTGATCGTCGACGGCATCACGCTGACCAACGACGTCAAGAACATCGAGGCCATCCGCCGCGAGGTCGGCATGGTGTTCCAGTCGTTCAACCTCTTCCCGCACCTCACGGTGCTGGAGAACCTGACCCTGGCGCCGATCTGGGTGAAGAAGATGCCCAAGAAGGAGGCCGAGGAGATCGCCATGAGCCTGCTCACGCGGGTACGCATCCCCGAGCAGGCGCTGAAGTATCCGGGCCAGCTCTCGGGCGGCCAGCAGCAGCGCGTCGCCATCGCCCGCGCGCTGTGCATGCGGCCCAAGATCATGCTGTTCGACGAGCCGACCTCGGCGCTCGACCCCGAGATGGTCAAGGAGGTGCTCGACGTCATGATCGAGCTGGCCGGCGAGGGCATGACCATGCTGTGCGTGACGCACGAGATGGGCTTCGCCCGCTCGGTCGCCGACCGCGTGATCTTCATGGACCGCGGCGAGATCGTCGAGCAGAACGAGCCCGAGACCTTCTTCAGCAACCCGCAGAACGAGCGGACCAAGACCTTCCTCGGCCAGATCCTGCACCACTGAGCCAGGGCCGGAGAAAGCGCGCCCCGCGGGGCGCGCTTGGTGTTTGAGGACGAGGGCCGCGCGGCTACTTGCCCGCCTTGATCGGGTTGCGCAGCACGCCGATCTTCTCGATCTCGATCTCGCAGACGTCGCCCGGCTTCATCCACACCGGCGGCGTGCGGCCGGCGCCGACGCCGGAGGGCGTGCCGGTGATGATGACGTCGCCCGGCTCCAGGGTCATGACCTTGGACAGCTCCGACACCAGGGTGACGGTGTCGAAGATCATGTCCTCGGTGTTGCTGTCCTGCATGGTCTCGCCGTTGAGCCGGCACATGATGCGCAGCGGCGCGCCGCCCTTGGGCAGCTCGTCGGAGGTGACGATGTCGGGGCCGAAGCCGCCCGAGCCGTCGAAGTTCTTGCCCAGGGTGAACTGGCCGCCGGACTTGCGCTGCCAGTCGCGCACCGAGCCGTCGTTGAACACGCTGTAGCCGGCGACCGCCGACAGCGCCCGCTCCTTGGAGATGTTGCGCGTGCGCTTGCCGATGATCACCGCCAGCTCGGCCTCCCAGTCGTACTGGTCGGAATGCGTGGTCGAGAGCATCGGCGCGTTGTGCGCCGCCAGCGTGTTGTTGAAGCGGCAGAACACGATCGGATAGCTCGGGATCGGGTTCTTCGTCTCCTCGGCGTGCTTGCGGTAGTTCAGGCCGATGCACAGAATCTTGCCGGGGTTGGGGATCGGCGGCAGGTACTTGGCCTGCTTCTCCTTCACCACGGCGCCCGCCTTGGGCTTGGCGCAGGCCTTCTTGACCGCGTCCTGCACGGCCTTGCCGCCGGCCAGGATCTCGACGACGGTCTTCGGGCCCCTGGGCATCTGCTTGCTGAGATCGATGATTCCCGCGTCGGTCTTGACGCCCACGACGGCCTTGCCGTCGCGCTGGATGGTGCACAGGCGCATCAGAAAATCTCCCCGTATGGCGACGTTGTCGCGCGGCCGTACAGTCGGACAGCGCGGGCGCAGGGTCAAGCTAACGACGCGATTCCAGGAGCGCGCGAGCCATCTCGGCGAAGCCGGCGCCCGAGCGCGCGCGCGTGATCCAGCGCGGCAGGTGCGGCGTGCGGTCGGCGAAATCGACGACATTGGCCACGCCCACGGCGTTCGGGAAGAAGCCGAACATCGGCGCGTCGTTGGGCGAATCGCCGCTGAACAGCCACGCGTTTCGGGTCGCCCCGAGGTCGACGCCGTACAGCTCGCCCATCATCAGCCGCGTGGTGGTGAGCTTGTCGTAGTCGCCGAACCAGCCATTGACGTGGATCGAGCTGATCTTGGCGTGCGCGCCATGGCGCTCGAAGATCGCCACGATGCGGTCGACCTCGGCGCGCGGCAAGGCCGGCACGTCCTCGCAGAAATCGATCGCGAGGTCGGCGGCACGATAGGGCTGGTCCGAGGCGATCCCCGCCCCCGGCACCTCGCGCAGCACATCGGCCTTCACCGCCTCCAGCCGCCGGCGGCCCTCGGCGCGCGTCGCCTCGTCCTGGACGAAGCGGGTGCGCAGCCGGCCGGCCGTGCGGTCGAGCCACATCCAGAAGGCGCCGTTCTCGCCGACCACCGCGTCGACCGGCCAGAAGCGCGCGATCAGATCGCACCAGCCCGCCGGCCGGCCGGTCACCGGGATCACCATCAGCCCGGCCGCCTTGAGCTGCTCCAGCGCGCCATAGGCCTCGGCGGTCAGTCGGCCGTCGGTCGACACGGTCTCGTCGATATCGGTGAAGACGCCACGGATGGCGCGGCGGTCTGCGGCGGGGAACTCAGCAAGCGGTTTCACGCGATCTCACCCATCCATACCTTGTCGCCGAACCAGGACGCCTCGATGCCCGCCGGCAATCCGGGCCGGCCCTCATACACAGTCGCGTGCCGATCGGGAAACCAGAAGAATACCGATCTCGCCAGGCTGTCGGGCACCAGCTCCGGCCACAGCAGCATCGCCGCTTCGATATCCATCGCCAGCCGGCGGACGACAGAGGTATCAAGCCGTTGGGCCGCCTCCATGGTCAGGCCGTGCGTCAGGACGAAGATTCGCCCGTCGGCGGCACGTCCCTCGGCCGCGGCGACGCCGCCAACGTTGGCGATGAACGGAAAGGTCAGCCCCGGCGAGTGGTACAGGAAGCCCTGTTCGCCGGCCGGTTCCCAGCTGCCGTCCACCGTCCAATGGATAAGCAGCTGGCGGGCATCGTCCACGACGCAATCCTGCAGGCGGGCCGGCGGATTGTCGTCGGCCGGATCGCGCAACGGGCGGCGGTCGAGGCGGATCATCGGTATCCACAGCTACCATGGAGGTCCTGCGGGCATGAGGGTAAAAGACCTCGAAAAAAAGCGCCCGAGGCCTCGATGATCCCTCGTTTCTCTCGCCCCGAGATGGCCGCCATCTGGGAGCCGCAGAACCGCTTCCGCATCTGGTTCGAGGTCGAGGCGCACGCCTGCGACGCCATGGGCGAGCTGGGCATCATCCCCAAGGACGCCGCCAGGGCGATCTGGCAAGGCGGCCGCAAGGCCGTGGCGGCGATGGCCGCCGACCCCGCTGCCGAGATCGGCAAGATCGACGCCATCGAGCGCGTCACCAAGCACGACATCACCGCCTTCACGACCTGGCTCGCCGAGTACCTCGGCCCCGAGTCGCGCTTCGTGCATCAGGGCCTGACCTCGTCCGACGTGCTCGACACGACGCTCGCGGTGCAGCTCACCCAGGCGGCCGACATCCTGCTGGCCGATCTCGACCGCGTGCTGGCGGCGCTGAAGAAGCGCGCGCTCGAGCACAAGATGACGCCGACCATCGGCCGCAGCCACGCCATCCACGCCGAGCCGACGACCTTCGGCGTCAAGCTGGCCGGCCACTACGCCGCGTTCAGCCGCTGCAAGGTGCGCCTGGTGGCGGCGCGCGCCGATGTCGGGACCTGCGCGATCTCCGGCGCCATCGGCACCTTCGCCAACATCGATCCGCGCGTCGAGGTGCATGTGGCGAAGGCGCTGGGTCTCGGCATCGAACCGGTCTCGACGCAGGTCATCCCGCGCGACCGCCACGCGATGTTCTTCGCCACCCTGAGCGTGATCGCCGGCTGCATGGAGAACCTCGCCACCGAGATCCGCCACCTGCAGCGCACCGAGGTGCGCGAGGCCGAGGAATTCTTCTCGCCCGGCCAGAAGGGCAGCTCGGCGATGCCGCACAAGCGCAACCCGGTGCTGACCGAGAACCTCACCGGCCTGTCGCGCGTGGTGCGCGGCTTCGTGACGCCGGCGATGGAGAACATCACGCTGTGGCACGAGCGCGACATCTCGCACTCCTCGGTCGAGCGCATGATCGGGCCCGACGCCACCATGACGCTCGACTTCGGGCTCCATCGCCTGGCCGGCGTGATCGACAACCTCGTGGTCTACGCCGATCGCATGAAGGGCAACCTCGACTCGCTGGGCGGGCTGGTGTTCTCGCAGTGCGTGCTGCTGGCGTTGACGCAGAAGGGCATGAGCCGCGAGGACGCCTACGCCGCCGCGCAGCGCAACGCCATGGAAGGCTGGAAGGGCAACACCGCCTTCATGCAGCTCTGCCGAGCCGACAAGGAGATCCGCGAGCATCTCTCCGACGACGAGATCGTGGCGATGTTCGACATGGGCTATCACACCAAGCATGTCGACACGATCTTCAAGCGCGTGTTCGGCTGAAGCCTAGTTGGAAAGAGCGCCGCCCGGGTCGTTCGCCGCACCCAAGGAGGCGCGCAGGTCGCCGGCCTTGAGAATTCGGGTTCCCTTCCACATCGACGCTGGATAATCGCCGATGTTGCCCGTGACCAGGTAGGTCGCGCTGGCGGCATCGGCGCAGGCCACGAAGGCGTTGTCGTCCGGATCCTTCACGCAGAAGGCAATCCCCGGAGTCGGCTCGACGCGATGCGCCACCGCAGACAAATCAGCCAGGAATTTCTGGACGAGATCGCGGCCGAACTTGAACTTGGGCCTCGCTAGGACTTCCGCATACTCCGCCAGAATGGCGTCCGTCACGAACAACGCCGCTGGCGGCTGCAACGCGTAGCGGACCACCCACGCTTCATTGCCGTTCGGCTTCAACACGGCGGAAATGATGACGTTTGTATCGAGAACGAGCCTGGTTTCGCTCACGAGCGGCGGAGCTTCCGCACGCGTCTCACCAGGGCGATTTCCTGCCGGATCTCTTCCTCGGTGACCTTGTCGGCTCCAGTAGCGGCGGCAACTCTTTGCATGGCACGCAAGGAGTCTAGCGCCTTTGCGTTCTTTCCGCGCGACGGGGCGACTGGCGGTTTACGGGGCGGTGGTGTGGCAACCGGCATCTGAAATCTCCAACGTTGCAATACTTAGTTGAACCTCGCCTCTCATTCAATGCCCCTCGACATCCCTCAACGCTTGCCGCCGCAGGCTGGTCGCCGCAACGTCGACACTGCGCCAGTCGGAGGCCAGCACCACGCCGTAGACGTCGTTGGCCGCCTGCGGGCTGACCACTTCGTCGCGTACGTCGCGCAGCACGCGCTCCGGTTCGCGCTCCAGCGGGCTGCCCCAGCCGCCGCCGCCGGGCGACAGCGCGCGCTCGGTCAGGGGCTGGGCCATGCGGCGCACGGCGAATTTCGGCGGTGCGATCACCGTGCCGTCGGCCAGGGTCAGCTCCATGCGGCCCGCGGCACCCGTGCCGCCGCCGCGCACACCGAAGCCGGTCTCGTAGTTAAGGCCCTCGCCGCGGAACGAGAACTCCGCCGGTTCGAGCACCTCGACCTCGTACTGGATGCCGGTGCCGCCGCGGTACTTGCCGGCGCCGCCGCCGTCGGTGCGGAACTCGTGCCTGTTGATGCGCAGCGGATAGGTGCGCTCGTAGCCCTCGACATTGGGGATGGTCAGCCCGCCGAGCGCGATCAGCAGCCCGATCTGGTTGAAGCCGTCGCGTCCATCCACCGCGCCGCCGCCGGCCATCGAGTGCCAGTGATAGGCGACGTAAGGCCGGTCGGTGCCGATGCGGCCGGCGCTGCCGTTATGGATGCTCTTGCCCCAGCCGGCGCAGGCGCGCTCGGGCGAAGCCTTGCCCAGCGCGTTCCAGATCGCATGCACGATCTCGTGCGCGATGAACACGGTGTTCATGGTCATCGGCGCCGGTGGCCGCGCGTTCACGATCGTGCCCTCGGGCGCGATGATCTTCACGCAGCGGAAGGTGCCTTCGTTGCGCGGCAGGGCCGGATCGAAGAACGAGGCCAGCGCCATGTAGACCGCCGACCAGGTGTTGGCGACCGAGCTGTTCTTGAAGCCCCTGATCTGCGGATCGGTGCCGGTGAAGTCGACGGTGAGCCCGTCGTCGCGCAGGTCGAGCGCGACGCGGATCCACACGTCGCGGATCTCGAAGCAGTCGTTGTCGGTGCGCTCCTCGCCGCGCCAGACGCCTGAGGGCAGGGAGGCCAGCGCGTTGCGGAAGCTGCGATCGGCATGCGCCAGCACGCCCTCGATCAGCACCAGGCCGCGCTGCAGGCCGTATTCCTCGAGCAGCGCCTGCAGGCGCTCGGCGCCGATCTGGGTCGAGCCCATCATGGCGCGCAGATCGCCGTCGAGCAGATCGGGCGTGCGGCAGTTCAGCTTCAGGAGCGCCCAGAGATCCTCGCGCAGCACGCCGCGCTCGACCAGCTTCAGCACCGGCAGGCGGATGCCCTCGTGGTAGATCTCCGTCGCCTCGGAATTGTAGGTGCCGGCCGCGCCGCCGCCGATGTCGGACTGGTGCGCGCGGTTGCAGGCGAAGGCCGCCAGGGTGCCGTCGACGAAAACTGGCCGCGCGATTACCCAGTCCGGCAGGTGATTGCCGCCGGCCTCGTAGGGATCGTTGAGCAGGAAGACGTCCTGCGGCTCGATGCGGCCGCCGAAGGCCTTGAGCACCGCGCGCACCGCGAAGCCGCCGCCGCCGGTATGGATCGGAATGCCGTCGGCCTGGCTGATCAGGGTGCCGTGCGCATCGGCCAGAAAGCACGAGAAATCGTGGCTCTGGTTGAAGATCGGGCTGCGCGCGGTGCGCGTCATCACCCAGCCCATCTGGCGCGAGATGTGGTCGAGCCGGTTCTGCACCAGCGCCAGCGCAATGGGATCGAGCGTGCTCGGATCGACGGTCATGGCTGCTCCAGCGCGATGTCGAAATTGCCTGACGCGTCGACGGTCAGCGTATCAAGCGGGCCGGCGAAGACCGTGGTCGTGGATTCCTCGACGATCAGCGGACCGGCGAGCCTGTGGCCCGGCCGAAGGTCGGCGCCGGCGTAGATCCTCGCGTCGGCCCAGCCGTCCCTCTCGCCGATCCAGACGCGCCGCGTCGCGACCGGCCGCACCTCGCCCGAGGCCGGCGCCGGCCCTTGCGGGTCGACCGCGCCGACCTGGCCGATGCCGGCCACGCGCAGCGCGACGACGCCGACGCGGCCGCCGGGCTGGATGTGGCCGAACAGTCTTTGATGCTGTGCCTCGAAGTCCCGCCGGATCGCGGCGGCGTCGAAGCCGGACTCCGGCACGTCGACCTGCAGCGAGGATTGCTGACCGGGGTAGCGCAGATCGAGCGCCCGCACGATCAGCAAGCGATCGTTGCCGAAGCCCTCGGCGTGCAGGGTGCGGCGCGCCTCGGTCTCCATCGCGGCGAAGGCGGCGGCAAGCGCCGCGGGATCGAGAGAGTCGACATCGCCGTCGTAGACCCGCAGCCAGTCCTGCCGCGCGTCGGTGTGCAGCATGCCCAGCGCGCAGAAGGCGCCGGCGATGCGCGGCACATAGACCCGCTTGCAGCCCAGCGCCCGCCCCACCGAGGCGCCATGCATCGGACCGGCGCCGCCGGCCGCGACCAGGGTGAGACGGCGCGGATCGACGCCGCGCTCGATCGAGATGCGCTCGACGGCGTGCAGCAGGTTCTGCTCGACCAGGCGGATCACGCCCGATGCGGCCTGCTCGACCGACAGGCCGAGCTTGCTGCCGATCGCCTGTGCCAGCGCCGTCTCGGCGAGCGACGCATCCAGCGTAACGGCGCCGCCGGCGATCGGTCCGGGGCGCAACCGGCCCAACGCCAGCAGCGCGTCGGTGACGGTGGGCTCGGCATTGCCGAAGCCGTAGCAGGCCGGGCCCGGCCGCGCGCCGGCGCCCTTGGGGCCGACGAACAGCATGCCGGCGGCATCGACGCCGGCGATGGTCCCGCCGCCCGCGCCCACGGTGTGGATCTCGATCGCCTGCGTGGAGAGGTGATAGCCGCCGACCATCAGGTGATCGGCGGCCGCGACCTTGCCGTCGGCCATCAGCATCACGTCGCAGGACGTGCCGCCGATCTCCATCGACAGCAGGTCATCGGTGCCGGCGGCGCGCGCGAACATCGCCAGCGCGCCGACACCGGCGGCCGGCCCCGACAGGGCGAGGTTCACCGGCCGCGTCGCCGCCTGGCTCACCGAGGCCACGCCGCCATTGCTCTGCACCAGCAGCAGGCCGCGCGGCAGGCCCTCGGATCGCAGCCTCTCGTCGAGCGCCCGCAGGTAAGGCGCCACACGCGGCGCGACATAGGCGTCGACAACCGTGGTCGAGCCGCGCTCGTACTCGCCGACCACCGGCATGATCTCGCTCGACACCGAGACCGCCCACGCGTTGTCGGCTTCGCGCACGCGGCGCGCGGCGGTCGCCTCGTGCGCGCCATTGGCGTAGCTGTTGATCAGGCAGATCGCCACCGCCTCCACGCCCTCGGCGCGAAACAACGCGATCGCGGCGTCGACGTCCTCGAGGCTCAGCGGCACCAGCTCCCGGCCGTCCGCCGCGATGCGGCCGCGCACCGGACGGCGCAGGTAGCGCGGCACCAGCACCGGCGGGAACGGCGTGCGGTGATCCCACATGTTCTCGCGCAGGCCCCGGCGGATCTCGACCGAATCGCGCAGACCCTCGGTTGTCAGCATGCCGACCCGGGCGCCCTTGCCTTCGAGGATGGTGTTGGTTGCGATGGTCGAGCCGTGCACGAACATGGCGCAGCCCTGCAGCAACTCGCGCACCGCCATGCCCTGCCGGCGCGCGACATCGATCACCGCGTCGAGCACGCCCTTGCTGGGGTCGGCCGGCACCGACGGCACCTTGCCGATCACCATGCGGCCGTCGGCATCCTGCAGCACCAGATCGGTGAAGGTGCCGCCGACATCGACCCCGATGCGCCACGGGGCGGCCAACGCCCCGTTGCTGTGGTTTGCTGTGGTCTCCGCCGAATCCGCCATGCCTTTTCCGCGTCGCTCTGCGTCTGACGCATCATGGCAGGACGGCGCGGCGGGTCAATTTCCGCCCCTACGGCTGTTCAGCGTGCCGGCACGATGCAGAAGCCCTGCGCCTCGACGCCGAGCGGCACGTTGAATTTGCTGCGGAAATTCTCCAGCGCCACGGCCGCCGAGAGCTCGACGATCTGGGCATCGTCGAAATGCTGCTTCAGCTTCGCGACCAGCTCCGGCTCGACACGCTGGCCGGTGATGGTCGCCTTCTCGGCGAACTCCAGGGCCAGGCGCTCGGCCTCGCTGAACACTGCGGCGTCGCGCCAGCGCGCGACGTTCTGCATCTTCTCTTCGCCGTCCTTCTCAGCCTGCATCACACGTGATGCGTTGATGTCCATTCAGAAGGGGCAGCCGTTGATCGTCGCCACCCTGAGATAGAGCAGCGCGCGCAGGCCGGCCGGCAGGCGATTGGACTGCTCCAGCGCCGCGGTCAGGCGACCGGCCGCCTCGAGGATCGGCGGGCAATGCGCCATCACCTTGGTGGGATTGAGCAGGTCGCCGAACATCTCGCGCTGGCGCGCGAAGATCTTGCCGAGGATGGGATCACCCTTGTCCTCGGTGACTTCGGATATATGCGGCATGAGGGGGCTCCGTCTTCCTTCTCCCCGCGAAGGCGGGGAGAAGGTGCCCGAAGGGCGGATGAGGGGCTTTGCGATCGTGTGACGAGCACCGTTGACGTTGCGAGACCCGGAAGCCCCTCATCCGCCTCGCTGCGCTCGGCACCTTCTCCCCGCCTTCGCGGGGAGAAGGAAGATCATCGCCACCGGCGCCGGGCGGCAATCGCCCTCATGTCGCGAATGTCACTTTGCCCTGCTGGCACAGTGCGCCCTGGGCGTTGGCGATCCAGGTGGTGACCGAGCCATCCTGCTCGGCGCGTGCGTTCACGGTGAACGGTGCGGTGTGGAAGACCGGGCTGGTGGCGCGGAACGCGTAGCGTGCGACGCGGCGGCCGGCATTCTCGCGCCGCGCCAGCTCGAGCTGCATCAGCCCCATCAGCGGCCCATGCACCAGCAGGCCGGGATAGCCCTCGACCTGGGTCACATAGGGCAGATCGTAGTGGATGCGGTGGCCGACGAAGACCAGCGCCGAGTAGCGGAACAGCAGCACCGGATCGGGGGTCACCGTGCGCGACCAGGTCGCGTCGGTCGGCGCCGCCTTCGGGGTCGCGGGCTTCGCATCGGGCGCGGGATCGCCGCGATAGACCAGGTCCTGCTCATGCACGATCGCCGGACCATCGGCGCCGCTGATGGTGTTGCGCACGGTGACGAACACCATCGCGCCGCTGCTGCCGGTCTTGCCCTGCACGTCGGTGACCTTGGCCTCGCGGCTCAGCGCATCGCCGATGCGCACCGGCTTGATCAGCTCGATGCGGTTGCCGGCGTTCATCCGCCGCGGCAGCTCGACCGGCGGCAGGAAGCCGCCGCGCTGCGGATGTCCGTCGGGGCCGATCTGCGAGGCCGGCGCGGCCTCGAGGAAATAGAACATGTGCCAATAGGGCGGCAGCTCGTCGCCGATCCTCGGTTCGGCATCGCCGGTGTCCAGGGTCGCCATCATGGCGCGTACCGGATAAGCGGTGACGAGGTCCTCGCGCGTGTCGGTCCTGCCGATCCAGGTGCGGTAGTGGTCGAGCTTGTCGATCATCGTGGTCATGCGAACACCGCCTTGCCCTGCTGCGCCGTCGCGCCCTGCGGATCGCGGATCCAGGTCGTGACCGAGCCGTCGGCCTCGCGCCGCGCCTGCACGTCGAAGGGGGCGCGGTCGTAGACCGGCGCCAGCGCACGCAAGGCGAAGCTCGTCATCCGGCGATCCGGCACCGAGCGGCGCGCCAGCTCGACCTGCAGCAGGCACATCAGCGGGCCGTGCACGATCAGCCCGGGATAGCCTTCCGCCGTCGTGGCGTAGGGCTGGTCGTAGTGGATGCGGTGCGGGTTGAAGGTCAGCGCCGAGAAGCGGAACAGCAGCACCGGATCGGGTCGGATCGTCTTGCTCCAGGTCGCGTCCGTCGGTGCCGGACGGCCGGCCTTCTGGACCTCACCCGGCCTGGCGGCCTCGCGATAGACGCCGTCGATCTCCTCCTCCACGGCAAGGCCCGCGGCGCCGAAGATGCGATGGCGCACGGTCACGAACACCATCTCGCCGGTGCTGCCGCTCTTGCCCTCGATGGCGGCGATCGTCGATTCGCGGCGCAGCGTGTCGCCCAGCCTCAGCGGCGCGTCGTGGAAGGTGAAGCGGCTGCCGGCCCACATGCGTCGCGGCAGGCTCACCGGCGGCATGAAGTCGCCGCGGTCCGGCAGCCCGTCCGGCCCGAGCTTCGAGCGCGCCGTGGTGTCGAGGAAATACAGCCAATGCCACAGGGGCGGCAGCGCATCGCCCGTCTCCAGGCGGCGATCGCCGGTGTCGAAGGTCTGGATCAGCGCATAGGGCGGAAACGGCGCCGCGAAATCCTCGCGCGCCTCGCCCCGTCCGATCCATTGGCGCCAGCTCGCCAGATCGTCGTCCATTTGCCGTTCCCTCCGGTTTGCCAACCACTGTGCCATGCTGGGGGCGCGCCGCTCCAGTGGCGCGTCTTCTTCCGCAACGTTCCACTGGAGTGGCGCACCCCGACCGCGCGGGGTGGCGGATGCACACCGGCGACGCTATATACCTGCTTGGGCGGAACGGCCGACGGACATTGGGAGAATGATCGCAATGAGCACCTTCGACGAGCGGGAAAAGGCCTTCGAGAACAAGTTCAAGCGCGATCAGGAGCTGCAGTTCAAGGTCAACAACCGGCGCAACCGCCTGCTGGGCCTGTGGGCCGCCGCGCAACTCAACAAGGTCGGCCCCGACGCCGATGCCTACGCCAAGGAGGTCGTGATGAGCGACTTCGACAAACCCGGCGATGACGACGTGCTGCAGAAGGTGCTGGGCGACCTCACGGCGGCGGGCAAGCCGGTCGATGCGGCGGCGATCCGCAAGCAGATGGACAAGCTGATCGAGGAAGCCAAGCAGCAGGTGATGACCGAGCTGAAATAGTCCCATGGACCTCAAGCTCGCCGGCCGCGCGGCGCTGGTCACCGGCGCCAGCATCGGCATCGGCCGCGGCATCGCCAAGGCGCTGGCGGCCGAAGGCGTGAAGCTCGCCGTCGTCGCGCGCCGCCGCGACCTGCTGGAAACCCTGGCCGAGGAGATCGTCGCCGCAGGCGGCACCCGGCCCGTGCCGATCGAATGCGACATGATGCGCGAGGACGCGCCGGCGGCGATCGCCGGCGCCGCGGTCGAGGCGCTCGGCGGCATCGACATCCTGGTCAACAACGCCGGCGGCAGCCGTCACTTCAAGCTGCATACCGACGAGGCGCAGTGGCAGGAGGCGATGACGCTGAACTTCACGCGCCAGCGCCAGATCGCCGACAAGCTGATCGACGGCATGATCGCGCGCAACTGGGGCCGCATCGTCAACATCACCGGCAAGTCCGAACCCGACGGCATCAACGGCGCCTTCTGCGCTAAGGCGGCGATGCATTCCTGGTCGAAGGGCCTGTCGCGCGAGGTCGGCAAGCACGGCATCACGGTGAACTGCATCCCGCCCGGCCGCATCCACAGCGAACAGATCCTGCGCAACTACTCGCCGGAATACCGCAAGTGGCAGTCGGACAACGAAATCCCGGTCGGCCGCTACGGCGAGCCGGAGGAGATCGCCGCCCTGGTCTGCTTCCTCGCCTCGCCGCTGGCGGGCTACATCACCGGCACGGTGATTCCGGTGGATGGCGGGCTCAGGCGGTATCAATTCTGAAACATTCCGGTCCTACACCGACGCCATGACCGCATATGATCGCCTGATCCCCATCGAAGGCACCAGCAATGTGCGGTGCGTCGGTGCCTATCTCACGCCCGACGGTCGCCGCGTGCGTCGCGGTCTCGTCTACCGGTCGGCCAATCTCGATGCGCTCAGCGCCGAAGGGCGTGCGCGCTTCGACCGGCTCGGGCTGGGCACCATCGTCGATTTCCGCGGCGTCAACGAAGCGGCTGCGGCTCCCGAGTTCGCGCCCGGCGTGCGCGTGCACGCGCCGATCGAGCCCACGGTGGCCGACGAGCTGCGCCGGCGCCGCGAAACCAGGCCTCTCGATCCCGACGTGGCTCGCGAGGTGATGGAGCAGACCTATCGCTGGTACGCGCTGGAGCAGCACGGCGCCTTCGCCAAGGTGTTCCATCGCCTGCTCGAGGAAGGCGACAAGCCGCTGCTGTTCCACTGCGCCGCCGGCAAGGACCGCACCGGCGTTGCCGCGGCGCTGTTGCTGTCCCTGCTCGGCGTGCCGCGCGACGTCGTCGTCGAGGACTACATGCTGAGCAATGCGCACTACGTGCCCAAGGCGCTGACGATCTCCGAGTTCCCCGACGAGGTACGCGCCGCGATCGTCAAGGTCCAGCCTTCCTTCCTCAACGCCGCGCTCGACACGATCGAGGGACGCTGGGGCGGCGTCGACCGCTACCTCGAGGACACGATGAACATCGGCCCGCGCGAGCGCATGGCCCTGGCGGCGTCGCTGACCGAGCCGGCGTAGCGCGCCTCCGTTCAGGCCGCCGGCACGCGCTCGGCCGTCCCTTCCGCCACCATCTCCTGGATCAGCGCCGCGATCGTCGCGGCGTGCTCGAGCTGCAGGAAATGACTGGCCGCCGCGAGCCGCTGCAGGCGCGCGCCCGGCACAGCATCGGCGACGCGCCGTGCGCCGGCCTCGAAGAACGCCTGGCTGCGATCGCCCGTGACGACAACGGCAGACATTGCGATGCCCGCGAGCGCGGCTGCGCTCAGGTGCTCACCCGTGCCGCCGCGAATCTCGACGCCCACTGCGGCGGCGTTGTCGGCGATCTGGCGGCGAATCGCGGGCGAGACCTCGTCGAGGCTGCTTGTCCCGTCACGCTCGCGGAATACCCAGCTGCTGAAGCGACGTCCGCCACGCGCAGCTCCGGCGATGAAGCCCGTCAGGATCGACAGCACCACGCCGTTGAACAGGTTGAGGTCGGGATGCTTCTTGGCCCATAGCGGCGGCTCGAGCAGAAGCAGTCCGCGCACCAGATCGGGCCGCCTCGCCGCGACGCCCAGCGCGATGATTCCACCGACGCTCCAGCCGACAAGGAGGGCCGTGCCTCCGGCGTGAGCGGCCAGCAGCGCGATCGCATCATCCTCATGGCGCTTCAGGTCGGCGATCGGCGATGCGGCCGACTGGCCGAAGCCGCGCCGGTCATAGGTCAGGGCCCGCGCGAAGGACGCGGTACGCGCCGGCAGATCGCCCCAGATCGCGGCCGCCGTGCCGTGGATGAACAGCACCGGCACACCGTCGCCTTGCGCCTGCCAGGCCAGTCGGCAGCCTTCCAGTTCGAGCCCGTCGGCCATGACGGCGTCCCCTCAGCGAGCCTATACTACTGGACAATATACTACTAGATTGGAGTATATCAATGGAGCTGTCGCCGACCGGTTTCGCGCTGCTGGCACAGATCGCGCGCGCACCGATCAATGCCTACGGGCTGACCCTGCTGATGCGCCGCAACCTGCATTACCTGTGGCCCCGCGCCGAAAGCCGCATCTACGGCGAGGTCGTGCGGCTGGAAAAGGCGGGGCTGATCCAGGCGCGAGCGGCGTCGACGGGCCGGCGCGCGCGGCGCGTCATGAGCATCACCGCCGATGGCCGCCGCGCATTGCGCGACTGGCTGGCCGGCCCGGTCAGTCCGGGTATTCCGATGGAGAGCGAGGCGCTGCTGCGTGTCGTCTTCGGCGCCTTCGGCACCCGCGAGGACCTGCTGCGCGCCCTCGAGCAGGTGCGCTTGGAGGCCGACGACCTGCTGAGAATGGCCCGCGCGATCGGGCAGGAGTACATCGCCGGCGGCGGCACGGCGCCCGAGCAGGCTCACTTGCGTGCGCTGGTTCACCAATTGCTGTCGAACTACGCGCTGCTGCTGCGCGACTGGTCGGGCGAAGCGCGCGCCACCGTGGAGGGCTGGCACGACCTCGAAGTCGACGACAAGCGCCGCTGGGCCGGCGACCTGTTCCGCGCCACGCAGGCGAAACTGGATAGGAAGGCGTCTGCCGGCTGAGCTATCCCGCCGCGGCGCCAATATCCTTGCCGACGATCCGCCTGCGCTTGGCGTTGATCTCGCGCAGCATGATCATCGTCTCCTCGGCGACAGCGGCGCCGGGGATCTCCTCGCCGTCGCTGGCCAGCTCCTTCATGTCGACCCATACCGCGTAGAGCGGGCGCGTGCGCTCGGTGATGATGCCGGCATGCAGCAGGGTCTTGATCAGCACGCGGAAGATATTGGTGCTGCTGGTGAGCTGCTGGCGGCGGTCCTCGTCGGAGAACACTTCGCGCACCGCGTCGCGCACCCACTGCCAGTCCAGCCCGTACTTGCCGTAGATGATCTGCTTCTGCTCGGCGTTGACGAGGTTGAAGAACAGCACCTGGAAGACCTCGGCGGTCCAGTCCTCGACGCGCTGGTGCTCCTCCTTCGTGAGCTTGCCGATGGTGCGCTGCGCCCAGATGCGGCCGAAGCGATGATGGAAGGCCTCGTCGCTCATCACCAGCTGCACCAGGCGGCGCAGCACGGGATCGTTGGTCTGCGCGTTGAGCGTGGCGAAGGCGCCCATGGCCAGGCCCTCGACCAGCATCTGCATGCCGACGATCTTGCGGTAGACCTCGGTGGTCGTGACCAGCTCGGTCAGCAGCCTGCCCACCGTGGCGCCCACCGGCAGCGGCGCGCCCCAGCGCACGCCGATGTACTTGGTGAACCCGGTGACGTGGCGGGCCTCCTCGCGCGCCTGGTTGGCGGCGTATTCCTGCGCGCCGGGGTCGAGCAGGATGTGGCACAGGCTGGCCGACAGCGAGAGCGCCCCCTGCTCGCCGTGCAACAGGCTGGAGATCGACCAATGGGTGACGTCGTTGGCCAGCTGGATCTTCTGGCGGTCGTCGAGCCGGTCGGCCACCGCGCTGCGCAGCTCCATGATGTTCTCGAGCGGCAGGATGGGCGTGCTCGCCATGTCGAAGGGCTGGCTGAAATCGATATAGGTCGGGTCCAGCGGGTCCCAGAAATGGTCGTGGGTCTGCGAAATGATGCGGTCGAAGGCGTCGCTGCGCCGGCCGTAGCGGGCGGTCGCCATCATCGCCGGGAAGTCGTCCCGGTCGACGGTGTCGTAGGCGGCGTCGTAGGTGATCTGTTGGGCGGCCATCAGGGGCTCCGGCAGGGCTGATGCGACAAAACTGACGATAGCGTCATCCAACTGAAAAAAGCGCGAACTGACAAGCACTTGGTGGCGACTGCCGCGACTCGCAAGGGCCTGCGGCAGGAAAGGCACAGCGTGTTGCACCGGGCCATATGCGCCTGCTAGAACCCGCCTCAGAAACGGCCGCGGCGGGCCTCCTCCGCCGACGCCCCGGAGACAGCCCCATGAGCCGCCGCCGCCGCCTCTACGAGGGCAAGGCCAAGATCCTCTATGAGGGGCCTGAACCTGGAACCATCGTCCAGTACTTCAAGGACGACGCCACCGCCTTCAACAACCAGAAGAAGGGCACGATCACCGGCAAGGGCGTGATCAACAACCGCATCTCGGAATACCTGATGACGCGGCTGAACGAGATCGGCGTGCCGACCCATTTCATCCGCCGGCTGAACATGCGCGAGCAGCTGATCCGGCAGGTCGAGATCATTCCGCTCGAGGTCGTGGTGCGCAACGTCGCCGCCGGCTCGCTGGCGGAGCGCTTCGGCATCCCCGAGGGCCAGCAGCTGCCGCGCTCGATCCTGGAATTCTACTACAAGAACGACCAGCTCAAGGACCCGATGGTCACCGAGGAGCACATCACCTGCTTCGGCTGGGCGCAACCGCAGGACAT
>JBFXAZ010000084.1:0-24595 GCA_050183765.1 Reyranellaceae bacterium | reverse complement strand
GTGGCCGACGAACAGCCAGCCGCCCTCCGCCAGGCAGTCGCAGAACAGGCGGATCAGCCTGCGGGTGAGCGCCGCCGAGAAGTAGATCATCACGTTGCGGCAGAAGATGATGTCGAAGGCCCCGCTGTGGTCGACGGCGAACCTCTCGATCTCTGTCACAAGATTCTGGCGGCGAAACTCGACCCGTTCGCGGTAGCCCGGGCGCAGATGCCAGCCATCGGCGTGACGGTCGAAGCAGGCATCCCTCAGCTCGCTCGTCTCGCCCCGCAGGTCCCAGTCGCTGTAGACGGCGCGACGGGCCTGGTCGAGCAGCTTGCGGTTGATGTCGGTGCCGAGGATCGAGATGTCCCAGCCCGCGGTCGGGATGGCGAAATGCCGGCGCAGGGTGATCGCCACGGAGTAAGGCTCGGCGCCCGAGGCGCACCCGGCGCTCCAGATGCGCAGGCGGCGGTCGGGCTGGCGATAGGCGAGGCGCTCCGGCAGGACGACCCGGCGCAGGGCCTCGAACTGGGCGGGGTAGCGGAAGAAATAGGTCTCGCCGATCGTGATCTCGTCGACCAGCGCCGCCAGCTCCTCGCCATCGCCCGGCCTGAGGACGCGGTGCAGGTAGTCGGCGCGGCTGCAGCCGAGGATCGCCCGTCGTTGCTCGGCGCGTTCGGCCAGCACCAGGTCCTTGTCCTCGTAGTACTGCAGGCCGATCGTCTCGATCACCGCGCGCTTCAGGCGCGCGAAGTCCTGCATGCGGAGGAACTCCGCCGAGGACGCGGCGGTCCGGCTGGCGAGGCTCATGCCGGCTTGGCCTCCAGGCTGTCGTAGCGGCGCTGCTGGGCGGCCTGGAAGTCGGCCAGCATCCGTTGCTCGTGCTGGTCGAGCAGCCGATCCCCATCGAGCATGTGCACCGTCGTCGGGCCCATCTGGAAGGCGCCGGCCACGCAACCGTTGAGCGTCTCGCTGGCGCACAAGGGCGAGGTGCGATCCTCCGGGACGGTCGCGACGTGACTGACCAGGTCGACCAGCAGCGCCAGGGGCGCCCCGTCGCGGCGGCACAGGATCAGGTGCTGATAGATGCTGGCGGGGGAGGGCGTCAGCCCGAACAGGCGGTCGAGCCGCAGCACCGGCACGGCCGCGCCGGAGAGGCTGAATGTGCCCTCGATGGCGGTGGGCAGTCCCGGCGGCTGGTCGAGCAGGGGCAACGGCAGGATGCGGCGAACAAATCGCTGATCAAGGCTGCACCATACGGAGGCAACCTTGAAAACGATGCAAGTTCCCCCAACCATCGCGCGAAATCCCAACAAGGGTTGCGACGGTGTCGGCGTCCGCCCATCTCACACTTTTGACAGGTATATTTCGACCATCGCAGCCGACGCTACATACTCGAGGTCGATCCCATCAGCATCATGGATGCTAGATAACGGTAAGAACAAGTATCATATGCACCAGATAATGTAAGCGCAAACCTTACGCCGACATGACGCCTATGCGTTCGCTATTCGCGGGTGCAGCAATATGCATCAGCCAGCTACAACTTCAGATTTACCTGAGCACGGGATCAGATCCATCAGGTGACCGTCAGGGCCTGGGTCAGGTCGGCAATCAGGTCGTCCGCATGCTCGATGCCGACCGAGAGGCGAATCGTGGTGTCGAGCACGCCGATGCGTGCGCGCACATCGGCCGGCACACCGGAATGGGTCATCGCGGCCGGATGGCTCGCGAGCGATTCGGTGCCGCCGAGGCTGACCGCCAGCTTGAAGATCTGCAGCGCGTTGAGAAAGGCGAAGGCCTCCTTCTGCCCGCCCTTGATGTCGAACGAGAAGGTCGAGCCCGCGCCGCTGCATTGCCCGGCGAAGACGGCCTGCGCCGCCGAGCCCGGCTCGAGAAAGGCCAGGTAGTGGACCTTCGCGACATTGGGATGGTCGCGCAGATACTCGGCGACGACCCGCGCATTGGCGTTCGCGCGTTCCATCCGCAGCCCAAGGGTCTCGAGCGAGCGCCCGAGCATCCAGCACGAATGCGGATCGAGCTGCGTGCCGAGGCTGCCGCGCAGCGCCTTGATCGGCGCGATCATCGCGCGCGTGCCAAGCGCCGCGCCGGCGATCAGATCGGAATGGCCGCCGACATACTTGGTCAGCGAGTAGACCGACACGTCGGCGCCGTGGTCGAGCGGCCGCTGGAAGACGGGCCCCAGCAGGGTGTTGTCGCAGACCAGCACGGGCCGGTGACCCTGGGCCGCACCGATCTCGTCGGCGATACGGCGCAACAGCTTGATGTCGACCAGCGTGTTGGTCGGGTTGGCCGGTGTCTCGATCATGATGACGGAGATGCGTCCCTTGCCGCGCGCCGCCTGCGCGGCGGCGCGGATGGCCGGTTCGCTGACGCCATCGACGAAGCCCACCGCGGCGATGCCGAAGCCGGCCATCGTGTTGGCCAGCAAGGTCTCCGTGCCGCCGTACAGCGGCTGCGAATGCAGGATCATGTCGCCGGGCCGGGCGAAGGCGAGGATCGTCGTCGAGATCGCCGACATGCCGGACGAGAACAGCACGCACGACTCCGCGCCCTCGTAGACCGCAAGCCGGTCCTCGACGATCTCGCTGTTGGGGTGGTTGAAGCGCGAGTAGACCAGGCCGGGCGCGATGCCCTCGGGCGGCTGCTTGCGGCCCGAGACGTAGTCGAAGAAGTCGCGGCCCTCCTCGGCGGTGCGGAAGACGAAGGTCGAGGTCAGGAACACCGGCGGCTTGACCGCGCCCTCCGACAGCGCCGGATCGTAGCCATAGCTCAGCATCAGGGTTTCGGGCTTCAGGACATGATTGCCGATGCGGGTCTTGGAGGGACGGGGCGCGGGCATGGCATATCTCCTGTCGCTGGGTCGGTGACGCCTGTGGAGGCAGAGCCTCCTGCCACTACGCGGCACGTGATCGCGTATTATCTCTCGTTTGTGTCGTTTTGCGGTTCCCCGGCCTCGGCGGCTCGGTCCGCGCCTTATGTGGCGGCCGGCTGCGTACCTGCGGCGGCTCTGCCGTCGATCACCTCGATGATACGGTGGCAGCGCCGCGCCAGATCCATGTTGTGCGTCACGATCAGGAACGTGGTTCCGTTGCTCTCGTTGGCCTGCCGCATCATCTCGAACACCGAATTGGCCGAGCTGGTGTCGAGATTGCCGGTCGGCTCGTCGGCGAGGATCAGGGCCGGGTTCATCGCCAGCGCGCGCGCGATGGCGACGCGCTGCTGCTGGCCGCCCGACATGTTGTTGGCGAGATTGTTCTCCCATTGCGTCAGGCCGACCTGCGCCAGTAGCGCATGGGCGCGCTCGCGCATGGCATCGTTCGGAAAGGCGTGCTCGGCGAGCAGCGGCATCATGACGTTCTCGAGCGCGGTGAACGCCGAGATCAGATAGTGGTACTGGAAGATGAAGCCGATGCTGTGGCCGCGCAGCCTGGTGATCGCGTCGTCGTCGAGCGTGGACGTCTCGTGCCCCTCGATGAACAGGCGTCCCCTGGTCGGGCGGTCGAGCAGGCCGATGATGTTGAGCAGCGTGCTCTTGCCCGAGCCCGATGGCCCGATCAGCGCGACGAACTCGCCGCGCTCCAGCGTCAGGTCGATGTCGTGCAGGACCTCGACCTCGTTGGGTCGTCCGACGTTGTAGGACTTGCAGACCCCCTCGAGGCGCACGACGGATCCGGTCTCAGCCACGGATCGCCACCACCGGATCGAGCCTCGCGGCGCGCAGTGCCGGCACGGCCGCCGCGGCGACGCCGGTCGCCGTCGCGAGCAGCACCGAATAGACGAACAGCGAACGCTCGAGCACGAGCGGAAACAGCTCGCTGCCGTCGGCCTGGCGCAGGTAGCCGTGCCAGAACACCAGGGCGGAACTGCCGGCCGCCGCGCCGACCATCGATCCGGCGAAGCCGAGCAGCCCGCCCTGCAACAGGAAGACGCGCAGGATCTGGCCCCGCGATGTCCCCATCGCCCGCAGGATGCCGATGTCCTTGGAGCGCTGGATCACCGAGACGACCAGCACGCTGGCGATGCCGAAGGCGACGGACAGCGCGACGAACACGCGGATCAGCGTGTTCGAGGACTGCTGCGCGTTGACCGCGGTGAAGAACTGCGCGTTGGTCGCGATCCAGCTGTCGGCCTCGATGCCGGTCGCGGCCTGCACCTCGCGGGCGATGGTATCGGCCGCATAGATGTCGTCGACGGTCAGGTCGATCGTGGTGACGCCGCCGACGAGGTTGAGCAGGGCCTGCGCGGTGCGCAGCGCGACGAAGGTGGAGCGCTGGTTCGCGCCCTTGTTGCCGAGGTCGAAGATGCCGGTGACGGTGAGGACCCTGGTCGCGCCGGTCGCCGCCGAGATCGTGATTTTCTCGCCGAGGCCGACGCCGAGCTCCTTGGCCAGCTCGGTGCCGATCAGGATGTCGTCGGTCAGCACGCGCGGCTGGCCGGCGACGATATAGTCCGGAATGCGCACGACCCTGAAATAGACGTCGGGATCCATGCCGGTGAGCGAGATCGGGCGCGATGCCGCCCCGCGCACCGCGAGCGCCGATCCCGACACCGTGGGCGAGACGTTGGTGATGTGCGGCCACCCGCCGAGCTCGACGCGGATCTTCTGCCATTGGTCGATCGAGCGGATGCGCTGCACCGGCCGCTGCACGATCGCGCCGATCTGCTCGCCCTTGCCCGCCTTGCGCAGCCTGCGGGCGACCTCCTCGGGTGGAATGAGCTGGATATGCGGCTGCGAGGTGAGCACGCGCTTGACGAAGTTCGCCTGCAGGCTCGCCAGCATCGCCGACATGAAGACGATCACCGCGACGCCGATCGCGACCGCCGCCACGATGAAGATCGTCTGCATGCGTCCCTCTTTCAGGAAGCGCAGCGCGGTGATCCACTCGAACGGCGCGAGGCGGTTCATCGCATGGGCGCCGGTGTCGCGCGGACGCGAACCCGCGCGCCGGGCTTCACCGGCACATTCGCCGGCAGGACCTGATCGCCGGGCTGAAGGCCGCTGAGGATCTCCGCCTTGCCGGCCGTGGTGAGGCCGATCGTGACGTCCTGCCTGCGCGCACGCGATCCGTCGATCTTCAGGACCCAGGGCTGATCGTTGTTGAGGCCGCGAATGGAGGTCAGCGGCGCGATCAGCGCACCCGGGTGCCGCGCCGTCTCGATGTCGACCGAGACGGTCATGTCCTGCTGCAGATAGGACGGCGGACTGGGGACGCCGAGCTTCACCTGGACGGATGCGCGCTGCAGGTCGATGCCCGGATTGATGTAGACGACCTTCGCGGCGAACGTCTGGCTGGGAAACGCGTCCGCCGAGGCCAGCGCCGGCTGCCCGATGGCGATCAGGCCGAGATTCTTCTCGTCGATCTGCACCGTGAGCTGCGTCTCGCCAAACGGCGACAGCACGAACAGGACACTCGACGGCTGCGCGACATAGCCGCGCTCGACATTGCGCGAGATCAGCACGCCGTCGCGCGGCGCCTTGATGGTCATGTAGCTCAGCCGCGACCGCGCCGCGTCGAGACCGGCGCGCGCCTGGTTGAGCTGCGTCTCGGCCATGACGTAGTCGCTGCCGCCGGGACGATTGGTGTGGACCTGGAACTCGGCGGCCCGGACCTGCGCCTGGGCGATGCTCAGCGCCCGGGTGGCGTCCTCGAGCGTGGCGCGCGTGCCATAGCCGTCGGCGGCGAGCTTCTGCGCGCGGTCGTAGGCCTGCTGCGCGTTGACCAGCGTCGCCCGCGCCTGGGCCAGCGCCTCCTCCGCGGACGGCGCCGTCAATTCGCGCAGCTGGCGCATGCGCGCCTCGGCTTGCGCCAGCGCTCCCTCGGCCTGGACGACGGCCGCGCGTGCCTCGCGATCATCCAGCACGACGAGCGTATCGCCCGCCTTGACCACCTGTCCCTCGGCGACCGGCACGTCGGCCACGACGCCGACGACCAGGCTGCCGATGTTCACCCGATAGGGCGCCAGCACGCTGCCGCTGGCCACCACGCTCTGCACGAAATCGGCGCGAACGACCGTGTTCACCTCGACCACGGGGCCAAGTGTGCGCGGCATGGCGACGTACCACAGCGCCGCGAGCGCCGCCGCGATCAGCGCGGCACGATAGCGCCAGCGCCACACATGCCCGCCGACCGATCCGAGCACTTTGGCCACGGTGGTCGTCGTCTTGGACTTCGGTTCCGGCATGGGCACCATGCAGTGCAATTCGGGTGTTCCGCCTTCAGTACCGGCGCGCGCCCGCGCATGACATGATCTGAATCAACGACCGCGCATGCGCGGCGAAGATCGGGACAGTTCCGCCATGGCCGGCGGCCTGGTCCATCGAGGCGACCGGCGGACCCGGCCAGACTCGGCGAAGCCGCAATACCCACACCCTCGATTGCCGTGGATCGGTCGACCGACAGCCGCCATGCGGCATCGGGGGCGCGTTCGTCTTGCTTCGGGTCCGACCGCGATGGGATCATTTTGATCAGGCTACGGATTGCCTCTGCCGCTTCGGTGTCATGGAGCTGGAGAGCCCATCGCCTCGCGCGATGGCTGCCCCGTGTCACCCAGGCACTGACGAACACGTGTGGCGCGTGCCCGATGCGATCCATGTCGCGCCCATTTCCGGCCCAGCGGGAGCTACGGCGATGAACAGCGGTGGGGGTGTCGTCCTGAAGGACACCGACGACATGGCGCTGCTGCGCGACGCGGCGCGCAGGCTGCTCGTGCGGCACTGGCCGGTCGACAAGGCGGTGGCGCTCGCGGAGGATCCCGGCGAGCTGCGGCGCTTCTGGCAGGAGGCGGTGCGGCAGGGGTGGATGGCCATCGGCCTTGCGCCGGGCCAGGAGGAACTCTCGCTGGCCGTCCTTCTCATGGACGAGCTTGGCCGGGCTGCCTGTCCGATCCCGCTTGCCGATGCGCTGCTGGCTCGCGACATCCTGGCGGCGGACAACACCGGCGACACCTCCGCTCTTGCCCAGGGCATCGACGAGGGCAGCGTGATCCCGTCCTGGATCTTCGGGCCCGCGGGCGATGAAGAGGGCGGCGCCGAGTTTCGTCTCGAAGGCAGCGACCGTCCGACCCTGCGTGGCGTCGCCGCCTATGTCGAGAACGCCGCGCTCGCCACCCACTTCTTCGTCCTGACCGGGCGGCCCGACGAGATCGCGATCGTGCCGGCTGACGCCGCCGGCCTGAAGGTCACGCGTACCCCGGGCCTCTCGCGGCCCGCGCTGTCGCGGATCGACTTCGACGCGGTCGAGCCGCGATCGGTGCTGCGCGCCGATGCCGACACGGTCGGTGCGGTCCCGGCGCTCGCCCGGCTGCTCCTGGTGGCGCGCTCGATGGGCGCGGCGGCCCGGGGGCTGGAGATCCTCAACGTCTACGCCCAGCAGCGCGTGCAGTTCGGCAAGAAGATCGGCCAGTTCCAGGCCATCCAGCACAAGCTGGCGAATTGCCTGATCGGCATCGAGATCACGCGGCTTTCGATCTATCGCGCGGCATCGGAGGTCGGCGCCGACCGCGACTATGCGCGCGCCGCCGCCGCCGCGACCGCCGGGCAGACGCTACGCGGCGTGGTGATGGAACTGCACCATGGATTCGGCGGCATCTCGTTCTGGGACAATCACGAGATGCCCCGCCACTTCCGGCGCATCCACAGCGACCTGACCCGGCTGGGCGGGCCGTACGCCGCCCGCCGCGAGGTCGCCGACTTTCTGTTCGATGCCACCGCGTGAGGATTGCGTTCGCATAGGGGACCCGCGATGAGCAGACTGCCCGACATCGATTTCGGCCCGCGCGTGAACGCCTTCAGGCTTGAGGTGCGCGAGTGGCTGGCCGAGAACTGGAAGGGGTGGAAGGTCTCCTCGGAAGAGACCCGCTACAATCACATCCGCGCCGACCGCGCGTTCAGCCTGAAGCTCGCGGCGAAGGGCTGGCTCACGCTGCACTGGCCGAAGGAGTACGGCGGACAGGAGCGGCCGGCCCTCGACCGGCTCGTGCTCGAGGAAGAGCTCGCGTACGTCGACGCGCCGATCAAGTGGCACGACACGGCGGTCAACATGCTGGGGCCGGCCCTGCTCAGGTACGGCGGGGAAGAGCATCGCGAGCTCGTAATGGCGGTCGGGCGCGGCGAGGTTTCCTTCGCGCTCGGCTACAGCGAGCCGGCGAACGGCTCGGACCTGGCGGGCATGAAGACGACCGCGACCCGAACCAACGAGGGCTGGACGATCCGCGGCCAGAAGACCTTCACCTCGGCGGCGGGCTTTGCCGACTATTGCTGGCTCGCCGCGCGCACCGGGCCGCCGGATTCGCAGCAGGGCGGCATCAGCGTCTTCATCGTTCCCCTGCGCGGCACGCCCGGCCTGACCATCCAGCCGATGTACGGGCTCAACAGCCACGACTCCAACACGGTCTTCTACGACGACGTGAAGCTGCCGGCCGAAGCGATCGTCGGCGGGGTCAACCAGGGCTGGCAGGTGATCACGGCGGCGCTGGCCTTCGAGCGGGTGTCGCTCGGCGCCATCGGCGCGCGGGCGCGCGGCTACTTCGACCGGCTCGTCGAGCACGTCAACACGGCGAGCCGCAACGGCCGGCCCATGCGCGACGATCCGGTCCTGCGTGATCGCCTGGCCGCGCTCGCCGTCGACGTGCAGGGCGCGCAGCTCCTCGCCGCCCAGACCGCGCTGGTGACGCAAAGCGGCAAGGTCCCCCTGGTCGAGGCGGCGCTGCTCAAGGTCCATGCCAGCGAGCTGATGGAGCGCCTCGCCAGCGAGGCGCTCGACATCCTGGGACCGGGCGCGATGCTCTCGTCGACCGTCGACGAGACCCTGCTCGAGGGGCAGATCGAATACAGCCTGCGCGACTCGCTGCTCTACACGATCGGCGGCGGCACCAACGAAATCCAGCGGACGCTGATCGCGATCAGGGGCCTGGGCCTGCCGCGCTGAGACCGCGAAGGGAGGATGCAATGAGCGATCCCGCGAGGATCCCGGTCATCGTCGGCGTCGGCCAGATCACCGACAGGGAAACCGGGCCGGACTCGGCGCGCTCGCCGTTGGGCCTGATGGTCGATGCGACCCGGCTGGCGGCGCGCGACACCGGCGCGCCCGACGCCGTGCTGTCCGGGCTCGACTCGATCACGGCCATTCGCAGCTTCAACGACACCGTGCCGGCATTCCGTTCGCCGTTCGGCAGGCTGGCGAACGCGCCATGGTCGATCGCCCAGCGCATCGGGGCCAGGCCGCGCGAATTCCTCTATCCGCCCTCGGGCGGCGACGTTCCGCAGATCATGGTCACCCGCGCCTGCGAGCAGATCGCCGCCGGCGCGCTCTCGTCGGCGCTGGTCGTGGGCTCGGAGGCGCAGCGGACGGAACGCAACGCCAAGCGCGCCGGGCTCGCGCTCGACTGGAGCGAGGACGCGCCCTTCGGTCCCGACGAGCTTGGCGGCATGGTGCCGCTTTATTCGCCGACGGAGGTTGCGCATGGCATGCGCGTGCCGGCCGTCATCTACGCCCTGTTCGAGCAGGCGCTGCGGGCACGCAAGCGGCTGACGCCGGCGCAGCGGGCGGCCGAGCTCGGCAAGCTCTGCGCCGGCTTCGCCACCGTCGCCCAGGGCAATCCGCTGGCCGCGCGCAGCGAGGGCTATTCCGCCGAGGACATCGCCACCGCCTCGCCGAAGAACCGCTATGTCGGCTTTCCCTACACGCGGCTGATGACGGCGAATGTCTATGTCGACCAGGGCGCGGCGATCATCGTCTGCTCGCAGGCCAGGGCGGACGAATGGGGCGTGCCGCAGGACAGGCGCGTCTATCTGCATGGCAGCGCCCACGGCCACGACGAGTGGTTCGCCACGGAGCGCAGCCACCTCGATCGGTCGCCGGCCATCAATCGCGTCGTGCGCGACACGCTGGACGGCGCGGGAATCACCGTCGACCAGGTATCGCATTTCGACCTCTACAGCTGCTTCGCGTCGGCGGTCGAGGTGGCGTGCGACGAGATCGGCATCGCCATCGACGACCCGCGGGGCCTCACGGTCACGGGCGGCCTGTCGTTCTTCGGCGGCCCGGGCAACAACTACGTCAGCCATTCGATCGCCGAGATGGTCGATCGGGTCCGCGCCAGGCCCGGCAGCTATGGCCTGGTCACCGCGAACGGCGGATTGCTCACCAAGCACGCGGCCGGCATCTATTCGACGACGCGGCCGGCGACGGCGTGGCGTTCCTCGGACGATTCGCGGGTGCAGGGCGAGATCGATGCCGCGTGGGGTCCCAAGGTTCAGCTCGATCCCGCGCCGCGGGGCGCGGCGAAGATCGAGAGCTATACCGTGCTCAATGGGCCGGACTGTCCGGAGCGCGGCGTCGTCCTGGGAAGGCTGGTCGAAGGCGGCCGCCGCTTTGTCGCCAACACGCCGGCCGATCGCGCCACGCTGCTCAGGCTTCAGGAGATCGATGCGCTCGGCCTGGGCGGCCACGTGACGCCGGGGCAGAGCGTGAACACGTTCACGCCCGACGTGTGATTCATTGGCCGACACGGGCAACGCCACGCCGCGCAGGCGTGAGCAGCCATGCTTGCGGCGCCACTTGTCGCCGGGCCGCGACGCGGGCGACAGTTCGGGACAAGCAAAGATCGGGGAGGTGAGGCATGGCTGACACAGGCCGGCACGAGGGTGCCTATCTCCGCGGCGTGCGCGTGCTCGAGCTCGCCGACGAGAAGGGCGAGTATGCCGGCCGCGTGCTCGCGGGCCTGGGCGCCGACGTCGTGAAGGTCGAGCCGCCGGAAGGCGAAGCCACGCGGCGAATCGGGCCCTTCCGCGGCGATGTGGCGGCGCCGGAGGAGAGCCTGCATTTCTGGCAGTACAATCTCGGCAAGCGCAGCATCGTCGTCGATCTCGACAAGCCCGACGGGCAGGACTCGTTCCTGCGGCTGGCGTCCGCGGCCGATATCGTGATCGATGCGCGGCCGCGCGGCTATCTCGCCGACCGCAACCTCGGCTTCGAACGGCTGCGATCGGCCAATCCTCGATTGATCTATCTGCGCATCAGCCCCTTCGGCGACAGCGGACCATGGGCCGACTACAAGGGCAGCGACCTGGTTCATCTGGCGCTGGGCGGCGTGATGATGAACTGCGGCTACGACCCTGAAGCGTCCGGCCGCTACACGACGCCGCCGATCGCGCCGCAGATGTGGCAGGCCTATCACATCGCCGGCGAGATGAGCGTCATCGCGCTGCTCGGCGCGCTCGCGCACCGGCTGCGCACGGGCGAGGGGCAACAGGTGTCGCTCAGCATCCACGAAGCGGTCAGCATGAACACCGAGAGCGACCTGCCGAACTGGATCTTCCTGCGGCAGCGCCACTTCCGCCAGACGTGCCGCCATTCGATGCCGTCGAACAGCCTGCCGGCTCTCGCGCGCACCCGCGATGGACGCTATCTCCTGCCCTACCGCACCTATCTGCGCGCCACCGCGACCTACTCCTCGGACGCGCTGCGCGGGACCCTCGCGGTGCTCGCCAAGCATGGCATGGACGAAGGCCTCGGCCGGCTGGACCAGTTCGACGCGCAGGCGGAGGCCAGGGTGGGCGAGCTGGTCGACGAGCTTGCCGCCGGCCTGGATTTCGACGCCGATCTGTGGCGCGACGGGCAGGACAATGGCTTGCCGTGGGCGCCGGTGCGGCGGCCCGAGGAGAACGCGCGCGATCCGCACTACATCCAGCGCGGCACCTTCGCCAGCATCCCGCACCCGGAAGACGGGACGTCCTACACCTATGTCGCGGCGCGCTGGTACAGTCCCGATGCGCCGTGGATGGTCCCGGCGCAGCGGTCGCCGCGACTCGGCGAGCACACGCGCTCGGTGATCGAGGAATGGGCGGCGCCGCGGAAGCTGCCGTCGCTGTCGCCCGATTGCGGCCTGGCGCGCGGGGCGACGAAAGCCGGCCCCAGCGGCAAGCCCTTCGCGCTCTCAGGCGTGCGTGTCGTCGATCTCGGCTGGATGCTCGCCAGCGCCGGAGCGGGACGCTTCCTCGCCGCGATGGGCGCCGAGGTGATCAAGGTCGAGCACGAGTCGCGCGCCGACGGCATGCGCTTCGGTCCGGCGGTCTGTCCGCTCGGCGGGCGCGCCGAGCGCGACGCCGCCACGGATACCATGCCGACGCCACCGCGCGACGGGCTCAACCGCAGCGGCTCCTTCATGGAGATCAACGCCGGCAA
Organism: Reyranellaceae bacterium; assembly: GCA_050183765.1. Classification (GTDB taxonomy): domain Bacteria; phylum Pseudomonadota; class Alphaproteobacteria; order Reyranellales; family Reyranellaceae; genus JAFAZJ01. The sequence continues at coordinate 12,407 of JBFXAZ010000084.1, read as the reverse complement.
GCTCGCGATCTCGCTCGACCTCAAGAAGCCCGAGGGCAAGCGGATCCTGGAGGACCTCATCCGCAACGCCGACATCGTGCTCGAGGGCTATTCGCCGGGAACGATGGACCGCATGGGGCTGGGCTACGATCGCCTGCGCGAACTCAACCCCGGCATCATCTATCTCCAGCAATCGGGGTTCGGACAGTACGGCGTCTATGGCCGGGCCCGCGCCTTCGGCCCGACGGCGCAGGCTTTCAGCGGCATCAGCGACATGTCCGGATTGCCCGAGCCGTATCCGCCGGCCGGCATCGGCTACTCGTATCTCGACTGGTTCGGCGCCTACAACCTGGCGACCGCGGCGCTCGCCGCGATCTACCGGCGGGCGACGACGGGCCTTGGCTGTCACGTCGATGCCTCGCAGGCGGAAGTCGGCATCTTCCTCACGGGAACCGCGACGCTCGACCACTCGGTCAATGGCCGAAGCTGGTCGCGTTACGGCAACCGCTCGCCCTATCGGCCGGCCGCGCCGCACGGCGCCTATCCGACACGCGGCGATGACCGCTGGATCGCGATCGCCGCCTTCACCGACGATCAGTGGCGCGCCGTCGCCACCGAGCTCGGCCACCGCGAGTGGCTCGACGATCCGCGGTTCACGGGATTGTCGAGCCGGCGCGCGAACGAGGACGCGCTCGATGCGCTGGTGGCCGGCGCCACCGCCACCCTCGACGGCGCGGACCTCATGGCCCGCCTGCAGGAAGCGGGCGTACCGGCCGGGTTTTGCCAGACGGCCGAGGACCGCTACGAACGCGATCCCCAGCTTCGCCATCTGGAGTGGTTGGTGGAGCTGCCGCAAAGCGAACTCGGCACCTGGCCGGTGAAGGGCTTCCCCGCCGACCTCGAGCGCAGCCCGGCCTACCCCGGCGGACTGCTCGGCCGCTCCGGTCCCAATTACGGCGAGGACACCGAGCGGGTGCTGACGTCGGTTCTCGGCATGACGGCCCAGCGGGTCGCCGAGCTGCGCGCGGCCGGCGTCGTGTGATGCGGACTTAGTGCCCGCGCCGGCTTCATTCGGTTGAAAGGACGACCGGCCCGGCGACGGCGTCGGTCACGCCCAGCCCGCCGCCCAGGTCTTCGAGGGTCTCGCGGAAGCTGTTGAGCGTGGCGATCATCTGGGGCCGGCCGCCGGCCAGCGCCTCGACGCTCTCCCACTCGGCGATCAGGCAATAGCGACCCTCGCCGGTCTTGATGATGTTGGCGCGGCGCATGCCCGTCCAGCCGAGGTTCTTGTGCGCGTCGAGAAACGCCCCATCCATCCCCGGCTTGATCTTGAAGCGCACGACGTTGAATGCGGTCACGGTTGTCCCCCTGTGCCAAGCGGCGGCGGACACCTTGCCACCGTTGGCACCGGCGCGCATCCGCCCAGACCGGCGACACCGTCGTCCTGAGCAACGAGTACAAAGTCAGAGTCTGGCTGTTATCCCGAGCGCAGCGAGGGATCCAGGCAAGCCGACTGGATCCCTCGCTGCGCTCGGGATGACAGGGTGCGCCCGGTAGACCGCACGCCGCTCTAGGGAATCTCGTAGACCGCCATGTCGTTGGCGATGCCGCGCAACGTGCGTTGCTGGGCCACCGGCTTGTGCCCCTTGGCGGCCAGGATCGCCGCCGCCTCAGGATGATCGACGACCGGCGAGGTGGTGAAGATCGCGCGCGAATCGGCCAGGCCCTGCACGCGCGCGGCGATGTTCACGGTCTGGCCGAAATAGTCCTGCCGCTCGTTGAGCGTGACGGCGAGGCATGGGCCCTCGTGGATGCCGATCTTCAGCAGCAGGTCCTCGCTGCCGCGCTGCTCGTTCTGCTCGCGCATCGCATCGCGCATGCGCAGCGCCGCGGCGACGGCGCGATCGGGCGTCGGGAAGGTGGCCATCACCGCGTCGCCGATGGTCTTGACCACGGCGCCGGCCTCGGCGGCGACGATCTCGTGCAGCAGGCTGAAATGGCCGCGCACCAGGTCGAAGGCGACCAGGTCGCCGACGCGCTCGTAGAGCTCGGTCGAGCCCTTCAGGTCGGTGAACAGGAAGGTGAGGCTGGTGATCTTCAGGCGCTGGTCGATGTCGAGCGTGTCGGTGCGGTAGATGTCGCGGAAGGTCTGGTTGGTCAGCAGCCGCTTGGCGGTCAGGAACGGCCGGCGATGCTGCATCATGTCGTGCAGGTCGTGATCGGCGATCCAGATGCCCGGCAGGGCGCGCTTGCCGGTGCGGTTGTCGAAGGACAGACGCAACGGACCGGGCCGCATCTCGGTCGTGCCGGTGGGCGCGGCGACGTTGTTGTAGACGATCGACAGGCTGCGCCGCTCGGTCGTGGGCTCGCCCTTGACGTCGATGAAATGGGCGGCGTGGCTGACCGGCTCGAAGACGATGATGAAGAGCGGCGGCAGCTGGACGGAGATCAGCGCCTTCTCGCCGTCGGGCAGCTCGATCGCCTCCAGCGTGATCTTGTCCCAGATCGCCTCGTCGGGCGGCTCCAGCCCCGAGCCGAAGAACAGCTGCGTGTTGTAGTCGTGGAACGACAGGTTGTCGGGATCGTGCGCGGCGATGCGCCGGACGCGCGGGCTGACGGTGAAGGTGACCTCGACCATCTCGTCGAGGGTCGGCTCGTAGCCCTCGGCGCACAGCGCGCAATTGTAGGCGTCCTGCTTCACGGTCTTGAGCGAGCTGTTGGCGCCCAGCACGCCGCCGCAACCCGGGCACAGCACGTTCCACGACAGCTCGAAGATGCCGACGCGGGCGGCGTGCAGGAAGGCGGCGATGACCTTCTCCTCGTCGAGGCCGTGCTTCTTCGCGAAGGCCAGGGCGTTGATCCGGCACAGCGCGCGGTCGGGCGCCTCGGCGACTTCGCGCTCGATCGCGGCGACGGCCTGCGCATCGGCGGCCTGCCGGAGAATGGAGAACAGCGCGTCTGCTTCGCTCATGCGGCAGAGGCTACGCCCGCCCGCGACCGCCGCCAAGCTGCTCTCGCGCAGGTTTCAGCGCCGTTACAGGCCTGCGCCGCGCGGGACCGCTATCCGCGCGCAGGATCAATAGCCTTGCGCGACGTCGATCTCCTGCAGAAGCCGTCCCCCGGCCTCGAGGCTGCGGATGTTCGCGGCGACCTCGGTCACCAGCTGGCTCACGGTCGGCCGGCGCGCCACGTGCGGCATGATCGTGACCTTGGGGTGAAGCCACAGCGGACTTTCCTGAGGCAGCGGCTCGGGCCACAGCGCATCCAGCGCGGCATGCGACAGCTGCCCCGAATCGAGGGCGGCGATCAGGTCGCGTTCGACGACGTGGCGGCCGCGCCCGATGTTCACCAGCATGGCGCCTTTCGGCATCATGGCGAAGGTGCGCGCGCAGAAGATGCCCTCGGTCTCGGGCGTCAGCGGCAGCAGGCAGACGGCGATGTCGGTCTGGCCGAGAAACGACGCCAGCTGATCGGGGCCGTGGAACAGGGGGATGTCCGCAGCCTGCCGCGGCGAGCGGACCCAGGCGGAGACCTGGAAGCCCAGCGACTGCAGGATCGTCGCCGGCGCCGTGGCCATCATGCCCAGGCCCAGGAAGCCGACGCGCCTCTGCTCGGGCCGCACGATCGGCACCCGGCGCCACTCCCGCCTCGCCTGGGCCGCCTGATAGGCCGGCATGTCGCGATGCAGGCGCAGGACGTGCATGATGACGTATTCCGTCATCATCGGATCGCCGCCCGGCGGCTCCACCTTGCCGAGCGGGACCTTCGGCAGCCTGGGATGCTTGACGATGTCCTCGACGCCGGCGGCGCGGCTGAACATCGCCTTCAGGTTCGGGAAGGCGGGAAGCTGGTTGAAATCCGGATGCATGAACGCGAGGTACTCGACGTCCTCCACGTCGCCCGCTTCGGGCCAGAAGCGGATCGGCAGGTCGGGAAGCTGCTCCCTGAAGGCCTCGCGAAAGGCCTCGGCACTGCCGATGATCCTGTCCAGGTTGACGACGAGCAGCGCCATGCGGCCTCCGAAGCGACGCCGATTGCGGCGCGTCACCGCGAGGATGCTAAAGGAGAAGGCCGATCAACCCAAATCGCGGGGGCGGCGGTCGCACCGCGTCGCGTCACCCGCGGCTGGCGCGCACCCATCATCAAGGTCACAGGCGATTGGGATTGCTGGCGGACCCGGCGAGATTCGAACTCACGACCTCTGCCTTCGGAGGGCAGCGCTCTATCCAGCTGAGCTACGGGTCCGGCGCGGCGGGACCATACTGGATCGGCTATGAAGGGGCAACCGTGGCCGTCCCGGAGGGCGTCGTGAGCGAATCCTACGTGCAGATCGAAAAGGGGCTGGGCACCGCCGGGCGCATCGCCGTGGTGCGCTTCGATCGCGGCGCCGCGGTCAACGCGCTGTCGCCGGAGGCGATGCGCCAGCTGCGCCAAGCCGCCGAATCGTTCGAGGACGACCTCGAGACCTCGGTCGTGATCCTCACGGGCACCGCCAAGTCGTTCTGCGCCGGCTTCGACCTCAAGGACGGCGAGAACGCCCAGCGTGCCTCAGCCGGCATCGGCGCGCGCCGGCACTTGCAGCGCGTCGGCCCGCGCATGTGCCGCGCCTGGCACGAGATGGACCAGGTGACCATCGCCGCCATCGAGGGCCATTGCATCGGCGGCGGCGTGGCGCTGGCGGTGGCGCTCGACTTCCGGTTCTGCGGCCGCTCGGCGCATTTTCGCGTGCCCGAGGTCGAGCTGGGCATGAACATGAGCTGGGGCACGATCCCGCGCATGGTGCAGCTGTGCGGCCCGGCGCGCACCAAGCAGGCGGTGATCCTCGCCAGCGACCGCATCGCTGCGTCCGACGCGCATGAATGGGGGCTGGTCGAGACGCTGTGCGACGACGGCAAGGCGCTCGATGCCGCGATGGCCTTCGCCGAACGCATCGCGATCCAGCCGCCGATTCCCGTGCGCATGACCAAGCAGACGGTGAACAAGGTCGCCGGCGCGCTCGACGAGCTGGCGAGCCACATGGACTACGACCAGTTCACGCTCACCGCGCTGACCGACGACTACCGCGAGGGCGTCGCCGCCTTCCTCGAGAAGCGCAAGCCGAAGTTCAGGGGGCGCTGAGCCCAGGCGTCGTCCTGAGCGCAGCGAAGGACCTCGCGGTATCGCGGTCACACACATGCGCCGTGTGTGCTCGCACCACCGCAAGGTCCTTCGCTGCGCTCAGGACGACGGCGGGCGGGCCATGGGATCCGGCCGGCTCGGCAGCTCGGCGATCACCCGTTCGCGTTCCTCAGGGGTCATCGAGATCCAGCGCCCGACCTCCGCGGCGGTGCGCTTGCAGCCGCGGCACAGCCCGCTGGCGGCATCGATGGTGCAGATCGCGATGCAGGGCGAGACGATCCGCTTGCGGACGACCGATGTGCCCGTCATCAGCCTTCGCGCTTGGTCGACAGGGCGGAGAGCTGCGCCTGCAGCTCCTCGAGCTTGCGGCGCAATTCGTCGAGGCCCTGGCCGCTGGCGGCGGGGTCGGAGGGCGGCGGCGGCGGCGCGACCGGCGCCACGGGCGGCGCCGAATCGTCCGGCGCGGCGCCGGTGGGCGCGGCCGGCGGCGTGCCGCTTGCGCCGGCGCCGGGCACGATGCCCGCCATGAACGGGTTCATCAGCTTCATCGCCTGCTGGAACATCGCCATGTTCTGGCGCGCGGCGTCCTCCAGCCCGCTGAACGGCTTGAAACCGAACGCGTTCTGCATCGCGCTGCGCATCTGCTCCTGGTTGCGGGCGAAAGCCTGCATCGACATGTCGAGATACTGCGGCACCAGACCCTGCAGATTGTCGCCGTAGAAGGCGATCAGCTGGCGCAGGAAGGAGATCGGCAGCAGGTTCTGGCCGCTCTTGCTCTCCTCCTCGAAGATGATCTGGGTCAGCACCGAGCGGGTGATGTCCTCGCCGGTCTTGGCGTCATAGACCACGAACTCGGTCTTTTCCTTCACCATCTGAGACAGATGGTCGAGGGTGACGTACATCGATGTCGACGTGTTGTAGAGCCGGCGGTTGGCGTACTTCTTGATCACCACCGGCGCGGGTTTGGCGCCGGGACCGGACTCTGTCTGCGTCGCCATGATCGCTGTCTCCACCAATGCCGCGCCGCACAAGATGGCAGCCTAACCCTCGGGCTCGATTGGAGCAAGTCGCCGGTGCGTTGCGGCGAGCGCGGCCGCTCAACCGGGACGGCAGGAGCCCGGTCGGGTCACGTTGAACAGCGCCGAGATCGTGCGGTTGCCGAGGTAGTGGTAGAGGTACAGGGCGCGGTGCGGGCGGCCGTAGAAGCGCGAGCCGTAGACCACGTCGGCGACGCCGATCTGCATCAGCCGGAACATCGCCGTCCAGTCCGACGGGTCGTATTCCAGGTCGGAGTCCTGGATCACCACGACGTCGCCCGTGACCGACGCGAAGCCGGTGCGCAGCGCGCGGCCCTTGCCGCCGTTCCTCTCGTGCAGCTTCGGGCGGATGGTGACCGGGCCGGCGACCTTCTCGAAGCTGTCCTCGGGCGCCGCCGCCACGTCGGTGGGCGAGAGGAACGCGATCGTGCCGTCGGCGGCGCGATGGACGCCGGCGACCACGTTGGCCTCGGCGGGGAACGCGGCCTTGATCCATTCCCGCGTGCCGTCTTTGGAGCAATCGTCGACCAGCACGATCTCGCGCGCGATGCCCGGCAATACCTGGGTCACGGCGCGGATGATGCGCGGCAGGGTCTCGCGCTCGTTGTAGACGGGGATGACGATGGACAGCAGCAGGTCCTGGCGCGGTGGCACGTCGAATCCGGACTGGGTCACCGGCAGGGTCTCGGCATAGGGCACGGAGATCTCGCAAATGAATCAAAGAAATAGCTGCTAACTCTTGATTAGCGTAACTTTCTTGCCTGTTGAATGCAATCGAAATGGGTCGCAGGCGGCAATGGCTGGCCCGGCGGGATAATCGAGCGCAACCCGGAGCCGCTAGTCGACGGACGGCGCATCAAGCTGCGCTACGGCTCGCAGATGAAGGCGCGCCCGCCGACCTTCGCACTGTTCGTGAGCAAGCCGGCGGACCTGCCCGAATCGTACGAGCGGTATCTGGCAAATAGGCTGCGCGAGGATTTCGATCTGCCGGACACGCCGATCCGAATCGTGATGCGGAAGCCGAAGAATCCGCATGCGAAGAAGCAGTAGGTCGGTCGAAAGGCTTGTGTCGCGGACATGATCCGATGCCGCTCTGTGACAAATATTCTACTTTCGATACACATTACAGTTCACACGATCCCGGACGACTAATCCATGCATCATTGCGCGCCACGGCAAGCCCTGATTTGTCGTCGATCGAGTCAAATGCGGCGGTTAGCTGATTGTAGTCGGTTGTTGGGAGTGCTGCGTCGGCTTGCGTGATAGTCGATTTCAACAGCTGGTCTATCTCAAAACGCGAAGTTTGCACAAAAACTTCATCTTTAATTATGCATCGGCCGTTGCGCATCACCGGCACGTCATGTAGGAAACGAAGGAGTGACCGGCGTTCCCTCCCCCAAGTGTGGACGTGGAACGTTTCAGTCCTCGATTGGGCGGGGTGCGTCCAACCTTTGGTCGGTTGATCAGCGGAGATCGCTTGTGTCGGCTACGTCATCGATCGGCGGCAATCTCCGACGAATTGCGTTCTGGCTCGTCATCGTGCCCTGTATTGTGATCGCAGTCGTCCGCGTTTGCTATGCGGTCTTCGGCATGTTCGAGCCTTATTTTGATGTCGACTACGTCAAGCAGCGCACAATTGACCTAGTCCACTATCGAGACTCGCTAGCCATCGAGCGTGAACTCGAGGACGCCTTGGTTGCTCGCTGGCGAGGTGATGTCAATCCGTTCTCGCTCGCCGACATTCTCCCGTTTAATGCGATCAATGCCTGTGTTCGATCTGAGCGGATGAAGAATTCTGACTACTTGAACAATCCTTCCGCGGATTTCTCAAGGAGGTCCGTCCGTCCGTGGTGGTGGGGAGATACCGCGCAGTCCTCGACGATAGCAGTTGAGTCCGCGGACGGACGAATCAGCGCGTTCCGTCTGGTAGGTTCGGGATACACGTACCTTGGACTGGGCACTCGTCTGCGCTTCACCTTTCCTGACCGAAACTATGTCTGCGGCAGCCCGGGAAAGTTGTTCTTTACCCCCCAACGGGGAAATCAGGCTGTCGCTTCCTTTTGGGTGACCGATGGGATCCGAAAATGATCCGATCAAAGTGTTGATCCTACGCTGAATTCAATACCGGAAAGTTCTGCTGCGTCATTTAGAGTGAGTGGTGTCAGGCTTGTGTTGTTGCGCTACGCGCTCGTTCCCCGCCTACTCGCCACGCACCACGAGGACCACGCTGCGGTTGTCGCCGGCGAGCGGCAGGAAGGCCAGACGATCGGGTGCAGCGCAGACGCTGCGTTGCTCGCGTCGTTCGAAACGGCAGCGCTCGTAGGGATCGTTCCGGTAGGTTCGGCCTGCGCAGGCCGTCACCGGCAGCGAGAGGAATGTCAGCAAGAGTTCTACTTTTGATGCAGATAGTGTTTAAAGCTGCCATTTGGGATAGAATTGGTGCTGCGAGACCGCAGATGATTCGATACGTCGTCACGTGCTTTACTCAACCGAACGCCTAGGCGATTGATTGATGGTCTGTTCATCTCGCTGCCCGACAACCGACTGTACGAAGGGGGTCGAGTGACAATGCGAACGGCGCTGTCCGCGATTGTCATGGTGATGTCACTAGCGTGGCCGGCCGTCGGGCAGGATCGCGACCAGCGGGGGCGGCTCTGCGCCGGAGGCGGCGGCATTAGCGCGGATCAATCGATCAGGGCTTGCACGGCCCTGATCGATGCCGGCGTCGAGGCTCGGTCGGACCGTGCGGGCGTTTTCGCGAACCGTGGCCTCGCTTATCTCGCGAAGGACGAGAATGACAAGGCGGTCAAAGACTTCAATCAGGCGCTACGCCTGGATCCCGACGACTTGCGAGCGGTCCGCGGTCGCGCCACCGCACTTGTCAAGACGGTAGGCTTTACCAAGGCGATCAGGGACTACGACGTGTTGATCGCGCGGAATCCGGCCGACGAAAACCTACAGTTCAACCGCGCCAGCACCTACCTGCGAACGGCGCAGATGCAGCTGGGAATCCAAGATGGAGACCGTGAGCTTATTACTGGATCTCAGCACGGAGTGGTGCAGGTCTATCGCTCCGTCCATGACTACGATCAGGCGATGGGCGTCAATCCCGTTGATCCGAATCGTTTTGCCACGCTTGGCGTGATCTCCTTGCGCAAGTGGTCTCTTGACGGCGCGCTGCGCGGCTACAACGCTGCAATTCATCTGAATCCCACTGGCGCGCGCGCATATACCGGTCGTGGGGCCACCTGGCTGATCTGGGACGAGCCGAATCGAGCGGTTGAGGATTTCGATCGGGCGCTCCACATCGAACCGTTGGACGCGATGGCACTTGCCAATCGTGCGACTGCATGGCGTGACCGCGGGGAGCCTGACCGTGCGATTGCGGATCTCACTGATGTGATTCGACTCAATCCGTCGGACGCAGGTGCCCTGACCAACCGGGGCAACGCATGGATCGACAAGGGCCAATTCGACCGTGCCATCGTGGACTTCGATGCGGCAATCCGCGTGCGCCCTTATGCTCGCGCCTTCGAAAGTCGAGGTGCGGCCTATACCCGCCTAGGCAAGCATGAGCTTGCGCTCCGTGATTTCACCGAAGCGCTTCGCCTGATGCCGTGGAATCCAACAGCCTTGCGGCATCGATGCCGCGCGCGAGCCATCCTTAAGCAAGTCGGGCTGGCAAACCTTGACTGCCTGGAGTCGATGCGGATGCGGGAGGATCATCCCGGCACGTTGGAGAACAAGGGTTTCGTCCATCTTCAGGGCGGCCACCCGCGGGAGGCCATCTCCCAATTCAACGCGGCACTCCGGATCCAGCCGCGCCGCGCGAGTGCGCTGTTCAGTCGGGGCATCGCCCGGCAACGCCGTGGGGATACGAATGGCGGCGCGACCGATATCGCCGCTGCTGTTGCCATCAATCCGAATGTAGCACTCGGGATGGTTGTTCTCGGGATTCAATGACCTTCGTTGCTTAACTGGAAGGCGACACAAATGCGCGATCTCGTCGAGAGAATCTAGTATCGCATGAAATACCACTTTTACACAACGTAACATGTGTTTCTTGCAAGTATATGTTGTGGAGATCGCGCGTTTAGTAGATAAGCCGGCGCTCTACGAACAAAGATCCGCCGGAGAAGAAGATGGAGCCGTTGGGTGTAGCCGCAACCCCTTTGGGGGAGCTCCAGCGGCTCAACCAGATCAGGGTGAATTCAGGCTACCAAGCCTTCAGAGATGAGTTGTCGCGATTGGGGCATCTTGCCGGGTTCGACGGCACGAACATGGACACGTTCGAACACATGTACCTGGGCAGCCTCGCTGTGGCGGTCGGGGGCCCTCCCGTGGCCGTGGCTGTCACGATGCTCGGGAACCTGAAGGAACTGGGCGACCTTGTGTATCAGCTGGCAACGGACCTCGCCGATCCAGAGCTCACAGAATTTCAACGGGCTGAAAGGTTCCTCGACAAGCTTTGGGATTCTGCCACGGACATCGCGCATAATCACTTGGCTGCAACATTGCCGACCCGGCTTACCCTTCTTCAGCGCCCCTCAACGCCAGCAGAACTCCACAATCTGCTCAAGGAGATGAAGGACAACGGCGAGGTGCCTCTGGATGGCGACGATGAGCCGCCCAACAACGGTGCCGACGCCAACAATGGTGGAGTTCCTGATGACGAGAATTCGCCCGATCTTGATCCGGACCACGAGCGGAAAGGCGAGCCGAAACGACTGAGGGAAGAGCCGAGCGATCCGCTGGTGATCGATCTCGACGGCGATGGGATCGAGCTCATTGCCAGTGATGCCGGCTCCGCGCCGTACTTCGATGCCGACAACGACGGCTTTCTCGAGCGCGTTGGTTGGGTTGGCGCGGATGACGGTTTGCTTGTTTGGGATATCGATGCCGATGGGAGGATCACGGAAGCTGCGGAATTGTTTGGAGACTCCAACGGTGGGCCGATCGGATTTGCTGCGCTCGCGCTGCTCGACGACAACAGCGATGGCGCCATCAGCGCTGCCGACGCGCACTTTGGTGAGCTTCGCGTGTGGCAGGATGCTGACGGCGACGCCGTCGTTGATGCTGGCGAATTGCAGACTCTTGCCGCAGCAGGCATTCAGTCGATCAGCCTGACAACCACCCCGCAGGGCACGACAGTCGCGGGAAACACCGTCACCGAGCAAGCGACCATTACGCTGAGCGCTGGTGGAACACGAACTGTCTCTTCGGTTCTGTTTAACGTCGACCAGGTCGATGCGATCGAGGATGAAGATCAATCAGATATCGAGTGGATGACCACACTGCTGCCGCGCATCCGTGGTTACGGCGAGATGCCCTCGCTTTGGCATGCTGCGGATGGCGACAGCACACTGTTCGACATGGTCTTCGAGTTCTCTACGGCGGCGTTCTCCGATACGCCCCCCGACAGGGCGATGTTCCGAGAGCAGGTCGAAGCGATCATTCTGCGGTGGACTGACTCGGATGGCATCGCGACGAACAGCCGTGGGTATGGGGACGCCCGTATTACAAGTGCGGTCGAGACGTTCACGGGGGGCCCGGCAGCGCCGTGGCGGTCGGATGGCAACCTCACCGAGGCCGACTATCGGGATGTCCAAGACGTCTGGAACGACTTCGTTGCGAAGATTGGTATCCGACTTTTGATTCAGGGACCGCTTGTTCTTGAGTTCCTCCCCATCGGTATCGATCGGATCGCGAACACTGTTGCGATCATTGGCGACGTCGAGGATGCGGTCGAGGCGTTCGTCAATGCGCTTGCGGTTCCGGTTGACGACGGCATGTCGACCGCCGACACGCAGCAAGCCGTCGCCCATTGGCAGTTTGTTGTGCGCATGGTGGATGAGCTGGTCCCCGAGGATCTCCTGGTGACGCGGCCTTACGATACCGTCCTCGATGACGCACTCGGCGCCAGTGGCGTGCCTTTCGATGCGGATTCGCTGCGCGCACACCAAATTGTCGCTGGCGCGGTCGGTTCGGGACGCGCTGAAATCCTCATCGGCGGCGGCGAAGTCGACACGCTGCAAGGTGGCGCGGGCGATGACATCTACATCGGCGGCCTGGGCAACGACACGCTCGTCGACAGCTGGGGCGCCGACACCTATCTCTTCGCCGACGGCGACGGCGCCGACTTGATCCAGGATTACGGCGGCACGGCGTGGACCGACACGCTCTCTTTCGGCCCCGGCATCACCTGGGCCGGCGTGACGCTGTCACGCAGCGGCGAGTCGCTCATCATCGACGCCGGCGGCGGCGACAGCGTGA
>JBFXAZ010000083.1:0-24699 GCA_050183765.1 Reyranellaceae bacterium | reverse complement strand
CCAACTCGGCGCACACCGACGCGGCGCTGGCCGAGATCGCCCAGCTGGGCGACCTCACCAGCCTCACCCTGTTCCGGACGAAGATTACGGCGGCCGGCATGGCGCATGTCGCCAGGATCAAGACGCTGAAGAACCTCGATGTCAGCAGCACGTCGATCGGCGACGACGGGCTGGAGGCGATCAAGGGCCTGCCGGCGCTGCGCAGCCTGTCGTTCAACTCGATGAAGGGCGTCACCCGCAAGGGCATGGCGGCGATCGCCTCGCTGCCGGCGCTGCGCCACCTGGTGATCCAGTTCGCCGAGATCAACGAGGAGATCGAGGAGCTGGCCAAGGCGCCGATGCTCGAGGACATGACGCTGATGGCGAGCAAGTTCGACGACGCCGGCGGCCAGCATCTCGGCAAGCTCAAGAACATGCGCCGCCTGTTCGTGTGGAAGACCAAGATCACCGACAAGTCGATGCCGGCGATCGGCAGCCTGGCGAAGCTCGAGACGATCTATCTCAACGACACGGCGATCACCGACGCCGGGCTGAAGGCGCTGACCGCCAACAAGCAGCTGCAGACGCTGTGGCTCGACGACACGGCGATCACCGACGCGGGCCTGCCGCCGCTGGCGGCGCTGCCCTTCCTGCGCTGGATCAAGCTCGACAAGACCAAGGTCACCGACGCCGGCATGAAGACCCTGGCGACGTTTCCCGCGCTGCAATGGGTCGGCATCTCCTCGACGGCGGTGGGCGATTCCGGGCTGAAGGCGCTGCTCGAGAACAAGAGGATCACATCGGTCAGCGCCTCGCGATCGGCAATCACCGACGCCGCCGTCGAGGCGGCCAAGGCGGCCAATCCCAAGCTGCGCATCAGCAAGTAGGGCGAAGCGTCAGACGGCCTGTAAGCCGGGTTCTGTTCCCGCCCCGCCGGCGCGAGCCCTGGGGCGTTCGACGACCATTCCTCTGGGGCGTGCGTCACCGCACGCCTCACGCGACCGACCCGGACGGCGACGCGGAAACGCGTTGCGGCCGGTCGCCCGGCCTGTGCCATCCCTATTTGGTCTTGCTCCCGGTGGGGTTTGCCGTGCCGCTTCCGTTGCCGGTCGCGCGGTGCGCTCTTGCCGCACCCTTTCACCCTTGCCACGGGCCGAGGCCCGTTCGGCGGTCTGCTCTCTGTGGCACTTTCCCTGGGGTCGCCCCCGCCGGCCGTTAGCCGGCACCGTGTTTCCGTGGAGCCCGGACTTTCCTCGACGCGGTACCCCTCGCGGGGCCGCGCCGCGGCCGTCCAGCCGTCTGACGGCCCTCAGCTAGGCCCGCGCCAGCGCCGCGTCAAGCGCACGCGCCAGCCCCAGGCATTCGGCATCGGCGCGGCCGTCGATGCGGGACGGCCGGAAGCGGCGCTGGAACGCGGCGACGATGTCGGCCGGCCCGACCTCGACGATGTCGCTGAAGCCCGCGTCGTCGCCGTCCTCGACATAGGCGAAGCGGCCGTCGCGCGTGCCGTAGCGGTGCGGCGGCGGATAGCCGATGCGCCGCAGGAGGCCGAGCAGGACCGCCGCGTCGGCGCCGTCCGTCGCCGGCTGCGCCCTGGGCCACAGCCCGACGCCGGCCTCGGCCAGCGCCCGCCAGAAGAACCGGCCGCCGGGATCGTCCTTGCGCTTCGGCGCGATGTCGGAATGGCCGACGACATTGCGCGCGGCGATCGCGCGATGGCGCCCGAGGATGTCGCGGCAGAGCCCGATGACGGCCTCGCGCTGCGCGTCGGGATAGTCGTGGACGTTGCCGTCCAGGTTGACGATCTCGATGCCGATCGAGGTCGCGTTCAGCGCCCGCGCCCCGCCCCACCACGACAGGCCGGCATGCCAGGCCACGCGATCCTCGGCGACGAGCCGATAGACGTCGCCATCGACGTCGACGACGTAGTGCGCGCTGACGCGGCCGAAGCGCAGCAGGTCGAGCGACACGTCGAGCGGCTGCGCGGTGTGATGCAGCACGAGATGGGCGATCGGCGCCTCGCGCGGGGAATGGTTGTTCGAGGGCGCGTCGATCAGGCCGGGCATCGGCCGAGCCTAGCGCGCCGGCGCGCCCTCGGCGAGGCGGCGCAACGCGCGACGCGAGGGCCGCTCGACGACGGCGTGCAGCGCCAGCGCCGCGACCACCGACAGCACCGGCATGACGCCGAAGAACACCCAGCTCAGCGGCGAGCCGATCGAGCCGCCCAGCCGGCCGAAGATCCAGCCGAGGATCTCGAACACCAGCCAGTGCACGACGTAGAGCGCATACGACGCCTCGCCGAGGATGCGCAGCGGCCGTGCCTGCAGCACGGACGCCAGCCAGCCGCGCCCGCCGGCGACCGCGCCGATCAGGCCGACGAACAGCACCACCATCACATGATCGAGCGCCAGAGCCGGCAGGAAGAGCAGCATCGCGCCGACGCCGAGCAGCGCGCAGGCGCCGGCGATCATGCCGTCGAAGGCGCCGTCGTCCCGGCGATGGTGCCAGGCGCGCCACAGCAGGATGCCGACCAGCACGCCGGTGGCGATGCGCGCGCCGCCATGCGCGCCGCCGGTGTTCACCGTGGGAAGAGCGTAGGCGTGCGTATAGAGCGCGTGCGCCGCCAGGCACAGCGCCGCGAGCGCCAGGCAGGCGAGCGGCGAGCGCAACCGCACCAGCGCCATCAGCGCCAGCGGCAGCACCAGCGAGGCGGCCCATTCGTAGCTCAGGCTCCAGCCCGGCGGGTTGATGCGCTCGGGATCGGTGAACCCCCAGCTCTGCATCAGCAGGAGATAGAGCGCCCAGGTGCCGG
Source organism: Reyranellaceae bacterium (assembly GCA_050183765.1). GTDB lineage: Bacteria > Pseudomonadota > Alphaproteobacteria > Reyranellales > Reyranellaceae > JAFAZJ01. The sequence continues at coordinate 21,908 of JBFXAZ010000083.1, read as the reverse complement.
GCTCCTCGGCCATGCGCACGCCCGATCCGCGCAGTCCCAGCGAATGCGCGATCTCCGGCTTGATCGCGAACATCGTCATGACGACCAGCCAGACCGGCCACAGCCGCGCGACGCGGCGCACCAGGTAGCGGCTGTAGAACGCCAGCCCGTCGCGGGCGAAGATCTCGCTGTAGCCGTGCGCCAGCACGAAGCCGGACAGGATGAAGAACAGGTCGACGCCGAGATAGCCGTGGCGGACGATCGGCGTCGGCGCGCCGGTGAAATGCATGGCGTGGAACGCCACCACCCACAACGCCGCGAGCGCGCGCAGGCCGTCGAGCGCCGGCAGGTGCGTTGCCGCGCGCGGCGTTGCCGTCATGAAGTGCCGGCCGGTCCGCCCGTCAGCGCGGCGCGCGCCCGCTCGTAGGCGGTGTTGATCGCCGCGAACTTGCGATTGGCGAGCTCGATGGCCTCGGCCGGCAGGCCGCGCGCCATCAGCCGGTCGGGATGGTACTCGCGCGCCAGCTGGCGGTGCGCGCGCTTGAGCTCCTCGACGTCGGCATCGGGCATGACGCCGAGGATCGCCCACGGATCGTCGCGCAGCTCGACGCCGGCGGCGGCGAAGGCGCGGCGCAGGCTGACCTCGCCGATGCCGAAGATCGTGGCGACGGCGCGCAGGTACTCGACCTCCGACGCCGACGCCTCGCCATCGGCGCCGGCGATCAGGCACAACCCGACGAGCACCTGCTCCAGCACGTGCGGATCGTCGGGAAACAGATCGGCGACCTGCCGCGCATAGCTTTCGAAGCCGTGCGTGTCGCGCTTGGCCATGTCGAAGAAGCGGCCGACATTCTCGACCTCGCCGGGCGGCACGTGGAAGAACGAGCGGAAGGCGTTGATCTCCTGCCGGGTCACCGTGCCGTCGACGCGCGCCAGCTTGGCGCCCAGGGCGATCACGCCGATGGTGAAGGCGATCTGCCGCGTGGCGGCCGGTTGCGCATCGCCCGGCTGGTCCGGCGACCCGCCGCCGCCGAGAAGCGTGCCGATCGGGCCCCCAATGACGATGCCGGCGGTGCCACCGAGAATCTTGCCCCAGATACTCATTGGCGCACGTCTAACCGGTGCGCGGCCGGCGAACAACCGGCCAGATGCCTCATTGTGGCCCCACTGGCCCCCTGGCAACGCGACGGGCGCTCGCGCGTTCTGCCTCGCCGACGCGGCTCCACCCCCTCTTCAGCCAACGACACGTACGGAGCGGACCATGACCGAGGCCTATACCTTCGGCATCGAGGAAGAATACTTCCTGATCAACCGCAGCACCCTGGCGCCGGTGCGCCGCATGCCCCGGCAGTTCTTCGCCGACTGCCGCGCCGCGCTGGGAGATCGGGTCGCGGTCGAGCTGCTGCAGTCGCAGATCGAGGTGCTGACGCCGGTCTGCGACACGCCCGACGAGGCGTCGGCGCATCTGCGCGCCTCGCGCGCGGCGATCGACGCGGCCGGCCACCGTTTCGGCCTGGCGATCCTCGCGTCGGGCACCAATCCGCTGGGCGAATGGCGCGAGCAGGTGCAGACCGAAAGGCAGCGATACGAGGCGATGGGCCACGACCTCGGCATGCTGGCCCAGCGCAACATGCTGTGCGGCATGCATGTGCATGTGCGGCTGCCCAACGCCGACCGGCGCGTCGATGTCATGACGCGGCTGATCCCCTACCTGCCGCAGCTGCTGGCGCTCAGCACCTCCTCGCCGTTCTGGAACCGCCAGCGCTCGGGGCTGAAGGGCTATCGCCTGGCTGCCTACGACGAGTTGCCGCGCACCGGCCTGCCGCCGGCTTTCGCCAGCCAGGCGCACTACGACACCTACGTCGCCGCGCTGGTCGGCGCTCGCGTGATCCCCGATGCGAGCTTCACCTGGTGGGCGGCGCGGCCTTCGCTCAACCACCCGACGCTGGAGCTGCGCATCGCCGACTGCTGCACCATGGTCGAGGACGGCGTGGCCATCGCCTCGCTCTATCGCGCGCTGGCCAAGCGCCTGGTCGAGCGGCCGCCGGCGCCGGTCGCCGTCGACGCGGCACGCTACGCGCTCATCGAGGAGAACAAGTGGCGCGCCCAGCGCTACGGCCTGGATTGCGAAATGGTCGACCCGTTCACCCTCGAGCCGGTCGACACCCGCGCCCTGATCGCGCGGCTGGTCGAGGAAGTGATGCCCGATGCCGAGGCACTCGATTGCGCGGCCGCGGTGCGCTCGACCCTCGCCATCCTCTCGCGCGGCACCAGCGCCGACGGCCAGCTCGACGTCTACCAGCGCGCCCGCCGCGAGTTGCCGCGCGCCGAGGCCCTGCGCGAGGTCGTGCGCTGGCTGATGGCGGCCAGCGTCGACGCGCCCGAACGCGCGGCGACACATGACACCGCCGAGAGAGCATCGGCCTAGGTCTCTACCTGCCCCCGGAGGGTAGGGATATCGCATATGGCGTTTTGCCCTTCTCCCCGCGAAGGCGGGGAGAAGGTGCCGAGCGTAAGCGAGGCGAATGAGGGGCTTCCTCGCGCAACAACGAATGCCGTCGTTGCTGAGATTCCTACAAGCCCCTCATCCGCCCTTCGGGCACCTTCTCCCCGCCTGCGCGGGGAGAAGGAAGGCAGTGGCGATCCATATGCGATAGCCCCACCTCGGAGAGGGAAGGAAAGAATAACGGTCAATCCGCAGCCTTCTTGTTGAGAATCGCGAAGCGGTCCTTCGGATTCTTCTCGCGTGCGGCGGCGCCGTAGGTGCCGCGCTCGATGCGGCCGGGGATCGTCAGCATGTAGTTCTTGAAGGCGATCTCGATCGCCTGGCGCTGGCCCTGGGTGTCGAGCGTGTCGTTGACCGAGCGCTTGGCCATGCGCAGCGAGAAGGGATCGTGCACGGCGATCTTCTTCGCCAGCGCCATGGTCTCGCTCTCCAGCGCCTCGCGCTTGACGACGCGGTTGACCAAGCCCATGCGCTCGGCGTCGACCGCCGTGAAGAACTCGCCGGTGAAGATGTACTCCTTGGCCTTGCGCGGGCCGAGATCCCACGGCATGGAGAAATACTGCACGTGCGCGCCGCCCCACCTGATGGCGCGGTCCGCGAACAGCGCGTCCTCGCTGGCGACGATCAGGTCGCAGGACGAGGCCAGCATCAGCCCACCCATGATGCAGTAGCCCTGGACCTGCGCGATGGTCGGCTTGGGCACGTCGCGCCAGCGCAGGGTGATCTCCAGGAACAACTCGCTCAGGCGCTGGTACTCGCCGGCGAAGCCGGGATCGACCGGATGCTGCCTGGCGTCCTCCAGCTCCTCCGGGCTGCCGAGGTCGTGGCCGGCGGAGAAATGCTTGCCGGCGCCGGCGATGACGATCACGCGCACGTCCTTGTCGTCGGCGGCGCGTTTGAAGGCGGCGTCGAGCTCGTGCAGCATCACCCGGCTCTGCGCGTTGAGCACGTGCGGTCTGTTGGTCGTGATGCGCAGGACGCTGTCGAAGCGCTCCCAGGTCAGCGTCTTGTAGTCGGCCATCGCCGTGCCCTCCCTCATTGTGCCCATCACTGAGCCAAGAATCCGCCGTCGACCACGATCTCGGTGCCGGTGATGTAGGACGCCTCGTCGGACGCCAGGAACAGCGACGCGTTGGCGACTTCCTCGATACGCCCGGCGCGGCCCATCGGAATGGCGTTGATCAGCTTCTTGCGCACCTCGGGATCGCCGGTGAGCTTCGAGGTGCGCATCGGCGGCATCACGCCGGGATGCACCGAGTTCACCCGCACGTTGTCGCGCGCGAACTGCACCGCGACCGCCTTGGTCATCAGCCGCACCGCGCCCTTCGACGCGTTGTAGCCCATGTGCACGATGCGCTGGCCGACGAAGCCGGAGATCGAGGAGATGTTGACGATCGAGCCGCCGCCGTTCCTGCGCATTTCAGGGACGGCCATCTTCATGCCGAGGAACACGCCCTTGGCGTTGATGTCCATCAGGCGATCCCAGATGTCGGTGTTGAACAGGTCCGGGTCGCTGCCGCTGATGCCGGCGTTGTTGACCAGGATGTCGAGCTTGCCGAACGCCTTCAGCGTGGCGGCGATCAACGCTTCCCACGCCGGCTCCTGGGTGACGTCGAGGTGCTGATAGAGCGCCGTGTTGCCGATCTCGCGCGCCACCGCCTGGCCGTCGCCGTCGATCATGTCGGCGAGCACGACCCGCGCGCCCTCCCTGGCGAACAGCTTCGCCGTGCAGGCGCCCATGCCGCCCGCCGCGCCGGTGACGATCGCGACCTTGTCCTTGAGCCGCATGTTGCTTCCTCCGCGTTGTCGTTGCCGACATCCTAGCGGATTGTCAGAGGAACGGCGCGGCGATGGCGACGACGGTCAGGATCGCCAGCGCGAGACGGCGGAAAAAGGTTTCGCTGGCCAGCTTGAACAGCCGCTCGCCGACCAGGCCGCCGGCGATATAGGGCAGGACGAAGATCGCCGCGAGCAGCAGCGCCTGCGACGTCATCAGACCGCGTGCGCTCAGGCCCAGCAGCGCCACCAGGTCGACGGCGGCGAAATAGACGATGAAGCTGGCGCGGATCGCGGCGGCCGCGCCGGCGCCGGCGAGGTAGTAGAAGGCGACAGGCGGTCCGGCCATGCCGGCCAGCCCGTTGAGGAAGCCGCTGGCCACGCCGGCGCTCAGCGTGCCGGCGAGGACCGGCTTGCCGGTATAGCGCCAGCCGCTGGCCAGCAGCAGCACGGCGCCCAGCACGATGCCGGAGATCGCCCAGCGCATCGGCGCCGGATCCGCCCCGGCCAGGATCCACACGCCGATCGGCACGCCCACCGCCGCCGCGACCAGCAAGGTCGCGATCTGGCGCCAATCGACCAGCGGCCAGGCCTTTCGCAACAAAGGCAGCGAGATGCAGAACTCGACAAGCAGGCAGACCGGCACGCCCACCGTCGGCCCGTAGAAAGCCGAGAAAACCGGCGTGAGGATCATCGCCGCGCCGAAGCCAGCGAAGCCGCGCACCACGCCGGCCAGGATGGCGACGGCGACGCAGATCAGGGCGGGGACAAGAGGGAGGTCCGGCATGGCGGCGCCGTTATAGAGGATCGACCACCGGGACGCGGCAATCATCAGCGTCGGCCGGTTGCCCCACGAGCCTCCCGGCCAGGCGGCCACCAGACTAGAACGGCGTGCGGCTTTTCGGGCGCACCCTGTCATCCCGAGCACCGCGAGGGATCTAGGGAATCCGCCTGGATCCCTCGCGGTGCTCGGGATGACAGTGGTGGTTCGACTGACCCTCATCGTGCTCCAGGATTGTCCCGCTCACGAAACGCGACCGAGCGTGCGCGCCATGTCGGCGACGGCCAGCCTCGTCTGGCCGCGCACATAGTCGGCGAGCGCGTCGGGCATCAGATCGATGATCCACTCCACGCGGCAGCGCTCGGCGTCCTCGGGAATGACCTGAACCGACGCGTTGTAGTGGGCGGCGCGGCCGCCGATGATCGCATAGGCCAGTCGGCGTCGCACCGCATCGAGCGCGACCAGCGTCTCGCGCGCGCTCGTGCCATTCGAGAAGGTGACTACACGCACGCCCTCGCCGTCCGGCGTGGAATCGGTGAGAAAGCCCGGCGCTACGCGTCGATGCACAGCCTGGAAGTCCGCGAGCGCCGCCCAGACCGCATCCGCGGGCGCGTCGATGGTGATGTCGTTGCGAACGCTGGCCATCGGTGCCTCCGTGGTGGATTCGATGGCATCGATATGGCGTTCGCCGGTGCCGCTGGCTCGCGGATTTCGGACGTCATCGCCCGCGGCGCGCTCAGCCGCCCTGGTCGTCCTTCACCGGACGCGCCGGCGCGCGATCGAGCCCCTCGATCAGCGAGCGCACCGGATTGGTGGACGCCACGTCGAAGCCCGCCTCGCCCAGGAGCTTGTCGATGACCGGCGATTGCGCGCGATAGGCCAGCAGGGCGTTGAGCAGGGAATCGCTGGGCGTGGCGGCGGGCCTGGAGCCATCGGCCCCCGCCACGCCGCGACCGGGCAGGCCGCCGCCCATGTCGATGATCTTCACGTCGCCGATCTTCTCCAGCGGCTTCACCGACTCGGCCAGCGCCAGCGGGATCATGCGCAGGCGCTCCTTGGTGATCTCCAGCTCGATGATCGCCGCCGACATGGCGTTGCGCGCCTCGTTGATCTTGCGCTGGCCGTCGGCCTCGACCTCGTAGGTCTTGGCCTGCGCCTCGGCGCGGATCTTGGCTGCATCGGCATCGGCCTGCGCCTCGGTGCGCACCGCCGTCGCCCGGTTCTCGGCGGCCTCGCGCTCGGCCTGCGCGGCGATGGTCACCTTGGCGGCATCGCGCTCGGCGTCCTGGCGCGCGTCGATGACCGCCGCCTGCCGCGTACGCTCGGCGATGGCGATCTGCCGTGCCGTCTCGACGCCCTCGGTCGCCGCCGTCGCCAGCGCACGGGCTTCCTCGGCCTTGGCGCGCGCCTCGCTCTCGGCCCGGCTCTTGTCGGCCACGGCGATGGCGCGATCCTGGTCGGCGATCTCGATGTCGCGCTTCTTGCCGATCGCCAGGGTCTCGGCGGCGCGCTCGCTCTCGATCTGGCGCTGACGGATCGCCAGATCGGCCTCGATGCGCGCCGTCTCCTGCGCCTGCTTGGCGGACGCGCTGCGCTGGGCGATCACCTGGTCGGCGGCGATGCGCGCCTGCTCCTCGGCCTGGCGCGCCTCGGCCTCCTTCTGCGCCGCCGCGGCGCGCGTCTCGGCCGTCTTGTTGACGATATCGCGCTCCTGGTTGAGCTCGGCTTCCTTCTTCTGGCGCTCGATGTCGAGCGTACGCTGGCGCGCCTCGAGGTCGGTCTGGGCGATCGCCACCTCGGTGTTGCGCACCGTGAGGTTGCGCTCCTGCCGGCGCGACTCGGTGATCTTGGTCAGCGCCGTCAGACCCTCGGCGTCGAACGCGTTGTTGGGGTTGAAGAACTTGGTGTCGGTCTGGTCGAGCTTGGTGAGCGAGGCGCTCTCCAGCTCGAGGCCGTTGAGCTCGAGGTCGCGCGCCACAGCCGTTTGCACGGACTGCACGAAGATCGCGCGCTGCTCCTGCAGCTCGGCCAGCGCCATGGTGGCGGCGACGCTGCGCAGCGCGTCGACGAACTTCGCCTCGACCAGGGCGCGCAGCTGCTCGGCGTCATTGGTGCGATCGCCCAGGGTCTGGGCGGCCAGCGCGATCGACGGCGAGTCGGGCTTCACGCGCACGTAGAACTCGACGCCGATGTCGGCACGCATGCGGTCGCGCGTGATCATCGCGTCGGCGTTGTCGCGCCGCACCTCGAGCCTGAGCGTCTGCAGGTTCACCCAGGCGATGCTCTGGAACACCGGCAGCACGATCGAGCCGCCGTCGAGCACGACCTTTTGGCCGCCCAGGCCGGTGCGCACATAGGCGCGGTCCTTTTCGGCGCGGATATAGAGGCGCGCGATGACAAGGCCGAGCGCGAACAGCGCGACGATGACAATGACGGCCGGGATGGCGAGATCCATGAGCTGGTTGAACATGTCGGTCTCCTGGCGCGAATCTGGGCGGCGTTACGGGCCGGACGAGGCGGCCGGCGGATCGGCAACGAGGGCGGGATCGGCAAGGGCGACGGCGAGCACGCTCTTGCGCACGTCGATCACCAGGACGGACGCGCCCGCGGGAATGACGACGGCCGGGTCGGCCGGCTCGATGCGCGGGAAATGCGCGTTGCCATGGCGGTCGACGATGCGCGCGCGGGCCACCACGCCGGCGCGCGCCGGACCGACCGTCACGGTCCCCACCAGGCCGACGAAGTCATTGCCGGTCTGGGCGTAGGTCTCGTCGCGCGGCACGATGCGCGCCACCAGTCGCGAGCTCCAGCGCGTGAAGTACGCGGTCGGCACCAGCACCACGAGCACGGCGAGCAGCGTCGGCATCGGGCGCCAGACGCCGTTGAAGCCGATCTGCACCGCCAGGCCCGAGATCGAGAACGCCGCGAGCGCGATGATCAGCAGGACGAAGACCGGCACGCGACCGATGTTCAGCCAGTCGAATGCGCTGCCGAACAAACCTGTCTTGCCCTCGAGCGCGTCCTTGCCGCCGAAGCCATCGCCCGCCGTGCTGTCCAGCGGGATCGCATGGTCGAGCACGGCGGAGATCGGCTTGCCGATCAGCAGCGTCAGGATCTCGAACACCGTCAGCCCGATCAGCACGAGGGCGGCGATCGAGAACGGCGCTACCTGGGGCAGGGCGAGGAAGTCGAGCATCGGCTCACTCAGTTGGCCCTAGTTGCGCCCCGCTTTCAAGCGCGCGAGTCGCTCGGCGACGGCGTGCTTGCGCGCCAGGTCGTTGAGTTCGTCGATCGCCTTGGCGTCGGCCGGGGTGTCGCCGGCGGGCACGCCGGTCAGGCGCTCGACGGCCGACTGGGCGCGCTCGACCTTATCCAGCGCGCGATCGACGCGCGCCGCGCCCACGGCCGCACCCGAGGCGTTGGTGCTCGCCGTGCGCCGCAGATCGGCCAGCCGGCTCTCGGCCTCGCGCCGGCTGGCACGCACCGCGCCCAGGGTCTGGCCGAGCTGGTCGATGCTGTCCTGCGAATCCTTCAGCATGCGGTCGAGCACGCCGATCTGCGCCTCGATGTCGAGCTGGCGGGCGATGCCGGCCTCGGCAAGGTCGTCGCGGCCCTTCTCGACCGCGATCCTGGTCTTGCCCTCGAGCTCGTCGCGCTCGCGGTCGAGCTCCTTGCGCCGCAGCTCCAGCCGCGTGCGCTCGGCCATCGCCTTGCCGAGCTCGCCGCGCACCTCGTCGGCGGCGGCGTCGATCTCGCGCAGCGCCTGGGCCAGCACCGCCTCGGAGCCGGCATTTTCCGCAGCATCGACCGCCGCGTGCGTCATGCCGGCGATCACCCGGCCGATCCGCGTCAGGACAGTTTCCGTCGCCATCGTACCCTCCTGGAAAATGCGGGTGACCTGTGCCCCCGCTTCGATATGCAGTTCCCACTGACCCGCCAGCGACATCAGCCGTGCCGGCGCGCTGCCGATCCAGCGCGGGCCGTAGCCCGCGACGGCGAAGGGCACGCTGACGCGTCCGTCGGCCGTGGCCAGCGACACGGTCGATATGCCCCGGATGCTGTAGAGCCGCTCGTCGAGCGGCACGCCCTCGAGGTGCTCGCCCCGCCGACGCATCGCCCAGTCGCGCTGCGCCATGGTCGTGCGCTGCGCGGGCTGGCCGGCCTGGGGGCGCGCCGGTTCATAGAACGCCCGATGCAGGGCGACCTGGTCGGCGGGATGCCCGGCGGGAATGGTCGTATCGAGCCAGTCCGAGAGCTTGCGATAGCCGTCGACCAGGTCAGACAGCGCCGCCGCGGCGGCCGGGTCGGGATCCAACCGCAGCCGCGCGACGCCGGCACCTGGGGATTTGGGGCTTCTGGCCATGGCAAGACTATAAAGGAGTACTTTTATCCTTTCAAGAGCCAAGATTGGGGACAACGTGACCTCCCCCGCCACGGCGGGCGCCCCTATATTCGCCCCATGCCCGATACCCGTGTCGTTCCCCTCGCCATGCCCTGGCTGCAGCGCCGGCCGGCCCTGCCGAACGGCAAGCCGTTGCGCGTGGTGTCCGACTACCAGCCTGCCGGCGACCAGCCCGAGGCGATCCGCCAGCTGATCGACGGCGTGAACCAGCGCGAGCACGACCAGGTGCTGCTGGGCGTCACCGGCTCGGGCAAGACCTTCACCATGGCCAACGTGATCCAGGCGGTGAACCGGCCGACCCTCGTGCTGGCGCCCAACAAGACTCTGGCGGCGCAGCTCTACGGCGAGATGAAGGGCTTCTTCCCCGACAACGCGGTCGAGTACTTCGTCTCCTACTACGACTACTACCAGCCCGAGGCGTACGTGCCGCGCTCGGACACGTATATCGAGAAGGATTCGTCGATCAACGAGCAGATCGACCGCATGCGCCACTCCGCGACGCGCGCGCTGATGGAGCGCAACGACGTGGTGATCGTCGCCTCCGTCTCGTGCATCTACGGCATCGGCCCGCTCGAGAACTACCAGGCGATGACCTTCCGGCTGCATGCCGGCGAGCGCATCGATCGCACCCAGCTGCTGCGCCGCTTCGTCGAGATCCAGTACAAGCGCAACGACAACGCCTTCGGCCGCGGCACCTTCCGCGCCCGCGGCGACACCGTCGAGCTGTTCCCGGCGCACTACGAGGACAAGGCCTGGCGCTTCTCGCTGTTCGGCGACGAGATCGAGAGCATCGTCGAGTTCGATCCGCTGACCGGCGAGAAGACCGCGTCGCTGCAGGACGTCGTGATCTATGCCAACAGCCATTACGTGACGCCCAAGCCGACGATGGAAGGCGCCATCCGCCAGATCAAGGAGGACCTGCACAAGCGGCTGGAGGAGTTCAACCGCGCCGGGCGTCTGCTGGAGGCCGAGCGGCTGGGCCAGCGCACCAACTTCGACCTGGAGATGCTGGCGACGACGGGCTCCTGCGCCGGCATCGAGAACTACTCGCGCTATCTCACCGGCCGCAAGCCGGGCGAGCCGCCGCCGACCTTGTTCGAGTACTTCCCCGAGGGCTCGCTGCTGATCGTCGACGAGAGCCACGTCACCGTGCCGCAGATCGGCGGCATGTTCCGCGGCGACTTCAACCGCAAGAGCATCCTGGCGGAGTTCGGCTTCCGCCTGCCCTCGTGCATCGACAACCGGCCGCTGAAGTTCGAGGAGTGGGACCAGATGCGGCCCGAGTCGCTGTTCGTCTCGGCGACGCCCGGTCCGTGGGAGATGGAGCGCACCGGCGGCGTCTTCGTCGAGCAGGTGATCCGCCCCACCGGGCTGATCGATCCGGTGTGCATCGTGCGGCCGGTCGAGAAGCAGGTCGACGACCTGATCGCCGAGTGCAAGGCCTGCGCGGCCAAGGGCGAACGCGTGCTGGTCACCGTGCTGACCAAGCGCATGGCGGAGGACCTTGTCGAATACATGCACGAAGCCGGCATACGCTGCCGCTACCTGCACTCCGACATCGACACCCTGGAGCGCATCGAGATCATCCGCGATCTGCGGCTCGGCGCCTTCGACGTGCTGGTCGGCATCAACCTGCTGCGCGAGGGCCTCGACATTCCGGAGTGCGCGCTGGTGGCGATCCTCGATGCCGACAAGGAAGGCTTCCTGCGCTCACCCACGTCACTCGTGCAGACCATCGGCCGCGCCGCGCGCAACGTCGACGGCCGCGTGATCCTCTACGCCGACCGCATGACCGACGCGCTGAAATACGCGATGTCGGAGACCGAGCGGCGGCGCAAGAAGCAGCAGGCCTACAACGAGGAGCACGGCATCACGCCGGCCTCGATCCGCAAGAACATCTCCCAGGTGCTGCAGTCGATCGCCGAGCGCGACCACTACACGGTCGACACCGGCGTCTCGGGCGACGTGCAGCTCGTGGGCCACAATTTGAAGGCCCATCTCGGCGAGCTCGAGAAGCGCATGCGCGACGCGGCCTCGAACCTGGAGTTCGAGGAAGCCGCCCGGCTGCGCGACGAGATCCGCCGGCTGGAAGCCAATGAGCTCGGCCTGCCGCTGGAGCCCGGCAAGGGCGGCCGCGCGCTCGCCGATTCGGCGCCGCAGCCCTTCGCCGGACCGCGCGACACGCGCGTGTTCCGCGGCGTTCGTACCGGCTCGGGCTCGCGCGGCCGGCCGGCGCGCAAGAGCGGCGGGCGGCGCTGACGCCATCCTGTGCGACGGCAAACGGCGCCAATCCGTCGCACGGCTGGGCAAATGGCCTGTGAAACCGGCGGTAGCATTTCTGGCGCCCGTGCATTTTGTTCAATGACGCCCATATGACGGCATGGCAGACCGCCGTCACCAGGGATCGGAAAACGTGACGGCGTCAGGCCTGCACTTGGCGCTCCTGCGCCGGTCGGCCGGCCGACGGGAAACCCGGGCGCGCCGGCCCGGCCACGGCAATTATTGATTGACGAAACGATTCACCGGCGGCCCGGGTTGTGCTAAGGTTGAAACAGTCCTAACGCGCTTTTCACGCGCTCGGCCATAGGCCCTTTGGTATAAGAAAATTCCGCAACAAGGCTCTACCTAACGTTGTCTATGGTCGCTTCAGACGCGAACACAAAGCCGCAGGCCGGAGAACGGGCCTTTGTTGCAGTCGCCAGCGCGATGCTGGCGGCGCAGACGGTGACCGCGTTCGCATGGCAGGCGATCCCAGTGCTCGCGCCGGCGGCCAGCACCAGCTACGGCATCGGCGACGAGTACATCGGTTTCCTCACCTCGCTCGTTTATCTGTTCGCCATGATCTCGGCCCTGGTCGGCGGGTCGATGGCGACGCATTTCGGCGCCATCACGGTGAGTCAGAGGGCGCTGCTGTGCTGCGCCATCGGCGCGCTGCTGTTCGGCGTCGGCAGCTACTGGACGATCGCCCTGGTCGGCGTGCTGATCGGCTGCGGCTACGGCCCGCCGACGCCGGCCAGCGCCCAGGTGCTCGCCCGGGTGACGCCGCCGCGGCTGGCCAACGTGGTGTTCTCGATCAAGCAGACCGGCATTCCGCTGGGCGGCGTGCTGGCCGGCGCGACCGTGCCCTGGCTCGAGCGCCTGTTCGGCTGGCAGACCGCGATCTTCGCCGTGACCTTCGCTTGCGTCGTGCTCGCCTTCGCGTTGCAGCCGCTGCGCCAGGTCTACGACATCGAGGGCAAGCTCAACGCCCACGTGCCGACGCCCCGGCTGCGCGACTTCCTCAGGCCGGTGCGCGAGGTCTGGCGTCGTCCGCAGCTGCGCCGCCTTGCGCTGGCGTCGACCTTCTTCTCGGCGACCCAGGGTTCGCTGTCGGTCTTCATCGTGATCTACGGCGTGAACCATCTGCACATGTCGCTGGTGAAGGCCGGTGCGCTGGGCTCGCTGCTGGCGCTGTCCGGCATCTTCGGCCGCATCGCCTGGGGCGTCATCGCCGAGGTCACGCGCAAGCCGCGCCACGTGCTGCTGGGCTTCGCCGTGTCGATGACCGTCGGGCTGATGGCGCTGGCGCTGGCGCAGCCGAGCTGGCCGCTGCTGACCTACTACGCGCTGGTCGTGTTCCTCGGCCTGACGGCGATCAGCTGGACCGGCGTCTACGTCGCCGAGATCGCCCGCCTGGCGCCGCCGGGACGTGCCGGCGAGATCACGGGCGGCACCGTGGTCTTCACCTTCGCCGGCCCGCTGGTCAGCCCGGCGCTGTTCAGCATCGCGCTGGTGCTGACCGAATCCTACGCCTGGGGCTTCGGCCTGCTGGGCGCCGGCACCTTCGCCGCCGTCATCCTGATGATCCAGGTGCTGCGGTCCGATCCGGACCCGGAGGAGGCGGCGATCGCCAATCCCGCCGACTGATCGCGCCGATCAGCGCCCGTTGAACTGCCGGCGCCAGTCCTCGCCAAGCAGGGCGAACAGCACGTGGTCGTGCCACGTGCCGTTGATCTTCAGGTACTGGCGCGCCAGACCTTCTTCGTGGAAGCCGACCTTGCGCAGCACCGACTTGCTGGGCTCGTTGCTCGGCAGGCAGGCCGCCTCGAGGCGGCGCAGCCGGACCTCGTCGAACATGAAGGGCAGCAGCGCCGCCAGGCCCTCGGTCATGTAGCCAAGCCCGGCGAAGCGCTGGCCCATCCAGTAGCCGATGGAAGCGCTCTGCGCGACGCCGCGGCGCACGTTGGACACCGAGATGCCGCCGGCGAGCCGGCGGCTGTCGTTGAGAAAGATGAAGAAGGTGTAGCCCTCGCCGGCGCGCCACTCCTGCATGTAGTGGCGCAGGCGGCGGCGATAGGAGTCGCGCGTCAGCGCATCCTCGGTCCACGTGGGCTCCCACGGCGTCAGGAAGGCGCGGCTGGCCGCGCGCAGCTCCGCCCATTCGCGCCAGTCGTCGAGATTGGGCATGCGCAGGTGGACACGCTCCGACTGCAGGCGCGGCGTCGAGGCCAGCGCAAGTGGCACGTCGGACAGGCGGAACATCCTCGGCGTCGCTCCCTCTGGAATCCGGGAAGCATTTTACACAAATTCCAAATGTTGCCCATGGTCCCGCTGCGCTAGGGGCGCAGGCGAGCCGTGATCGAGTCGTAGGTCTCCAGCCCCGCCACCGGACCCAGGGCGCAGATGCTGGGCTTGCCGGCCAGCAGCCGGCACGCCACGCGCTGCACCGCAGCATGATCGACCGCCTCGATGCGCGCCACGGTCTCGGCGTGCGGGATCACGCGATCGTAGGTCAGCAGGTGCCGCGCCGCCTGCTCGCAGCGCGCATGGGTCGACTCCAGCGCCATCAGCACGCCGGCCTTCAGCTGGGCGCGCGCCCGCGCGATCTCGCTGTCCTGCACCGTGTCGGCGACCGTGGTGAACTCGGCGCAGACCATCGGCACCAGCTCGGCCAGGCTCTCAGCACCGGTGCCGGCATAGATGCCGAACAGCCCGCCGTCGCGATACGAGGAGGTGAAGGAGGAGATGCTGTAGACCAGCCCGCGCTCCTCGCGGATGCGCTGGAACAGGCGCGAGGACATGCCGCCGCCGAACAGGGTCGAGAACACCGCCAGCGCGTGATGGTCGGGGTCGTGATAGGAGAACCCCTCGCCGCCGATCAGCAGGTGCACCTGCTCGAGATCGTCGTTGTCGCGACGGTCGCCGCCGACATACTGCGCCGCGACCGGCATGGCGCCGTCGCCCGATTTCGGCACCCGAGCGAAGGCGCGGGTCGCCAGCTCGACCAGGCGCTCGTGCTCGATCGCGCCGGCGGCCGACAGCACCATGCGCCCGCCGTGATAGCGCGCGCCGAGCCAGGCGAAGAGATCCTCGCGCGAGATCGCCGCGACCGACTGCTCGGTGCCGAGCACCGGCCGGCCCAGCGGCTGGCCGGGGAAGGCGACCTCCTGGAAGCGGTCGAAGATGATGTCGTCGGGCGTGTCGCGCGCCTGGCCGATCTCCTGCAGGATCACGCCGCGCTCGCGGCTGAGCTCCTCCTCGACGAAGGTCGAGTCGAGCAGGATGTCGGCGATCAGGTCGACGGCCAGCGCCACGTCCTCCTTCAGGATGGTGGCGTGGTAGGCCGTGGTCTCGCGGCCGGTATAGGCGTTGAGGCTGCCGCCGACGGTCTCGATCTCCTCGGCGATGCCGCGCGCGGTGCGCTTTCGCGTGCCCTTGAACGCCATGTGTTCGAGCATGTGCGCCAGGCCGTTGCGCTGCGCGCTCTCGTGCCGTGCGCCGGCGGCGATCCACACGCCCAGCGCCACGGTCTCGACCGAGCCCATCGTGTCGGTGACGATGCGCAGGCCGTTGTCGAGGGTGGTGACGCGGATGCTCATCGCGGCGCCGGCGTGGTGTCCATCAGCTGCTGCAGCGCCTGGAGATCGTTGTCCAGTACCGTGCAGCGCTCGGGACGCTTGTAAAGATCCGCCATCCGCTCCGGCAGCTCGGGCCGCCTGCCCACCGCCTTCTCGACCGCGTCGGGAAACTTCGCGGGATGCGCGGTCGCCAGCACGACCATCGGCAGCGCGGGATCGCCGCGCTTCTGCCGCGCCACGGCGTAGCCCACCGCCGTATGCGGATCGAGCAGCTCGCCGGTGTCGCGCAGCGCCTCGGCGATGACGCGCAGGGTGCCGGCATCGTCGAGCCGGCCGGCATCGAAGATGCCGCGCGCGCGCAGGAGCTGCGCGGCGCTGGCGCGCATCGTGCCCGACGCGCGGAACGAGGCCATGGCCTTGGCCAGCGCGCGGCCGTCGCGGTCGAACAGATCGAACAGCAGGCGCTCGAAATTGCTCGACACCTGGATGTCCATGCTGGGCGAGAAGGTCGCCTCGACCTTCGCCATGGTCTGCGCGCCGCTTTCGATGAAGCGCGCCAGGATGTCGTTGGAGTTGGTGGCGATGATCAGCCGGCCGATCGGCGCGCCCATCTGCTTCGCCGCGTAGGCGGCGTAGATGTTGCCGAAATTGCCCGTCGGCACGCAGAACGACACCGGCCGCTCGGCCGAGCCCAGGCGCACCGCGGCGGCGGTGTAGTAGACGATCTGCGCCATCACGCGGGCCCAGTTGATCGAGTTCACCGCGGTCAGCCGGTGATGGTCGCGAAAGGCGAGATCGTTGAAGCAGGCCTTGGCGAGGTCCTGGCAGTCGTCGAAGGTGCCGGCGATGGCGACGTTGTGCACGTTGGGCGACAGCACCGTGGTCATCTGCCGGCGCTGCACCTCCGACGTGCGGCCCTGCGGATGCAGCATGAAGATGTCGACGCGGCGGCTGTCGCGCACCGCCTCGATCGCCGCCGAGCCGGTATCGCCCGAGGTCGCGCCGACGATGCGCGCGCGCCGGCCCGAGCGGCTCAGCACTTCCTCCAGCATGCGGCCCAGCAGCTGCAGCGCCACGTCCTTGAAGGCGAGCGTCGGGCCGTGGAACAGCTCCATCAAATGCAGGTTGTCGACCGGCAGCTTCTTGATCGGCACCACGTCGGGATGGTCGAAGGTGGCGTAGGCCGCGCGCGACAGGCGCAGCAGCTCCTCGGCCGAGAAGGCGTTGCCGACGAAGGGCGCGATGATGCGCGCGGCCATGTCGGCATAGGGCAGCGTGCGGTACGCCTCGAGATCCTCGGGCGAGAAGGCGGGCCAGCTCTCCGGCAGATAGAGGCCGCCGTCGCGCGCCAGGCCCGAGAGCATCACCTCCTCGAAGGTGAGCCGCTCGGCCATGTTCTGCGAACCGCCGCGCGTGCTGATGTAACGGATGTCGGACATGAGGGCGCGGACCATAACGGCGGGGGCGGGACCGGGCAAGGCGGTCAATCCCGGCGGAACACGACGACGCTCCAGTGCACGCCGGGCACGCCGAACAGCCCCGGGCGCCCGCCGCGGTGGATGACCCTCAGCCCGTTTGCCTCGGCCAGCGCGGCGGTCTCCTCGATCGAGACGTCGAACATGCGCCGTCCTGCCGGCACCGGCCCGTGCCGCAGCCGCAGGGCCATGACGCCGCCGGGCGCCAGAAGGCCCGCCACATGGGGCATGCCGCGCCGGCGCTGCGCCGGGTCGAGATGCATCCAGACCCCGGTCAGCAGCACCAGGTCGAAGGTCCGGCCGAGCCCGCGCACGACGTCGAGGTCGGGCAGCGCATCGTCGATCCAGGCGATCGGCCAGGCCGAATGCCGTGCCTTGCCGTGGTCGCGCAGCGTGGGCGTCGGCTCGGCGGCGGTGACGTCGTGGCCCAGCCCCGCCAGCGCCGCCGCATCGCGCCCGGTGCCGGCGCCGATGTCGATCACGCGGCTGGGCGGCGCCGGGAACAGGTGCAGCACATCGGCGTGGACGTCCTCGAACGCGACGGTTTCATAGGCTCCGACGAGCCTCGCGGCCGTCTCGCCATAGCCCTCGGTGCCGCTGACCCGGCGTGGCGCGTCAGTCGGCGGCACGGTCGAGGCAGGCGGCGTGGTCCTTCTTCACCCTGACGGTCGAGGCCGGGAAGCGGCCGAGCTTGTCGGCCGGCCGCGTCGGCCGCTTCACCAGGTCGCCGCCGCAATTCGGGCAGCGCCCGCCCAGCCTTGTCTCGGCGCAGGCGGCGCAGAAGGTGCACTCGAAGGTGCAGATCAGCGCGTCGGGCGCGCCGTTGGGCAGGTCCTTGTCGCAGCACTCGCAGTTCGGTCGCAGGTCGAGCATCGCGGTCTCCGGATCGTCGATCCCGCACCGTAGCCCAGGCATGACGCCGTGGCGATTTCCGCCGCGGCCCGGCGCATCACGACCCGGACAGCGCCACGGCTTCGACCGCGAGGCGCCGAACGCGATTGGCCTCGGCATAGGCGGCCACGGCCGCGAGGCCGGGCGGTCCGGCACGATCGGGCGCCGGACGGCAGGCGACGCTGATCGCCGGCAGCACGTCGCAGTGCAGGTCGCAGCCATCGGCCATCCAGCGCTCGATCCACACCTCGGTGTCGAAGGGCGGCCCGCTGTTGGGCATGAAGTGACGCAGCGAGCGCGCCACCGACTTGCGCCAGCGCGCCACCTCCGGCGGCACGGACGGCGTCGCCTCCCTGGTCGCGGCGTCGCCGGGCGTCGCCTCCTCGGCCATCGGCACCGCCTCCCGCGCGGGCGCGGGCTCGGCCATCGGCTCGGGCGGCAGCGCCGGATCGCGCGGATGGCGCCGCCGGGCGCGCTTGCCGACGCGCTGCAACAGGGGCCAGTCGACGATGGCGAGGTATTCGACGCCCTCGACCTCGTAGCAGCGCACCAGGCGCCGCGCCGCCAGCTCCTCGATCATGGCGCGCACCCGCGCCTCGTCGAGGTCGTCGCCGGGGAAGACCTGCAGCCGGATGGTGCGCGGCCGCAGCGGTTGCACGCCGTAATCGTCGGCGAAATTCTGCAGGCCGAGGAACAGCAGGCGAGTCATCGGCGCGCAGTCGATGACCGCCTCGCAGGTCCAGAAGTCGGGGGAGATGGAACGGGTGCGGGACACGAGGCGAGCTCCGGGGTGGGACACTGGCGGCGATGTAACGCCGGGATCCCGGTTTCTCCTATTTCCGCCTCTACGAATGTCGGCTGCGGCGCTCCGATCGCTGGGAGACAACGACTTCTGGATTCTCTTGCCGGCGGGGGATGTGTCATCGCCACGCGCTGATGGGCTGGGGGGTCCTCTCCGGCGGATCGAGGTTCTCTCGCAACCGGTTCATCGCAAGGCTGCCGCCTCGCGGGGCTGCCCGAATGAGCGAGCGCCGCCGCCTCGCGCCGATCCTGGTGGCTGACGTCGTGATGTCCGTTTCGGGTCAAGCGCTACAGATCGTATTGGGCGACGCTGCAGGCCAAGTCCGAACTGATCCAAGAGCTGACCCCATTCCAATACCCTAACCGGCGGTCCCCTGCTCCTCGAGGTCTTTGACCGAGGAGTATCGCTAGATGTCTCGCGTCACTCGACACGACACAAGTGCATGTTTCGACGCGCAGACGCCTGCTCAGTCCACGCAGCAACTCATTTGGCTTTTCGCTGGCGGCACATCGAGCGCGGGGTTCTCGTCGAAGAAGCCCGCCGGATGCAGCGCGAAACCGGCGGTGATCACCGGCTGGACTGGAAAATCCTCCGGCCGCGGCAGGTGGTGCAGGCCGAAGCTGTGCCAAACCACCAGATCGGTATCGACCAGGTTGCGGTCTGCTGCCGTCCACGCCGGCAGGCCGTCGCCGCCGGCACTCTGGTTGGGGTAGCGACCGGCGGCGTACATCTCGTCTCGATGGAAGGCGGTCACCCAAAGCTGCCGGGTCATGAAGGCGGCGCGCCGTGCGATCATCGACTGCGGGCTGCTGAACGTCGGCACCGGACTCAACGGAAGCAGCCGGTAGGCGGTCGGCTGCCCCAGCCCGTTGCGCTGCTCCGCGCTGGCGATCTTCCAGAAGCGCGCCGCGTTGAAATCGACGTTACGCTGCGCCCTCTGCTCAGACGCCAGCACGGTCTCGCGGGCGGTGAAGGCGTTGCCGTGCGGGTTGTCAGGTCCGACCGGCAGCGCCACGGTATCGACCTCGACGACGCGGTTGCGCTCGCCATCCACCGCCATGTCCAGGCGCATATTAAAGACGTGCTGATGATAGTGGGCGTAGACACCGGGCGAGACGATGGTGCCGTAGTCCGGCTTTTCGCCCGGCATGAGCGCGGCGGTGTTGAGTATGCCCGTCGCCTTCATCTCGAAGTGGATCGAGCCGTCCTGATAGAAATACCAGAAGAGCCCGTATTCGTAGTTGCCGACGGTCGAGATCGACGAGATCACCAGCCTGCGCGAGCGGCGCACATCGACCGCGCCGGTGAACAGATCCGTGTGCTTCCACAGAATGCCGGCGTCCTCCTCGTGCAGGCAGATGGCGTTCTCGATGCAGTACGGATCACCCTTGCTGTCGGCCAGCCACGCGTCGAAGTAGCGGATGGCGCCAAGGCAGTCGCATCCCACGGTCAGCGAATTGGCCAGCACGCCGATGCCGTACTCGCCGACGTCGAAAGCGTTCTTGCGGTAATGGCCGCCGCCGGGATGGCCGTAGGGCACCACCATTTCGGACAGCGCGGCGCGGTGCAGCACCGAGCGCAGGCGGCCGCCGTCCTCGTAGCCGACGGTGTGGAGCACGAGGCCCTCGCGAGCGTTGAAGCCTACCCGCAAGCGCCATTTCTGCCACCCGATCTCATTGCCCTGCACCACGAAGCTGGGGCCCTCAGGCTGCACGATCTCCAAGGGCTTCACGTCGGCGCGGAACGTCGTGCGATAGCGGGCTGCGTAGTTGCGATCGGTCATCGGCACCTCGGCCGCGCCGTAATCGTCGACACGCAGTACCTCGGCGCGGTCGAGATCGATCACCGCGCACAGGCCTTCGATGGGATGCGCGTAGCCGTTGTCGTTGGGCTCGCTGCGATACCAGCAGAAGGTGTGCGACAGACGCCGCCCCTCCTCGTCCGGCAGGCCGTAGTTACCGGCCGACCACGGATCGACCTGCACCTTGTCGATGTCGGTGATGCCGCGCCTGGCCAACGCCGCGCGGAACCGCGGATCGGCCCGCGCCACTTCGCCGACCAGCAAGATGTCATCATACAGGATGCGCGGCCGTACGCCCGGGACGTGCCGCCAGTCGGTGACGCAATTTGCGGTCAGATCGACCTGCGCTTCGTAGACTTTGCCGTTGGTGCGATCGAAGGCGCAGACGAACGCGGCGCGCGGTGGCGCGCTGCCCGGCCGGAAGGAACGCAGCGTTTCCTTGTCCGGTTCGCGCAGGGATATCGTCTCGAACATCATGCCGGTGCCAAGATCGTGCGCCGCTCGCACGGCGGCCGAGGCGCGGCGAATCTCATCCGGCGTTAGCGGATCGAGCGGATGGCTGGCGACCCCGACGGTGCGGGCTTCGACGGCGACGTCGGCCATGGCGGCATTCTCCTCAAGCTACAATGGTTACCCATCCTAGCGGCCATCGCGATCGCCCGGCACAGTCGCGATCACCACCAGCGCCGCCGCGCGGGGGGCACGTCAACGTGTCATCCGTCGCCGAACGCGGGGATGCGGGCCGCCGCTGGATCTAAGCCAGCCCAGGCGCACGGCCGCGGCGATGCCAGCGTTGATCTAGGAAGTTGGCTGCCGGCCGCCGGCAGGCGTCCCGCCTTTTTTGACCCCCGCCCCTAGCGTCATCGTCCTGCCCCCACCTCCGAGGAATTCATGGCATCCTGCCATCCGTGACGGAAGACGAGCGTTCCCCGCCCATCGGCCGCGACGGCCTGCACAAGCTATTGCGGCGCAGGTCGACCATCGCCCTCCTGATGACGTTGCCCCTGATCTCAGTGATCGTCGCGTTGGTGGCCTATCCTGCAGGCTACGCGATCTATCTCTCGCTGCTCGACAAGACCATGACGCGCTTCGTCGGGCTGGGAAACTTCGCCCGCCTGGCCGGCAGCGGCGGGTTCTGGGCGCTCGTCGTCCAGACCAGCGTCTACGCGCTCACCGCCGTCGCGCTCAGTGCGCTCATCGGCTTCCTCGTCGCCCATCTCGTGAACAACATCCCGGCACGGGGCCAGCGCACATGGCGCGGCATGCTGCTGTTGCCGTGGGTGATACCGCTGGCGATGAGCGTGCCCGCGTGGCGGCTGCTGTTCGACCCGTCGTTCAGCGCCTTCAACTGGATCCTCGAGCATGCCCTGGGCATCGGCCGCATCCACTGGCTGGTCGACGCCGGCTGGGCGCGCTTCGCCGTCATCCTGGTCACCGTCTGGTCGAGCGCGCCGTTCTTCATGGTGATGTACCTGGCTGCGCTCAAGTCGGTGCCGCCGGAGCTGCACGAGGCGGCCTCGATCGACGGCGCGAGCTGGTGGCAGCGCCTGCGGCACTTCACCCTGCCGATGACGCGCAACGTCATCGCCGTCACCATGCTGTTCTCGCTGATCAGCATCTTTTCCGGCTTCACCATCGTGAACGTGCTGACCCACGGC
>JBFXAZ010000082.1:23859-25103 GCA_050183765.1 Reyranellaceae bacterium | reverse complement strand
TGCAGCAATATCGATTGGCCGGCTACACTCTCCCCGCGCGCGGGGAGAGGGTCGGGGTGAGGGTGAGTCACAGGTTGCGCACGATGGTGGTGCGCCACTCGATCAGCCCCTCACCCCAACCCTCTCCCCGCCTGCGGGGAGAGGGAGTGAGCGACGTCCCCGCGCGCGCGGCAGGTCGAGGCGAAGGCCGGTCCCGGTTCGTCGCCGCGGATCGAGCGTCAGGGCGTAGCCGCGCGACTGGGCCAGCTCCTGCGCGATCGAGAGGCCCAGGCCCTTGCCGTCGGCGCGCCGGGCATCGCGGTCGAGCCGTGTCGCCCGTTGGCGGGCGCGCTCGAACTCCTGGGGTGTCAGCCCCGGTCCGCTGTCGTGCACCTCGACGCGCAGGACGCCGCCAACGCGGCGGCAGCCCAGCAGCACGCCGCCGCGCTCGGTGTACTTGATCGCGTTGGCGACGAGGTTCGTCGCGATCCGCATCAGCGCCAACGGCTCGCAGACGGCTTCGGCGCTGGTCTCGACATGGCGGAAGCGCAGGCCCTTGGCGCGGGCGTCGGGCTCGAACATCTCGAAGACGCCGCGCAGGACGGCGCCGACGCCGAGCGTGTCGGCGCCGTCCTCGGCGGGTTCCTTCGCGTCGTCGATGTCGGCCGACGCGGTCGACCGGTCGAGATGGCCGGCGACGAGCGTCTCCAGATAGGCGAAGGTCTCCTCGATCCGCTGCCGGCCCGCCGCGTCGGCGCCGTCGGTGCCGAGATTGCCGACGTTGAGCCGCAGCGCGTGCAGCGGCTGGCTGAGGTCGTGAATGGTGTCGGCGATCCGCCGCTCCTGGCGCTCCGACAGCCGCTTCGCCAGCGCGTATTGCTGCTCGAGCAGCTCGAGGCGCCGGCTGAGCTGCAGGTTCTGCTGGGCGTGCCGCAGGCTGTCCTGCAGGGCGCGCTGCCGCGCCTGGCGCAGCTGGCTGAAATGATCCCAGATCGCCAGACCCATGAGCGCCGCGTCGGACACCATGACGATCCGCATCGAGTTGAACTGCACCTCCTGCGAGATGTCGATGCCGAACCAGTGGCGGCCGGTCATGATCGCGCTGGAGATCACCGCACCGGACCAGGCGATGATGTAGAAGCGGACCTGCTTGAAGCGCCGCTGCGCGGCGGCCAGGCCGGCGACGACGAAGAGCAGGATCGCCGCGAACGCCACCAGCACCAACGCCTTCTTCAGCATCTGGTGGTCGAGGACCAGCGCCGAGG